>CAVRNL010000064.1:0-43997 GCA_963722485.1 uncultured Acidobacteriaceae bacterium
TCAGCGAGATTTCCCAGTTCAGCAGCGAGAAGGCTCCCACCGTGATCAGAGTGTCATGAAAAACCGTCAACACGGCGGCGACGCCATAGATCCATTCAAAGCGGAATCCAAGGTAAATCAGCATTCCGCCGAGCGAATACAGAGTGGCCAGAATGGCTTGCTTGCGCAACTGCGCTCCAACTTGGGGCCCGACGATCGCCACGTCGCGGATCCCGAAATCCGAGACATAGAAGTTGTCCTGCAGAGAGGCAACCGCCGCGGAGTCCGCCACACTCTTCAGCTCATCGATCGAACTGAGTACTCCGCTTTTTGTCTTGTCGCGATAATCGACTATAGCCTGAGCGATCGCGGTGTACCGTGGATTGGCGTCGATGCCTTCTCCGAGATGGAGCGGGTCCTTCTCCAGGAGATAATCCTTGATGGTCAGCGAACTGGAGTTGTTGAGATCCTGCTTGCCCGCGACGGCGTGGCTTTCGAGCGCCTGTAGGATCTGGATTTTGCCCTTGTCGAGATCCTGTTCGCTGGTCTCCTGAATATCGAGCTGGATCAGCACCTCGTTGCTATTGTGGGCTTTGTCGTAGTCTTGAACGCGGGCGTTTTTCAATCCGGCGCGCCCGATCTCCGCGCTGATGGCGGCAACATCGGGGGTGTGCGCGTACTTCACATAGACCAGCGTGCCGCCGCGGAAATCGACGCCCAAGGGGATGTGGTGCCAGAACAGCATGGAAGACAGTCCGGCGACGCTGAAGATCAGAGAGAAGGTGAGGAAATACCACTTTTTCCCAAGGAAATCGATGTTTGTGTTTCTAAAGAATTCCACGCTGCTTACGATCCCTTCAAAAATCAGTCGTTGGTCGTTAGTCGTTGGTCGTTCGGGCTGCATCGTTCTTTTGAAATTCGCGAACGACTAACGACCGACGACCAACGACTGCCTTAAATACTCAGTGCCTCTCCGCGCTGCTTCCTGCTCAGCACCCAATCAAAAATCACGCGCGATACAAACACCGCCGTAAACAGATTCGCGGCCAGACCGAATACCAGCGTCGTGGCAAAGCCTTTTACCGGCCCCGTTCCAAACAGAAACAGAATCGCAGCCGAGACGATGGTGGTGACGTGAGTGTCGACAATGGTGATCCAGGCGTGCCCGAATCCCTGCTCCACAGCCGACGGCGGCGTCTTGCCGTTCCTCAGTTCCTCTCGTATACGCTCAAAAATCAGCACGTTCGAATCCACGCCCATACCGACCGTCAGAATAACGCCGGCAATGCCCGGCAGCGTCAGCACCGCTCCGAAGTAGCCCATGAACCCGAGCAGGATCACCAGGTTCAAGATCAGCGCAACATCGGCATTCACGCCCGCCCAGCGGTAGTAGATCAGCATGAAGACGAGGACGGCAAGCATGCCGTACATGGCCGCCTGAACGCCGGAGCGAATCGAATCGGCGCCCAGCGACGGCCCCACAACTTCCTCATTCAGATACTTGATGCTGGCCGGAAGCGCGCCGGAACGCAGTGTCATCGAAAGATCCTGCGTCTCTTGCTGGGTGAAACGGCCGTTGATGATGCCGGTGTCATGAATGGCTTCTTTGATCACCGCGACTTCCTGCACCTTGTTGTCGAGAACCACCGCCAGATAGTCGCCCACGTGCGCGGAAGTGAAGGAGTAGAACTTGCGCCCACCGTCGGAAGTAAGGATAAAGCGGACCGCCGGCTGGCCATTTTCGTCGGTGGTCGGTTCCGCTGTCCGAAGATCGCGGCCGGAAACCGCCGAGGCGCGAGAGATCAGATACCAAGCCTCGCCACCTTCAGTGTTGCGCGACCCTATGCTCTTGCCCGCCATCAGCACGGCGTCCGGAGGCAATACGCCACCCTTGTCTTGTAAGGCCGCTTCCTGGCTCGAATAAGGCCCGCCCAGCGATTGCTTGATTTCCAGCATCGCCGTGGACTGCATGATTTCCTTGACGCGCGCCGGATCGTCCACGCCCGGAAGCTGGACAATAATCTGATACTTGCCGAGGCCGTGCGGCGCAATTTCAGGTTCGTTCACGCCCAGTTGGTCAATGCGATTGCGGATGGTCTCGATGGCCTGGGTAACCGCGTGGTCTTTCAAATCGGCAAGGTTCTGCGTCTTCATCGCGACGTTCCAGGAATTTTCCGCGCCCGAACTGGCGTCATACTCCGGCAGCCGGTCCGAAATAATGCTCTTGAAATCGCTGGTCTGTTCCGGGGGAACGCCCTTCACCACAATCATTTCCGGATGGTTCACCGGATCGGGCTTGGTGATGTCGGCGTAGTTGATCTTGTGCGTGCGCAGATCTTCCTTGAGGCGCGCCATCGCATTGTCGGAATCGACATTGACCGCGTCGTCGACCTGCACCTGCAGAATGAGGTGTGTCCCACCCTTGAGGTCGAGGCCCAAATGGATGCGGTCGGTGATGGACGCCAGCAAGCCCTTGCCCGACCAGTCCTTCGGAATCCCGATGATACCGAACAGGAAGAACAACAGGATGGCTACGATGATTGCCAACTTCGTACTTAGGTTCTTATTCATGAAAAAACCAGTCGTTCGTCGTTCGCTTTTCGCAAAACTTCACGGCACGGCCAAATAACGTTGCCTCAAAACCACCGCGAAGAGCGAACGACGAACAGCGACCAGCGACTACTTTCCTTCTTCCGCCGTCGTCACCGATACCACCGATGCCCGGCTGATTTCGAGTTTCACATTGTCGGGCGGCACGCGCAGAACCAGCGCATCGTCCTTGAGGCTGACGATCGTCCCGCGCAAACCCCCAGTGGTTACGATCTTGTCCCCATTCTTCAACTCACTCAACATGGCCTGCCATTTTTTCTGCTTGCGCTGCTGCGGCAAAATCAGCAAAAAATAAAAAATGGCAAAAATGAACAGCAGCGGCGCCAGCCCGAGCAGACTCGTGCCCCCCGGAAGCTGCATCCACAACGCCCATCGGCCAGTCACCCCAGACAACATGCCAGACAAAATGATTTCCACTGAAATCCTCTATGTAACGACCGCAGGACTGCGGGCTGCGAGCTCGAGGCTCGCATCTCCACGGAACGGGAATTGTTTTCTTCTATGGCCGGAGATCCTGCAACTTGCAGGCTGGAACCGGCGATGCCGTGCCCCGGTTGCGCTCGGAACGGCACAGAAAGAAACGGACCTTGTTCCCAAGTTAAATAGAATGCCGGACCGCCAGCAAGGTGTCAAGGACACGCCACCGAATTTACATCCGAATAATAGCCGGTGGAGAGCCGGGCGTCCGCGCCCGGCCGCCGAACCGCGGAGATTGCGGGGGAATTTCGGCCACGCTTTAGCGAGGCTCTACGATCCAGAATTGCAGGCGGTTATCGTCATTAGCTCCAAGGAAAACAAAACGTGTAGGGTTCTCGGTGTAGCAATAGAATGCACCGGTCAACATGGCTTGAGGCTTGCCGTTGGCTCTGCGTTCATCGTAGGTGGCGAGTTCGCGGCCCTCAAGATCCACGATCTTCATTACTTTTTCGAAGGTGTTCGGCTCGATGAAGAGTATCGCGATTCGATTCTGGAAAATGTGTAGGGTACGCGGATAGAAGGCCAACTCTCCGGAATCGATCTTCAGACGCCGCAACACCTCGCCTCCGGGCGAGATCGCATAAATGATCGCCGGATTCGTCCACCGCATCAGATACCCATTTCCGTCGGCTGCCATTTCAATCTGACTGAGATCAACGGCTCTATTGCCTTGCGGATTCTCGTGCTCACTCACACGCGCATCGCCTGCGACGGCCATGTCGTGCAGCGTTTCGTCGTCCTCCAGTTTCACTTCCTTGAGCAAGCTCCCATCCGGAGCGAAGATCCCGCTGAAGGGCCACATCGCGGCTCCGCGGTCTTTATCGTATTCCGAACCTGCGATCAACATTTGCCCCGATGGAAACACACCCAGCTTGCTGGGCATCCACGGGAAACCGGGGTCCAATTTGATCGCCGATTTGAAGGTGCCATCAGACTTATAGGTGAACACGTAACGGCTGAGCTCATGTGGAAAAACTAATTCATAAAGATCGCCGCCCGGCGCGACCGCAAAAGATCCCGCGATGTCGAGCTTCTTGTCTGTATTCGGGGCCGGCCGGAACAAAGCAACCGGCTCGCCTTTGGAGTTGAACTTTTGAATCGCTGGAGCGCGAGGGTCGTTTTGAAAATAGACGTTGCCCTCGCTGTCGCACTTGAACGGGGGGTAGAATGAAGTCGTCACGACAGAAGGTACATCCACGGCCTCCACTCGCGTCAGATGCAGGACGGTTTGCGTCTTGGCATCCGTTTGCGCCGTCCTTTTTTTCGTATCGAGCTGCTGCTGCGGTGGTTCAGACGTTTGACCGGCAGCAGGAGCGATCAGCCACCAACAGGTAAGGAGCAACCAAACTGTGCGTCGAAGCATGATTCACATCTTTCCCGCGGTAACGGTGCGTCCTTCCTCAACGACGACCCTATAGCTGTGGCTGCAGCGATTGAAGGTATAGAAAATCTGCGCCGGCTTATAGCTCACGCTCGCGCTCAACATAATGAGACCGGGAGTGTAACCTTGGAGAAGTTCAGCGCTATGTTGTGAGGTGGTGCGCGGAGCCCTTGCATGAACGCGGATAATGGAGTCGCAATCACAACGTCCTCCATCGCCCTCTATCGCGGCGTAGTCTATTCGATTTCCACAGCACTCCCTGGTGTTTCCCGCTGGGTCACACTGTCCGGAGGTACAGCCATCAACACAGTAGGTCACGATGTAGAAACCGTTGCAGTGATTCGCGCCGGAGCACTCTCCCTCATCTCCATCGGCATAAGCCCAGCACCCCGCTTTGGCCGTGCGAGCCGCAAACATCATCCCAAATACAACCAAGAGCATCAACAACCCACGCTTCGTCGCCATACGTAGGATCTCCGTTTCTAGTGTTAGGTAAACAGCGGGGCCCGACGGGGAACTTCAGCGGGTTTATACCCCCCCGTTGGAAAATGTCAAGAGTTACTCGCGAGGTTGGTTAGTATGCCCCGGGAGCTTAGTTAGATTTAGGCCCTAGTTAGGCTCGGGGGTTGCCAGTCGTAGTCTCGCGCCCCGCCCGTATCCACTCCCGAACCGTCCGCATCGTAGCCAGGTAAAAGTGCAGATTGTGGACCGTATTCAAAACCTGCGCCAGCAGTTCGTTCGAGGCGTAAAGATGGCGCAGGTAGGCGCGCGAATAGCGCTGGCAGACGCGGCACTCGCAGGCGGGATCGAGCGCGCTCTCGTCCTGCGCGTACCGGGCCTGCTTGATCGACACCTTGCCTTCGGACGTAAACAGCAATCCATGCCGCGCGGCGCGCGTGGGCAGCACACAATCCATCATGTCGACGCCCGCCTGCGCGTACTGCGCAATCTCCTCGGGAGTCCCGACTCCCATCAGATACCGCGGCTGGCTGGAGGGAAGATGTTCCAGCGTGGAGTACACAATGTCGCGAGTAAGCTCGCGCGCTTCGCCAACGCTAAGCCCGCCGATAGCGTATCCCGGAAAGCCGATGTCGATAGTGCGCGCAGCCGATTCGCGCCGCAACTCACGATCCATCCCGCCCTGCACAATGCCAAACAAAGCCTGCGTCTGAGCTTGGGTCCGACCATCGCCATCCCCACAATTGTCATCCTGAGCGGAGCGAAGGGCCTGCTTTTCCTGACGGCTGATGGCTGACGGCTGACGGCGGCTCGCCCAAGGCACATCGTTCTTGAATGCTTCGAAATAATTCTTGCTGCGCGCCGCCCAGCGCAGCGTCAACTCCATCGAGTCGCGCGCGCGCTGAGCGTCGGCCGGATACTCCGTGCACTCATCAAACGCCATGATGATGTCGGCCCCGAGGCCGATCTGAATCTCCATGGCCTTTTCGGGACTAAGAAAATGCGCCGAGCCGTCCAGGTGCGAGCGGAACGCCACGCCCTCTTCGCTGACCTTGCGCAGATCGTTCAGGCTGAAAACCTGGAACCCGCCCGAATCCGTGAGAATCGCCCGATCCCACGACATGAACCGGTGCAGCCCGCCCATCTGCCGCACCGTCTCCACCCCGGGCCGCAGAAAAAGATGGTAAGTATTGGCCAGCAGAATCTCGACCCCAAGTTCTTCCAGCACATCCTGCGAAACGCCCTTCACCGAAGCCAGGGTTCCCACCGGCATGAACACAGGCGTTTCGACCTCTCCGTGAGGAGTGATGAGTTTGCCGGCGCGGGCCGAGCCACGGGTAGCTTCAATCTGCAGACGAATTGTCACTGTGGAAGATTCTATAAGGAACTGCAGATTGCAGAGGTTAGATTGCAGAAGTGAAACCCGACATAATGAGCGCTGTCGTCGCTTCCAGCAGCCAGCTGGAACCTTCGGCTCCGTCGGCGTAAACTGCTGATCATGAAGGGCGCAATGCTGCGAGTGCTTCTGCTGCTGATGTCCTGTGTGCAGGCAGCGTTCGGCACCTCTCTGCGGCCTCTGGAATTGCGACAAGTGTCTTCCCACATGACTGTTGTGGTCACACATCGCGAAAAGCCTATCGCAGGAATCGAGGTACAAGTTGTTCCCGAAGGAAGTCCTGACCCCATTCTTGCGAAGACAACCGATGCCAACGGCACGGTGCTCATTGATGGCCTGATGGCAGGCCGATACTTTCTCACTGCCTCACACGAAGGGTTCGATGTGGGAAAAGAATGGATTGAGGTCGCGACCGTCCCCAATGCCAAGGCAAAGAAACGGCTTAGGCTTCAGTGGGCCGATTGGTCATATCAAGCGAGCCGTGTAGCGGGAACCCTGACAGGGCTTGTTCCGGGAAATACCGGCCACCCATTGATGGACATCGTACATCCAAGCGTGACTGTCTTCCCCGGTGTTGCGATAACGCTGAAAAATGCTTTTTCTGAGGATGAGCGTCATACGATTTCCGACAGTTCTGGGGCGTTTCTCTTCGATGATGTACCAGACGGCATCTACATCCTAACGATTGCGGGCGGAATGAAGTCGCTCTACGGGGTTGCCGATGTTACGAGGCAAGTCATCGACGTGATGCGAAACGCCAAGAATGACTCTTTGTCACTGCAGCTGAAGAACACAGGCAGCGGCGTGGATTTTGAACTTGCGGACAAGTGACCAGTTGCCAGCAAGGAATCTGACTTCTGCAATCCGACTTCGGCCTTCTGCAATCGCCCTACTTCGAATAGAGGTTCTTAACCACCTCGCCGCCCTTCATCACAAACTTGACGCGCTCAAGTGTCGTCACATCCGCCAGCGGATCGCCCTCGACTGCAACAATGTCCGCCCACTTGCCCGGCTCAATCGTCCCGACCTTGTCGGACCAGCCAAGCAGATCGGCGTCATTAATCGTCGCCGTCTGAATCGCCTGCAGCGGCGTCATCCCCAGCTTCACGTATACCGCAAATTCATGCGCGTTAAGCCCGTGTGGATACACCGCCGCATCGGTCCCGAATCCGATTTTCACTCCCGCCGCGAACGCCTTCTTCGCGTTCATCTTGCCCGTTTCCGACACCAGCTCCATCTTCCGCTTGGCAAAATCCGGGAGATTGGCCTGCGCCGCGTTCTCCCTCTGCCAGTCCATCAGATACAGAGTGGGCACAAGATAGGTGCCGTTTTTCTTCAATGTAGCGATGGCCTCGTCGTTCATCAGGTGCCCGTGCTCCACCGAGTCTACCCCCGCTTCCGACGCCCAGATCACTCCTTGCGCTCCGTGAGCGTGCGCCGCCACCTTCCGTCCCAAACGGTGCGCGTCCGCCACAATGGCCTTCATCTCTTCCAGGGTAAATTGAGCCGCATTGGGATCGTCGCCCTTGGACAGCACGCCGCCGGTGGCGCAAATCTTGATCACATCCGCGCCGTACTTGATGATCTCGCGCGTCTTGTGCTGGACAGCTTCGACGCCATCGGCCACGCCTTCTTCTTGTGCGTGATAGTCGAAGGGCAGCAGATTGTTGTCGCAGTGGCCACCTGTGATACTCAGAGCCGGCCCGCTGACCAGCATCCGCGGTCCAGGCACGTCCCCGGCGTTGATGGCATCGCGCAAGGCGACGTCGCTGAAGCCGCTGGCGCCCACGTTGCGGACGGTCGTAAAACCAGCTTCGAGCGTGACCCGGGCATTGCGGGCTCCGATCAGGGCCTCGCGGGGCACGGAAATCGCCAGCGAAGAGTAGCCGAAGTTGGGATCGAAGGTGATGTGCGTGTGCGCGTCAATCAATCCCGGCAGCACGGTGGCGTTCGAGAGATCAACGATCTCGGCCTGCGCCGCGGCGGGAACTTGCGCATCCGAGCCAACGCTCACAATTTTTCCGCCCCGAATCAGAATGGTCTGGTTGCTTAGGGTCTTGCCGGTCCTAACGTCAAGCAGGCGTCCAGCGCGGATGACGACCGTCTTCGGCGCAGGCGGGGCCGGCTGCGCCCACGACACGCCCAAAGAAAAAAGCAAAACAATCAACAGCGACTGATAGCGGCTGAGCTTCATTCCATCCCCCATGAAAATCTAACTCTTGGCCGAGTACCTTACTACCTGGAAGGCGTGAACAGCAACCTCGATCGAACGTCTTGTGGGCTTTTCGCAAGGAAACGTCCGACGACTTGGCCTCGCGGCATTTCCGATTTGGGGCCTAGCTTTAGTTTGAGAACTACTGAGTCCATGATCAGGCAGGCGAAGTCCGCGTGGAATCCTGCCAGTGGAACGTAAGCCACGACCACCGGTTCTTCCACGCGGACGCGAGTCTTCACGCGATTCCCAGCAGTTCGTTGAGGAATCCGACTACATACTTCCACACCAGGTAATAGATCGCCACGCCGGCCAGGAACCCGGGCACGATCAGAAAGTACGGGACGCTGATCGCCTGGAACCAGGTAGCGCCATGGCTGCCGATGGTCAGAAATCCGCCGCACGTGGCAGCGGCCGCCCCTATCGGCGCCATGATCACGGGCAACAGCGCGCCGTGGCAACCGATGGGCAGATGCCGGTGCGGTCGCGACCACACGTAAATCATGTTCCAGAGGCCAAACGCATTGGGCACCAGCGCCATCGGGAAAATGATGACCCGCTCAATCGGAATCGGGACCTGGAGCACCAGGCGAGTCACGATGAATCCCGTCAGCACGACCAGCAGAAAGAGGCTGGGCACGGCAATGCCCGCCATGTAGGCGCGAAGATAAGGATGAGTGTTCATAGTGTCCTCCAGTTACAGATGCCAGTTACACGTGATAGTTACAAGTGATACAGCAGCACCGGAATCGCTCCCGGGAAAAATAAAAGCCATGCGGCCACCGCCGCGAGCAAAGCCCAGTCGAACCAAGGCACAGCGGTGGGACGAGCCGCCAGGCGCTGCAGCATTGCGGGCCACAGGTCGCGTCGCAGTTCCGCGCCCGCCAGGGCGCCGGCCGGTGGCAGTGATTGCTTCAGCAATTGCTCGATTCGTTTCTGCTCGCGTTCATTCATGGTTCAATTCCTTCATGGTTCAATTCCTTCATGGTTCGATTCCTTGCCGCTTCAGTTCTTTTCTGAGCAAGCGCAGGGCTCGGAAGACGCGCAACTTGACGGCTGCCGTGGAAATGCCCAGCGCCTCGGCAATTTCTTTGTAGGGTTGCTCTTCGATCAGCGCCAGCGTGGCCGCGATCCGCAGCTTAGGCGGGAGCCGTTGGAATGCGCTCGCCGTTTTCCGCCGCACCTCCCAGGAGATGCCGGGGTCGGGCAGCATCGGCGCCGGCAGATCGTCCGGCAGTTCGGTTTCAAGCCGAGCGTTCCTCAGATGGTCGAGCGCAGCATTGGTGGCGATGCGCCGCGCCCAAGGCCCGAAGCCGCGCGCCGGGTCGAAACGGGCGTGCGCGCGATAGATGCGCCAGAAGGTTTCGACCGTGAGATCCTCCGCGACTCCCGGATCGCGGACAATGCGCATGATCCAGCCGTAGACCTCGCCCTGATGCCTGCGGAACAGGTCCTCGAAGGCCTCAAGGTCCCCGTGACAGAACTGCCGCAACCGGTCGGATTGTTGCTCCAGCACTGGCATGTTCCCCTTCTATATACGCTTACGGCGCGAAGGGAACGAGGGTTACAGGATTTCGCTGCCCTCCCAAGAATGGCGAGTTGCAGCTATCACGGAAGATTGTGCGAGAAGGTGAATGGTGGGCGCAGTAGGATTTGAACCTACGACTTCCACCGTGTGAGGATGGCACTCTACCGCTGAGTTATGCGCCCATCGAATGCGGTCCAGTCATTGTAGCAAATCGTGCCCCTCCTTTCGGCATCCAGCCTGCCTCTTGACCGCCTGCGCCGCTCCCGTTAGCCTCATTCCATCGCCCTTTCATGGCCGCCTCCGACATCCCCGGCGCTCGCCCCGTAACCGACTCAGGGGAAAACACTTCCCTGCGCCCTCCTATCCCCGACGACACGCAACTTTCTCCCCCGGACGGGGTTTCTATTGATGTGAGCAGCGTAGCCATCGATCGCGGGCTGCTGAACTTTGCGGGAGCGCCATCTTCCTCAGCGCCGGACGCCATGGCAAATTCCGCCGTTAATTCCAACGTCAGTTCAGACGGGGCCGTTTCCGACGTCGACGCGATGCTGCGGGTAAAGACCGGCGACGAGTCCGCCTTCGCGTACCTGGTGCAGAAATATCGCCGGCCGATGGTGGGATTCATGTACCGCTTGTGCCACAATCCGTCGACCGCCGAAGAACTGGCGCAGGAGGTTTTTCTGCGCGTCTACCGCTCGCGCACCAGTTACGAGCCGAGCGCCAAGTTCACGACGTGGCTTTATCGCATCGCCACCAACCTGGCCGTCAACCACGCGCGCGATACGCGGCACGAGCGAGTAGAAAATACCGTGCGCCTCGATGAGCCCGACCAGGAAACAGGCAACACGCCCGACTTGGCCGACGGATCGCTCAGCGCTGAAGAGCAGGTCCTGAAGCGGGAGCGGCTGGCGGCCATCCGCAGCAAGGTGAACGCGCTGCCCGAGCGCCAGCGCATGGCGGTCGTCATGCACAAGTTTCAGCAGATGGATTACCGCGAGATTGCGGACGTGCTGAAGCTCAGCGAGTCCGCCACTAAGTCGTTGCTGTTCCGCGCCTACGAAACGCTGCGCGAACAGTTAAAAGAGTTCGTTTCGGGGAAGTAGAGGGAAGCAGTATGAATTGCCACGAAATTCGCGAACTGTTGCCGGACATCATAACTTCCGCTGGCACCGACGCTGCAATCATGCCGCCGGAGGTTGAAAAGCACCTGGCATCCTGTAGCGATTGTGCCGCCCATCTGCGCGATTTGCAGAAGACCATGGCGCTGCTCGATGAATGGCTAGCGCCCGAGCCGTCGCCCTATTTCGACACCCGCCTCCAGGCGCGGCTCCGAGAAGAAAGACGCGAAGAAATGGCGCGTCCGCAGGCATGGTTCGGTTGGCTGCGGCGTCCCGCATGGGCCATGTCGCTCGCCGGCGTAGTATTTGTCGGAGCGCTGGCCGTGGGCATCGGCAATAAGTTGTATTTTGTTGAGACCGGGTCCATTCCAACCAATCCTCCATCCCTCGGTCTGCCGGTGCAGCCGGGAACTGCCGTCGGCGATCTGCAGGCGCTGGAGAGGAACGACGAGTTGTACGCCGATTTCGATATGCTCGACGATTTGCAGGTGCAGGACGACGTTACCGCGAATCCGTAAGCGGAGCAAGTGAGTAACGAAGTGGAAGGTGAAGCGGAAGGCGCCCCAGGTTCGCGCCCGCTTTTTGGGCGCTCACCTGGGTGAAGGCAGTGGTGAAGGGACCAGAATGTCGGGCCGGGAAAGAATTGCGAGCTGTCTAGCAGCGCTTCTGCTGCTGACGCCGGCGTTCGCCCAAAACCGCAATTCGCAGCCGCAACCTCCACCGCAGCAACAGCGTCCGCAAGCGCAACATGCCGACGGGCAGTGGCACCACTTTCAGAAACAAGGCCATCCCAGCCCCAACCACCCCAATCAAGCCCGTCCGCCGCAGAACCAGCCCGGCCACGCCGGAAACTGGCTTCGCCGCTATAAGGATCTGCCTCCCGCGCAGCAGCGCCACGCGCTCGAAAGCGATCCGCAGTTCCGCCGGCTTCCTCCGCAACAGCAAGCCCGGCTGCGACAGAGGCTGCAGCACTTCTCCAGCCTGCCCCCCGAGCAGCAGGAGCGCGTGCTCAACCGCATGGAAACCTGGGAGCACCTGACGCCCGACCAGAAGCAGCGGGCGCGCCAGCTCTTTCAGCAGTTCAAGCAGTTGCCGCCCGATCGCCGCCAAGCCGTCAACCGCGCGATCCGCAGCATGCGCGATCTGATGCCCGGGCAGCGCGACCAGCTCATCAACTCCGAGCAGTACCAGCACTCGTTCTCGCTGCAGGAGCGCGTCATCCTCAGCGGAGCCGCCCATCTCCCGCTAGCTCCCGGCGACGGCCTGCAACCCGAACCGCCGGAATAATAATAACGTCCAAGAATTTCAAGAATTTTAGAGGCAAGCCCAGCGACCCTGAGGAGGTGTGCGTGAGAACTCGTTTTCGGGCATCGAGTGGATCGAAGCACGGTAGAGCGAAACGCAGGAGAATCCAGCCCCGGAGGGGCGACCAAGCTTAGCCCAGCGCTTCAGCGCTGGGAAAATGTCGAACAGTTGATTCAAGTCCCGGAGGGACGACCGAGTTCTCACACACACTCTTAAGGCGCGGCCGATTCTGGAAGGAACGACCGCAAGCCGAGCCTAGCGCCGCCCGCTACCGCCGGATCAGCGCCATCACCCATCCCGCCAGAAAAACTCCACCGACGAACATGGCGAAGCAGTAGAGACCGTACTTCACCTGCTCCATCGTCGAACTGCGCTGCGTGATGCCGAGGACCACCGACGCGAACAGCGCGAACACTACCGCAGCCGAGAAGTGCGACAAGTTGATGCTCACGGTTTCTTCCCCAGCGCAATATGATGCGCATCCGCCGCCGCGATAAAATTCAGCAACCCGGCCACGATCAGAAACGTCTTGCCATAATCCGCCGCGGCATTCGCGGCCATCACGTTGCCCCAGTCCATGATGCGCGCCAGAAAATAAAGCGCCCCCGCGCCCACGTCGCCAATGAACCCCAGGATGTCGAGGATGTCGCCGCCGTTCGGTTTGTAAATCCGTCCCTGCATGCCGAGCCCGATCAGAAACATCGCCACCACCGACACCAGCAGCAGAATGCCGCGCCCATAGCGCTTCAGCAGGAAATGTCCGCCCCCCGGAATCAGCCAGCCTACAATCGGCGCGACCACCGCCATCGTCGTAAGCGGATACTCCGGCCCTGTCGCCGCTGCTGCATTTTTTGATTTTTCTGTTGGTTTTGCCATTCAGATGGTCACGATCTCTCGTTGAATTTTACCAGTCACTTCGGCGCTTCCCGGCCGCACCAGCACATTCACTTCCGAGCGCACGCCAAACTCGGGCAGGTAGATGCCGGGTTCGATCGAGAACAAGGAATTGGGCAGAATGCGCCGCTCGTCATGAATTTCCAAATCATCCATATTCGCCCCATTCGCATGCACCTCGGTGGCAATCGAGTGGCCGGTGCGGTGGATGAAACAATCTCCGTACTTCGCCTGCTGGATGTGCCCGCGCACCGCGTGATCCACTTCCCATCCCGCGATGGGCTTGTGGGCAGAAACCGCATCCTGCACCGTTTTCACGCCGATATCGCGCGCCGCGCTCACAATCTTGAAAATCTCGCGCTGCCGGTCCGACGGAGCCTTGCCCACAAATCCCATCCAAGTGATGTCGTAGTAAACCGCGCCCGGAGTATTTTTCTTTGCCCACACGTCCAGCAAAACCAGGTCGCCTTCACCAATCCGCGCCGGCCGGCTGGCGCTCGGCTCGTAGTGCGGATTGCCGCTGTTGGCGTTCACCGCCACGATCGGCGGATCGTCAGTCACCATGTTCGCGCGCTGGAACGCCTCCATGAAAAACTGCTGGATTTCATGCTCGTAGGCGCCGCCGTTGCGCGCGCGCCGTCCAATTTCCTTGAAAGCCTCGGCGGTCACCGCGTCCACCACATCGCGCGCCGCGAAATGCGACTTGATCTGTTCTTCCGTCAGGGTCGCTTCGAACTGCGCGATCAAATCCGCCGCGCTGACAATGTTCTTGCCCAGCCCGCGGATCAGGTCCGCCGTTCCCGCGTCCACCATCGAAATGGTGAAGACAAAGTTGTTGGGCGAGTACTGCATCGCCACATCGCGATACGGCCCCAGCATCTGCTTCAAACCGTCAAACAGTTCCTGCCATCCGGCGTATTGCTTCTTCGTTCCGGGCAAGGTATCAAGGTGTCCCGCCTCGATCTTGTGCACCAGCTTGACCGGCTCGCCCTTGGCGGGGATCACGTAATACCAGCGCCGCGTGACCATGAGCCCTTCCGGCAGCCCGAGCACGCGGTAAGAGATCGGGTCGCGATGGTGATGATCGTAGAAAAGCCAGGCGTCGATGTTGCGCTCGCGCAAGGCGTGTTGGATGGCGGAAAGGTCCATATACAAGTGGCTATTCTACACGACCGCTGGCTGCGGCGGACTCAGGCTCGTGTAGAGACGGGGCTTGCCCCGTCTTGCCTGCGCCGGTACGCGCCGTGGCGGGAAAATGCGGCAAGCCGTGTCTCCATGAAATGTGGTAAAAGATAATGTAATGCCAATGAACGCCTCTGGCAGTCTTAATCCGCCACCGTCAATCCCGCAAAAATCAGGTGCATCATGTTAAGGGCAATCTTTATTGCATTGTCGGAGAGCCGGTCGCTGCGCGCCATCGCCGAACACTCCCGCTTTGGCCAGCGCACGTCCGCCCGCTTCGTCGCCGGCACCGAAGTTGCCGACGCCATTCGCGCCGCCGCCGCGATGAATAAAATTGGCGCCGGCGTCTCCATCGACAATCTGGGCGAGAATGTCACTAACGCTGACGAAGCCCGCGCCAGCGCCCAGCTTTATCACCATCTACTCGACGAAATCGCCGCTGCCGGGCTCAACGCGAACATCAGCCTGAAGCTCACCCACATGGGCTTGGACGTGGACGAGAAAATGGCCTACGAAATCGTCCGCGGGCTAGTCGCCAAGGCGGCGAATATGTCACCGAAGAATTTTGTTCGCGTCGATATGGAAGGCTCGCCCTACACCCAGCGTACCCTCGACTTTGTTCACGAGCTTCACCGGGTTCCGGGGAACGCAGGCAGCGTGGGAACGGTGATCCAGGCGTATTTGCGCCGCTCCGAGGCCGATGTCGAGAAGTTGCTCAACGAGCGCATCCGCATACGTCTCTGCAAGGGCGCCTACAAAGAGCCCGCGGACATCGCCTTCCAGAAAAAGTCCGAGGTCGACGCCAGCTACGTGAAGCTGATGAAGATCCTGATGAAGAGCGGCGTCTTTCATGGCTTAGCCACTCACGACGAAGCCATCATTAAAGAGGCCAAGGCCTTTGCCACGCGTGAGAACATTCCCCGCAACGCTTTCGAATTCCAAATGCTGCACGGCATCCGCCGCGACCTGCAGCAGCGCCTGGTGAAAGAAGGCTGGGGCATGCGCGTCTATATCCCGTTCGGCACCGAGTGGTATCCCTACTACATGCGGCGGCTGGCAGAACGCCCCGCTAATGTGCTGTTCATAGCGAAAAACCTGCTGCGGAAGTGAGCCCGTAACATAAATTCGGTTAGCCGCTTTTGGTAGAGCACAGAAAAACGCGCGTAGAGACGGGGCTTGCCCCGTCTCGGACCGTCCGCACTCGCTGGTTAGCAGCAGGCTGCGGAAAAACTCCGGTTTCGTATCAGGGTATCCTTTAACGATACCGTAAGTCCTTCCGCTCAGTCGCCCCTTTAGGGGCTGGA
Source organism: uncultured Acidobacteriaceae bacterium (assembly GCA_963722485.1). GTDB lineage: Bacteria > Acidobacteriota > Terriglobia > Terriglobales > Acidobacteriaceae > Acidiflorens. Next base: position 15,846 of record CAVRNL010000064.1, read on the forward strand.
CTACTTCTTTCGCACCCTTTCTAGCCCCTGAACGTCCGGCACTCATCCCTTCGTTTCATTGTGAGACGGTTTCTGGACTTTTTCCTCCCGTCGTGAAGGGAATTGCCGCGCGTTTTCGTTTTATGAAGTGGAAGCCAACTTGGATTGGACTCAGCGTCTGCCCCCCTCGGCGATGTGCTTGCGTCCAACTGGGTATCAAAGGGTCCGTGGCTCGCGACAGTTTTGCATCGTGACTCCGGTTTCCAACTCAAATCCTCCGCGTCTTCTCGGGGAAGGGCGACGCGGAGGTTTTTTATTTCCGCCGTCCTCCGGCTTCATCCCTCCCACACAAACGCATCAAACACCCGCGTAGATTCAAATCCGATGCGCTTATAGAGCGCAATAGCCCGGTCGTTAGCCTCGGTCACCGTCAGCGAGATAAATCGAAATCCCCGCTCGCGCAGATTCCGAGTCGACGCGGCTAGCATAGCCTCGCCGAGTCCGACCGAGCGGTATTCGGGGAGCACGCACACCTGCGTGATGTGCCCGACATCGGGTCGCACCTGCGAGCACAGGATCAGTCCGATCAGCGCGCGCGTGTGGCGTTGGAAAACGACAAAGGACGCTTGTGGATCGAACGTGCCGCACCCGGGAAACCGCACGATATTGTTCAGGAAGCGCAGTGAGCCGGTCAGCGTCCGGTACTGATCGTTGATCTCCGAATCGACGTGGCCGCGGTAGGCGGCGGTGATAAGAGCCGCGGCGGACTGGTATTCCGGCTCCGACCAAGGACGAATCTCAAACTGCGGCGGAATCGGAGGCAGCGTCGCTGGCGAAGCCTGCGGATGCCGTCCGATATCGAAATTCATGAAGACCCGGGGATGGCGGCTGAAGCCCTGTTGCAGAAAGGGACGCGACACTTCTCCAGTGCTCTGCGCCAGCAACTGCGCCTCCACCCGATGGATGCCAGGCGACTGCTGCAGGGTTTCGATGACATGCGTGAGCAACTGCTCTTCGACCTCGTGACGGTCAGACGTGCGCCCCCCGTCGCGAACGAATAGATCCCCGATGACGCCCTTGCTCTGCTCGTACACAAAAAAGGAGTAGCCGAAGATGCTGCCACGCTCGATGGCGGCGTAGCCGGGGAGGATCTTGGCATCCATGTAGCGCAGGATCATCTCCGCCGAGGTGGTGTAGTCCCAGCAGAGCAGGCGTCCCCAGATGGCGATCTCATCTTCCAACAGCGGCCGAAGGTCGGCGGAGGAAAAGTGTCGGAGATCGAGGATTTCCATTGAAGAACCCAGGTTTCAAAGTTTCAAAGAAGCAAAGTTTCGAGGTTTCAAAGTTCCAAGGTTTAAAGAACCCAACGCCCGCGTTTACTGCCGCCTTACTCTGAAACCTTGAAGCTTTGAAACCTTGAACCTGACCTCCTTGAAACCTATTTTCCCACCCAGTACAAATCCACCTTCTGCTCGGGGATGCTGGTTAAGTATGACACTCGGCGTCCGGGAACAAGTTGAGCGACTTGCAATCGCGTACCTTGTGCGGCAACTAGGACATGCGCGGCGGCCGGGACATTCCCATCTTCGTAGGCTTGCGCCGGACGATCGAGATAAAACTCAAGCCCGTATTCCTGCACCCGATTGATGCGATAAATCGCGACAGGGACCGCTTCGTGCGAAAAGGCGTGAATGCTCTCGGCAATGGGACGAGCGGACTGCGTGGCGTCGATGACAGGCGCGGCAAAACGAATGACGACGGCTACGCTGACGACGACCGCAAACATGGTAACGGACCGCAGCAGGCGAAATCCGAAGCGCGAGAGCAGAGCGGCGGCGATAGCGAGCGCAAACACGGTGGCAATGGCTGCGAAAACATAAGTTCCGGTTCCCCACAGCAGTTTGTGATTGATCGCAACCGAGGCGGCGGCAAGAGCGGCAAAGATCAGCAGTCCGCAGAGAACACCGTGAGCAGCGGCGAACAACGGCGAACACTTCTTTCCTTCGCTGCGGTGTGCGGCCAGATACTCGGCGACCAGCAACGTCGCAGCGGGGACCGCAGGCAGAATGTATCCCGGCAGTTTCGATTGTGATGCGCTGAAGAAAAGGACGGGCACAAACATCCAGATGAGCAGAAACAGCCCCCAGGAATCGTCCGGGCTGAAGGCAGCCAAGGCTTCTTTCCGTTCCGACCAGATCAGGCGTACCCGTTCGACAACGGCCATAATGAGCATCAGCGTCCAAGGCATCGTGGCCAGCAGGAAAACGGGCAGGTAGAACCAGAAAGGCTGCCGGTGATGATAGACGTCCCGCGAAAAACGGGCAAGATTGTGTTCGAGGATGAAGAAGCGGAAGAATTCCGGATTGCGCACTTGGACGGCGATGTACCACGGCAACATGACGGCGAGATAGAGCGCGATCCCGGGAATCCAAAGGGTGCGCAGGATGGCGCGCCAGTCGCGCTTTACAGCAACAAAGAGAAAAATTATGACGGCGGATAGAGCGGGCGCGACGGGACCCTTGGCTAAAGTCCCCAGCGCCAGAAAAATGTAAAAAATGACGAGATCGAGGTGGCGGCGGCCCTCGTACCAGGCGTACCAGGCAAGCAATGCGATGGCGAAGGCGGCGGCGAGCGGCATGTCGGTCGCGGCGGCGTTGGCAAATCCAATAACGCCGGCGCAACTTGCGGTAATCAGGGCCCCGTCGAGTTCGCTGCCGGGACGAAAGCGGCGGAGAAAAAAATAAATGGCAGCGATGAGCACGGCGGCGTCGAAGGCAGCGGGCGCACGGGCAGCCTTCTCGCTGATGCCCGCCACACGGAACGACAGCATCGCCTGCCAGTAATACAGCACTGGTTTTTCGAGCCACGGCTTGCCCTGCAGCGTGGGAGTAATCCAGTCGGAGCGGTCGAGCATTTCGCGCGCCACTTGCGCATAGCGAGGTTCGTCGGCGCCAAGCAAGCCGAATGCCCCAAGTCCGTAGAAGAAAAGGAACCCGCAGAACGCCACCAGCAGCAGCAAGTCGGTGCGAGTTCGCGAATTCGTTCCCTGATTCATTCGGCGTTGGCTGGTCGCTCCGACTGCATCGTTCGTTTCAGCTTCGCGAACGACTATCGACCAACGACTAACGACTGGTCGATGAGTTCGCGTCCAACCCTACAGGTTCTTCATGCAGCCGCTCGACAATTCGGGACACGGCCACGGCCAGAGGTCCGTCGATCGAACAGCCACTGGCGCATTTGTGGCCGCCGCCGCCGAAATGCTCGGCAACGGTCGAGACATTCACCTCGCCTTTGCTGCGCAGGCTGACGCGATAACGGCCATCCGGGAGCTCCCGAAAAAAAATGGCAACCTGCGCGTCGGCCATGGAGAGCGCGTAGTTGACCAGCCCCTCGCAATCTTCTTCCCGCGCGCCGAAGCGCTGCATTTGTTCCTGCGTCACCCAGATCCAGGAGAGCGGACCCTCGCGATGCAAATTGGAAAGCGCCGCACCCAGCAGACGCATCTTGGCGGTGGAATGTCCGAAATAGATGGGGCGCGCGCAATGTGCCGGATCGGCTCCGGCCAGCACCAGATCGCGCGCGACGGTGAAGGTATGCTCGTTGGTCCCTTCGAACATAAACGATCCCGTATCGGTCATGAGCGCGGTGTAAAGGCAGGTGGCAATGTCGCGATCGACGGGAACACAGGCCAGGCGCGCAAGATGGAAGATCAGTTCGGCGGTGGCCATCACCGTCGAATCGATCCAGTTGATGTGGGCAAAATTGCGCCCGCTTACGTGGTGGTCGATGTTAATAAGGAAACATTCCTCCAGACCATCGAGAAGCGTGCGCTGCGTGCTGTCGCATTCCAGCAGGATCACGCCATCGTTCGGTGGGACCGCATCGGCATGTATGACGCGATCGGCAAAAGGAAGGTTCTGATAGATGCGGGGCACGCCATCGTGCACTACGACTTCGGCATCTTTTCCCATGACGCGCAGAATCTGGCCACAGGCCAGGGCAGAGCCGATGGCATCTCCGTCCGGCCGGGCGTGCGAGGTCACGACCAAGCGGTGACGCGCGCGAATTGCTTGTAGAACCCGATCCAGCATGAGGCGCCCTTCAGCCATCAGTATTCAGTTCGAACAGCGGACTCACCCGCTCGTGTGGGGACGGGCGCCCTCGCCCGTCCAAGCCGAGCGCAGCTCGGCAGTCGCCCGTAACCATAGCAACTCTGGACAAGCCATAGCCTTCTAGCGATGCCGAAACGCCCCCGAAAACCAGCCGCACTTCAGGGCTTCGGCTCAACATTCTTCCGCCGGCGTTTTTTCTCGCGCCCCAGAAGCTCCTCGACCCGGCTCTCCAACTCATCGGCGCGATCGATCTGGAAATAAAGCTCGGGAGGCCGCCGCAGCCGCAATCGCTCCGCCAGTTCGTGCCGGACGTAGTTCCGCGCAGCCGCCAGCCCTTCGAGCGTGCGCTCGGCCTCCGCCTCATCCCCGGCAACGGTCACCATCACGCGAGCCGACCTCGCGTCCTGAGCCATGAGCACGGCGCTGACGCTGGCCAGCCCGATCCGAGGATCGCCCAGTTCCCCTTCGAGGATGGTTTCGATCTCCTCGCGGATGGCCGCGCTCAGCCGTCCCCGATGATGTTTCTGGCCACGATGCTCCACCGCACACCTCGAATGGAGAAAACCTGTAAGGATATCAGAAAAAAGGCTGCGAGCTTCGAGCAAGCCGATTGCCCGCAGCTCGTAGCTCGGAGCCCGTAGCGTTCTTCCATCACAGAAACTCCACAAACGAATCGGTCACGTCCGCCCCAGCATTGTTAGCAATGCGTGCAGCGGCGCGTTCCACGTTTTTCATCAGCCCGTCCAGGTAATCGCGCGAGTGGGAGACGCCGACCACGCCAATGGTGGCCTGATTCCAAAGCGGGCTAGGCTCAAGTTCAGCGACCGCGACGTTGAAGGAAGACCGGAGCCGGTCCTTGAGGCTACGCGTGACCTGACGCTTGTCCTTAAGTGAGTGCGCCGCTTCCATGCGGAGTTCCAGAGTGAGGAAAGCGATCATAAGCTAAGGTATAGCGTAACCCACGGTAAAGAAGCGATCCCACTTCGTGGAGCCAGCGGAACCCGGCGGAACGAAACACCGAAAATCCAGCCCCGGAGGTGCGACCGAACTTAGCCCCGGCGGGGCGGCCGAGCTTAGCCCAGCGCTTCAGCGCTGGGGAAAGTTGAAGAGGGATTGAAGTCCCGGAGGGACGACCGACTCCTCACGCACGCATCTTAAGGGGCTTATTCGACCCTGGCCCACCCCCCGACTAAAGTTTCCGCCATTTTGCCCGTTTTTTGTGCTACACTGTACTTGCTAAGTTTGACTCACAAGCAGTTGAAGGTCGGTACCGCCAACCAGCGTCAACCCCCTCTACAGCAGCGAATCACCTCAGCATATTTCAAGAAACAAGAATAGGAACATCAATGGCAGAACAAGGAACAGTGAAGTGGTTTAACGACGCCAAGGGCTACGGCTTTATCAGCCGTCAAAATGGCGAAGACGTTTTCGTGCATTTCTCAGCTATTCAAGCGGGCGGCTTCAAGAGCCTGCAAGAAGGCCAAACCGTGCAGTTCGACGTGACCAAGGGCCCCAAAGGCTGGCAAGCGGAGAACGTTACCGCTGTCTAGGGAACGACGCTTAGCGACAACAAGTGCCCGAGATTCGCAAGAATCCCGGGCATTTTCGCGCCTGGCGGCACAAACACCGGCTGGTTCCTTTCTGTTCCGGCTTGTTGCTTTGCCGTCTTGTTGGCCCAGTCTGCGATCGTTGTCTCGGCATCAAAGATTCCAGCTCCCACTACCTACGGAGTGCCGGCCGCCAGGAAACCATAACTGATCTCGCGCGATCCATCTGTGATCAAAGTCATCGACCTCCAACCCACCGTGCGCGATAGTATGGAAGTAACTGGGGCAGGTTCGAGGTCCGTTCATCATCAAGACGGCCCTCGAAGCTGCCCCAAACCTATTTTCAGAGCAACTTGAGGAGCTAAGTCCTTATTCCGGAATATTTTGCCAATAAGCCCTTTAAACTCTTAGTTTTTTCTCTCATCACTTAGATGTTAACTTTATAGTAAACATTTAAGGCTACTTCGGGCGTAATCGAGTAGGGACAACCCAACCGGCCCAGAGGCGAACGGGGGTCGGCGTTTATCCCGAAGGGGCTGTGATTCTACTGAAAGCTGAGAGCCGACAGCTGAGGGCTAGATCGGTGTCGATCCCTTAAACAGCCAAATCAAGTCAATAATCAGAATAATCACCACCATCAACTCCAGCACAAACGCCCGGCTCTGGTGGAATTGCTCGACCATGAAGCGGTAGAGTTCCTCGGCGGTGTGGACTTTCTCGTTGACCAGGTTCTTGTAATCGGTGACGCCGATCTTGTTCGCGGCAACTTTATAGAGGCGAGCCGAGAACATGTCGCTCAGGAACTTGATGGCGTTGTCGGCGCGCTCGGTCAGTTCCCCGACATCGAGCAGCACCGTGTGCAGGCGGCTGGCGCGTTTCGCCGTGCGCCAGCGCGCCAGAATGCCCATCGAGCCGTTTTCCATGAAGTCGTAAACGCTTTGCAGTTCGCGGGTCAGCAGTTCGTCATAGTGGCGGAATTCGAGAAGCTGCGAGTTGGCGTATTCAAGCAGTTGAATGACCGTCTCCGCGCCGCTCGCCGAGTCATAGAGAAACGCCCCGTTCCAACTGATCACGGCCAGGTCGTTCGGATAGTACGAAATCTTCGACTGCATGATTTCCTGCTGCTCGCCATCGGAAAGCGGAACGTTTTCGCCGCGCACGATCTGCGCGATCCGTCCTCCCTCGGCCGCGAGCAGCTCGGCCGCCGACGGATTGCCGGCGATGTCGCGCACGTGGAAGACGAAGTAATCTTCATGCAGCCAGCTCTCGTAGAGCTTGACCAGCGCAGGCCGAGCGCGCTCGATTTTCTGCTTGACGATCTTCTGCGCGAAGCTGGTGAAATCGGTATCCCAAACCCAGCGGCTGGCCAGGCGCACTAGCGTGTCCCAGTCACCGGAAAAAGGCAGCTCGAAGACCACGCTCAGTACGCCGTAATCGTAGTACTTGATTTGCACGTCAAGCCGTTCGCCGCTTTCCAGAACCAGCGGCTCGACCTGCTCTACCACCGGAGGCCGTTGGAAGCGAACATATCCCGGAGCAGGATGCTTAAAACTCGCCTCTTGCCGCCGCGCTCCAAAGATGTCGCGCAGCGAGTCGAGGTTGATCTCCTCGCAAACGTCGAACTGGATCAGCACCAGCACCGACCCTTGCACCGACTTGTTCAGAGTGACGGCCGCCGACTGGGCTGGCGTTGCAGCTGGGACGGGGATGGTTGGGTTAGCGATTTCCATAAGATTTCAGCTTTCTTCGAACTGGGGCGCACGCGGCGCGGTCTGAGGCAAATCCGAGGCCGAAAAAGCCGCAGCACGGAGGCTTACTGTCTATCTCTATTGTCCCAGAAATCGAGCGAGATGGGCAGTGGGCGGCTAAACCTATATATTGCAATCACTTACCAGCGCATTGATCCTTACTAACGCAGATTGATATGAATGCCGAGAGCTTCAGCGACCTTGCGCAGCGGCTTGTCTTTTGTCCAGAGAAGGGTTGGAGGGTCAATGAAGACGGAGGCGATCAGTTCGGCGTCGATCAGGCCGATGCCAAGACTGTACAAGCGGCGAGACTCGATCATGGCCCGCACTTCGTGCAACTGCGCCACTTTCACCTGCGGCAGGAGGTCGAGCAGTGCAAGCGTCCTGGTACGGTCACGCAGGGATCCGAGCGCAAGTTCGGCAATGATCAGGGGATGGATGACGATCCGGCCGCGATCAAGATGCCGCCGCATCTCCTTGTTTTCGGACCGGAGATGATCGATCCAAACCGAGGTATCGGCAAGAATCACCGCGGCCTCGTCCGGCGGCGTGGAATATTCTTGATTGCCGGCATGGTACCGCCCAGGGAGGCCAAGCGGCGCGCGCTTTCGCGCTCGATGAGGGCTTTGAGAGCTTCCCGAACGAGCGCGGTCTTCTCCTCTACGCCGGTAAACTCCTGGGCAACGCGGACAAGATCGTCATCGAGGGCAAGGGTGGTTCGCATGGGCGCCTCCAAGCACATATTGTAGCATCAAATGATGATCAAGTTGGTGCGTCCCACTGTCGCAACTTCCCCCAACTGTCGACGTTGCAAGCCCCTGGCGTCGTGCTGCCGTTCTGCCTCTACACCTTAGGTCATGAACAGGTTTGATAGAGGTCAAGAACTGAACATATTGAGTGTTCAGCGATCACAGACACAACCGAAGGCAGCCGGGCTACCTTTAAGCGGGAGGGTCTTTAGCTTGGACACACAACAGGCAATCAAGGTCTTGCAGGCATTGCTTGACGGCACCAATCCTGACACCGGTGCGACCCTGCCCGCCGACTCAATACTCCACTCCCCTACCGTGATCCGCGCCCTAGCAAGATTGGTCCTGTCGCTTGAGCACTGCGAAGGCAGGAGTCAGGAGAGAAAGCGAAAACTCCCGCAGAACGCCGGCAGACCTTGGGCACCTGAGGAAGACGCACAGGTTTGTGATGAGTTGGGGAAAGGAATACCGGTTGCGGAGATGGCAAGATCTCACGGTCGAACTAATGGCGCAATCTGGTCCCGCTTGGTCCACCTTGGTAAGATCGCACCGGAGTCAGCGCCTCCCTATCTTTCTCCGAAAAAAATAGCCTGAGAAGGGCCTTCTGCTACCGCTTCCTCGCCAGCGCCAACAGCAACGCCGCTCCCGCCGCGATCCCAGCCACCGCCAAACCGGTGCGCTTCATGTTCTTTTCGACAGCGGCCTCGTGCGGACGCACCCAAGCATCCTCGGGATAATGTTGCGGCGCGGGATCGAACATCGGGAAGCCTTCGGGCGTCTCGGCGGCTTCGCGCAGGGCCATCTGGAGAACTTCGGCGAGATGCAGCGCATGACGGTCGGTTTCCTGGGCGATCTGCTCGCGACAGCTAAAGCCGTCGGCAACGATCAGCCAGTCGGTCGGAGCCCGGCGCACGGCAGGCAGCAGTTCCAGTTCGCCAATGTTCTTCGAGATCTCGTATTTTTCTTTTTCGAAGCCGAACGCTCCCGCCATCCCGCAGCATCCGGGAGCGGGCGCGGCGAAGTTGATCTCCATGCGATCGAGAACCGCCTCTTCGGCGGTCATCTTCATGATCGCCTTGTGATGGCAATGGCCGTGGACGAGCGCTCGGCGCGGCAGTTTGGGAAGGGGGAAATCTTTCGCGCGTTGCTCCAGAAATTCGCTGAGCAAGAAGACTTGCTTCGAGAGCGCTTGCGCCCGTTCGTCCTTGGGGAAAAGGTTGGTGAGTTCGTCGCGGAAGACAGCGGCGCAACTGGGTTCGAGAACGACGATGGGTGTGGCGGCTTCGATCTCGGGGAGAAGCTCGTCCATGATCTGCAAGAGCAAACTCTTTGCGCGGTCAATCGCGCCGATGTCGTACAGCGGCCGGCCGCAACAGAGGTGTGCGCGCGGTACGAGAACGTCGAAGCCGGCGGCTTCGAGTACTTCGACGGCAGCTTTGGCAGTCGCAGGCAGGAAGTGATTGTTGAAAGTGTCGGCCCAGAGGAGGACGGGGTTACCGTTCCTCACGTGGGGACGGACGCCCTCGTCCGCCCCGCGGAGCGAAGCTCCGTCGCATTTTGCCTCCCACCACTCTTTAAACGTCTGCGGCGCTAACGCCGGAATGCGGCGCTGGGCGGGTATCCCAGCAACCAGTTTGGCGAGGTCTCGCAGCCCCGGGAGTTGAGTCGTAAGATTCACCAGGCCCGGCGCGTGCGCAGCGGCTCTGAGCCACAGATCGATATTCGAGAGCGCCAACTGCTTCAGCGGACGGTGATTGGTTTCGTAGTAGTGCGACAGAAATTCCGCTTTGTACGTCGCGACATCGACGCCTACGGGGCAATCGCTCTTGCAGCCTTTGCAGGCGAGGCAGAGGTCGAGCGATTCCTTCACCGCTTCGTTCTGCCAGCCGTCCCTAATGACATCTCGTTTCGTCATCTCCCAGAGGAGGTGGGCGCGGCCACGAGTGGAGTGCTCTTCGTCGCGCGTGACGCGGAAGCTGGGACACATGACTCCGCCTTCGTCGCGGCGGCACTTGCCGACTCCGACGCAACGCAGGGTAGCAGCGGCCAGGCTGCCGTGGTCGTCGGGAAATCTGAAATGCGTCTCGGGCTGCCAGGGATCATAGCCGGCGCCAAGCCGCAGATTTTCGTCCAGGCGATAGGGGTCGATGAGCTTGCCCGGGTTCATCTTCCAGTCTGGATCCCAAAGCGACTTGAACTCGCGGAAGGCCTGCATGAGCTCGGGGCCAAACATTTTGGGAAGAAGCTCGGCGCGGGCCTGCCCGTCTCCGTGTTCGCCAGAGATCGACCCGCCGTAGCGAACGACAAGATCGGCCGCTTCTTCCATGAACTGGCGAAACTTGCGGACGCCTCCGGTGGATTCGAGATCGTAATCCATGCGCGTGTGCACGCAGGCGTGGCCGAAGTGTCCGTAGAACGAGCCGCCGTAGTGGAAGTCTTGCATCAGCCGCCGCAAATCGCGAAGGTAGGCGCCGAGTTTTTCAGGCGCGACCGCGGAATCCTCGAAGCCTTCCCAGCGCAGCGGTTCGCCCTGGACGTGCGAAGTCACGCCCAGGCTGGACTCGCGGACATCCCAAATGCGCCGCGCCTGGCGTGGATCGGTGAACAAACGTACGTCGGGAGGAGCCGCAGACCGATTCAGCGCCTGCATCAGATTGCGCGCCTGCGACTCGGCTTCGGCGGCAGTGTCTGCGCCGAATTCAACGATCAGCCAGCCGCCGCCCTCAGGCAGCAGCGCCAGGCCTTCGAGGTTCACGCCCTTGCGCCGGCTCGCTGCGACCATGATGTCGTCAAGACCTTCAAGGCCGATGGGGCGATGCTCCATGATCCGCGGGACGTGGTCGGCACAGAGATAAATGTCGGGCCATCCGATAACGAGCAGCACGCGCGCCGGCGGACTCTCGACGAGACGGCAAGTGGCCTCGAGAACCGTGACGCAAGTGCCTTCCGAGCCGACCAGCGCGCGCGCCACGTGGAAGCCGCTTTCGGGCAGCAGGTGGTTGAGGTTGTATCCGGAAACGCGGCGCGGAATGTTCGGGAACTGGCGGCGAACTTGCTCGCCATAGCGATCGGCGAGGGACTTGAGGCTGGTGTAGATTTCGGCGCGGCGCCCGCCCTCGCGAATGAAGCGGTCAAAATCGTCAGCGCTGGTCGCGCCAACGTGCATGCGCTGACCGCCGTAGGTGAGGATTTCGAGCGCCTCGATGTTGTCGTCCGTCTTGCCCGCCATGATCGAGTGCACGCCGCAGGAGTTGTTGCCGATCATGCCTCCGAGCGTGCAGCGGTCGTGAGTGGCAGGATCGGGCGCGAAGGTCAGGTGGTGCTTCTCGGCGGCCGCGCGGAGTGTATCGAGAACGACTCCGGGTTCGACGCGTGCGATGCGGCGAACGGGATCGATTTCGAGAATGCTCGCCATGTACTTTGAAAAGTCGAGGACGACGGCGGCGTTACAACATTGTCCGGCCAGTGACGTGCCTCCGCCGCGCGCGAGCAGCGGAGCACGGTGGTCGCGGCAGAGGGCAACCGTGGCGAAAACGTCTTCTTTATCGCGAGGAACGACGACGCCGATCGGCACTTGGCGATAGTTGGACCCGTCGGTCGCGTAGAGGGCGCGGCTGCCTGAGTCGAAGCGAGCTTCTCCGCGAAGGTGGCGGCGGAGTGCGACCTCCAGCGCGAAGGCGTCAAGTTGCGCTGAACTGCGCGATGGTGGAGCGATGTCTGGCGGCATAGGTTACAGACATCTTCGAGGATGCGGGCGCTGGGCGCAAGGGGATTGCGGAGGTCAGAGGTCAGATTGAAGAGGTTAGAGGTGCTTTTCGTAACGTCCGGCGCTCTCGCTTGCGGGCACGCAAATCGCATGGGGTTCACCTCTGCAATCTGACCTCTGACCTGCCTCATTACCGCCAGGATCGAGTCAGGTAATCGGCCAGCGAAAGCGATATCAGAATCGCGAGAAAGAAAAAGCCGGAAAGGACTACGGCGCCGGCCAGCTTTTCGCTTGCGTCTTTGACGTGCATGAAGAAGAGCACGACGACAATGGCTTTGATGGTAGCGATGAGCAGCGCAACGACCGGGTTGAAAGGACCGAGGTTCACAAAGGCCGCGCCAACCGTTGTAGCCGTCCCGATAAGCAGGCCAACGCCAATGGCTATGTAAAACCCTTGCGAGCGACTAGTGTGCTCTTCGTGTTCAGACATGTATTAGTTCTCACTTCATTCGCGAAACAGCCGCGAAGTGCTTTAGGCCCCGTATCAGGGCATCGCTTTAGCGATGCCGCAAATCCCGCGAAATCAAATAGCCCCTTTAGGGGCTGACCACCGCTTCAGCCATCACGAGTGCCGGCTGATCAGGTACAACAGCGGAAACAAATAAATCCAGATGATATCGACCAAGTGCCAGTACAGTCCCGCGTTTTCTACAGGAGTAAAATAGCCCGGCGAATAATGCCCTTTCCATGCCAGGACAGCCAGCACGCTAAAAAGGCCGCAGCCGATAATCATGTGCAGAGCGTGCATGCCGGTCATAGCGAAATAGAGCGAGAAAAAGAGCTGAGCTTCGTTCGACTCGACCGGGATCTGCTTGCCGTTGTCGTCGAACGTGTCGGTAAACTGGAACGTGGGTCCGGGAACGTGGTGCTTCTCGAATTTCTCGCGATACTCGACACCCTTGATCCCCAAAAAGGTCAGGCCCAGCAGTACGGTAACGACGAGATAGCCGACCAGTACTTTGCGCTTTCCCGCCTCCGCTGCTTTCACCGCCAATACAACTGTCACCGAGCTAATGATCAGGACGGCGGTATTAGTGGCTCCCAGCGCGATGCTAAGTTGCTGGCTTCCCGCCGCGAACGCGTTGAAATATTTCAGGCGATAGACGAGATAGGCGCAGAACATGCCGCCGAAGAACATGATTTCGGTCACCAGGAACAGCCACATGCCAAGCGAGGCGGCGTTCTTCTGTTGCTGAGCGTCGACAAAGTGATGGAGCAGCGCCGGATTATGAGCTTCGTGTTCCATGGTCGCAGTCTGGGTCGTAACTTGTGTCGTCGTTGGGCCGGCGGTCGCGTGGCTATCTGGCAACGGGAGCCTCCAGTTCCTTGTCCGGGATCTCGTCGTAGTTATAAGCTTCCCAGGTTACGACGGGCGTCTCCTCAAAATTGAAAGTGGGCGGAGGCGACGTAGTCTTCCACTCCAGTCCCGCGGCGTGCCATGGATTGTCCGAGGCGATCGGCCCGTAGCGCAGCGACCAGAGGAAATAAATCATCGGCAACAGATAGCCAACAGCCAGTACGCTAGCGCCTGCGGTCGAGAGCACGTTCAGCACCTGAAACTCCGGCGGATACTGCCAGTAGCGGCGCGGCATGCCAACATAGCCGAGAATGAACTGGGGGAAGAACGTCAGGTTGAATCCGACGAACACCAGCAGCGCCGAGAGTTTCGCCCAGCCTTCCGGATACATGCGTCCGCTGATCTTCGGCCACCAGAAATGCAGCCCTCCGAGATACCCCATCAAGACACCACCTACCATGACGTAGTGGAAGTGGGCGACGACGAAGTAAGTGTCGGTAACATGGACGTCGATGCCGAGCGTCGCGAGAAAGAGCCCGGTTAAGCCGCCGATGGTAAAAAGCCCTATGAAGCCGAAGGCGTAGAGCATCGGCGTAGCGTAAGTAATCGAACCCTTATAGAGGGTTGCGGTCCAGTTAAATACTTTCACCGCTGAAGGCACTCCGACGAAGAAAGTCAGGAACGAAAAGATCATGGCAGCATAGAGCGAGATGCCGGCCACGAACATATGGTGCGCCCAGACCAGAAAGCCGATGACGGCGATGGCAATGCTCGAGAGCGCCACGAACTTGTAACCAAAGATGCGCTTGCGCGAGAAGCAGCCGATAAGTTCGCTGACCACTCCCATCGACGGCAGAATCATGATGTACACCGCCGGGTGGGAGTAGAACCAGAAGAGGTGTTGGAACAGGAGTGGGTCTCCGCCAAGCCTCGGATCGAAGATGCCAAGATGGAAGAGACGCTCGACGGCCACGAGCACGATAGTAATGGCGACGACCGGCGTCCCGAGGATCATGATGAGGCTGGTGGCATAGTTGGCCCAGATGAACAACGGCAGGCGGCTCCAGGTGAGGCCGGGCGCGCGCATGCGGTGAATAGTGACGATGAAATTGAGTCCGGTAAAGATGGAGGAGAATCCGGCGATGAAAACGGCAAGTCCGGCCTCGACAATCTTGGTGTTGGTGTACTCGGTGCTGAAGGGACTATAGAAAGTCCAGCCCGTGTCGACGCCGCCGGTCAACATGACGTGCGTAATCAGGATGCCGCCGATGATGTAGAGATACCAGCTCAGCAGGTTGATGCGCGGGAAGGCAAGATCCTTCGCCCCAATCATGATGGGAATCAGAAAATTCCCCAGCACCGCCGGCACCACTGGGATCAGAAAGAAGAAAACCATGATCATGCCGTGCATGGTGAACACCTTGTTATAGGTGTCGGCCTGCATCAGGTCGCCTTGCGGAGTTAGTAACTCAAGGCGGATGAGCATGGCAAAGAAGCCGCCGAAAAAGAAGAACGTCGTCACCGAAATCAGATAGAGGACCGCGATCCGCTTGTGATCGGTGGTCAACAGCCATGACCTGAGGCTGTGCCCGTTGTTGAGGTAGTTCAATTTCGGAGCCTGATTCGCCGGAATTACTGCGCTCGCCATAACTATTGCACCTGCATCTTCTGTGTTTGCGCCGGGGAAGCGGCGGGCTCGTTCTGTAGCCCCGCGCTTCCCGGGGGTGGCTGGGCCAACGATTTCACATAGGCCACCAGCGCGTTCAACTGCTCTTCGCTAACAATGCCCTGGAAGGTGGGCATCACCGGTTTGAAACCGTTCACAATCTTTGCCGTGGGATTGAGGATGGACTCACGAACATAGTTCTCGTCGGCTGTCACCGTGCGTCCGTCTTCGAGCAGAACCGGTTTGTTGTAGATACCCATGAGATTGGGGCCGCGCCCTTGGACGTCGAAACGATGGCAAGTGGCACATCCGAGCGTAGCGAATAACTGCTTGCCGGTCTCTTGCAAAGGCGCAGCCGGTCCGCCCGCCATCCACTGCGCGTAATCGCGCGGCTCCATGACGACGATCTCGCCGCCCATCCCGGAGTGGTTGGTCCCGCAGTACTCGGCGCAGAACAAATGATAGCGGCCGGGCACGGTGGCCTTGAACCAGAGCGTAGTGTAGCGGCCGGGCAAAACGTCCTGCTTGAGGCGGAATGCCGGGACGAAGAAGCTGTGAATCACGTCCTGCGAGGTCATGATGAGTTTTATGTTCTGGCCGGTGGGCACGTGCAGCTCGTTGATCTCGCGCTGTCCCTCCATGTGCTCAAACTTCCACATCCACTGCTTGGCGACGACGTAAACTTCGGTAGAGTCGGCGGGAGGCGTGCGCTCCTTAAAGTAGAGGACGGCGCCCCAGATGAAGAAGGTCAGCATCACGAAAAAAGGAATGACCGACCACGTGATTTCGAGGATAGTGGAGCCTTCGATCTGTTCGGCCTCGCGTCCACGCACGCGACGATACTTGATCGCCAGCACCGTCACGGCGACAAAGATGAGCGCGGTCATGACGCCAGCGACCAGGAGCAGATAGATGTAGAGCGCATCCACCTGGCCTGCCATGGTCGAGGCTTGATCGGGCCACAAAGGTAAAAATTTCGACATAGTTACTTCACTCGCCCCGATTCGCCATGCGCCGCCTTATGATCGAACCGGAACATGACGAACATAAATGTTCCCAGAATGAGCATCGTGCCGAGCGCCGCCAGCTTCAGGATGTTGCTGACGACGGCGCCATATTTTCCGGTCCTGGGATCGTAGTGGTAGCAGTATAGAAGCACCTGGTCGCCGATGTTGCCGATCTTGTTCTGCGAGGCCTGCACCAGTCCAAGGCGCAGATCCTTGGGAGAAAACTCGACCCCATAAAAGTATCCCGAAACGTGGTGGTCGGGCGTGAGCATAACAATGGCAGCGGCGTGGGCATACTGCTCGGTTTTCGGATCGAACTGATATTGGAAGCCCACCGCTTGAGTGAGCGCATTGATCTGGTCCGCCTTGCCGGTGAGAAAGTGCCAACCTTTATCGGCATTGGGACGGCCGTAACGCTTCATCATGTCCCGCTTTTTTTCCGCCGCCATTTCCGTGGTTTCGCGCGGATCGAAGCTCACGGTGACGATGTCAAAATCCTGGCCGAGATTGAAGGTCAGCGCCTTCATCGAACCGACCAGCCCTTGCAGCAGTTCGCTGCACAACATGGGGCATTGATAGTAGCCCAAATTCAGGATAACTGGGCGTCCATGGCCGAAGTAGTCAGCAAGCTTGACAGGGTTGCCGAGTTCGTCGCGGAATTCGAGATCGACAGGAACGTCGGCGTTGAGATGTTGTTCGATGCCAACGAATTCAAGTCCAGGTGGACGCTGGTTGGCGGGGGGACTCATGATGCCGCCGCCCATGATCGGACCGCGCGCGCCCTGCGCAAACAGCGGCGCAACAGAGAGCGTGAGCACAAAAGTTGCTGCGGTGATTAAGTTGGCGAACCTGCTTTTACTATGCACTGCCTTTTCCTTTCCGGCTGTCCGGCCGGATCGGGCTCGACTCCGAAAATCCTACTGTTTCACTGCTGTCGATTTCTGAGCGGGCGCTTTGCTTGCCGCCGTTGCGCTCGCATTGGCGCTGCTTTGCGGATAGACCGGCAATCCGCGCTGAACGATCAAGTCCATAGCGCGCTCGATCGGAATGTGCGCCACGCCCGCATCTTTGTCGATCCAGCCATAGCTGTTGAGTTGGTTCTCCTGATTCAGGAGGAAGTCACGAAACTGGCCGCGCTCGTTGACTTCGAGCATGGGAACCCCGTTTTCCTTGAACCGTTGCTCCATGTACTCCTGCGTCACCACACGCGACATCGCCCCGTTCGAAGTGAGCAACGGGCTCGCGGTGGCCATCCGCGACCGCTCGTATTTGTCGAGGAAGGTGTACATACCGATGATAATGAAATAAATGACGACGCCAACGATCGCCAGGCCGATCATAAAAAAGAAGACGCCGCGCGAGCTCAAGTCTTCGCGTTCGAAGCCGGCTTCCTGGCCGGAGTGGCCGTGATTCATTTCGTCACTCATGCGACGGCTCCAGAAGTCTCAGCGTCTGCGGCGCGTTCACGGCCAGCAGCGGACGCACTCTCAGGTTGTGAAAGAAGTAAGCGACCCAAAGACCACCGATTCCCGCGATGATCGTGACATGCAGCCAACTGACATGAAACGTGGGATGCAGCGCCGGCTCAATGTGCCAAAAAATGTCGACGATCCGCATGAAAATAAGCCATGAGGCCAGCCAGACTAGAGTGCGCGCCTTGCGTTTCAACTGGCGCGAGAGCAGGAGCGCGAACGGCACCGCAAAGTGAAACACCACCAGGAACAGGCCGACCGTTTCCCATCCTCCATTCATGCGGCGCACGTACCACGGAATTTCTTCGGGCAGGTTACCAGCCCAGATGATGAGCCATTGCGAAAAATTGAAGTAAGCCCACACCATAACGAAGGCCAGCATGAACTTACCGTGGTCGTGCACTTCGGTATCCGTCAGGTACTCGGACATCGGCTTGCGCTTGACCAGGACGCTCTCAATCACCACGCAGAAACAGAACGCGGAGAGCGCTTCACCCGCAATAAAGAGCAGCCCATAGATGGTCGATATCCAGCGCGCCTGCAGCGACATTACCCAGTCGATCACGGCAAAAGAAATCGTGAGCGAGTAAATAACCAGTCCAATCGAACTCATCGCGCGGAAGCGCACCGTGCTCTGGCCCTCGATCGAGTCCTGCTCGGTGGACCAGCGATTCAGGAAGTAGGCCATCCCGATCCAGATAACGAAGTACAGGATGTAGCGCACCAGAATGCCGTCGAAGTTGAGATAGCTGTGCGCGATCTCCCTAATCTTCGGGTCCGTCTGTCCGGGCCGGGCCCAGAAATACAACCTGGGCAAGTTCAACAAAATCGGAATGAAGAGAACGAACATGAGGGGCAGCGTCATCATGCCCGATTCCAGAATGCGGCGAATCACCGTGCCCCACGCTCCGCCGACCAAGTGGTAAAGCATCAGGATCGCCATGCATCCGAGGGAAAGGCCGAGCCAAAACATGAACCCGGTGAGGTAGGCGGAATAGAAATCACTCTGAGCCGCAGGATCTCTTGCGACCACCGCACCTATTACCGACAAGACCACTCCTGCGATGCCGATAATCAGCGCCCGCTG
This sequence comes from uncultured Acidobacteriaceae bacterium, assembly GCA_963722485.1. Classification (GTDB taxonomy): domain Bacteria; phylum Acidobacteriota; class Terriglobia; order Terriglobales; family Acidobacteriaceae; genus Acidiflorens. The sequence goes on from CAVRNL010000064.1 coordinate 34,276, forward strand.
CTGGAGGGTCTGGGCCACGGGCGGGGCCATCAGGTCCGACTTAGTCACTGTGGCCGTGCTCATTTGGATTCCCCTTTGGTTGCGGCGGTAGGCGGCGCGACTTCTGGCAGCGTAGCTCCGTTGCCAATGTCGCGGAATTGCGGCGGAGGTGACGGAACTTTTTGTCCCGAGGGAATCTCGGCCGAAGTTGCATTCTGACTAAGCTGCAGTGCGCGGATATAGGCCGCTATGCACCAGCGATCGCGCGGCGCAACTTGCGTGCCGTATTCAGGCATCACGCCGAAGCCGTTAGTCATGACATCGAAGAAGTAGCCAATCGGCACCTTGCGCAAACGATCGATGTGATACGACGGCGGCCGGCGAAATCCGCGCGATGGAATGAAGCCGTTTCCATCGCCGACCCGCCCGTGACACGGCGTGCAGTTGATATTGAAACGCTCGCGTCCGCGGTCGAGAACTTCAGCGGTCGCCGGGAAGGGCAGAAAGTCGCCGGGATTGTTGCCGATCTTTCCGGTATAGAAATAGTTATCTTCGCGAAGATCGCCGCGTGCGACCGTGCCCTCCACGGGCAAGCGGGCGGAGCGATCGTCAGCGAAGAAATCGCTTTTCGCCATGGGCCGGTAATATGGCTGTATGTGCATGTCGATGCGGCATCCGGCGGTCACGGCGATCAGCGCCAGCAGCGGCAGAAACTTTCGGAAGTTGCGCGTAGCACTCATGGCTAGCTCGGCACCTCCGCGATCATGCGCGGCGCAAGGCCGTTGAGAAACGAGCGCGTGTGGGCGGCATCATATTTCGGGTCGCTCGAAAACACGACCAGAAAGAATTTATTTTCCGAAGCCTTGGCGAACTCGGGCACGTTGAACACCGGGTGATAGGGCATGGGCAGGCCGTTCAGGGCAATCATGCCGATCGCGGCCGAAAGTCCCGCGAAAAGAATCGTCAGTTCGAAAGTCACGATGATGAACGAAGGCCAGGAATGAAAAGGGCGTCCAGCGACGTTGACCGGATAAGTGATCACCGCCACCCAATACTGCAGCGCGTACGCCGAGATCCCGCCGATAAGTCCGCCGATAAGTACAACGAGCGGCACGCTATTCTTATGAAAGCCGATAGCCTCGGCAAGGCCCTCGATGGGGAACGGGCTGTAAGCGTCGATCTTCTGGTAACCCGCCTCATATGTCTTGTGCGCAGCGGCTACCAGTTCTCGCGCCGAATCGAATTCGGCCATCAGTCCGTAAATGGGCGCATCGGTCGTTAACGTTGTCGTTGTCATTGCTTCACCTCCGCCGCCTCGTGCACCTGCGACTCCGGCAGCAAGGTGCGCAATTCGAAGATGGAGATCATGGGCAGAATGCGAACAAACAGCCACATGGCAGTTAGGAACATGCCAATGGTACCGGCGAAAGTCATCCAATCCCACTTAGTCGGGTAGTATTGGCCCCATGAAGAAGTCAGGAAGTCGCGGCTCAAACTGACGACGACGATGATAAAGCGCTCCAGCCACATACCAACCAGCACCACGAACGATATGAGCCAGAGCCAGCCGGTCGAGACGCGGAATTTCTTCAGCCAGAGAACCTGCGGGATGAAAATGTTGCAAGCGAGCAACGCAGCGTACGACAGCCGATAGGGCCCGTGCAGCCGGTTCCAGAGCAGGAACGAATCGAACTGGCTGCCGCTGTACCAGCCCATGAACGCCTCCATGCCATAGCCGTAGGCGACGATGAGGCCGGTGGCCAGCATGACCTTGGCCGCGTTTTCCAGATGACGCATGGTGATGAAATCCTGGAGTCCGTAGATCGCGCGGATCGGAATCGCGAGGCAAAGCACCATGGCAAATCCGGAATAGATGGCGCCTGCGACAAAGTAAGGCGGGAAGATTGTAGTGTGCCAGCCAGGAACAATGCCGACCGCGAAATCGAAGCTGACGACCGTGTGCACGGAAAGCACCAGCGGCGTCGCAAGCCCAGCGAGAAGTAAGTAGGCCGTCTCGTAACGGTGCCAGTGGCGGGCCGAACCGCGCCATCCCATGGCGAGCAATCCGTAAATGCGCTGCACCCAGATACTCTCCGCGCGATCACGCATACTGGCAAGATCGGGAATCAATCCCACAAACCAGAACACCAGCGAAATAGTGAAGTAAGTCGAAACCGCGAACACGTCCCACACCAACGGACTGCGGAAATTCGGCCAGTAGCGCATAGTGTTCGGATACGGAAAGAGCCAGTACGCAAGCCACGGGCGTCCAGTGTGAGCCAGCGGAAAGATACCGGCGCAGGCCACCGCAAAGAGCGTCATGGCTTCGGCGAAGCGGTTGATCGAGTTGCGCCAGGTCTGCCGGAGCAGGCACAGAATCGCCGAAATCAGTGTGCCCGCGTGGCCGATGCCGATCCACCAGACGAAGTTAACGATGGCGAATCCCCACCCGATGGGAATGTTGATGCCCCAGATCCCCGTCCCCTTAATGAACAAGTACCCGAGGGCCATCATCAGCAAGTTCATCATCGAGAACACGATCAGGAAGCCGAAGATCCATCCCAAAGAAACGGGGCGGCTCAGCACGATATTGCTGATCTTCTCGCCAATGGTGGAGAAGGTATGGCCCGGCGCGATCACCGGCACTCGCCTGTCTGCCACGGGTATTTGCGTGTTCGTAGCCATGCCTTACTTGCTCTCCACTATGCTTTTGAATCGGGTTCTAACTTACCTTCTAACTCGGGATTAGGATTACGGACTTCCGCCAGATAGGTTGTACGCGGCCGCGTATTCAATTCACCCAGCAGGGAGTAGTTCCTCGCCTGCGCTTTCCACTTATTGACCTGGCTGTTCGGATCGTTGAGATTGCCAAAAACAATCGCGTTGGCCGGACAGGACTGCTGGCAAGCCGTCTGCAGTTCGCTTTCTTTGATGGTGGAATCGGCGCGCTCGGCGTCGATGCGCTTCTCGCTGATGCGCTGCACGCAGTAAGTGCACTTCTCCATGACGCCGCGGCTGCGCACGGTCACGTCAGGATTACGCATGAGCTTGAACTGCGGAGTCTCCCAGTCCTGGAACAGGAGGAAATTAAACCGCCGCACTTTGTAAGGGCAGTTATTCGAGCAATAACGAGTGCCAACGCAGCGGTTGTAGACCATGTCGTTCAGGCCCTCGCTGCTATGAACGGTAGCCTGCACCGGACAAACCAGTTCGCAAGGCGCATCCTCACACTGCATACAAGGCACAGGCTGGAAAAAGCCCTTGGGATTGTCGCGCGGGCCGTTGTAGTAAGCGTCAACGCGCAGCCAGTGCATGTGGCGGCCTCTAAGTGTCTGCTCTTTGCCGACCACGGCGATGTTGTTTTCCGACTGACAAGCGACGATGCAGTTATTGCATCCGACGCAGGAGTTCAGGTCGATTGCCATGCCCCAGGAGTAAGTCTCCGTCGAATAATCGAAAGGCTTATAAAGCGTGAGAGCGGCCGGCGGCTCGCCTTCCTTCGCGAAGTTCGGCTCTTTCCTGTACTCCTCAAGGCTGCGCTCCTGCACCAGCGGACGCTCGCTGCCGTCAGGCGTTTCCATCGACTGATAACCCTGCGTACTGGCGAGGTCGTAAGTCTCGCCGGTCCGGCGAAGCTGAGCACCGCTCGCGAACCATGGAGCCTGACTCGTCCGCAGCGGGTAGGCGTCAAATCCAGTACCGCTGCCGATGCGACCTGCGCGTGTGCGTCCGTAACCGAGGAAGACAGTGATCGAATTGTCGGGATGGCCTGCCTGAATCCAGATCGGGCCTTTAATTTTCTTTCCCTGAAATTCCAACTCGGCAACGTCTTTGAAATTCAGCTTCAGCCGCTCGGCCATTGCGGGGCCGATCATGATGGGGTTGTCCCAAGTCAACTTGGTAAGCGGCTTCGGAAGTTCCTGCAACCAGCCATTATTAGAAAAGCGTCCGTCGTAGATGGAGGGGTCGCGGCGAAAGTTGAGCTCGATAGCATTGAAATCACCCTCACGAACCCCTGAAACGAACTCCCCAGCTTTTGGCTGCGTTGACCTTGGTCCGAATGCGGTGCCTTCAATCCAGCCATCATGCAGCGACTTGCGCCAAAATGCGTCAAAATCCGCACCGGAGTGCTGCTTCTGCCAGTATTGCTGAACAAGATCGTGACCGGTGAGGCCCGATTGTCCGGCGAGAGTGGTGATGATTTCGTGCGCACTCTTGCCGCCATAGAGCGGTTCGATCAGCGGCTGAATGATGCTGACGGTTCCGTCATAAGCGCGGGCGTCGCTCCATGCTTCGAGATAATGCGCCTCGGGCACATGCCAGTGGCAAAGCTCGGCAGTCTCGTTGCGATGCGTGCCGAGAAATACTTTCAGATTGACGGCATTCGATTTCAGCGCCGAAGCGAATTCGAGCTCAGCGGGCGCATCGTAGGCGGGGTTGCCACCGAGAATCAGCAGCAAGTCAACTTTGCCGGCGCGAATATCCTCCACCAACGTGTGTAACGACTCGTTGCGGTTCACTGGATTGGCATCTAGCGGATCGGTGTAGAAAAGGGTTTTGCCCACATTGCCGAGCTGCTGGTTGATTACGTGAACGAGAGCGTGGACCGTCGGTGGTTGGTGATCTCCAGCGATGACCACGCTAGCACCCTTGTGCGATTGAAGGTCTTTAGCGATCTCCACAATAAATTCTTGCTGCAAGCCGATGGCTCCGCCACCATGCGCAAGCTCCCGAGCGAACCCTTCTACTTCCCACGCCCGCATCGGTATCCGGTGATCCGCCTTCATCCCGGTCGAACTCGGCGTACTCTCGACCACATACAGCCGGTTCATGTTTCCGTCCGGGTTGCGCCGGGCGGCGAAATCGCGCGTGTAGCGCGCCGAGCCGGGGAATCCAGCGTAGAGAAAATCGGCGTCGAGCGAAACGATGACGTCAGCCTTCGACAAGTCGTACCGCGTCTCGACTACCTCGCCGAACGCCAGCTTCGCGCCTTCATAAACGTTGTCGCGGCTGATGGGCTCGTAGACGTGCCACTTGGCCATCGGATTCGCTTCCAGATAACTGCGAATCTGTGCCGCCAGCGTGGGCGACGTAACGGTCTGCGTCAGAATGCGAACGCCGCCGCCCGCCAAGCTCTTCTGCACATTCATGGGGCCGCGAAGCGCTTCCATGAACGCATTCCACGAGCGCACGTCGCCCATGTAGGTGATGTTCTGCGCCCGATCGGGATCGTAGAGATCAAGGAGCGACGCCTGCGCGTATACGTCGGTGCCGCCGAGGCTCGCGGGATGCTCGGGATTGCCCTCAACTTTCGTCGGGCGGAAAAGATGGCTCTCGACCAGAATCGGCGAGGCGTAACCGCCGAGCGTGAATGCGGTCGCGTAGAACATCGGGCGGCCGGGGATGACGTTTTCCGGCTGCCGCACATAGGGCACGATCTCGGTGATTGGCATCCGCGTGCATCCAGTCAAACCGGCGAGCGCCAGCGATGCGCCCATGGTTTTCAGGAAGCCGCGGCGCGAGAAATCGTCAAGCCACTCGGACGCTCCCTTGGGGAACTCGCGGTGGAGCATCTCCTGAAACTCTTCGCTGCCGGCCAGTTCTTCGAGGCTGCGCCAGTACTCGGGGCCAGTCGTCGGCTCGACCGTCCTCTCGAACTGCGCCCTGACGGTCGCGAGGTCAAGCTGCTTTCGCTTGCTGGGGCAGACGTCGGCTCCAACACTCGCTCCGGCATTGGTTCCGGCCGGTTTCTGTTTTTGCTCGTCCATGCTCATCGTCGATTTTCAGTTCTCGGCTATCAGCTTTCAGTTCTCACTTCTTCAGTTCTTGCGATTGAAACCCTGACCCTAGCGGTGGCAGGTATTACAGCTGGTGATGTCCTTCACCGATCGCACCTTGTATTGCTCCTTCAGGGCGTTCCCGAGCGCTTCCTGATCGGAGTATTTCGTTCCGTTAACCATGACAGGCTCGCCCGTTGAGGGCTCCTCATAACGCATATTGAAAACCTGTTCGCGCGGACGCAGATATTTTTCCGGAGCGCGGTGGCAATCAAGACAGAACTCCATCTGCAACGACGCATACTGATACGTCAGCGGCATCTGGTCCACAGGACCGTGGCAAGTGTTGCAGCCCACACCTTTATTCACGTGGATGCTGTGATTGAAATATACGTAATCGGGCAACTGGTTGACGCGCGTCCATTCGAGCGAACGGCCAGTGCGAAAGCTCTCGCGCACCGGCTCCAGATACGCCGCGTTGGTCCAGATCTGCGCATGGCAATTGATGCAAGTCTTGGTCGGCGGGATACCGGCGAAGCTCGATTGCTCAACCGACGTGTGACAGTAGCGGCAGTCGATGCCCAGCCCGGTCACGTGGTGCTGGTGGCTAAACGGGACAGGCTGCGTCTTTCGCACTCCGGCATACGTGATGTACGGAGAGCGCTCAACCTGCACCATAGCCCAAAACAGCCCGGCCACGGCAAGAACCGTGAGGACCATGGAGGCCCGGGCAATTGCATTGCTGCTGCGTGGAAAAATCTGCATTGAATGTGAAGTTTTGCGAGATTGGCTTAGGCCGCTCCCGGCTGACCGCATTCGTATGACTTACATCACGTACTGGTGTGACCCGCGATACTGAAACAGCAGAGTATAACAGTTGACCGGCAAAATGGAATAGGCCGCGCAGCTTTTCTTTTTTGTCTTTATCGGTGCGCGATTTCGTCTTGGGAAACTGAATATCAAGAAAACTCGAGTCATTTCTTGAACCCGACCGGAAGCTAGCACCTCCCGGTTAATGCATTGTGAATTCTCTGCCGGAAAACTTGCGGATTACGAAATCTCAGCGCAAGTGCATGACCAGCAGCTTAGGTTCTGTCATTTCCTGAATCGCGTCGCGCAAGCCCTCGCGCCCCAGTCCGGAATCTTTAATGCCGCCATAAGGCATGTGGTCGATGCGAAACGTCGGAACGTCGCCGGCAATCAAGCCTCCGACTTCGAGTTCGTCGTACGCCTGAAAGATAAGTTTGGCGTCGCGGGTAAAAAGTCCGGCCTGCAATCCGTACGCTGAACTGTTGATCTGTTTCAGCGCGGAGGCGAAATCGTTATAGGGCTCGACGGTCACGACCGGCGCAAAGATTTCCTGGCAATTCACTTTCATCGTGGGCTTGGTGCCAGTAAGCACGGTGGGCTCGAACAGTGAGCCTTTGCGGTTGCCGCCGCAAAGCAGGCGCGCACCGCCGCGAACCGCTTCCTGCACCCACTCGGCGGCGCGGATGGCGTCGCTTTCGCGGATGAGCGGGCCAAGGTCGCTCGACTCGTCGAGCGGATCTCCGGCTTTCAGCCTGCGCACTCCCGCCAGGAACAACTCGGTGAATTTTCCGTAGACGGAGTGCTCGACCAGAATGCGCTGCACCGAAATGCAGGACTGTCCGGCGTAGGCAAAGCTCCCAGTGACGCAACGGTCGGCGGCGTAAGCGAGATCGGCGTCGCTGTGAACGATGACGCCCGAATTTCCTCCCAGTTCGAGAACAACTTTTTTCTTCCCCGCGTCGTTCTTGATGGCCCAGCCGACGGCGGCACTGCCTGTGAAGCTGATGAGCTTGATGCGCTCATCGGTGACGAGCAGGCCGGAGTCTTCGTTGGAGAGCGGCACCGCGTTGAATCCGCCATCCGGCCACCCGGCCTGCTGGATCACTTCCGCCAACAGCAGCGAAGTTAGCGGCGTCTGCGGCGCGGGCTTGAGCACCATGGAACAGCCGGCGGCAATGGCCGGAGCCACTTTGTGGGCAACCAGGTTCAAAGGGAAATTGAAGGGCGTTATACCGGCGACGGGGCCAAGGGGAAAACGTTTGACGATGCCCCAGCGCCCGGCGGTCGACTGCTGCCAATCCAGCGGCAAATACTCGCCGTAGCCCCGAACCGTCTCTTCAGCGGCGATGTTGAAGGTAAAGACCGCACGGTCCACTTCGGTGCGAGCGCTCTTGATGGGCTTGCCCGCTTCCAGCGCAATCGTGCGTGCAAGCTCCTCTTTGCGATCGTGAATGCCGGCCGAGATCTGGCGCAGAACTCGCTGGCGTTCGAAGGCAGGCAGTCGTCGGGTGGTTCCGAAGGCCTTGACCGCGGCGGCGATGGCGGCTTCGGCGTGCTCGCGGCGTCCCTGATGAACATGCGCGAGGAGTGCGCCATCGTAGGGCGCGCAAACGTCAACGACGTCACCCTCTTCCAGCCACTTCCCGTCCAGGAAAAAACCGTGGGTTGCAACCGGAGCCACCGTCATCTCGGCCATACCTCACCTCTTTCGAGCGCTCTCGTGATCCGCCCCTCTGATTCGATTCTTGTTTCGCCCCAACGATTCGCGTCTGGATTCGCGTCCTGGCTCAAGTCTAACGATTATAGAACTTCGTGAGGAGTGCGGAATCGGCAGGCACCGTGCGGACACCCGCCGCTCGACTTCACTGGCCAGTGTGCGGTTTGAAGCGCTCGTCAACTTCCACCTGATATCCCGCAACCAAACGATTGGTTTCGTTCGCCATGCCGACGACGGACATCAACTCTTTGAACTGGGCGTCGGTCATACCTTTGTTTATCGCCGACGCGGTATGCGAAGCAATGCAATATTGGCACTGGTTCGTGACCGAGACAGCAACGTAGATCAGTTCCTTGGTGAGCGGATCGAGCGCCCCGGGAGCCATGATCGTCTTGATGTCTTCCCAGGTCCGCTTCAGCATGACCGGATCGTGCGCGATCGACTTCCAGAAATTGTTGATCCAGTCGGTCTTGCGCGTGGCCATGATGTCGTCGTAGATGGCGCGGACCTCGGGGGTGGCGTCGGCGTATTCGATGAGGCCAAAGATCGACATAGAAGTTTCTCCGGTCAGAATCATCGAGGCTTGATTCAATCGCTCAATGATTCAATGACTCAATAGATTCTGTTCACGATACCCAGTCCAAAACCTTGTAGTATGCCCCCGCGAATGGCAAGAACCACGGCTTGCCGTTATACAGCCCGAGCGGCGCGCCCGGGAACGGAATCTCCGCAAACGGATTGTCGGTCTTCCCGTCCGCAATCCATTCCGCCATCTTTTGCCCTTGGTACGTTGCCATGGCGACGCCGTGTCCCGCGTACCCGACCGCGAAATAGATGCCGTCGACTTGCCCGGCGTGCGGCATGATATCAAAGCAGAAATCCAGCGTGCCGCCCCAGACGTATTCAATCTTGGCGTCACGCAGTTGCGGATAAACATCGATCATTCCAAGGCGCAGAATTTCTGCGCTCTTACGGATGGTCCGATCGGTCTCCGGAAAGAACGCAGCCCGACCGCCGAACAACATGCGGTTGTCGGGCGTGATCCGATAGTAATAAAGATAGTTTTTGGAATCGTAGATCTGCCGGTTGCGCGGACTAAGTTCGCGGGTCAGCGCCTCAGAGAGCACTTGGGTTGTAATAATAAACGACCCGATGGGAATGATCTTCTTCCTCAGCGCGGGAGTCGCCGCACCCGTGTAGCCGCTGGTACCGACCAGCACGTTGCGCGCCCAAATCGCGCCACGAGAACTGCTCAGCCTGAAACCAGGCGCGCCGTCACGGGATTCACGCTGGATGTTCTGCAGTCGTGCGTGTTCGCAAATCCAAGCTCCGGCGCGCATGGCAGTTGCGCCAAGTCCGGCCACGTAGCGCGCGGGGTTGAGCCCGGCTGAGATTTCGTCGACCATGCCCCCGTAATAAATGCCGGAGCCAATCTCGCT
>CAVRNL010000065.1:0-16881 GCA_963722485.1 uncultured Acidobacteriaceae bacterium
TCCCGTTACTAATCCGGCCAACTTCCTCGAAGCCCTTCGCCAAGAACGCGAAGGACGGGGCACCCCGCTGTGTTGGCGATGCCAGCGAGATCAAAAGCCTGGGCCACCCGCCGGGGGCGCTGTCCATAGTCGCCATTCCTCACCCGCCAGCCTCGCCACAGGGGAAAAGGGTCTCCGCTACAGTCTGGAAATGGGCGTGCGTTGCATCCGCGAAAGGCTTGCATTCGCGCTCGCCGATACGATCGATAATGGCGTTGTCGACCAGCCAAAAGCTTGAAAGCATACCTCTGTCATTTCTGTATCGCTCATCGAGCAGGTCTGCGAAGCTTGCCTCTCGGAAGTATCCGCATAACATTTCGAGATCTTGAGCGGAGAGAACGTGGGGTGGCGTCACCGTTACCGATACCGACTTGCGATTGAACAGGTCTCGGAATCTCGACACCAAGTATGCGTTTATGACTAGAGCCGCCCCGATATCGTCGCGCGTCACAAGGACCGGGAACACTTTGTTAATTTTGGAGGTGTCCAGCCCCTGAATCGCACGCGGATGCTTGCGGTCGAATACCTCTGCAATCCTAGCCGCCAGTTGGCCTATGCCCTTTCCGGACTCTCGATTTTGGACTAATTTGGTCTCGATTTCATCGCGCAGCTTAGCGGGGTCGGTTCCGTACTTCGCATCCGCCGTGAAGGTTGCGCCCTTTGACTCTACAAAAAGCAGCGAATCTCCGCACACGATGAGAGCGTCAGAGACCTCTTCGCCTGTGTCGCAAAATTCTGGGTTGGGATAAATGTGGTTCAGTAATTCGTCGGCGGACTCGGCGATCAGCCAGTTCACGTAAGCCTCGAACGCCAGTCCCCAGTCTTGATGGAAGCGTAGCCGTGCTGTCTTCGGGAGAGCCTCGTTAATGCTCCAAAAGACCCCGCTTTCGCCCTTTTCTGCTAGATAGAGGGAGTCGATGAGGAAGTGGTCTTGGTTCTCCCTGAATATGGGCTTGCTTCTGAAGCAGGTGAAGTCGCTTGCGGCTTCCTTTCGCTGGCTGAGCGACTGGGTGAAGTCTTCCCTCGTCGCCGAGATTTCAGCGAGGAAGCTGGCCAGGACCGCAGGAGAAACCGGGGTGGTTCTGTACCATCCTTCAGAGAGAACGAAACTCCCAGGGTCCGCCTGATACTTCTTGAAGTCGAGGTCAGAGTATCGACACAGCGTTGCGAGGCACAGCGCAAAATATTCATCGAGAGTGACTCCTGTTGTTTCCTCGAAGGTCCTCCGGATCTCAGTACCAGCTTTCGGGAAGAACCGGTCAACCATCAGACGACTCCTCACGATTTTGTTTATCGCCTTGAAGGTCCCGCTTGCCTCTCCTATCGGAATGAACTCCGACATCACGTTGATCATCTGATCCGGTGTGAGCAGCGTCGGTCCGGAGTGTGTCAAGCCTTTGGGCAAGAGGTCGTTTGCCATCAGCAGTACCCGCCCCATCTCGCCGCCGTAAGGAGGGATCCTGGGATCCTTGCCGCCAGTTTCCGGGCACATAAGAATTGCCTGCTTGGAAACGAACAATAGCTGACGCCGGTGGTAAACACCACGATGATTCTCCGGATTCCTCCCCTCGGCAATGATCCGCTCGGCGAACTGTGGAGCGAAGGAGTTTCTCACTAGCTCTTCATGGGCCTCGGCGCGGTAGTGTCCCTGCCAGTCGGTTACGACAGAGTTCATCACGCCGCAGACGTAGACGACTGCAGGACCATTAAATTGCGACAGCTCAGCGCGAAACTGGTCAAAGCTCGCACGCGTGCCCCCGTTGAATTCGGAGAACGAAAAGTAGGTGCTGAACTTCGGCGGCATCGGCGTTTAAGGGCGCCCTTGGGGCGGCCTTTCCTTTGCGCATTTCGCAAGAGAATCTGGGAAGAATTTGGGGCCTGGCGGAGGTGAGCTTAACCCTCTGAGTTTAATTGTACTCCGGGACCTGGCTCCTATATTTTGGCCTTCCCCGGACTTACATCCGGGGGCTATCATGTGCCGCCCCTGAGACGGATGGGCACCCACGGTGTTGGTAATGCTCGATCACTGCGGGAAGTTCATGCGACTTGTTGCGGTAGGAACACCCCTTCGCTGCGATAATGGATGTCACCAGCAAGATTATGACGAGCCCAGCATCCAGCGGACCGGCGGGTCCTCACTTCGAAGGACAGGTAGGAGGAAGCTACCTCCTGTCGATGTTGCTGGACGTTCATGCGCGTGGCTTGCCCGGCTGCAAGATCCATACCATCCAGTTTCAACGGGCAGACGAAGGCAATCCGCTCGACGATGTCATCGTCAAAGCCCATGACCAGGCGGGGAACGCGGCCACGCTTGAGGTGCAGGTCAAGCGTGCCATCACCTTTGCGCCGAAGGACGGAGTCTTTGCCAAGGTTGCCCTTCAGATTAAAAAGGCATCCGAAACCGCGGGTTTCTGGAGAAGTAACCACCAACTGGCAATCGCTATCGCCCGCACAACCGAGAGGATCGAGAAGATCGTACCAGGACGTTCTGACCTGGGCTCGAAACTTCGAGACCTCCGAGGCCTTCCACGCCCGGCTGGCTCGTCCCAAGCGGCAACGAAGCGATGCGCACGTTCGTCAATACCTTCCGGCAGAACCTGGCCGACGCCGGCGGTAGTTCCGACGACGAATCGGTGTGGCGGCTGCTTCGAAGGATGCAGATCCTGGTTTACGATTTCACGGCGACCGGTTCCGCCTCGATCGAACTCATGCAAGAGAGGGCGATCCGAGCTTTGCATCCGTCCCATGCGGATCAGGCAGGCAAACTCTGGACGACACTGACCGACCTTGCTCTGCAAATTGCCTTGAATGGCGGGGAACGGTCGCGAGATTCTCTGATCGATGACTTGAAAAAGAGCTACCCGCTCGCGGGCCATCGCATAAATCTGCACGCCATGGCCAAGCTGGCCGAGGACTCACGGGACGCTCTCCTCGATATCGAAGACAAGATCTCTGGTGTCCGACTCCTGCGAGAAAAGCGGATTGAGGGGGTACACAAGGCTATCGAGAGCAAACGGTACGTCGAGATACGCGGCGATGCCGGCGTCGGAAAATCCGGGATCCTCCGGCACTTCGCGGAAGAGCTCGGCACAGAATCCCCACTCCTTGTCTTCAGCCCGAACAGGACCACTCCGGGCGGTTGGGGCAGGTTTCGCGACTCCATTGGATATGACGGAACTTGCCGCGAGCTGCTGACGGACTTGTCCCTCAGCGGTTCTGCGATTCTATTCATCGACAATCTGGATTTCTTTGCTCCAGACGTGCAGAAGACGGTCATAGATTTTGTGCGCACTGCGGCTTCCGTCCCCGGCATAACAGTGATTGCCACCGCCCGCTCCGATTTCGCTCTCACCGAACCGAACTGGCTCCCCAAAGAAGAGTTGGCAATCCTGGGAAAGGCTGCGCCTGTCTTTATCCCAGACCTCGACGATAGCGAGGTGGCAGAGTTACGCGAGGGAGCAACGCGTCTTTCGCAACTGCTCTCTGATTCCCATCCCGCAAAACCAATCGTGCGGAACCTGTTCCGGTTGTCACGCCTTGTAAGCCGCGATGAGGACCTGCCATGGCCTGCAACTGAGGCGGAGATGGCAAAGCAGTGGTGGACCCATGCTGACGGACAAAATGACAGCCTGCTCCGCGATCGACGTCGCGTTCTGTATCGCATGGCCGAACACTATCTCGCGTCGATTGTGCCCTACGATGGACGTGCAGAATTGGCTGGCCCACTCGACAGCCTGATCAAGAGCGGAACTCTTCGAGAGTTGCAACACGATCGAGTTGCGTTTCGACATGACGTGCTTCGGGAATGGGCCGTGGCGAACCTGTTGGCCGGCGACCCTGGGTTGATAACAAAGATGTCGCTTGCAAAAAGGGCACCGTCTGACCTTGAGCGTGGCATAGAACTTGCTGCCAGAGTATCTATCGAAGACGCTGTCGACGCCGCCCTCTGGCTGACCATATTGTTGCCAGTCAACCAGGGTGGAGCACACGATACGTGGCGCCGGGCCGTTTTGCTGTCTCTGGTACGGTCTGAAATTTCGGTACGGATTCTGAAAACCGCGACACCCGTTCTGTTGGCAGAAGACGCTGACCTGCTGCGTAGGCTCATCCGTTACGTGCTGGCCGTCGAGTTCGAATCCTTTGGAAAGCGCGCAAAGGCACGCGGACTCGAGTTAAACGGGATAACCCCTCAGCTCAGAGTGCCGCGAAACAGCTCCGCGATGCATTTGATGGCGATCCTGGTGGTGATCCATGAGCATATCCCGGCTGTCGCCGTCCCAGAGGTCGCCAAGCTCTACAGTGCTTACCTGATGGGCACCGTGGGCGGTGACGGCTTGGCGCCGATGATCCTGCCCCATCTATATAGCTGGCTGATGCTCATCGATACCGAACACGAGGTAAATCCATACGGGTTCGTGAATCGTATCTTCGACGGAAAACTCAAGGAGTATCAGCTCAATGTCCTTGAGGGCGAATTGAGGACCTCATTTCTTTTCTTCTGCAATCGGACTCCGCAGTTAGCTTCGGACTATCTGAAGTCGTTCCACGGGCGCACCCACGCACGCGAAACACGGGCTTCCATCCTGACGTTTCGTGGCGACCTGGCCCGGACCGCTCCGAAGGAACTCGTTGACTTCACGATAGAGACTCTCATTAGGCCAAATAGCCGGAAGCGTGAACGACACGGTCCTCTGCCCGAGAGGGCATTTGAGGATACGGACGTCAAGTTTCAGCCTGCTTCACCGGCCCAGGGTCCATTCCTCGAACTGCTCCTGGCGAGCCCAGAGGAGGGATTAAGACTCATCCGGCACCTGGTAGAGTATGAGATCCGTTTCTACAGGGAAGACCAGACGGACGCATGGGCGGTCCCTATCGTGTGGGGTGGTAGCGACAAGAGTTTTCCATGGCAGGATTTCTACTACTGGTCCAGAGACTTCGGCTCCGCCTCCGCCACAGTGGTTTCATGCCTCATGGCGCTTGAAGCGTGGGCACACCAGCGGATCGAAGCGGGAGAAACTGTAGAGGTGGTACTATCCGACGTTCTTGCGTCGCCCTCTATGTCCTGCGCCGTCCTGCTGGTGGCGACTGACATTGTTCTCTCCCACTGGCCGCAGTCTGCTCTTGCGGGAATTCCATTGTTCGCGTCGCCGGAGCTGCTCTGTCTGGAGATGTCCAGAGATCATCATGACAACGTGAAGATACCCGATCTTTTCGGCCTCAAGGAGATCCAGAAAGAGCCGATCGGCAAGGCCACGCTTCAGAGCCTAACGGAGCGCCCAGCCCGAAAGACCAACCTTTACAAAGTTCTGTCGG
Organism: uncultured Acidobacteriaceae bacterium; assembly: GCA_963722485.1. Lineage (GTDB taxonomy): Bacteria > Acidobacteriota > Terriglobia > Terriglobales > Acidobacteriaceae > Acidiflorens. Next base: position 5,353 of record CAVRNL010000065.1, read on the forward strand.
AGTATACTTTTGGGCCCAAAGAGGCCAACGAGACACTGCGCTCGCTGCTTCAACGAGCATCGGAGCGGCTCGGGCCTCCGGATGCGAATTCTGACCTCGGCGACCCTCGTCGGATGGCGCTTCACGCGTTGAACGCCATCAACCCGGACAACTGGGTAGGAAGAACCATGCCGCAGTCTGACGGGAGTGAGCGTCCAGTCATCATGTACCAAGAGCCTCCCGATGAGGCCAAGCAGATGGGGCCGCTGCGAGAGAAGGCGAAGTCAACCATCGACGAGAATATGCTCGGGTTAGCGATCCAATCCATGCTGGCCAGCAATACGCCCTGCACTCCGGAGTTTCTCGATCAGGCGCGAGCCTGGGCCAGTCGCCACGAATCAACACTGGATAAGCCTCCTGGATTCGATATAGGCGGCAGGGATTCTTCGACGAAAGACTCCGTCGTCACTGCTGCTCTGCTCATCGTTCGGGATGGAGCGCCAGAACTGATCAGGGAGCATGGAGACTGGATCCGCAGTATCTTCTCGAGGATATTCGTAGGAGAGTCCGATGCAAGCTTCGTAATGAGGACCGGCTTGGCGATGAATCCATGGGCGATCGCATTCGTCGGCCAAAGCCTCCTATTGCAGAAGGACCCTCGTCCGGGCGATCTTAGGTCGCTGCTTCGATTCACCATCCGGGGCGGGTACGCCGCAGCCCACGGGTTCGGTGCTGTACTCGATCTTCTCTCGGCTATCAATCCGCTGATCGTCCCCGGTGTTTTACGGTGCGCGTTTCTTGCGGCCGTCAAGCTCGATTATGGCTGGTTTCTTTCGGATGCAGAGAAGGAGAAGAGCCTGAAAGACCACGAGAAGGCCATCGAAACAGAGATGAACAAAGTCGCTGATTGGCTTGATGGCTCCTTACCCGCTTCCGAGTGGCCGGCCTTCCCATTTCGTGAAGTGGCCGAAGAGGGTGACGAACACCCCCGATCCAGACCGTCCAAACATGCGGACTGGCAAGCTGCAGCCATCTGGCTAAAACAGGCGAAGCCTCACTTTGATCCTTCTGCCTATACGTGGCCCAGTGAGATCGTAGCAAACTATCGCGCCTGGACACGGGACGCAAACGGCGCTGGTCTTGAAGACGACGATCGAAGCAACCACGCACCGCGAGAGTGGAATGAGGTTTACTTTGAACTCGAAGCGCGGTCCCTCACCGGGCAAAGCGATAAAGCGCTGGCGAATACACTGGACAGTCTGTTCGCTGGCTTACCGGACAAATCCTATTACGCTTGTCTCTCCACATTTCTTCTGAGTGTGGATCGAGCGTACTTTGAGAGGGGCGCTCTCACCGCTTCCCAGGCTGTGCAGGTTCGTGGTTATTTGATGGGGAGGCTGCAGCAGACCAGTCTCTTCGGATGGAACAAAGATCGCGATGAGCTGAGTGTGGAGATGCACCTTGCTCCAGCATTGGCGACACTCTGTTTTAACGACGAAGGCTTTCGGCAATCGAAGTGCTATTTGCCTGCTTCCTTCATAGAGCGAGCAGACGTATTCCTTCCTTCGCTCGAAGCGTTTGTGAAAGTGTGCACGAGTCCTTACCTCGCGATCATGTACTTGAACTTCATGGAGGTCGCTCCGCATGCAGAGCAGGTGCCCTTCGTGGCCGCATGTGCCGGCACATGGCTGGACCGCTTTCCTGACAGCGATCGGTTCTGGATCGAATGGGAGTTCGGACAAAGGATTTGCTCGATTCTGGTCACCATCTTCCAGGAGGCGCCCGAAGCATTTTCCGATGCGGTCATGCCGGAGATCGAGCGAGTAGTGAGTAAGCTTGTGAGTCTTGGAGCGCCGCACGCCTACGAACTGGAGGAGTTGCTGTACTACGGTCGACTCTGAAGATCGGGCGCAAATTTTCGGCGATGAATCTATTCGCCGCCTGCTCGATTCGCCTCAAGGTCGCCGGTCTGGTCGGGACCTTCACCCTCAACATCGAGAACACCCTGCTCTGTAGCAACGTTTGAAACGGCTTAATGGCCTTTTGACATCATAGATATCGATAAGCGCCCAAGGATCCTACCGTGAATTTTGTAGAGCCGTAGCACCGATTCCTAGCATAGGGCCGACTTCGCAGCCCTGCCCCAGTTCGGTGTGTTACGGCGATTTGGCACTGAGTCAAATCGGTTGAATAGTCCCAACATCTGTAACCGCCTTGTCCCACCATACCGAACCTCCCGCGTGAATCGAGAGCAATTCCGCAAAAGCTTCATTATGGTATCCGCGGACAAAGATCACATATCCTGGAGCGATGGGAGGCGGCAACTGAACGACGGACCCAAATGCACCAATAAGACTGTTGCATGCGTCGATCGTCTTCAATATTGTGTCTGCGATCCAAGGTAAGACCGACGCAATATTGTCGTTGTAGTAGTGCTCGGGACGCCAATTCTCAAAGGAATTGAAGGGTTGCTTTTTGGGATCGACGCAAAAGCCGCGTTCAGTGTCGAAGATCATCCCGAAACCGCTCCCGCCGTGCACAATCCTATCTCGAACTCTCCTGAGCTCCGAGAAAAACGGAGCGATGCGTTGATATTGCTCGGCCAGAGTCTTGGGCACGCCGAAGTGCGTCTCGATCTCGGCAGCATTTCGCGGCTGCTCCTTTTCGCGAAGAACCATTTTTGAAAAGGTCCTGGGCAGAGGATGGGCACGACGGAATGCGTCTGCTTTTTCGTCCAGTAATTGGACTCTGGTCTTCCAGATTGATGAAATCATCTCCTGAAGGAGATCAAATGTAGTTCTGCAGAGGGTCACTAGGAATTCGAGTTCAGTCAATGCGAACCTATGAACGCCACGGTCCCCAATGCTTTTCCTGAATTCATGGAAGTGTCTTAGTTTTGCTACTGAAGTGCCCATATTGTGGAAGTCGTCGCTGATCGCGATAATGAGAGGGCAGATCTCGCTCCAACTGGCCTGTTGCCACATGATGTGAATAAATGGAATGTAGAGATCCGAGGGCTTCGCAGCTGATTTGGCAAGATAATCGCTTTCGCTCGTGTCAACGATTTTGCCTTCTATCAATCCAACTGTCGTATTCAGCCACATGTGCCATTCCGTTCCATCCCATAGTGGCATCAAGTTCACAGTCCTGCCATCGAGGGCTGACAAATCGAGGTACGGCAGTTTTTTAAGTTCCTCAAACGCAATAGCACTCATCGCTCTGCCCCGGTACCATTCTATTCGGGAGTTCGGGGCAGAAGTGCATGGACGCTCGTTTTGAACACAGACGAATGGGCTCATTGAACAGGGGTTAAACCCTGCCCGGGTGATACGTATCGGGAAACGCCCATCGAACAAGGTATTGTCTGGAGCACGCTCGGCCCTAGAATCATGACGCGATGCCGACTTGCGGGGGGTAATATCCCCCAATCCCGTTTCTTGTTACCAATCAGATTGTTGAGTTGCCAAAGGGACAGGGAGCCAGGCTTCGCGATCGACGTTGCCTCGGCGGCGGGAGTAGTAGAATCAAGCTTTTCATGAGCAACACCATACATTTGGTGAATAGTGCCCGCCTGGAAATTTCCGACGTCCGCTCACTCTGTGCGCTGTGTGGGCAATTTGTAGATGTTTCCTTGCGATGCGATTCTTCGCTTCCGGAAAATGCGACGGAAGACCGCAGCAAAGTAACTTGTCGGAGCTGTCTTCAGTTGATGCGTTTCCCGTCTCCTTATGACCGTGCTGAATTGAGGAGAAAAGTGTCGAATACGCCAGATTTCGGCAAAACATGGGAAGAGCGCGAGGCGATTGCCGAGAAGACAGCAGAGATAGATTTTGGATGTAATTTCAAGGGAAATACATGCAGAGCCATGAGAAACAACCGTCGTGGCTGCTGCTGCCAGTCCTGCAAGTCCAGGCATGGCTTCCTTGAAAAAATCAAACCATCTGCATTCAGCGAAATTCTGCCTTTGTTTGACAGGGTGTGGGGGTTTTGGCGTCCCGGAGAAGGCTGCCTATTGCCGAGAAAGTGGCAAAGTCCGACCTGTCTGTTTTTCGGCTGTCTTCCATTTATGAAGAAAAAAGACCGGCACGATCTGGTTCAAATTTCCGTAAGCGCGGGAGAACCTAAACCCATCAGCGACGCTTTGGCTGTTACCCTCATGGATGCGGAAATTCATACCCGCTAAAGCGAAGCTCATTGGCTCATTGTAAAACACCATTTGGGCGCGTTGCCCGCCGCCTTGCAGTGAGGCGGGATTTGACGTAACGTACCTTCGCAGATGGATGTAGGCCACCCGGCCAGCAAATCTATATGTTTCTTGATGATCCCGGTCTGGAACCCTTCGAACCTATCCTAAACGGAGTGTTGGACACCGCATTCACAACCGGGGGAAACGTTCTTCGCGAGCGGGGACTCTCCCACCAGGCGGTTGCTGGCCCCTCATTGCGGAGGCGGTTCATGCGAGCATGCCACTATGGTTATCTGTGACGCGTGTGGTCACATCGAATTCTTTCGCAAAACCTAGAGGCTTGAGGCGGCTTAGCCTTGGTCCTGCCCCATGCGTCCGTGCAGAAATGTCATGCAGTTGCGGTCGTGGAACCATTTCTTGGCTAAGTTGTAGAAGTGGATAATAAGAAACCGGAAGCCATCGCGGGATGTGGCAGGAGGGCTAATGACTACGCTATCGTGGATCGCCGATACGACGACGAAGTTGGCGTTGGGTGCAGTGATTGGTGCTTTCTTCAAGACGTGGTTCGACGCCAATATGACATTGCGTTTGCGGGAGCACCAAAATGCCCACCACCTGATTGACCTCCATCAAAACGGCGTTCAGCTGCGTTTTCATTTCAGGACGTACAAGCACGACGATCCCATAGCGAAGTACCCCGAACTTGCGTATGCCTACGACGCTTGGAACCACCTGTGCGAACAATGGCTCTCAGTGCTGAGTCCCCGGTGGTATGAGTCGTGGGTGTTGAACACGACCATCATGTCAACCGAGACTCCGATTGATCCGAGTGCCGTGAGCACGGCGTTGGCGTATCTGGTGAGGCGGATCGAATGGCTGGACCGGACACGCACGGAATCGTTCTGGCGTTGGGCTTGGCTATGGGAATCTTTCCCCTTGCGGCTGCTCATGGTTCGCTGGAAGTTGGGGCTGTATCGCCGTCCGATAGTTCAACCCTTGCGTTTGAAATAGCAGAAAACGGCAGCCCGAACTGGACTCGGGGCTGCAGGAGGCTTCCTATGCCATTGGAAGAAGGCGAAATCATCGACACGGATCTCGTAAATAACTATCCGACTAAGTACGTCGTTTTTCTTGATTTGCTTGGATTCAGTGAGTTGGTAAAGAGAAGCGGAGCGGATGTTCTGGAACGCCATCGCTTGGTCGAAGCATTGAAACTTGTTCGGGATACTCTTTGCGAAAATCGGTCCATCGATTTTCGATTCACGTACTTTTCGGATTGTATCGTCATTTCAGCGGTGCACAGAGCTCATGCTTTGTGGCAGCTATTTCAATCCGTTGAGCTTCTGACCTGCAATCTGCTTCAGTACGACATTCTGCTACGAGGAGGTCTGACGGTTGGTCCAACGCACCACAGCAGGGATTTTGTTTTTGGAACGGCTGTCACAGAAGCGTATGAATTGAAGTGCAAGCTTGCGGTAAATCCGCTGGTTCTTCTTTCTTCCGCGGTCGTCCAAGAGGTTGAGGGGCTTGGTCCTGAGTTCAAGCAGTGGCTCAAAGAGGACGGTCCAGACCGCTTCTTTATTCATTACCTCATGCGCTACGCGGAGTATTCCTCTTCGATGGAAGTTGGCAAGGTCGTTCTTACCTACCCCGCACAGCGCATTGCATATTTCATTGGCAAACGATTGAAGAACGATCAAGACGGCGTGCTTAAGAAGGCGGAGTGGTTTCAACGATACTGGAACGACGCAGTTGCGGCGCGAGGCGTTCTCCCGCGGATCGAATTGGATTCGCAGTCAACTCTGCCCGCCAACTCCTTAACAATCATCAAACGCCGCTTGATTGCTCCTGTTACCGACCGCACAAACACGTAATGTCGGTGTGGCGGCGTACTGTCACAACGCGCTCCTTAAACCGATGACCAGAACTACATTTGCGGTGTCCCTCGCCTGGCATAGGTCGCAAGCCTGAATAGCTTGCAGAAGCACTTCTCGCGCGTGTGGGAGACATGCCCTAAAATGCCGCCGTTACAAGTTGGCGTCTGGCTCTTCAACCTGGTTCCCGACGAATTGCACACTATGTCGTTTTTTGATGACGACGAGCGTCAGCAACGTCTCAGCCGCGTGGTGGACGAACTGAACCAGCGATTTGGCAAGAGCGCCGTCTATTTTGCCAACATCCAGAGCGTCCTAAACGCCGAGCCCACCCGCATATCTTTCAACTCAGTGCCGGAGTTGGGGAGTTCTGATGGCGGCCTGGGCGCTCGGGAAATGCAATAAGAAGCCCGCGCCAGCGAGGACGCCAGCGCGGGCTTGACGCTGGTCAGTACTCGCTGGGCAAGTGGATCACGTTGTTGGCAAAGTACAGCGTGATTTCATCCAGCGGGAAATCGGTGTGCTCGATCTCCTTAGTGAATACGATATGGCCATTGCCATCGTCGCACGTGAGCGTGGCGCTTCGGTCGGGACGCACGGCTAGTTTCCAGACCTGAAATTCCTCGGCGGCGACAACCTTGTTGTAGGGCTGCATGATCGCGATTTCGTCCAGAAGCCAATACGCTCCGCCATGCTCGGCAACGTGCTGCGCGCCGTCGGTGTAGAGAACATTGCGGTTGATCCCATGCCGATACCAGTTTTCAGTGCCGGTAAACTGCGCGAGATCGCTTTTGCTGAGAGTCTTCGTCGTCATATGTTTGCCTCGTTTCTTGAAGTGGCCCCCAGGGCGGGGGCGAGAGAGGCAACAGCAACAGCCGCGTTAAAGGCGCAGAGTCACAGGCAACGTGGAATAAAGAGCGGCAGCCCGTAGGGGAGGCTCGTTTATGCCGCGAAAGGCCTTGACGCAAGCCTACGGCTGTTAGGTTGACTCCGAACCCGTCCGTGAGCGGGTCACGGAAAGAGGCACATCGTGACGAAGACGGCGCGGAGAGATGCGGCGAGAGTTGCAGGGGGCAGTCACGTGGAGAAGAGAAGCGATTCCCGGTAGGGGCCTGCGGCGGAGGGATTGTCAAAATTCAAAACACAGAGCACAATCTGGCTCAGAGGAACTCCTGTTATGGCAATTTATCAAGTATGGAAGGGCGGACATGAGAACTAATACTGTTTTCGGTCACCTCGCGCTACAGTTCGCCACCCATCCGGAGAACCTCGCTACTGAAGCGTTGGGCTTTATTCTCCGAAACTCTATTACTGCATCTCATGCCTTCACCGAATCCATTCGCCTAGCCGGAATCGATTGCCCAGAAGACTTACGTTACGAAACGCAGCAGGTCGGAGTTGAACAGTCCATCCCTGACATGAAATGTCGCGACAAAGAGGGCCAGCTGCGGGTCATCGTAGAAAACAAGTTCTGGGCAGGTCTAACCGACAACCAACCAGTAACATACATCCGGGAGCTTCCCACCAGCATTGCGGGTGTAGTGCTGTTCGTCGTGCCTGAAGCACGAATCAGAATCGTCTGGGACGAGCTTCTTTCGCGATGCAGAGACGCCGAGATTTTGGTCGGTGATGTCCGGCAGCATACGAATATGACAATCGGTGCCCTCGATGGCAACCACTATGTCGCTATTATGTCGTGGGGAAGTCTATTAAGGACGCTTGCGACAGCAACAACGTCGGCAGGGGAACTCGACTCTCAGAGCGACATCGCCCAACTTCAAGGTCTTTGTAAAACGATGGACGAGGAAACATTCCTGCCGCTTCGTGGTGACGAACTGACGGACTTGGAAATGGCAAGGAGAATCATTAACTACTCCGACCTGTCGTTGGAAATCGCGACCGAGGCCGAGAGCCGAGGGTATTGCAACCGGAAGGGTCTCCGGGAGACGCCCTTGCGGTATGGTTCGGGTACGTATATCCGAATCGGCCCTTACATCGCATGGCTTGGTTTCGATGCCAAGGCTTGGTCTCAATCGGGAGTTTCGCCGCTGTGGGTCGACTTCGCCTCCTCCAGTCCGACGGCTGAAATCAAGGAAAAGCTTTTGCGCTTTAGTAACGCCACGCCCCAAAGATGTTTCGACTTCACAGGGCAGGTTGGGCAGGTTTCTGTACCGATTGTTTTGACTGTTGGCGTCGAGAAACAACGTATCGTCGAGGATGCCGTCCGACAGATTGCTGAGCTTGCCAATGAGCTTGCGACGATGCCGGAGTCCGCGTTGAGTGGAGTTTGACGCTATTTCAAGAATCTTGGAGTCTAGCTCGATTTATCAGGATCGTCTCATTGAGTGGGGATCCCATCGTCCAATACTGCCAGCCGTCAATGTCGAGATAGGTGTGAGTGGCGCGCCCATAGACCTTCTGGTAGCCGTGGCGCCGAATGTGCATTACGACGCGCTCGAACAGCGATTCGTCAGGCGCATTTCTCCGCAGGGTGTACTCGTGCGGGGTCTTGGGCATGGTCTTAGCGAACGTCCAAGTGGATCGAGCTACAAACGCACGCAGTTCAGGCAGCGTGAGAGATTCCAGTTGCGGATCTGGCACCCGCAGCATATCGAGAGGCTACTCTGAGTGGCAAACCGTGGTCAAGACTTCAAGACTACCCTTCTCGGACCACCCTTCTCGAACGGTCGAGTCAGTTAATATTCGATTCCGGCTTCTCCTTCCTCCTGCGTTATTAGACTAAAGCAACGGTTTCAGGAGCATCGAATGAAGTATAACGAAGGCACTCTACAGCAAGCGCAGCGCGAAATGCGCCGCCGGCATCGCCGTCCACAATCCCAAGCCCCGGTTGCTTACGCGGCCAGCGAATAACGTTGCCGCCAGCGACTGGAACTCAGGCGGACAGCCACAATTCCATTTGCTTTGATGGCAGGCATTGGGGCGCGTATTTGCGGAGGAATGCACGGGCGAACTCGTTTGCCAATCGGGAACTTTCGTCGATTCTCATAACCACGCATGTTTGGAAACACAATGATGTATCCCAAAGCGGCTTTATCACTACGCCTTCAGCGCCAGCACCAAGGATGGGTTTGGTGAGGACGGCCACGCCAACGTTCTCCGATACCAAGTGAACCGCCTGCTGGGCCGTTATAACGTCGTGCGCGTGTTTCGGAGCGATTGCACCGCGCCGTGCCGCGTCCATGATTGCGCTATGAATGCCGGGATGGACTCGCCGCGCCAGCAGAATCCATTCGTCGTTCGCCAGGTCTTGGAGCATGATGTGTTCCTTTTGGGCCGCCGCGTGGGTCTGTGGGAGAACAGCGTAGAGTGGCGTCAGGACGAAGGGTACGGACGTGATCTGAGCGTTCTCCTGCGGTGCCGTTACCAGCGCCAAGTTCAGTTCGCCTGCCATGACACTACGGACCAGCTCGATTGAGAACTGACTAATCAGTCGAAGGCGGAGCTTGGGGTACAAGGGGAGGCGAATTGCAAGAAGGGCCGACACCCAGGCTTGATCGGCGTGGGGCGAGTGTCCAATTATCAAATCGTTGTCTCCTCCATCGTGGGCGACACGTGCAAGATGAATGGCTCGTTCCATATGCAACAGCGAAGCGCGGGCTTCTTCGACGAAGACGCGGCCTGCGTCGGTGAGATCCACTCGGACAACCCGCCGATTATCGCGGGTAAACAACTGAAATCTAAGCTGTTCTTCAATCTCAGTGATCTGCCTACTGAGCGCGGATTGGGTGATGTGCAATCGGTCGGCGGCGTGCGTAAAGTTCAATTCCTCGGCCAAAACAACGACTGCGCGAAGGTAACGCACTTCGATGTGGGGAAACACTGCTCCATACCCCTTTCGCCAAACGGCAAAAAATCAGTAATTGCCCTACATCTAGTAAAGGAACCGGCAGGGGAGAAAAAGTATCAAAAAGATTTCTTTATTTCTTGGCAGTGCTGGCCAGACCCGGCGGGCCGCAATTCCGCCGGCGTGACAGTATGGTCTCCGGTCGGAGAGAGAGGTGCACGGGCCCTCCGGCTTGACACCGCCTCATGTCGAATGTCACGCTCTGGTAAATCTCTGGCCTTAGCAGTAATCGTTAATGAGAGGTGAGGCCTGTCCGATGTCCAGCCGCGAATTGGGCCCTGAATGGGTTCTTTCCGCTTTCCTTCAGAATGCTGAAGCGCGGGGCCAGGATGACGTCAGCGAATTGGCAATCGTTGCGTGCCGTTTGTGGCCGCGGATTCAAGCGCATGCGCGCAAAGAGCTGGTAAACAAAACGTCCGATGACACGATGGTTTTAGCTACGGGTGTGTGGGAGTCAGTACTGCTGTCCGTCGCAAAAACCATGCGTCGATCAAATGGAAGAGGCCGGCCAATACTGAACCTGGAGGCCTATCTCTTCGGGGCTTTTCACCATCGCTTCAATCGCACCCTGAGGCGGGAACGCAGAAGGCGAGAGATGGTGGAATATCTTCCGCTGGGCCGCGATCTTGAGCGGCTGCGACATGCCCATGATTCGAAGGCGGTGGCGGATCTGGACCGTTCGATTCAGGTCAAGCAAACCATCGAGAACATGGATGACTGGACACGTACGGTGTCAATGGCACGGCTGGCTGGTTATTCCTGGAAGGAAATTGCAGAATATCTGCGTCTGACCGAGCCGCAAGCTAAACTTCGATTCCGGTATGCACTCGGGCGGCTCCGCGCCCGATTTGGCAGTGCGGCGTGAGGTTCGAGCGGGGCCTAGGCCCAGCGCACGGCTCGCGGTAAACTTGGCCGTTGGTTTTGAAGCAAGGTTGGCGAGAGGCAAATTCTGATCGAACAAGGCTATTCCGTCGACGAAGAGAAGCGCATCCTGGATGTGCTGGCGCGGGGTTTATCGCGCGAGTTTCCAAACCCAGAGCGCGTAGGGTGCCCCGACTCCTCCATTCTCAGGGGTATTGCTTCCCACAAATTGCCGCTGGCGCAGGCGGCGCCTTGGTTCGATCACCTCAGTGCCTGTAGCCCGTGCTTTCAGGATTTCAACAAGTTTCGTAAAGAAGCGACCAGGCCAACGGCGTCGCGTGCAGGTGTGGCTGGCCGCTGCTGCGGTTTTGCTTTTTGCGGTCGGCGGATGGTTGTGGATGCGAAGTGGGCCATCGGGGCAAACCGTGGCAGTTGTGGTCCTCGACCTGCGTGGCCGCGCTGCGGCGCGCGGAGAAGGCACGTCCGAGACTAGTCAGCCGTCATTAGAGGTTCCTCGTAACGCACGGAATCTGAACTTGGAGTTGCCAATCGGAAGCAACGAGGGGGCGTACGATGTAGCGCTCATCAATCTGAACGGCGCTGAGCTTTTCCGTACAAGTGCCACGGCTAAACTCGAAGATCACATTGCGGTCCTGAGGGTTGACGTCAATCTCGCTGGCATCTCTCCGGGTTCGTATTTCCTCGGCTTGCGCCAGCCAGGCTTGGAATGGATGCGATTTCCTATTCGCGTGCTCTGAAGCCAC
>CAVRNL010000066.1:0-21261 GCA_963722485.1 uncultured Acidobacteriaceae bacterium
GCGCGCGGCATCATCAGCGCGCTGAACCGTCCCAATCCGGACGCCGCTGACCGACGCAAGCCGGGCGAGTTCATCCAGACCGACGCGGCCATCAATCCCGGAAATTCCGGTGGCGCATTGGTTGATGCGCGCGGTGAACTTATCGGCATCAACACGTTTCTGATTTCGTCTTCGGGATCATTCTCGGGGATGGGCTTTGCGATTCCTGCCCAGATTGTCCAGCCTACCGTCGAGGCATTGATTCGGGACGGCAAAGTAACACACGGGTTCATCGGAATTCAGATCGCCGATGTTACTCCCGACAACGCGAAGTTTTTCCAGATGAACAAAGCCGAGGGAGCGCTGGTCTCAGAGGTCGAGCCGGACACGCCGGGAGCGAAGGCTGGCCTGCGCACCGGAGACGTGATCACCGAACTCGACGGAAAGCCCGTAACCGACGCCGGAGAATTGCAAATGATGGTCGGACAGAAGCGGCCCGGCGACACGATTCATCTGGAGGTGGTGCGTGACAGCAAGACGACCAGCATTGCGGTGACGCTCGAAGCACTGGGTGGCGACAAAGGCACCGAGATTGGCGGCGACGAACACGGAAAAGGCCGTTGGGGGCTGAGTCTCGCTGACCTGACTCCGGACGTCCGGAATGAAGTGCAGGCGCAAGCGTCAGTTCACGGCGCCATCGTGGAGGACGTCAAGCCCGGCAGTCCGGCCGATAATGCAGGGTTGCAGCGTGGAGACGTCATCATGGAGGTCAACCGGCACGCGGTGAAATCTGCGTCGGAAGTGGTGCAGGCGCTATCGAGTGTGCCGAACGGACAGGATGCGCTCGTGCTGGTGTGGTCGCAAGGAGGGAGCACGTTCCGCGTGTTGCATCCTTCGCAGGGCTAAAGAAGTTAGGCTAGCACTGTGGCTAATGGCGCGCTGCTCTCCGCTCGGCCTGATTGGGCGCAGGGCGGCGCGCCTTTTTTGTGACGCAGTTAGTGCAACGCCTGGTTACATCAACGATCAGGAACCGCTCCGTTTTGGCGTAAAATCGTGATGCCGCAGGAGGTGGTTGTGACCTCCCTATTTATTTCCGCCGTCGCCGCTGTATCTGGCATGACTTTATTCACTCCCCGCTTTGGCACCCTTGACCGGCTGCCGGTCAAGTTCGCAAAACCTCTGGGCAGACGTAGGAGATCGCTCGCGTTCATGGCGGTTATCGCTGGCCTGCTCACGTTTTTTCTTCCTCTGGTGACGACTAATCCGGCTGTGATGGGGCATTCTCATTGGTCTCCATGGAATATTTCATGGCAGATATATGAGGGCAGCCTGCCTCCTTCAATTCCGTTCATGGCAACGGCGGTGTACCTACTCTTAATGGTTGCTTTTGTTGCGCTCTGTCTGGACTCATCACGAGACGCTCTGGCGAAAATAGCGATATTCGGACTCTTCACTAGCATGTTCTGGTTCGAGGATAGGAACTGCTTTGAAGAGTTATTCTATGGAGAGGTCCACTACCATAACTTGCCATTAGTCAGGCATGTTGGATTTGGCGATCTCACCTTCGTGCTTCTTGGAGCCATGGGGTGTCTTTTGTACATCGCATTCAACGAAGCCTTGGACACGGAGTCTGCACCGAAGAGAGCGATTCCTGAGGCATTCTCTTGCATTCGGGAACGAAAATTCGTTGATGCTGAGATACGGGCACCAGAAGAGAAGGATTGAACGTCCAAAACGCAGTTGTTGTAATGGCCCCGTTTCACTAACGCTCCCGGTCGACAGCCGAAACCTTCCAGAGGGACCGCTCTTCCACGGTGAGCCCACGCCGACTTATGAAAGAAGCCCTGTGACTGCACTCCCACCTTCGTTTTCTGCGCTACCAGCGATTCTGCACCAGCGGACGAATCTTCTTGTCATAGATGCGTCGCACTCCTGCCATTGCCTCATCGCTAAGGGGCGGCAGGTCGGACGCTTTGCAGTTGTCCGCAACCTGTTCTGGGCGCTTGCCACCGGGAATGGCGCAGGTTATCGCGTCGAACGTTAGGATCCAGCGCAGGGCGAACTGGCTCATGGTGACACCGGCGGGTAAGAGTGATCGCATCTCTTCGACCGCGTCCAGACCGACGTTGTAATCGACGCCGGAAAAAGTTTCTCCGACATCGAAGGCTTCCCCGTAGCGATTGAAATTCCGGTGGTCGTCGGCGGCGAAGGTGGAATCGCTGCGCAATTTACCCGTCAGCAGGCCGCTGGCGAGCGGCACACGGGCGAGGATGCCTACATGCTTCTCTTTAGCTCGCGCGAAGAACTGCTCCGCCGGACGCTGGCGGAAGCAATTGAAAATGATTTGCACCGTTTGGAGGTTGGGGAACTCGACGGCCTTGAGCGCTTCTTCGATCTTCTCGACGCTCACACCGTAATAGCGAATCTTGCCCTCACGCACCAAGTTATCCAGTATTCCGAAAACCTCGGGCCCGTCATATAGCGCGCTGGGAGGGCAGTGCAGTTGGAGCAGATCGAGGCTGTCTGTCGCAAGATTCCGCAAACTGTCTTCGACCCACGTGGTCAGGTTCTGGCGGCTGTAGCCTTCGACGGTCTGGCGCGGCAGACGGCGGCCGGCTTTCGTGGCCACAATAATCTTGCTCTTTTCGCTCTTCTTCAGTTCGGCAATCAGTTGGGCAATCAGGCGTTCGCTGCGGCCATCGCCGTATACGTCGGCGGTATCGATAAAATTCACTCCACAGTCGACGGCCTGGCGCAGCGCGGCGAGAGATTCTTTGTCCGAAACGCTGCCCCATGCGCCGCCGATGGCCCAGGCGCCAAAGCTGATATCCGAAACCTTCCAACCGGTGCGCCCAAGTTGACGGTATTGCATGGCTTCCTCTTCTCCTCCGCAGGACAGATTGGGTTCCCGTTCGCGACTTGGCCGTCCAGCACGGAAGAATGACTCCTAAAGTGTAGCTGAGAGCGGAAAGCGCCGATCAGAACCAACCGCCGTCATCGCCCGCTAATGCACTCCATCGGCAATTCGAATTGGACTCTATGCGGGCCGGATCTTAAAGTCTCTGTAGCGGTTACACATAGGGGACCGCCCAATTGGGAGATGAAATTTGAAATTCGGGTGCGCACCGCGGTAATCACCAATTCGGGAGCCGATGTGGATCAGGTCCGTTCAGCCGATAGAATAGCTAGAGGGGATGGTTCTTTGAACCGTCTTGATGATGGATGGCATCCCTACAGAGGCATCTGGTTTCTAAGAACGTCCGGTATCGCTAAAGCGAGGTCGTGATGCGAAACCGGAGTTTTTCCGCAGGCTGCTAAGGAAGTCAGGCAAATGGAGACAAGATTGGACCGACCGAACGAACCAGTTCAGGATCAAGAGCACGCTGCCTGCTCTCTTGACGCCAGCCATGTGCTGACGTGGGAGGAAATCGCGAATTTGGCGGCGGAGCCGGGCAAGCCGGCCGAGACCCTGATGAACGTGGTCGCCTTGATTGCCCGGCGCTTTGGCACCGATGTTTGCTCGGCCTACCTGCTGGAGCCCGACCGCGCCAACCTGGTTCTGGCCGCGACGATCGGGCTGCGCCGGGAATGCGTCGGCAAGCTGCGGATGGCAGTGAGTGAGGGACTCGCCGGGCTGGTGGCGGAACAGGTCCGCCCGGTAGCCGTTGAACAAGTCAAGAACCATCCACGCTTCAAGTACTTCAGTGAAGCGGGCGAGGATGCCTACCAATCGTTCCTGGGAGTTCCCCTCATTGATCGCGGTGTGCTGCAGGGCGTTCTGGTGGTTCAAACGGTGGGAGCGCACGTCTTCACGGAAGAGGAGACTCGTTTGCTCACGGAGGCGGCGAACCGGGTAGCGCACATCGTGAGCGAAGCGCGCACGCTCGACCGTTTTATCGCGCCTGCCCAGGAGCGGCTCTGGGCGCTGGCCCGCAACATGTGGTGGAGTTGGGATCACGATACCTCCGGCCTGTTCCGCGATATCGATCCCTTGCGCTGGAGCCAGCTCAACCACAGTCCGGTCTCGCTGCTGAACGAGTATCCTCTGGAAAAACTCGAAGCGCGCGCCGCCGAACTCGTCCTGCACAGCCGCATCAACTATGCCTATCGCCGCCTGTGCGAGTATCAGGACGCGGAGCGAACCTGGGGAGCGCGCCACGCCGGTGTGCTGCGGCCTCGTCCCGTGGCTTATTTCTCCGCCGAATTCGGCGTGCACGAATCTCTCCCGGTCTATTCCGGCGGACTTGGAGTTCTGGCTGGCGATCACATCAAGAGCGCCTCCGATCTCGGCATCCCCCTGATCGGCGTGGGCCTGTTTTATGGCCAAGGATATTTCCGCCAGCGCCTTGACCGCGACGGCTGGCAGCACGAGGAATACCTCGAGACCGATGTCAACCAACTTGCCATGGAAACGGCCATCGGGATCAACGGCAGACCGGTCGTAGTGCAAGTCGAAACCCGCCATGGTGCGATCCATGCCAAAGTTTGGCGCGTGAAAGTGGGGCGCTGCGAATTATTTCTCCTCGACTCCGATGTGGACGGAAACGCTCCGGAGGATCGCGAACTGACCTCGCGTTTGTACGGGGGCGACGGCCGCGTTCGCGTGCATCAGGAACTGCTTCTGGGCGTGGGCGGCTTGCGTGCTCTGAAGGCGCTCGGCGTCACCCCTGGGGTTCTTCACCTGAACGAAGGACATAGCGCATTTGCCGTCCTCGAAGCGATTCGCCAACGGATGGAAGAAGAGGGCATCGGCTTCGAGAAGGCCGTGCCGCGCGTAGCCCGTGAAGTGGTCTTCACGACCCACACCCCCGTGCCTGCCGGCCACGATCGCTTCGACTCCGATCTGATTGAAGAGCACCTCGGACCTCTGCGCGAGGCCCTCGGTCTTTCCCGGCAAAGTTTCATGGCGCTGGGACGCGAGCATCCAGAGAGCGACGAGCGTTTCTGCATGACCGTGCTTGGGCTGCGGCTTTCGCGGCACGCCAATGCTGTTTCCTCTTTGCACGGTGAAGTCTCCCGCGCCATGTGGACCGGGCTCTTCCCGGGCAAACTGGAAGACGCGGTTCCCATCGGACACATTACCAACGGCGTTCATGTTCCCAGTTGGCTGGCTCCGCAGATGTTTCGGCTCTATGATCGCCATCTCGGTACGGGATGGCAGCAGCGCAGCAGCGAGGCCCAAATCTGGGAGGGTATTGACAACGTGGACGACGGCGAGCTCTGGGAAACTCACTTCAATCTGAAGTCGCGAATGATCGAATTTGTGCGCCGCCGCGCCATCAAACAGGCCGCGCGCCGCGAAGAACCGCGCGGCGTGCTGCTGCAACTGGAACGCGTACTCAGTCCGGATGCGCTAACCATCGGATTTGCGCGCCGCTTTGCAACTTATAAGCGCGCCAATCTGATTCTGGCCGACATCGAAAAAATAGCCAGCATGGTCAACGACCCGAAACGCCCGGTGCAGTTCGTATTTGCCGGCAAGGCGCATCCGCTCGACGAACCCGGCAAGCGCGTCCTGCAGCAGATCGCCCAGTTGATGCGCGACCCGAAGTTTGCCGACAAATTCGTCTTTGTCGAAGACTATGACATCAACGTTGGCCGCCATTTCGTGCAGGGTGTCGATGTCTGGCTCAACAATCCACGGCGTCCGCTCGAAGCCTCCGGAACCAGCGGCCAGAAGGTCGTTTTGAACGGCGGCCTGAACCTCTCGGTTTTGGACGGATGGTGGGCCGAAGCTTACGACGGCTTGAACGGCTTCGCCATCGGAAGCGGCAGAACTCACTCCGACATGAATGTTCACGACTCCCGCGACGGCGACGACCTTATGCGAGTTCTGCGCGATGAAGTGATCCCGCTCTACTATCAGCGCGATCTCGACGGCCTTCCGCGCGGCTGGATCCAGCGCATGAAGCGCACCATCCGCACCCTCGGCTGGCGCTTCAACGCCGATCGTATGGTGATGGATTACACCACCAAGTGCTACGTTCCAGCAGCGGGCGGCACCTCAAGCGATGTCCGGTTGAGAGTGTAGCCAACCGCTAAGAGCTGTACTTCAGTAGGACGCAGGGACGGTCGCGTCTTCGGGGTACGCCGGCATCCCGAACTCGGGAACATCGAGCCCTTCTTCTTCGACGTCGGGCGCCACGCGCATACTCTTAATTTTGTTGACCGACCAAAAGACAACGTAAGTCGCGCCGAACGCCCAAGCCGCGTACAGAGTCGCTCCCATGAGCTGGCACCAGAACTGCCGCGTGTCGCCGTGGAGCAAGCCCGTTACGCCCTGGCCTGCGCGGCCCAGGTAAGACGTCGCGCCGACGCCATTCCATCCGCTGCCATAGGTGCCGTCGGCAAAAATACCCACGCAAACGGCGCCCAGCCAGCCACAGTAGCCGTGTACTGAAATCGCGCCGCAAGGGTCGTCGATCCTGAGAAAACGGTCATTGAAGAGAACTCCGCCGCAAACCAGGCATCCCGCCAGTACGCCGATGACCACCGCCGAAGTCGGAGACACAAACGCGCACGGCGCGGTGATCGCGACCAGCCCCGCGAGCATTCCATTGCACGCCATGGTGACATCCGGCTTCCCGAACAGGAAATACCACAAGAGCATGGCTGCCGCTGAGCCGGCGACTGCGGCCAGATTGGTGTTCACCGCGACCACTGAAATGCGCAGGTCGGTTGCGCCCAGCGTGGAACCGGGATTAAAGCCCATCCAGCCGAAGAGCAGAATGAAAGTACCGGTCACGACATACACGATGTTGTGCGCGGGGAAAACCCGAATCCTCCCGCCGGGCCCATATTTGCCCAGGCGAGGGCCCAGAATGATGGCCAAAGCCATGGCGCAGAAACCGCCCACCGCGTGAACCACAGTCGAGCCGGCAAAGTCGACATAACCGTGACCGAGATTCAACGTCGATCCGACTTGCGAAAGCCAACCACCGCCCCACGTCCAGCAGCCGGAGATCGGGTAAAGAATTGCGCCGATGAAAAGTTCGCAGAGGAGAAATGCCCAGAAGGTAATGCGCTCGCAGATGGCGCCGACGATGATGTAGCCAGCCGTCTCCATGAACACGACCTCGAAAAGGGTCAGGCAGTTGCTGGCGCTGTCATAGGCCGGCCCGACCAGAAAAAAACCCTTTCCACCCACGAATCCCCACTGTCCGCTTCCAATGAGAAACTTGTTGAGCATGGGGATGCCGCCCAGGTTGGTGGGCGCGGCATTGATGGCAACCGCTCCAAACTGGAAGGCATATCCAACGGCGTAGTACGCCAGGAAGGCGAACACGTAGGCTGCGAAGTTCAGCATCATCAAGTGGGCGACATTCTTCTTTCGCACCAGCCCGCAGGTGAGCAGGGCAAAACCCGCCTGCATGAACAGGACGAGGTAACCGGTATTCAACGTCCAGGCGAAATTGGTGGCCACCCGCACGTGCCCCACATCGTCGGCCAGCTTTATCGCGAGGGGCTCTTTCGCCGCCTGGGACTGGTAGTCGTCGAACGCTTTCTTGTTCGTGGCATAGTCCGGAGCCGCTTTGTCGGTGGGCTCGGGAACCACAAACGGATTGCCGGCAGCGTCCACCGCGGTGGTTTTGTCGCCGGTGGCCGTGCCCGACGGATCCGGCTTGGGCGCATCGTCGGCAAAGCACGGAATGGCCAGCGCAGCCAACATTCCCGCAGCGAGCAAGATGGCCAGAATCGACGCAGATACAGCTGATAATAATGATGACCGGCGCAGCAGGCGCCTCTCCAGATGCTTCGTCATGCGATAGCTCCTATTTCGATGGGGTAGACAATTATTGCGAAAAGTCGCTGCGCGGGGAGGGGGCGGCATGAAATACGGCATGAAATGTCTTCGCAGGTCTCCAATTCGTGTGTGCAATTGCACCCCACACTAAACGCCACCGATCCGCTGAGTCCAATAGAAATTTCTTCTTGCAGTCATCAAAAAAGCTTTCAGAAAACGAGCCCTTTATACTGACGGTCTTGTGATCTTGCCGAATGGTTGGATAGCGGAGATCTCGACGGCGGCAATCAATGGACCAGGCATTCACGGGCCGATGACTCTCGAACCTCGGTTTCGACTTGACAGTCCCGTCAGACCGTTTAATATAGATGAATATTTATGCATGTTGGTGGATAATTATGCCTCGGCGGGAATCGAGAAAGGAAGAGATGTGGGAGACTTGACGAAGATCTGATGGCGGCCAAACTCAAAACCGCAGTTCTCGGCGCAACCGGCTATTCCGGCCTCGAACTCGCTCGGCTGCTTGGGCGCCATCCGCGGACTGGCGCGCCCCTGCTTTTGCGGCGCAGCGCGGAGACCGACGAGTCGCCCGACAGGCCCGCTGCCGGCTTGGCCAATATTTCTGGCAACGGCAACGGTCATTTGCCAGTCCAGCCGTCGCCAGTCCAGCCGTTTTCATGGTCGGCATTGGAGCAGCGTGGCGTGCAGTTGCTGTTTCTGGCCACGCCCCATGCCGTTTCCCGCGAACTTGTTCCCGAGGCGATTGCGCGCGGGCTGCGGGTCGTCGATCTTAGCGGCGCATGGCGGCTGAAACAGGAACAGAATCGCGCCGTCTATGGCTTCGAAGATGCCAACGCCCAGACGGCGGCCGAACTTACCGAGCGCGCCGTG
The DNA here is from genome assembly GCA_963722485.1 of uncultured Acidobacteriaceae bacterium. Classification (GTDB taxonomy): domain Bacteria; phylum Acidobacteriota; class Terriglobia; order Terriglobales; family Acidobacteriaceae; genus Acidiflorens. The sequence goes on from CAVRNL010000066.1 coordinate 8,615, forward strand.
TACGGCCTGGCAGAACTGAAGCCGAATGCAGACCAAATTCCTTCGGCCGCTCTGGTGGCGAATCCTGGCTGCTATGCGACTTCCATCATTCTTGCGCTGGCGCCCTTGTTGTCGGCTGGCCTGGTGGATTGCGATCGCGGCATCATCTCCGATTCGAAGTCCGGCGTATCGGGCGCCGGCAAGGAACCGACGGCGCGCACTCACTTTGTGTCCGTGGCCGACAATTTTTCCGCGTACTCGGTCTTCGGACATCGTCACACCGGCGAGATCCTCGAACAACTGGCGCTCAATTCGAGCCAGTTGATTTTCACTCCTCATCTTTTGCCGATTCCGCGCGGGATTCTATCGACGATCTATGTGTACCTGAAACAGGCAATGACGGCGAACGAGATTCAAGGCTGCTTTCAGGATTTCTACCAAGGCAAGCGCTGGGTTCGCATTTTCCCGGCATCGAGTTTGCCGGAAATACAATTCTCCGTGCACACGAACTACTGTGATCTCGGTTTCTGCCTGGCGCGCGATGGCCACCGGTTGGTGCTGGTTTCCTGTCTCGACAACCTGCTCAAAGGCGCAGCTGGTCAGGCCGTGCAGAACATGAACCTCATGTATGGCTGGGACGAAGCGGAGGGCTTGCAGTGAAAATTGTCGTCAAGATCGGCGGCGCGGCGCTGGAGGATAAACCGACTCTCCAGAAATGCGCAAAAGCGGTGGTGCAACTCGCCCAAGACGGACATCAGGTCGCGGTCGTGCACGGCGGTGGCAGCGCGCTGACGCGCACCCTGGAACTCCTCGGGAAAAAAAGCGACTTCATCCACGGACTGCGCGTTACCGACGCCGAGACGCGCGACGTTGCCCTGATGGTCCTCGCTGGCATCGTGAACAAGAGCTTAGTGGCGGCGATCGCTGCTGCCGGGCAGCCCGCCATCGGTCTTTGTGGCGGAGACGGCGGCGTCTTTCGTGCCCGCAAGAAGCAAGACGCGGAGCACGATTTGGGATATGTCGGAGAGATCTGTTTTTCCGAGCCGCGTTGGCTCAGAGCCATTTGGGCCGAAGGTGGCATTCCTGTGCTCTCTTCGCTTGCGCTTGGAGGCGACGGCCAGTATTACAACGTGAATGCGGACCAGATGGCGGCCGCTTGCGCCATTGCTTGCGAGGCCGACGCCCTGATTTTTCTTACCGACGTGGCCGGTGTGAAGCAAGCCGACGGTGAGGTAATGCCTCGGCTGGACACCAAACAAGTTGCAGGACTCATTCAGGAATCTGTCATCAGCGGCGGCATGATGCCCAAGCTCGAAGCCTGTACTCAAGCTCTCAAGTCGGGCGTGGGGCGCGTGCGCATCCTGCCCGCATCGCAGGTCGAAATGCTGCCCCTGTTTTATTTCACCAAGCTGGAATGCGGCACCGAGGTGTTGAGAGCATGAGTCTCGCCTCGGTCAGCCGCATGGAAGCGAAGCTGCTGCTTCCCACCTACGAGCGCCAGCCCATCCTTTTTGAGCGCGGGCGCGGCGTGTATCTCTGGGATTCCCAGGGCAAGCGGTATCTGGATTTCCTGAGTGGAATCGGTGTCAACGCGCTCGGCCACAACCACCCGGCCATCCAGACGGCGATCAAGCGTCAGGCCGGACGGTTGATTCACATTTCGAATCTCTTCTTCCACGAGTATCAAGCGGAACTCGCGCGGCTGCTGACCGAAATCTCTGGACTCGACCGCGCTTTTTTTTGCAATAGCGGCACCGAGGCCTGGGAAGGAGCGTTGAAAATCGCCCGTGCTTTTGCGCGAACAAACAGCAAGAACGACAGCAATAACAACGCCGGCAAGCGAAAGCCAAATCCAAAAACGCGCATTCTGGCCATGGAAAACTCTTTTCATGGACGCACCTTCGGCGCACTCGCCACCACCGGTCAGCCGAAGTATCGCGCCCCGTTCGTTCCGCTTGTGCCGGGTGTGACTTTCGTGAAGTTCAATGACATGGACGACCTGCAACGAAAATTTGATTCCAGCGTCTGCGCCGTGTGCATCGAGACCATTCAGGGAGAGGGCGGCATTTGCCCTGTCAATAGGGAGTTTCTCGAACTTGCCTCGCGCTTGACGAAACGCAGTGGCGCATTGCTTCTGCTTGACGAAATTCAGTGCGGTCTCGGCCGTACCGGACGCCACTTCGCCTACCAGCACTATGGCGTGATCCCCGATGTGGTCACCGTCGCCAAGCCGCTGGCGTGCGGCTTGCCGCTCGGCGCCATCCTTACCACGGAACGCGTGGCGAGTTGCATGCATCCCGGTATGCACGGAACAACTTTCGGCGGAGGCCCGCTGGCCTGCGCCGTAGCCATCGAGTTCCTGCGGGAGGAGAAGAAGTTGCTGAAGCACGTGCGCACGCTGGGCGAATACTTTCACGCCGCGCTCGAAGTGCTGGACAAAAAGCACAAATCGATTCAGGACGTCCGCGGAGCCGGCCTGATGCTGGCCGTGGAATTGGACTCGCCCGAACTGGCGAAGGCTGTGACCAAGCAACTGCTGCAAGAAGGAATTATCATTAATCGCACGCACGAAACCGTACTGCGCTTTCTGCCGCCATACGTGATTGAGAAGAAACACGTGGATCAGGTGGTCAAGGCCCTGGATGCGGCGTTGCGCAAGCATGCGGAAACCACGCCCAAAAAAGAAAAAGCCGCTCCGCCGCGGCGCCGGGAAGTTAATGCGCACGCGTGAAGCGACGCTCCCCGATGCCGAGCAGATTCACGCTCTCGTCTCGGCCTACTCGGGCGACGGCACCCTCTTGCCGCGCTCGCTGGCGGAGATCTGCGAGAACGTCCGCGACTTTGTCGTGCTGGAGAATGACGGACGCATCATCGGATGCGGCGCTCTCCACCTCTATGGCTTGCACCTGGCTGAGATTCGGTCGATTACCGTAGATCCCGCGAGCCAAAGCGGCGGCGGCGGCCGACGCCTGGTCAAGGCTCTGCTGGCGCAAGCGGAAAAACACCAGGTCACCTGCGTGTGTCTGTTCACGCGCATTCCAGAATTTTTCTCACACATGGGATTCACGGTCGCGAACCACCAGGACCTTCCGGACAAGATCCACAAAGACTGTTATAAGTGCCCCAGACTGTATCGCTGCGATGAAGTGGCGATGATCCGTGGAAATCTGCCCACGTTCGCGATCTTGCCGCCCCCCAAAAACTGGTTGAAGATTCAGGCATGAGCTCACTGCGCCGTTCTCCCGAGAAAATTCATTTGCCGCGTGGCTTCTCTTTTTCCGCGGTCGCCGCCGGAATTAAAGTCAGTGGCCGGCCAGACCTCGCGCTGGTGGAAGCTGCGAATGGCGCGAGCGCTGCGGCGTTATTCACGACGAACCGGGTCGTCGCCGCTCCGGTGGAAGTTGGGCGTGCGTCGTTGCTTGCGACGGGCGGCCGCGTGCGAGCCGTCGTGGTGAACTCTGGAAACGCCAACTGCGCCACTGGACACTCCGGCATTCAAGCCTGCGAACGGGTTTGTCGGGAGGCCAAAAAACTGTTCGGCGTTTCCGCTGCCGAGATCTTTCCTTCGTCGACTGGCATTATCGGAGTTCAACTGCCGGCGGAAAAGATCCTTGCCAAGCTGCCTGAGCTCATCGCTGCGAGGTCGCCCGGCCAGCGCGGCGTCGTCGACTTCGCCCACGCCATCATGACGACCGACACCCGGCCGAAGCTGGCTTCCGCGCGCTTCCGCGCGTTGTTGTCAGAGAGCTCGTCAGAGAGCTCGGCAGAAGGCTCGAAAGAAGTCACTGTCCTGGGCATCGCGAAGGGCGCCGGCATGATCCATCCGCAGCTCGCGACCCTGCTGGTGTACCTGTTCACCGATGCCGGCGCCAGTCCGCGAGAGTTGCAGCCTCTTCTGCGCCAGGCGTGTGACGATTCGTTGAATTGCATGTCCATCGACGGCGACACCTCGACCAACGACACCGTGTTGCTGCTGGCGAGCGGTGCGAGCGGCGCTCGGGTGAGAGATGTTCGCACCCGAAAGAAATTGTCGGCGGCTCTGGCCGCCGTATGCCAATCTCTCGCCGAACAGATCGTCAGCGACGGGGAAGGCGTGCAGCACGTGATCCGTCTGTTCGTCGAACAGGCGCGGAGCAGGGAAGAGGCGCTGTTGGTGGCGCGAACGATTGCTCACTCCATGCTGGTCAAAACCGCGTGGGCCGGGGCCGATCCGAATTGGGGGCGCATTCTCGCGGCCGTGGGGAGGTGCGGCGCTCCCATCGATCCCTCGCGCGTCCAGATTTTTATTGACAGTCAGAAGGTATGCCGCAACGGAGTCGCGTGCGCGTTCAACGAGCGGCTAGCTCACCGCACTCTGGCGCAGCCGGTCTGCGATATTCGCGTGCAACTCGGGCGCGGCCCGAGCGCGGTGCGATTTCTCACCACCGATCTGACCGCGGAGTATGTACGGATCAACGCCGATTATTCGACGTAAGAGAGGGATCTGCCCTGTGGCCTCGGTGTGACTGTGGTGAGGGCCTTCTTAACCACAGGGTACACAGAGGTACACGGGGGAAACCTCTACCGCTGCGCTGCTAGAAGCTGAACATCGCCTGCAATTCAATTTTTCGGTTTGCGGCCATGCTCGAAAACGGGCCACCCGCCAGGGCAATCGACTTTCCGAATTCCTCTGAGCTCCATACTCCGACGGGCACTGCCGCGTTCACCTTGTTCAGAACGTTCCGCGCATTGACGCTGAACGTCAGGCTGTAGCGCCGAGTGGTTGCAGGGCCACCAAAGCCACCGGGCCCTCGCCCTCCAAAACCGCCCGGGCCGCGCAGACCACCACCGGGAGGGGGACCGCTGGGAGGGCCTCCCGCCGCCTGCGCTCCGGCTTTTGCGCCAAGGTCAGGTCCAAAGCCAAACGTCTTCGCCAACCGCAGGTTCAACGTGAAGTTGGACGGGCCGGTCAGATAGTTGATGGGAATCGGAGTGTAGGAAGTAGTCGGAACCACATAGTGACAGGCCACGGTCGGCGACAAGCACGAACTCGAAGGATTGGTGGCGAATGCGGGGCGGACGTTGAATTGCAGATCGCCGGCCAAGTCCTGGCCCGCGGTGACGTTGTCGGGCGAGCCGGAATTGAAAATCATAAACGGACTCAGGCGAAACCCGCGCGGGAATCCGATTGTGCCGCCCAGAAACAGCCGATCCCGTGTCGCAAAGGAAGCTCGCCCGTAGTCCACGCTCAAATCGTATTGATTCGATGGAAAATTCGATGCGCCGGAAGCGTCGCTGTTGGCGTAGTTCAGCGAGTAGAAACCGAACAGGGACAGCTTCGCTCCCGCCCGGATGTTGAAATTGGCGATCAACTGGTTCTGCCGGAAAAGTCCATCAGAGGAATATTGATAGATGTCGCCTTGGTTTGGATTTGGGCGTGGCCCACCAGCGGAGTTCGGTGTGCCCGGTGTCGGCGCGTTGACGTCAATCGACATGAACTGGTGCACGCCGCGGGTATTCAGATACGAAACCGTAACGTTGGCGATCTTTGTGACCTGCCGCTCCAGGCTGAATGCGGTTTGCATAATGTAGGGCGAGTGCAAAGTCGGAGCGATTTTATAAATCGGCGAAGTCGTTTGAGCCGGCAGAGTGTTCACCGCAGGCACGTTCGGAAAAAAATCTATTCCACTCGACACGGCGTACTGCTGCTGGGTCACCCCGTTCAAACGGTCTGCATTCAGCACATAATCCTGACTGAATCGGTCGTAGAACAGCCCGAAACCACCCCGCAGTACGGTCTTCGGGGCGTTCTTGCCCCCTCCGCCGATGCCCCACGCAAAACTGAGGCGCGGCGCCCAATCCGCATGGTCGTGAATTGCGTTCTGGGTTTCAAAGCGCAGCCCGCCGCTCAGCGTGAGATTTGGACGCACCTTCCAGTCATCCTGCACGTAGAGTCCGGCATCCACCACGGTGGCCGTCACGGTGGGAACTGGATCGCCGGGCGTCAGCGTCGCATCGAGCTTAAACTGGCTCGCGCCCGCAGCCTCGGCGCTCGTAGTGAGATCGTTCAAAGCGTTCGCGTAATCTTGGAGGGTTGGGAAGGTGAAGCTGCCGTTGAAATAGGCGCTCGACGTGTTGACTTCGCGAACTGCCCGCAGCCGTCCTCCGAATTTCACGAAGTGCTTGCCCTGCAAAATCGAAGTGAAATTCTGCAGTTCGTAATGATACTCGTGGTCCGTCTCATTTCCCGAGCTGCTGCGTCCGGCGGTGAAATAGCCGATCACGTTGATGGCGGGAATGCTCGTCAGGTCCGGCGGCAACGGATTCTGCAACGGAGTCTGCACCGGATTCTGCCTGCTGCTGTCGCGCAAGTACTGGAATCGCGTCTCATTCACCGCCTTCGCGCCCAGGGTTTGCGTATCGGTGATCTGCACCGTGTGTTCGGAGTCGGTGGTGTCGTAGCCAGCCTCCGGCAGCACCGTTCCGCCCACACCTGCGTTCTGCTGCGTGTCACGGTAGTACTGGTAGCGGGTGCTCAGCGTGTTGCTGGCTGTGACTTGGTAATCGATACGCGGACTGAGGTTGGTACGGGTACGCGGGTTGGGAATGCTTTCGCTCAGTTGAATCTGACTCAGGTCCGCAGCCAGCGCCGGAGCGTTCACGACTGCGATCTCGTCGATGTTGCGCCGCTGCACGTCGAAAAAAAAGGACGCTTTCTTGTTGATGGGGCCGCCGATGTTTCCCTGGTAGATCACGGAGTCGTACGGCGTCTGCGGAGCGTCGCCGAGAAAAGGATTACGCGTGTTGAATGCCGAGTCGTTGCCCACGACTGAGAACTGGCCATGAAACTTGTCGGTGCCGGGCTTGGTGAAGACTTCGATTCGTCCGTAGCCCAGCTTGTCGTATTCGGCTGAAAATGGATTTGAATTAATGCGAATCTCGCGAATCGACGACTTCGGCGGAAGCTGTCCGGCAGTGAACCCATCGATGTAAAGCTGCCCGCCGTTGGGACCGGCCGAAGGCCCAGCCAGGGCTTCAAGGTCAGACTGCAATTCATCGGGATCGTCGGGAAGCGCTTCCAGATCTTTGCCGCTGAGCACGACCGCGCTGGCATTGTTGGCGGGGTTGACGTCGACTTGAGGGCTCTCTTCCTGGACGTTGACCTTCTCCTGCTTCACGTTGATGTCGAGCGCGATGTTGAATTGCGCGACTTGGCCGGCTGCGACGCCCACCTCGTTCTGCACAAAAACGGCGAATCCCTGCGCGTTCGCGGTGACCGTGTACTTGCCCGGCGCGAGATTTCCGATTTCGTAGCTGCCGGTGCGATTGGTGGTGGCCGAATGCGTTTGTCCTCCGGATACCAGGACGGCCACCGTGGCGTTCGCAACCACCGCCCCCGAGGGATCGGTCACTTGTCCGCGCAAGGTTCCCGTCGTGGTTGACGATTGGGCTGATGACTGCGCCGATGCTGGCGCAGCCATGCCGATCAGCGTCGCCGTAATCAGAATTGCCAAAATCAGATTTGTCAGAAAGACGACCGCTACATGCTTCAACACGCACCTTATTCTTTCCAGGCAGATCACACTGATTGAGAACATGGATTGAAGGTACTCACTGCTGCGCGGCTTCACCTTCTCCACCGGTCGCGCCCAGCGACCACGGCGAAAGCAGCGAGGTTGCGCTTCGATTTGGCGCCGCCGTCAGGATGGCCTCCACTCCCGCCAGCAGCGTGATTGCCGTTACCGCGCCCGAATTTCCGCCATCGGTCGAGACGATGATCACGGCATCGCCCTTCTGCAGGTCCGCCAGCGTGCTGTTGGGCAAGCGGCTCATCATGTGCTGCAGATCGGGAGGGCCATTCCCTCCTGGCCAGCCACCGGGCGCGCGCGGAGCCTGCGACTCTGCCCCTGGCCGCGCACCGCCAGCAACCGGCGCAGCGCCCTGCCCGGTCGTGCTCTGGGCTTGGCCTTGGCCGTTGGCACCCTGTCGATCTCCATTTACGCCGAGCGCCGTGCCTTTCAATCGCATCGCGATGCGTTGCGCGATTTCCGGCGGCAGCTTCTTCATTTGCGAGTCCTGTGACACCTTCACTACGACCGGGGACTTGCTGATCGCATCCTGCACCGTCATCGTATTGGCCGTCGCATCAATTGCCTTGATCGTTCCCGCAATATTCCGGAACGTGCCGGACACAACCTCCTCCGCGCTCACTTCACTGCCATCGGCGTTGGCTGTCCCGCGCGCGCGTAACTGATCTCCGGCCTTGATTTGGTCGACCGGCGCCGGTTTCGCGTCGTCGAACTTCACGGAGTCGGGCGCGTAGCGGCGCAGAACCGTATCCTTGGCGATGTGGACGGCGATACTCCGGTTCGCACTCATTCCGCTGGAGGAAATTGTGATAGTGCCCGCCGCCGCGTCCACCTTAGTGACGAGCCCGCCCACCCCTCGTTTCTGCCAGTCGTCGCGCTCGTGCTGCTGCTTCGCCGCCACGTCGGCCTGCTTCATCACAATCACCGCCAAGGCGACGATCGTGTGCCCGTCGCCATTGGTCGACGCCTGCCCGCGAATCAGCACGCGATCTCCGGGCTGCAAGTCTTGCGCCTGCAGAGCAGTCGCGTTCTTCAGATCTCTTTCTCCCGGCGGCACGCGCAGGATCTTCGTCGAGCCCGTCAGCTTGGCCGTGACTTCGCCACCGGATTCGGCCGCCACCGTGATCGAATCCGCCTGAATGCTTTTGATCGTCCCAACTGCCTTAGCGACCTGCGCGCTTCCTGAACCGCTGGCTGGTTTGTCCTGCGCGCAGACGTAGCCGGGCAAGGCCAGCATCAGAGCGACCAGTGCTGCGAGCAGGCCCGTCGCCCGACGCGGCGCTCTCCTTAACGGGTATCGCATGGCATCACGTATCGGCATACCTGAACTTTACTTTAGCATCACGAAACGCACCATACCTGCCCTTTACGAAGTTTTACGCGGTGTTGACCTTCCTTTTACAGGACACTGGCAACTTCAACTCCATTGCCGCGCATCCACTGATAAGTATCCAGCTCCTGTCGATCTCTGCCTGGGGCCCGGATCGCAGTAACTGGGGTCAGGTCACCAAGAAAACGATGCTTGCATGGATACGCACGTCCGCTGACAAAACCAGCTCCGAGTCCCATCCACTCGCGGCCGGCTTCCTGTACCGGTTAACGGTTGCCTTCCCGAGCTGGGCGGGCGCGATCCTAGCCGTGTATTCTATTTTCTTGTGCAGATTCAGTGCTCTTAAGATTCGCCTGAAATAAACCATATAGGGAAGCACGATAGACGGAGGACATACGGTGAATGAGTTTCGGCCCGATAATCTCCGGCCCAGTCGAGAGGTGTGGAAGCCGCTTGCCTGTGCGCTGATTGCCGCGCTGGCTGTTTTCCTTGGAGGCGGAGCGCCGCTGCGGGCTCAAGACGCGGCCACAACGATCGCGGTCGAAGTCAAGGTAGTCACGCTTCCCGTCACCGTTCGCGACAAGCATGGAGCGATCGTTCGCGACCTCACCAAAGACGATTTCACGCTGCAGGAAGACGGCCGGCCGCAGAGCATAAAGTATTTTTCGCAGGACACAAACCTCCCGCTCACGCTGGGTCTGCTCGTCGACACCAGCCGCAGTCAGACCAACGTCCTTGACGCGGAGCGTAACGCGAGCCGCAGTTTCTTCGAACAAATGCTGGTGAAAGAAAAGGACAAAGCTTTTCTCATTCACTTCGACCGCGAAGTGGAACTGCTGCAAGACTTGACTTCGTCCCGTGAAAAGCTGCAAGCGGCGCTCGATTTGCTCAAGACGCCGTCGGACCGCGAGCGATCGAACGATCCTAACGACTCCGACGATTCCGGCTCGGGATCGCATCGTGGCGGAGGTACGCAGCTTTACGATGCGGTGTTCCTGGCGTCGAACGAATTGATGAAAAAGCAGCAGGGCCGGAAGGCTCTCGTCATTCTCACCGACGGCGTCGACCGCGGCAGCAAGACTTACCTGGAGGGCGCGATCGAGTCCGCCCAACGCGCCGACACGGTTGTCTACTCCATCTATTTCGCGGATTCTCACCGCGACGAAGGCCAAAGGCGGGGCGGCGGAATGGGCCGTGGGGGCGGTGGCGGTTGGCCCGGAGGAGGAGGTGGTGGCTGGCCCGGTGGCGGAGGTGGCTATCCGGGCGGAGGCGGTCGCGGCGGAGGCCAACGGCATCCTGAGGAGCCGCGCACCGACGGCAAGAAAATTCTCCAGCGGATTTCCAAGGAAACGGGTGGGCGCTTCTTTGAGGTTACGAAAAAAGAAACCGTCGGCGATATCTACACCAGCATTGTCGAGGAGCTGCGAACCCAGTACAGCATGGGCTATACACCCGATAAGGACAGCACTGCTTCCGGCTATCACCACATCCAATTGGCGGTGAAGAAGAAAGACCTGACCGTGCAAACCCGAGATGGATACTACGCGGATCGCTAGCTCACTGATCGCGAACAGAAGATCTTTACCACAGAGGACACAGGGAACACGGGGGGGAATCGTGAACCCGGGTTATTTCGCGGTGAGCTCGTCGCGCAGCGCCTGGCCCAACGCGGCTTGCCGGTCCGCGCTCAACTTGGCTCCGCCTGAGGTCAGGTACAGGACATCGATCGCCATCTGCCCCTCGGTTTCGATCAGCGCGATTTCGATGTTGCACTCGTGCTTCGAGACAAGCGAGCACATACGATAAAGCAGCCCGGGACGATCCTGGGTCAGAACTTGCACTAACGTGCTGTGCGCCGAGCAACTATCGTCGAATTCAATCTGGGTCGAGATCTTAACCTTCGTGCTGTCCGCCTTCTCGGATTTCAAACGATCGCGCAACATGCGTGCCACGTCGGCTTCTCCTTTGACTACGGCCGCGATGCTCTTTTTTAAACGATCCCATTCCTGCAGATTCATCTCCAGGGTTCGAAATCGATCCGTGAAATAGAAAGTGTCCACCACGATGCCCGCGGCATTGGAGAACGCATTCGCTTTCACGATGTTCATCCCCCACGCGGCCAGTGCCCCGGAAACAGAAGCGAACAGGAAAGGCCGGTCGGTGGTGACCAGGGTCAGCTCATACCATTGACGGACTTGCTTCAAATTCAATAGGACACCGTCTTGCCCCAGCCGGGCGGCCATTTCGGCATGTGCCAGAACGTCGGTCGCGCCATGGATACGCAGATACCGTTGCGGCAATCCTTCGAGAAAAATATTGATTTTCTTCCCCGCCACAGGCGCCAGCGACCGCAGATGCGCAAGGTTGCTGCCGTCGTCGCCGGTGTGCACACGCTCATCGGCGCTGCGGCTCAAATAATTCGCGCACGCAATATACAGTTGCCATAGGTTATCGGCTTTCCAGGGCGTCATGGCCTCCGGGTTTACGGCCTTGATATCGGCGTAGGTCATCAGGCACAGCATCTTCAGCCGTTCGGGCACGCCCACTTTTTCGGCGAACGACTTCACATTTGCAGGATCGAACACGTCGCGCCGCATCGCCGCCGACATTTCCAGATGGCTGGCCACCAGATATCGCACCGTCTCGCGATCCACCGGATCGAGATCCAGCCGCTCCGCACAACTGTCGGTGAGTTGCAAGCTCAGCTCGACATGATTCTCGCTGGGCACGGCTTTGCCGGAATCATGCAGCAGCAGCGCCAGATAAAGCAGTTCCGGCTGTTCGAGTTCGCTCTGCAATGCCGCAAAACGCTGGTCCCATTCCGATTTCGATTCTTTCAGACGATGCAGATGTTCGATCGCCAGGAACGAGTGCTCATCCACCGTGTAGCGATGATAAAAATCCCGTACCACCAGCGCCTCAATCCCTCGCAGTTCGGGCAACAGAAGCGACAGCAGGCGGAGCGCGTTCATGGCGCGTAGAGCGTCCGCCGCATACGGCTGCACCAGCGTCTCCTGCAGGTACAACCACAACTCGGCGCCTCGCGGAGGTGTCGCCGCCAGCGCGGGCAGCGCCTGCTCGACTTTGTATTCGGTGGTGGTGCTCAGTTTCAGGCCATGCTCCGCCATGAAATGAAAAAGCCGCAACAGCATTTCCGGATCTCGCAGGCCGCCCGGTTCCTGCGGTTGCTTCGATTGCTTCAAGAAGATCAATCCATCCACCACCGAGAAATCATCGCTTGCGACCTTCGACCGCCAGCCCTGAAATTGCCGGTACAACGATGACCAGGCAGCGGGGATCTCCTCCAGCAATTGATTACAGACCCGGTGCACGCTGCGCACGTGGCCAAAGTAGACGCGCATCCAGTCGGCTGCGCTCGCAATTTCCACATCGCCGGCGCCGATCTTTCTCGCTGCCGCTTCGTCCTGCGCCTCCCAGGTGAGCGTGTTGTCGTGACGCCCGTAGCGGAAGTGGAGAAAGCAACGCACCGACATTTGGAAATCCAGCGCAGCATCGAACGCCCGCCGCGAAGAAACCGGCAGCAGCGTGTTTGCGTCCGGCCACACCTTCAACTTTTCCATGGCGGAAATCAGCGCCAGCCAGTTGGCGACGTTGTAGTCGCGCAAACCGCCGGGCCCATCTTTCACGTTCGGTTCCAGGTGAAAGACGGTATTGCCAAATTTATGATGACGGGCGCGCGTAATTTCGGCCAGGTTCTGGATCAGGCTCTGGCAATCGCGTCCGACTAAACGGGGAACAGCTTTTTCGCG
>CAVRNL010000067.1:0-36449 GCA_963722485.1 uncultured Acidobacteriaceae bacterium
TAGAGAAGCAGGCATTCGCAGTTCACAGCGGATCGTGAAGATCGACATCGATGTCGAAACAGTTGGGAATGTATACCCTTTTCATAAGCCACTGAGGTGGATGCCCTCGTTCGATCTCTCGAAAGCTGGTTGGAACGCAACGGCTTTGCCGATTTCTTTGCTGACCACTCCGCGATCAAGGGGTGTGATAAGGGGATGGAGGAACTCCGCCGCGTAACCGCACGCTGCCGGTAGTCCTCTACGAAGTGACCGAGAGCTGGCTAAAGTCAGGCTGTCGGCGGCTGGCGGACCCGCCGATATCCGGCGCCGCGAGCGGCTTTTGGGTGATGGCGCCGAGGGAGCGCGGCCGGAGCACGCCAGTGCCAAGCCTGCCGCCGGCAGCCATGAAGGCGAACCGCTCAGCTTCCCGCCTCACGGTGATCGTTGCGGCAGAGATCGCTCCTCAGCAGGCCCCGGGTCTTACCCGGTTCCCGGGGCTTGCTGCGTTTCAGGCCGCGATCGATCTCTCCAGAGGACATGCGGGCGATCCCGACAAGGGTTCGGAAGGTCGCCCGCGCCCGCACGGTCAGGGCGCGGGTGGAAACGCAGTCTGCACCGGTGCAAAGCTCTTCAACTGCGCCGACACATCGCCGCTCAGCCGGATGTCGTGTGGATCAGGGCGAGAATATCCGCCGATTGAGCGTCGAGCTTTCCGAAATCCACCCAGAACACGGCCGGGCTGTTGACGGGCATGACGTAGAAGATTTTGTGGGTGAGGTCGACCACCGTGGCCCATCTTGTGGGCCAGGTATCGGTGGCTTCGCTGCCGGACGTGTCGACCGCCCCGAACGGCACGGCGACGTTGCGGGCAATCCCGGCGAGATGGCTCACCGCCTCATAGGTGTTCGCCGGCTTCGGGAGGGTCTTCAGGTAGGACGAGGCGCGGACAAAGCGGTCGGCAGGATTGATGTCGCCCGGCATCGCGAGGTCGCCGCCGAACAGCTTGTAGCGCTTCCGGTTGTCGAGTTGCTCCTCAAGCGTCGGCTCGTTGGTCATCACGGTAACATCCCTGCCGTGATGAACAACCAGCTTGCCGTTGACGAATTCAAGCACAGCGCTGTCGCCGGAGGCATCCTCCAGCGCGATATGCACCGGCCATTCGCGCCCGAGCGCCTTGTTCGAAACAATCCGTACAGCCTTGAGCGCCTCCAGCGCCTCGGCCACGGTGGCGGCGTTGTCCAGAACATACTGCGCCCACTGGAGATTCGAGACGGCAGGCCGCTCGTCGGCGGGCTCGTACTCGGTGCCATGCAGATAGAGAAGATGTGCGCTGAGGCCGGCCTCATTCATGCCGTCGCTCGCGCCGGCGTCGAAGGCCGTCAGCACGGTGCTCGCGAACTTCAACGTCCACTGGGCGGCGTTGCCCTCGGCAACGCCACGGCGAGCGATGCCTCGCGGCAGGTAGACGAGACGCGGCTTTTCGTCGACGTACAGGTCCCAGGTCCGTGCGGCGACGACGGCCTGGTCATTGGTGTTCCACAGGATAAGACTGCACGCCTGCGCCGGAGACCCGACCCCGATGCAGGTTGCGACGGTTGCTGCGAAGCCGGCTGCAGCGGATAAGAGCTTTGCCCTCACGTTTGCCTCTCCGGATGCGGATGGTTGCAGTAAGGATACTCGCAGTACGGATGCTTGCGAAAGTGTGAATTCTCTCAAACCCCTAGTGGCCTGAATTCCGCAAATTCTTATATGCGAACCGCCGATCATCAATACGACCGAGGCGACGGCACGTGATCAGGTCGGGGTCACCCCACGACTTGCGTAAAATTTCATGCTGACAAGTCCTGCAGGTCGTCCTTGCCGTTCGGCGCAATTTTGAAAGAGGTTCTTGAAAAGGGAAAACGGTCATGTCTGACCAGCTTCGGTCCGAGGTCGCGCCTCTGAATGGCTGCTTCGGGTGGGGAGCGGCGGTCACCCGCTTGGCCGTGCCCGACCGCTCCTTTTTCCGAAGCGGTCACTCCGAGGTTCGAGCTCGACCCTCGGCGTGCCATCGGAGGACTAAGGGCAGACCTTTCGTTGTCCTTGCAATATCGATATGCTAGTCTAGGGACACCAATTATCAAGGGCTTTGGGAGTTTCGGGTGAAAAGGGCGTTGGTGTTGTTTGGGGCGGGAGCATCCGTCGAATATCAGGCGCCGTCAACCGTGGGCTTGACCGATATCATCGAACGCGAGGTGACCGCTGATCCCTACATGCAAAGGACAGGTGGGGACGTCGCATTTCAGGCGATTAAGGCCGGGCTCAGCGGATACCTGCAAAAGCCGGGGGTGATCAACTTCGAGCAAATCTATCACGTCGCGCACGAATTGCTCTTCACCTATCCGCCAACTCCAGGGGCGTTCGACGAGTTCAAGCCGATCCTGCAACCATTCATCGCGAACAAGACTGTTCTGACGCACCAAGCCGCACGCGGGCTCTGCGATAAAATCGTTGCTGTGATCTACAGCGAGGTATCTCGCGCCTGCGACAAGAACCCGCTCGCCGTCGATCCTCTTGCCTTCTTTATCGAACGAATACGCACCGAATATGTCACGCAAGTCTACACAACTAATTACGACGACTTCCCGCTCCAGGCAACGCCGGACCTTTACACCGGCTTCGCCGTGGGACCAGCGCCGCGCCCCTTTGACATAGACGGCTTCTGGCGGAAGGAACGGAGGGATGGCCTCTTCCATCTGCACGGGTCGGTTCACATGGGATATGCCCATCCGGGCAGTGGGTCCGAGATCGGCGAGTTGTTCTGGTTCGACGACCGCGCCGAGGCGCTGAACCACGCATCGTTTTCGGGCAGCTCGCCGCGACGAATGGACGGGACTTCGGTTCTGCGAACGCCGATCATTACAGGGTTGGAGAAGCTATCGCGTGTTCAGGGGCGACCCTTTTCGCACTTCTACTCGATGATGGCGCGTGATGCTATGCGTTCCAACGTCATCTTCGTGATCGGGTCGGGGCTAGCCGACCTGCACCTCAACACTTGGCTCGCCGAGGCGCGGTCCCGGTCGCCCAAGCCGCCGCTGCTCTTCGTTGACTTCTGGACAAACGGCTACGAGCACGACACCTACTTCGAGCTCGACCGCAAGACGATCGAGCTCTTCCACAGTCTCCAAGTTCAGGTCACGGAGCACTATAGAGGAACCCGCGTCGGCAACTGGATCGTATCCGGAGATCGGACCGCAGCCATCTGGGACAAAGGCTTCCAAGCGTTCCTGAACGCGCCCGACGAGCTGGACATGGTGCTCGGGCGGCTTTCAGGCGTACCGAGCCCGACGCGGACACGCAGGCTTGTGCGGCGTCTCTACCGTCGCTGGTCGAGCCGAAGAGCAGCCTGACACAATGGGTGCCCTCCCAGAGCGGCATCAATGCCGGAGCCGCCCGTGATCGAGTTCGCTGATCTTGTCACGGCTACCAATGCCATTCCTTTGCTTCGCCGAGTTCCAAAACTTCGGTACGTCCTTGCTCTTCCTGCTTGCAGTTAATCGGAGCGGCGGCGGCAACACGTGCTTGCTGCTGTCTCCCGCATGAATGCTTCCGGAGAAGAAGTCATGCGCGTTACGTGACCGACTTGGGCGAGAAGCAGCCAATCCAGCTATCCCCGAGCAGATGGCCGCTTCCCCTCAAGGAGCCGACATTCGGTCTCGCTACCTCGATAGCCGAGAAGGGTCGGGATCGGGCCTTCGCGGGTTGGACCCGAAGGTGAGAAGGATCGATAGCCATACCCCCGCCGATGCTGCTACATCCGGCTCGACCAAGGGTCGACCGCACAGGGTGCGCAGGATAGGAGGCGCGACCCTCCGCAGGATCGCCACCATGTCGCCCCTCGCACCCGATCCGAACGCAACCCGCGCCTGGGCGCTCGCGCTGACCGCCATCCCGAGCGTCACCGGCACCGCCGACGAAGCTGCGTTCTCCCCGCGTTTCGCCGACATGCTGCGCGCCAGCCCTGCCCTGGCCGGAGCCGCGGCGGAGGTTTGGACCGTCCTCGTGCCCGGCGGCCGCTTCCCCCGCGCTTGCGTCGCGGTCCTGGTGCGCGGGTGCGGTGCGGACACGGTGATGCTCACCGGCCATTTCGACACCGTGCACACCGAGGATTACGGCGACCTGCGACCGCTCGCCCTCGACCCCGAGGCGCTGCGTCCGGCGCTGCTTGCCCGTCTGGCCGAGCCGAATACTGCCAGGGAGCAGCAGGCGCTCGACGACCTCGCCGCGGGGTTCCTGCCCGGGCGCGGCCTGCTCGACATGAAGGCGGGGCTCGCGGCAGGGATCGCGGTGCTGGAGGCGTTCGCCGGCGACCCGCACCGGTACCGGCAACCTGCTGTTCCTGGCGGTGCCGGACGAGGAAGCCAACTCCGCCGGGGCCCGCGCGGCCGCCCTTGCCCTTCCTGACATCGCCGCGGAGCGGGGCCTGGCGATCTGCGCCGCGATCAACCTCGATGCCATGTGCGACCCAGGCGACGGTAGCGGCGGACGCCGGATCGCACTCGGCAGCGTCGGCAAGCTGCTGCCGAGCGCTCTGGTAGTAGGCCGGGCCGCCCACGCCGCTGACAGTTTTACCGGCCTCAGCGCCGGTGCGCTGGCGGGCGCCATCGCCGCGGCGATGGAATGGGCGCCTGAACTTGTCGAGCGCACCGGCGGCGAGGTCACCGCTGGTCCCGCCCTGCTCGGCATGCGCGACACCAAAGCCGGTTACGACGTGACCATGCCTAAGGCGGTCTGGATGTTCTGGAACGTTGCCTGTCAGCGGCAGGGGCCGGCGCGGTGTTGGCGAAAGTGCCGCGCCATTGCCGCCGGGCGCTGGCCACGCGGGCGGCGATGGAGGAGCTGGTCGCGCGCCGGCGGCGCGCCGGCGGCAGCGCTGCGGCGATGTGCCGGATGTGCTGATCATGACCGATCTTTGTGCTGAAGTGCGGGGTGCGGCGAACCGGCCGGGGACGGCTTGCGTGCTCGGCGCGATCGCCGCCGAACTGGCGGCGGCCGGGACTGGACCTGCCGGAGCAGTGTCGGCGGGTGACAGAACAGGTTTGGGCCGGTCGGGATATAGCGGACCCGGCGGTGGTGGTCGGGGTTTGCCTCGCTTCCGTATCTGCCGGTTCGCCTGGGCACGATGCGCCGGCGCATCCGGCTGGCCGCGGCCGCCCGGGAGGCGGCGGCGAACGTGGGCGCGCGCCACGGCGTGTCTCGATCGGCACGCGGCGCCTGGTCTTCCCGGCATTTCCGATATGAGCTTCTTCGGTCAGGCCGACGCGGCGACGATGCCGGCATTGCCCGCAATACGCCGTGCTGGGGGACCGGCTCGCTTGGCCGGACGGGCCGGCGCTGGGCAACATTCCAATGGTGAACGCCGGTCCCTGGGGACGGGACTACCATACGCCGGTTGGAACGGGTGGACGCCGCCTACGCCTTCACGTGCTGCCAGAGCTTGTCACGGAGATCGTGGCACGGGTCCTGGATGGAGATGCCGCGCCGGGAAATCGGCGCGCCTCGAGATCCAGAACGCTGACGTCAAGCCAAGCTGATCGAGACCGGGAGGCGCCGTCTCGCCTGTCTCGGCGCAGGTCGGAGGCTGCTGCCCGTTGCGCTACTGCTCGTCCATGATCCCAAGATGTTCACGGTGACCGAAGCAGAAGCCGCCGCCATCCGCCGTGTGTTCGAGGAGCAGGGCGAGTTGTCCGCCTCGATCGAGTTGCGTCGGCTGTTCCCCGGAGTAACCGACAACGCCAAGGCTCGTGACTGTGCGCGGACCATCGCCAGTTGGAAGCCGCCGCCCGTGGCACCGACGACGGTGCCCCGGCTGCGACCTGGCGGACAGCGATAGAAGCGCGGCTTGGGGGGAGGACTACGCCGTCCATGGCTCCAGAACCGGTCTGCGCTCGCGGCGCACGCACCATGGCGGTTTGGGCCGGCACTTCAGCGCTGCGTCTCCAGCCATCTGTCCGCCGCCCGCTCCGCTCCGGAGGGCAGTGCCGCCGACGAATCCGCAGCCAAGCCGCGATATCGCCGATCGGCGCCGCGCGCCCCTGGTCGCGCAGCAGCAGGATGATACCCGTCCGGGTAATAGGCGAGTGCAGAGTCCCCTCCGCCCGGCCGCGCGCCAGTGCCCGCCATGTGGCCACGGTCGCGGCCTTGGGCACCAGCTTGTCCTTGCCCACCGTTATCACACAGCAGAGCCGGCGCGCGCAGCTGCGCCGCCGCCGCCAACGCCGCATCCATCAGGTCGACAATCCCGACAAGGGCATCCACTCGCGTCCGCCGGATGACGAGCGGATCGGTGGACAGCCGGCGCAGCGCCGCGCGATTATTGCTGAGTTGTCACTCGCGCCGGCCCCGGCGTCAGTCGCATCCCCGGCACCAGCGCCATCGCCAGCGCCAACGCGCCGGGAGACCCGGGGATTCATCTGTGCCCGCCCCCACACCGCCGGCGCGATCAGCACGTAGGCCACCTCCGGCGGGGCGAGCTGGCCGGTCGCCAGCACCATCGGCTACCGCCGCGCCCATGCTCTCGCCCATCAGCACCAGCTTCACGCCCGGGCTCAGGCGCAGCGCCGAAGATGGCTCAAGCGAAATCTTTATCGCTTGCCAGGCTCTCCGGTTCTTCTCTTCCTGTATCGTTATGTTTTTCGGCTGGGATTTCTTGACGGCGTGCCAGGTCTGATCTACTGCGCATTTCAGGCATGCAGATGTTCCACATCCAAGGCGAAGATCTACGAACTGCGGAGCGGGAGAGACTGAGATCATGTGCGGCATCAGCGGGCTCGTGAACTGCGGCGACGCGGAGGCGCTCGCCCGGATGACGAAGGTGCAGAGGCACCGCGGTCCCGACGACTCCGGGCTCTGGGAGCGGCATTTCCCCGATGGCGGGTACATCGGACTGGGGAGCCGGCGTCTTGCCATTCTCGACCTCTCCGCCGATGGCCACATGCCCATGTCGAACGAAGACGGGACAGTATGGATCACCTACAACGGCGAGATCTACAACTTCGCCGATCTGCGCCGTGAGCTCGAAAGCATGGGGCATCGTTTTCGTTCGCACACCGACACGGAAGCCATAGTTCATCTCTACGAAGAATATGGCGTCGACTGCCTCAACCGCCTGAATGGCATGTTTGCTCTGGCGATCTGCGACTTGCGCGGCCGTTCGCAGAAGTTATTTCTGGCTCGCGATCATTTTGGGATCAAGCCGCTCTATTACTGCGAGCGCGGCGGGAAACTCGCTTTCGCGTCCGAAGTCAAGGCGCTGCTCGAAGTGCCCGGAATCGAAGCGAGCATGAACCTGGAGGCGCTTGACAAATACCTCACCTTCCTCTGGGTGCCCGATCCGCTGACCATGTTTGAGGGAATCCGCAAACTTCCGGCGGGCCACTACGCGCTCTGGCAGCGCGGAAAGTTCAACATCGAACAGTATTGGGACTTGACCTTTCCTCCGGCGGAACACAGTTCGGAACAAAGCCCGGAACAACGCTTCAAACGAACGGAAGCGGATCTGGCGGATGAGATTCGCGCGCGGTTCTGCGCCTCGGTCGAGCAACAGATGGTGAGCGATGTTCCGATCGGCGCCTTTCTGAGCGCGGGGCTGGATTCGTCGAGCATCGTGGCGGCCATGGCGCGAAAGCAACTGGTGCGGACCTATACGATTACGTTTCCCGAGAAATATCGCGTGGGCGAGACAACGATTGACGATCCAGGTGTTCCGCAGCGCCTCGCGCGCAAGCTGGGCTGCGAGCACCATGAGATCGTCGTCGAGCCAGATGTGGCCGGTCTGTTGCCGAGTCTGACCTGGCACATGGATGAGCCCACGGCCGATCCGGCAATCATCGCGGCGTATTTAGTGTGCCGCGAAGCGAGGAAGCAGGCGACCGTGCTGCTGTCGGGCGTTGGCGGCGACGAAATTTTCGCGGGATATCGCAAGCATGTCGCTCACAGGTGGGCGGAAGAATATCGGCGCGTCCCGGGTTTCGCTCGCTCCGCCGCGGAGCGAGCCCTGCTGGGCTTACCATCACTGCGGGGATCGCGCATGAAAGGATCTGTCCGCCTGGCGAAGAAGATGGCGCGCAGCGCCGCGCTCAGCCCGGCGGAAGCTTTCATCAGAAACTGCACGTATCTTGATGCGCAGCAGAAATCCGATCTATATGCTCTGAAATCGCAGCAGTTGGCCGGCGGTAATCCTAATGCTGACGACCAGCATCTGGCGGCGTTCGGCCGAGTTCAGCACGCGGACTTTCTCAACCAGATGCTCTATCTCGACACAAAGATTTTCATGCCCACGTTGAATCTGACCTACAACGACAAAATGAGCATGGCATCGTCGGTCGAGGTGCGCGTGCCGTTTCTGGATCGAGGGCTAGCCGAGTTCGTGGCGTGGAACGTGAAGCCAGAGTGGAAGCTGAAAGGGAAATGGCGTCCGGAGACCAAGCACATCTTCCGCGCGGCGATGCGTAGTATGCTGCCAGAAGAGGTGATGCGGCAGCCGAAGGCGGGCTTCGCTGCGCCGGTGGACTATTGGCTGGCGCGCGATTTGCGGCCCATGGTGGACGATCTGCTGTCGGAGAGCCAGGTCCGGAAGCGTGGACTGTTTCGTCCGGAAGTGGTGCGCAGATACATTGATGAACAGCGCCGGGGCGCGGAAGACTGGTCGATGCAAATCTGGCAACTGTTGACACTGGAAATCTGGATGCAGCTTTTTCTAGACGGCGGCGCGAGGTCGTTCGCTCAACGGCAGATCGGCGCACAACAATTGACGACCGTTTGAGCGGACGCTTCGACCGAGCGCAGACGAACGAACGCAGACCCAGATGAACAGTCCCGAGTCCAGTTCCAACCGAAACTTCATGACTAGCAGAGCCGTTCGCGCGCTGACCGAAGCCGCGGGTTTGCTTCGCGCGCCGCAACGTGTCGTCCCGTTGTTCTCCAAGCTCGCTTCGGACGAACTGCGGACCGCATTCGAAAATCGGCATCTCTATTCGTACGCCGTTACAACAATTCCAACCGCCAACGCGCTGCGATCGGTGGCTGACTGGATTCTCAATGCCCAACGCCCCGACGGTGGCATCGCAGCGTACTACAGTTTGCTCACGGGATTTTCCGATTCGTATCCTGAGGTGACTGGCTACATCATTCCGACGCTGCACGATTTTGGCCGTCTGACTGGCGACCCAGCTGCGAGCCATGCCGCCGATTGTGCCACCCGCTGGCTGCTTTCGCTGCAAATGCCGTCGGGCGCCTTCCCGGGCGGACTCCATCGTTCGGACAGCGGCCCCGACGGCGGCGCGCAGCCCTCCGTGTTCAATACCGGCCAGATTTTGCAGGGACTGGTTCGCGCTCACGTCGAAACGGGCGTCGAAAGGCACACCCAGACCAGCAACGCGGAAATCCTGGAACGCGCCGTGGCGGCCGGCGATTGGCTGGCGGCGATCCAGCAGGCGGATGGCTCGTGGACCGGAGAGTCCGCATACCAGGGTGCCGCTCACACTTACTACAGTATGGTTTCGTGGGCTCTGGCGCAGTTGGCCGCCGAATCGGGGGATCCGCGCCACGCAGCGGCGGCAGACAAAAACATCGACTGGGTGCTGGCACACGTCCAGCCCAGCGGTTGGATTGACGGTATTAATTTGCGTGGACATCCTGCTTACCTGCACTTCATTGCTTACGCGATCCAGGGGACGCTTGAGTGTGGAATTCTCCGCCGGCGCGACGATGCGATCCAGGCAGCCAAGAAGCCGGCGTGGGTTCTACTGCGCAAGTTTGAGACCCACAAGCGATTGTTGGGTACGTACGAGCCGGACTTCAGAGGCGGACAAAAGTTTTCATGCCTTACCGGGAACGCGCAGATGTCATGCGTCTGGCTGCGTTTGTTCGAGGTGACGGGCGATCTGCGTTATCTCAACGCGGCCCTCAAAATGAACGAGATGCTGAAGCAGTTGCTCCCGCTCAAGGGCCGTCGCGGAGTGGTGGGCGGGGTCGCGGGATCGTACCCCATTTGGGGAGCGTACCAGCCGATGCGTTTCATCAGTTGGGGATGCAAGTTTCTGGCCGACGCGCTCATGCTGGAGCAGCGTCTTACGCGCGAATTCGAGGCATCGGGATGCGCGTAGCGATCCTCTGCTCCAGTCCGTACAGCGAAACCGGCTGTGCCGTCAGCGCTCGCCTGGCGCAACTCGGATACGTTCCGGTGGGAGCGCTGACGCTGCCATCGTGGGACCGCAGGACATTGTTGCGCAAGTTTGGACAATGGGGAGTGCGCGATTCGCTCCACTATGCCGCTGCCAAACTGGCCCCGCGCAAATCGACGCTTCGGAAGCAGGTGCTGAACCCATATCTGGAGCGGGCATTGCGGCACGGAGACGGAGTATTCCGCAGTTTGCGGGAGGTGGCTCGTGCTTATGCGTTTCCGGTCGCGACTTGCGTCGATCAGAATTCACCACGCGCCGGAGCGCAGCTAAAGGAGTGGTCTCCCGACTTGGCGATCTTCACCGGCGGAAACATTCTGCGAGACCAGGTGCTGAAGGTCCCTCGTCTCGGCGTGGTGAATTCACATCTTGCCCTGCTGCCCGAAATCCGCGGCATGAGCAGCCCGGAATGGTCGCTACTGTGCGGAGTTTCCCTGGGCATCACGATTCATTTTATGGACAACGGCATTGACACCGGTCCCATCCTCTTGCGCCGCGAATTCGCTGGCGCCAACGGATGCGATTCGCTGGCCGACTTGCGCAATCGCATGATTGCGGATGGGATCGAGCTAATCGCCGAGGCCGTGGCCGGCCTTGACCGCGGCACGATCTCGGCTGTCCCGCAGGCCGGCGGGGAAGAAGATCGTCAATTTTTTGTGATGCATGAGCGGTTGAAGGCTGTGGCCACGCGCCGTTTGAAGAAAGGCCAGTTGAAGAATGACCAGTTGAATACCGTGGGCGGGTGCGATGGCTAAGCTCGGCACCCTGTGGCAGATCGGACGGACGTTCGGGTTGCGCGACGGTCTCCTGCGCTTGGGATATGAACTGCAGCGCGGCAGCGGGCTGATGTCGCGCCGCATGGATTCGGTGCGCGGCTGGGAGTCTTGGGACCTGAAACGCATTGCTCCGAAGACTTCGCCGGAAGATCTTCTGAGCATTCGTCGTCAGGGCGGCCGCCCTTTCTTCTTCTCGGATTCTCGCAGTCTCGAAGTTCAAGTCAAGAAAGTTCTCGGCGCTTCCGGCGAAGAATCAGCCGTTGCCGAAGCAGACAAAATTCTCGAAGGCAGCCTGCCCTTCTTTGGACGACTGTCATTTGCCTGCGGTTTTCCTCCGCAATGGTTCCAGAACCCGGTTACGGGCCAGCGCGTTTCGCCCGATCGTTCGTGGACACAAATGAGATTTGCATCCGGATTTGCTTCGGATGACTACGGCGATCTCAAGTTTATTCTGGAGCCGTCCCGGTTCCTGTTCGTCTACCCGCTGGCCCGTGCCTACGCCATCAACGGCGATGAGCGCTTTCCTGAAGCCTTCTGGAGTGCGATCGAGAACTGGGCCGCCAACAGTCCTCCGATGTCGGGTCCGCTCTGGATATGTGGACAGGAATCCTCGCTGCGGATTCTGGCCTGGTCGTTTGCTCTTTACGCCTTTCTCCGTTCTCCGGCTACGACGCGGGAACGGCTAGCGCTGCTGCTGTCGATGATCGCCGCTCATGCCTGGCGCACCATGCAAACCGTGGGCTACGCTCGATCGCAGCGTAGTAATCATCTATTCAGCGAAGCCGTCGGCCTGTGGACTGCCGGAACTCTCTACCCTGAAATGAAAGACGCGGTCGGCTGGCGGCAACAGGGCACGCGACTTTTGCGAGAAGCGGTTCTCGATCAAATCACGCCCGACGGCGCTTATCTCCAGGATTCATTCAACTATCAGCGGATGGTGCTTCACCTGTTGCTCTGGACGCTCCGCCTCGCTGAGATTCACAAGATCCAGCTCGACTCAGAGATTCACGCGCGCACAGTCGCAGCCTGGGAGTTCATCGGCGAGTTTATGGACGCAGAGTCCGGACACGCGCCCAATCATGGCTCGAATGACGGCAGCAACATACTTCCGTTGACCACATGCGACTACGGTGACTATCGTCCTCTGCTTAGCCTTGGAAGCTGCGTGCTGAATCGCCCAACCGCGCTCCCACCGGGCCCTTGGGACGAGGCTGCGCTCTGGTTTTGCGGAGAGAAGCGGGTGCCCCAACCAAGCTCCGCTCGAGTGGGGTCGCCCAGGAACACGACGCCAGGCTATTACCGCATCGGCACCGGCAAGTCCTGGGCGTTGGTGCGAGCTGGGCGCTACACGCGGCGTCCTTTTCAAGCCGATCAGTTGCACGTGGACCTGTGGTGGCGCGGCCTCAATCTAGCGCGCGATGCCGGGACGTATCTCTACAACGGCGAGCCTCCAAGGAATAACGGCCTGGCTGGCACCGCCGTTCACAACACGATCATGGTGGATGGCCGCGACCAGATGCGGCGCGCCGGCCGTTTTCTCTGGCTGGATTGGGCTCAGGCGTCGGGCGGATCTTTCTCCAGTGCACTCTCAACGTCATTATCGAAGCCGACATCGAAGACGACTGCGGATTCTCCGGACTGTTTTGAAGGCGAGCACGACGGCTACCGGCGCCTCGGCGTGAAACATCGGCGGACGGTCCAATGCATCGCGGAAGGCGCCTGGGTCATCGTGGATGATCTCCTGGGCGCGGGTGAGCACGAGTTGCGGTTGCACTGGCTAATGCCGGACCTGCCGTTCACGGTGACTGGCGACTCACCGTTTTGCGTGACCCTCTCAGCGGGAATGGCGCGCTTTCGCTGGAACGTCTTCTCCAGTTCTCCGGGGAGCGCCGCCATCGTGCGCGCCGGGAAGAGTGTCGCTCCCGACATCGTGGGCAAAGACAGAGATGAAGATGAGGAGTTGCTGGGCTGGGAATCGCCCACCTACGGCGAGCTGCGTCCGGCGATTTCTCTCGTTTACCGCGTGCGGGCGCCCTTGCCAGTTCGAATTGTGACTGTGATTCTGGCCGGCGAAGCGCTTCGCCTTGGGCAGAGCGATAGCAATTTGGTCTTGTCGCGCGATGCCGCTGAAGTTTATCAAGTGAGTCTGGGGGCAGTGCAAATCGATAGTGCGAGCGGCTAGCCATCGTACAATGGCTTCTGTTGCATGTTTTGAGCGGTATTCCTCGGGATCCGGTATGAAACAGCTTCTCCAACAGGTCAGCGGCGGCGAGATCGAAGTAGTCGACGTTCCCGCTCCGAAATTGCTGGCGGGCTGCGTATTGGTTCGCACGGCCGCCTCTCTGGTTTCGGTCGGAACCGAACGCGCCTCATCGGATTTCGCCCGCAAGAATCTGCTGCAGAAGGCTAGGATGCGTCCCGACCTGGTGCGCGAGGTTTGGAGCAAGGTTCGCCGGGATGGCGCGGCGGCGACGCTGGCGGCGGTCCGCAGCCGCATGGATCAGCCCAGCGCCCCCGGTTACAGCAGCGCAGGAACCGTGGTCGCCGTGGGCGAGGGTGTCACCGACATTCGCCCGGGCGATCGTGTGGCGTGCGCTGGCGTTGGCCACGCTGTGCATGCCGAGTTCGCTTGCATCCCGCGCTTGCTGCTGGCTCGAATCCCTACGGACTCGCGAGTCAGCGTCAGCTTCGAGCACGCTGCTGCGACCACGGTCGGAGCAGTCGCCTTGCATGGCGTGCGAACCGCCGACGCCAAGTTGGGCGACATTGTCGGTGTGATTGGACTTGGCCTGCTCGGACAACTAACGGTGCAGATTCTCAAAGCCGCAGGTTGTCGCGTCGTGGGGATGGACATTGACCCCGCGCGGGTGGACCTTGCGCTGCGTCTGGGTGCTGATGCTGGCAGCGTCTCCTCTAGTGCATTCTTCGACGCCTGCTTGCAACAGTCCGGCGGGCGTGGTGTGGATGCCGTCCTGATTGCAGCGCAGACGGCCAGCAGCGATCCGGTCAATCTTGCCGCCGAAGTGGCCCGTGATCGTGCTGTCGTCGTCGCGGTTGGCACCGTGGGCATGGCCCTCGAGCGCAGGCCGTTCTACGAGAAGGAACTCGACTTCCGCGTTTCCCGCTCCTATGGGCCTGGCCGTTATGACGTGGCGTACGAACAGAAAGGCGTCGATTACCCCATTGGCTATGTGCGTTGGACGGAAACCCGCAACATGGAGGCTTTTCTCCAGCTTCTGGCCGATGCCAAAGTGGATGTGGGCGCTCTGATTACGCACCGGTTTCCGATTGACCAGGCGCAGTCGGCCTACGACCTCATCAGCGGGAAATCTCACCAAGCATTCCTCGGAGTCCTGATTACTTATCCGGAGGCGGCCGACGAAACCCGGCGCGTAGCAATTGAAGTAGAAGGGACCGGGGAAGCTGTAGCAACCGCCATTGACGGCGCGAAATCGGTTGCCATCGGACTGCTCGGGGCGGGCAACTTCGCCACCAGCACGCTACTGCCGGCAATAAAACGAGTAGGCGGTGTGACCTTGGTCGGCGTGTGCGCCGCCAATGGCTCCCATTCCCATCACACCGCGAAGAAGTTCGGATTTCAGTACAGTTCCACCGATGAAGACAGCTTGATCGGCGATGCGGCAATCAACACCGTCGTAATCGCCACTCGTCATCATTTGCATGCCAGAGAGGTGATGGCAGCTCTGAAGTCAGGTAAGCACGTCTTCTGCGAAAAACCCTTGTGCTTGAATGAACAGGAATTGCGCGACATTGTGCGGGTTTATGAGGATCGGCAATCAAGTGGCAAGCCGCTTCTCATGGTCGGTTTCAACCGCAGGTTTGCTCCTCTTGCGCTTCGACTGAAGAGCTTTCTTCGCGGGATTCATGAGCCGCTGGCGGTGCATTACCGCGTCAATGCCGGATTCATTCCCGCCGATCATTGGCTGAACGATCCGCAACAAGGTGGAGGCCGTGTGATTGGGGAAGTCTGCCATTTTGTGGACTTCCTGACTTTTCTGGTGGGCGCTGCCCCGGTTGAGGTGCAAGCCCACAGCCTTGCCAACCCCGGCCAATACAGCAACGATAACGTCATCGGTTCGCTTCATTTCGCGGATGGGTCGGAGGGCACGATCAGCTATTTGGCGAACGGGACAAATCGTATTCGAAAGAACGGGTCGAAGTCTTCGGTGGTGGAGCGGTGGCTGTGCTGGAGGATTTTCGCCGCTTGGAACTCGTTGGCCGGGGGCGGAAGCAAGTGTTTCGATCGCTGTTCGGTCAGGACAAGGGTCATCGCGGCGAATGGCAAGCGTTTGTCGCGGCCCTTCGCACTGGAGCGGACTCTCCCCTCCCTTTCGCGGAGATTGTGACCACGATGCTGGCCACGTTTGCCCTGGAGGAGTCGCGCTCTTCAGGCCGGCCCATTTCGGTTGGAGGACTTCAGAGCGGTCGTTAGCGCAATATCGCTAGAGCAATATCGTTTCGAGGAATGAGGAATAGGGACTTCGTTCTCCAGCGCGCTTGTCAAGGATTTCTGTCCACAGCCCCGTGAAGATTCTCTACGTCTCGCAATACTATCCGCCTGAAATGGGAGCGCCCGCGGCGCGCGCCGCGGAGTTGTCCCGGCATTGGGCGCGGATGGGGCACGATGTGACCGTCCTCACCGGATTCCCAAATCATCCGACCGGCGTTGTGCCCGAGGAATGGCGCTCGCGGCTGCGCCGCCTTCGCTACACGGAAACCGTCGATGGAGTGCGAGTTGTGCGCACGTGGCTCTGGCCGCTGCCCAACCGAAAAGCGCACGAGAGAATTCGCAACTACGCGTCGTTCTGCATCTCGGCGGCGGTCAGCGGATTGGCTCTGCCTAAGCCGGAAGTGGTCATCGCCACGTCTCCGCAATTGCTGTGCGCGCTTTCAGGATGGTGGCTGGCGTGGTGGAAGCGCGTTCCCTTCGTCTTCGAAGTGCGCGATCTTTGGCCGGAATCGCTCGCAGCCGTCGGCGCAGGCAGCGAAGGAACTTTGCTCCATCGCGCGCTGGGCGCAATCGCCAGATTCCTTTACCGCCGCGCCGACCGCATCGTTGTTGTGTCGCCAGCTTTCAAGGACCACCTGATGCGACACTGGAACGTTCCGGCAGCAAAGATTGCCATCGTCGAGAACGGAGTGGAGACCGATCTTTTCCGGCTCGATCCGGCGGCGACGGAAGTGCGAACTCAACTGAAACTCGATCATCGTTTTCTGATTTGCTACATCGGCACGATGGGCAATGCGCACGGATTGGAGACTTTGATTGCGGCCGCGGAAGAACTGCAGACTGCGCTGCCGAACGCAATGTTCTTGCTGATTGGAGAAGGGGCGGAAAAAGAACGGATCGTGGAACTCGCCAATCGGCGCGGCCTTACCAACATTCAGTTCCTTGGCCAGCAGCCGCGGGAAGGGATTCCGGCGTATATTTCGGCTGCGGATCTCTGTCTGGTTATGCTGAAAAAAACCGAACTGTTCAAGACGGTGATTCCCACCAAACTCCTCGAATACATGGCGTGCGAGCGCCCGGTCGTTGTCGCTGTGGATGGGCAGGCCCGCCAGATTGTCGAAGAGGCCGGCGCCGGCGTTTTTGTGGAACCCGAGGACAGTCAAGCCCTGGTGAAAGCGATCCTCGATCAGCGAAAGACGCCGAGCAGCGAAGACGAATTGGAGCCAGCGGGCGGGAATACATCGTCAACAAGTGTTCCCGCGAAAAAACCGCGCGGGACTATATCGCTGTGCTTGAAGCGCTGGGCGTCTAGCGCGGAAGATCCTGTCTGCGAAAGCGGGAACACGAGGCAAATGCAACGGCCGCGGACAGAGCCTGCCCGGAGCGAAGTCGGAGGGAGTGCGCGCCACTAATGAATCGCGACGACTGCCAAGGCGGTAGACATAGACACGGCTGCGTCTGCAGTACGATATGCCGCAGCTTTGCCCGCGCTTCCGGGGATGAACAATATGTCGCCTTTCACCAGGGCCACATCCGGTGCCTTGGCGTAAAGTATCTTCTTGAGGCTGACGGGTATTTCCTGAACCCCGTTCGGTGTTTGCCGCAGGATCCTGGTTTTGTTCAGGGCAGAGGTGCGGGTACCGCCGCCGGCCAGCGCCAGGGCTTTGAGCACAGTGAGGGCGTTGTCCTCCGAAACTAGAAACCCGCTGGGACGCTGCACATCGCCCACGACATACACGATGCCGGCGCGCGAAACAATGACCAAGTCTCCCGGATAGATATCCACGTTGTCCTGGGTATCTTCGGCCAGGTCGTGCGACGCAGATGAAGCTTCAACCTTCTGACTGGGATCTCCGTGATGCTCGATGGTCACGTTGCTGCCCGCCTTCTCGGTCAATCCTCCCGCTGCCGAGATCAAGTCGAAAAGGCGGCGTTCCCCAATCGCGGGGTAGGGCCCGGGGCGACCGACCTCTCCCAACAATGTGATGGCTTGCGAAGCGGATTCGTCCACGAAAATGGAAACGTGCGGGCCGCGCACAAAGCCCCCATCCTCGAGTCGCTTTTGGATTATCTCCTGCGCTTCATCGGTGGTCAGGTCGGCAACGTGAACATAGTCAACCAGCGGAAGGTAGACGTCCCCGGAACCACTGACGCGCGTCTTGGTCGAGAGATCGGGCACTCCGAAGACGGTGATATCGATCAGATCGCCGATGCCGAGCTTCACACTGGAATTGGCAAGCAGTCGAGGTGATTGGGGCGAACTGGTTCCGTTGGCAGATGCGGCCTGCGGGGCCTCTCCCGTGGCAGGAGTCTGGGCCATGAGGCAGAGGCTGCACCAGCTAATCAGAAATGCGTACAGGCTTCGCAAAACGAAGCGCCGATTCAGCCCGGACATACCAAGACTCCTGGACTTATGCGTGAGCCGAGTTTAACACACGCCACCCAGTAAAATCGGCGCAGAGCGCTCTGATCACAGCTTTCGGACCATCAGCCGTTAACCATGAAATGCGCTGCACCAGTTGCTCAGCGGCGGCTGCGAGTTGTATAGTTCCAACAAATAAATATTTTCGTCACATTGGCGCCACTAAGGGGAAACTCCGTCTGAAAGAAAGGACTGAAACCTCCGCGCAGCAGATATGGTGTGAGATGCCGGATGTTCCAGCCGGAAGGGAACTCTGATTTTGACGCTCCTGTTCTTTGGGTTATTTGCGTTCTCACTGGCTCTTTCGTTTGTGGCTACGCGCGAGGTGCGCGACCTGGCGACCCGCAGAGGCTGGGTTTCCGTGCCGCGAGACGGACGGTGCTTCCACCAGACTCCGCTTCCCCGTTTGGGGGGAGTCGCGATTTTCCTGGCTTTCACGGTCAGTTTGAGTCTGTGGCTTGGGCTATCCCTTGTATTTCCCCGACTGGTCGATGGACTTCCTCCCGCCACTCTTCTTCGTATCTATGTTCCAGCGTGCCTGATTTTCTGTCTCGGCATCTACGACGATCTCCACGGCGCAGGTCCGTATTTGAAGTTTGCCGTGCAGGCGATCGCCGCCGTCATGCTCTTCGCCGGCGGAATGCGCGTTCTGGATCTGCCGCTGATCTTTGGCGCGCACTCGCTCCCCTGGTTCATCGGGTTGCCGCTCACGGTGTTGTGGGTGGTTGCCGTGACCAACGCTTTCAACCTCATCGATGGCCTGGATGGTTTGGCCGCCGGGTCGGCCTTGTTTTCGACGATGGTGTTTTTTGTCGTCTCGCTGGTCACTCATTCCTGGCTGGGCTCCCTGATAAGCGTGACGCTCGCTGGCGCGATCCTCGGATTTCTTCGCTTCAATTTCAACCCGGCCACGATTTTCCTGGGTGACTCGGGCAGCCTGTTCATCGGCTTCATGCTCAGCGCGCTGGCCCTGGCAGGAGCGCAGAAAGCGCCGACGTTCGTAGCCGTCGCCATTCCCGTGGTCTCGTTCGGATTGCCGATTCTTGAAACCTTGCTGTCCGTCCT
Organism: uncultured Acidobacteriaceae bacterium; assembly: GCA_963722485.1. Lineage (GTDB taxonomy): Bacteria > Acidobacteriota > Terriglobia > Terriglobales > Acidobacteriaceae > Acidiflorens. The sequence goes on from CAVRNL010000067.1 coordinate 18,934, forward strand.
GCGGCGCATCATCAGCGGGCGCCCGATTTTCACCGCCGATAGCGAACACATTCACCACAAATTGTTGCAGATGGGGTTTTCGCATCGCCAGGTGGTGATCGTTCTCTATGCCGTCTCCGGCATATTTGCCATGCTCAGCCTGTTCCTGCTTTGGCCGACGGGGAGCACTCTGGGACTGGTGCTGGCGGTCATGGGAACCGGCATCTGGCTGGGAGTTCAGCATCTAAACTACCTGGAGTTTGGCGAACTGCGGCGAGTGGCGCAGCGCACCATCGACCAGCGGCAAATCGTGATCAACAATCTTTCGGTGCGCCGCGCCGTCGAGGAACTCAAAGTGGCTCGCCATTTCGATCAATTGCGCAGTGTTCTGATTGCCGCCTTCGATAGCAACGATTTCGATGCGTTCGAATTGCAACTCAAGGCGCTTCCAGGCGATCAAGCGGTGTCCGGCGAAGCCGACCGGCACTTTCACTGGAGCAAGTTTCCTCACATGGCGGCCATTTCCAGCCAGCCCTTATGGAAATTGACGCTCGACCTGGTGACAACTTCAAACCAGCGCCGCGGCTCACTCGTGGTGTATCGCATCTACAGCCACCGGGATCTCCAATTGGATGTCAACCTGCTGACTTCCGAATTTCCCGCTACCCTCGCGGATGCGCTCGATCGAGTGCTGACCACGCCCGAGGTTCTCGTGTCCGCGGTGCAGGGCGACTCCCGCTTCCTGGCCGCCAACCTCTGACGGCTTTTTGAAGTTGCGCTTGCCCTGTTATTCTTGCTCCCTTCCTTTCGGTCCCTGAGTTAGTATGGAGGCAACTATGGATGGGAGCGTTCTCAGAGTGCCGGATCCGATTGCAGGGGCTCCCAACGGAGAGCGGCGCCGCTGCGTTCGTCAGAAACTCCACACTCCGGTTTACGCCAGTTTCAATGGCCCCGAGACCGGAATGGTGGTGGACTTGAGCGAATTGCTTGACCTGCACGAAGAGGGCTTCGCCGTGCAGACCAGTGAACCTCTGGAAGTGAACCGGGCCGTAACCCTTTGCCTCGAGCTGCCGGAAACAAAAAGCTACATTCATGGCAGTGGCCAGGTGATGTGGAGCGATGTCGCGGGCCGAGGAGGAATCCGGTTTTCCGCACTTCCGGAGAGTTCCCGGCAAATACTGAAGGAATGGCTCTTTGCCAACCTGCTGATCGCCTGCTCCAACCACGCTGCTCGAACCGAGCAGCTCGCGCAGCGCGAGGAAGAGAGATTACTCGATTCAGTGCCGGTCATTCGATCCCCTAATGTCGTCCCCATCTCTGACGGAAGCGGATCCCTCTCTTCCGTGGAAGCAGTCCGACGCGAGGTCCGCGAGATCGGTGACGACGTCGATGCGGTTTTGCAGCTCATCACCGGGCGTGCCTTGAATCTTACGGGAGCTGCTGGCGCTGCCCTGGCGCTGCTCACGGATGACAAAATGATCTGCCGGGCGCGGACCGGTGAACCAGCGCCGCCGCTCGGAGCCCCGGTGGACGTGAACCAAGGGTTGTCTGGAGAATGCGTTCGCAGCGGCCTTCTCGTTTCCTGCGAGGATGCGGAAAACGATCCGCGCATCGATCCGGAAGTCGGTCGCGCCCTGGGCATGGGCTCGCTGATGGCTGCTCCCATCGTGTCCGATTTTAAGGTGGTTGGCCTGCTGGAGGTTTTCTCTTCACATCCTCACGGGTTCACCAAGGCCCACGAGACGATTTTGGACCGGCTCGTAGAAATGGTTCCCAAAATCCATCGCGAAACGATGCCGTCTGAAAAGACCCAGCCGGAAACGCAGATCAGGCCGGAAGCCGTATCGGGCGTCGCGCTGCCTCCCGTTTCGAATTTGGGTTCGATGGAGTTCGATTCGATCCGGGCACTTCGCGAGGCCTTGTGGGAACGCAGTGTTGAAGTCCACGCGCAAGACCTTCAGCAGGTCCCCGAACCAATCGTCCCAGTGAAAGCTGCGGAGCCGGCGCCCGAGCCGGTCGGTGAACCCGCGCCCACGGCTTCGTCTCGCAGGTTTCATGTCGGACTGTTCTGGCTGGCTATCCTTGTGGCGGCGGGGGGCCTTGGCTATTGGTTCGGTCCCAAGATCGAGAAGCGCTGGGCCGACTCGCCGCAAGCGGCGCAGCGGTCGTTGACCGAAACGGCCGCCACGGCTTCAGGGCAAAGGGCAACGGATCGCAGCGCGCAAGCGAAGCCCGTGGCCGAATTGCGAAAGCTCGCGGATCAGGGAGACGCGGAGGCACAATATCAGATGGGGTTACGCTACCACGACGGAGAGGATGTTCCGCATGATGACTCGCAGGCCATGCAGTGGTACCTGCGCGCCGCCGAACAGGGACATGTGACCGCGCAGTCTGCCCTTGGGGCCTACTATTGGGCGGGGCGTGGAGTTCCGGAAGATTTGTCCAAAGCCTACTTCTGGTCCGAGATCGCGCTCGCCGGCGGTGACGAGAACAGCAAGTCTCGACTCGAAGGGCTGGCTTCACAAATGACCCAGGCGCAGGTCTCCGCCGCCCGCCAGCAGGCTGAAGTCTGGATCCGCGCCCACAGTCAAAGAGCGAAGTCCGAGGCGAACTGATCCGTATTTTTTGCCGGACGATCTTCAACCCAGCCAACCGCCAGCAGACGCCAATCGAGACGCCATTCAAAACGACAGACCCAATCCCAGAGCCGTAGAATATAGTTGTGTCGACTTTGCGCGACATCCTGACTGCTGACGAGCGCGTCCGCGAGGGCGACCCCGCTCTTTGGGAAAAGCTGGATCGTGATCGAGTGCGCTGCTATGCCTGCGGCCACTGTTGCCCGATTCCCGAGGGACAACCCGGTGTCTGCAAGGTTCGCTTCAACCGCGGCGGCAAGCTCTACGTTCCCTGGGGGTATGTCGCCGGAGTGCAGTGTGATCCGATCGAGAAGAAACCGTTTTTCCACGCTTACCCGGGAGCCCTCGCCTACAGTTTCGGAATGCTGGGCTGCGATCTGCACTGTGCCTACTGTCAGAACTGGGTTACATCGCAGGCGCTGCGCGACCCAAATGCCCTTTCACCGCCGCTCCAGGCCAACCCGGAACTGCTGGTCAAAGACGCGCTAACGCAAGGCGCGAAAGTTGTGGTCAGCACTTATAACGAGCCGCTCATCACCAGCGAGTGGGCGGTTGCAGTCTTTCGCCAAGCCCGCCAGGCAGGATTGCTGACCGCGTTTGTTTCGAACGGCAACGGGACGCCGCAGGTGCTCGAGTATCTCCATCCCTGGATCGATCTCTATAAGGTGGACCTCAAGAGCTTCGACGATCATCACTATCGCCAGCTCGGCGGACGCCTGCAGCCGATCCTCGACACCATACGCAGTTTGCACAAAATGGGCGTTTGGCTGGAGATTGTTACCTTACTGATTCCCGGCTTCAACGACAACGACGACGAACTGCGCAAGCTGACCGCATTTGTGGCCGGAGTTTCGCCCGACATCCCTTGGCACGTCACTGCCTTCCACGAAGACTACAAGATGACGTCGCCCGCCGATACGCGCCCCGAAGATCTGCTGCGCGCCGCCGCCATCGGCCGCGAAGCTGGACTGCGTTACATCTATGCGGGCAATCTTCCCGGACAAGTGGAGGGCCTCGAAGATACTCGTTGCCATCAGTGTGGCGAGATGCTGATCCGTCGGTGCGGATATTCGATCAGAGAATACAAGCTGACTCCAGAAGGCGATTGCCCGGCCTGCCACATGTCAATCCCCGGCCGCTGGTCGAAGAAATTTGACGGCCAGATTGCGGCCTCGCCCTTCCTGCCCCGCAGGCGCGCTTGACGCTCGTGTGGGGACGGGGCTTGGCCCCGTCCCAGCCGAGCGAAGCTCGGCGGCTGACCGTGGTCACAGCAACTCCGGATTTGCTTTAGCCGCTACGGGCCGGGGATTGGAATTCCCCCACGGACTGTTAGAATCCTCTCGCAACCATAATCGTCATTTCATGCGAATCGCAAAAACATCGCTGCTGGCGGCCTTATTCTGCCTCAGCCTCGGCTGTTCTCCCCGCGATTTTCTGACGCGCCGCCTCGCCGCCGACCTGATCTCGGCTTCCGGAGCATTCAAAGCGCCGCAATTGTTCTGGATCAGGACCGGCATCGTTTCCAACAAGGATTTCAGTTCTCCCGACTCCATGGTTTTGCAGCGCCGCGGATGGATCATCGGCACCGAGCAGAAGTGTCCCTCCGAAATCGATCCTCCGCCCTGCTGGGACGTGTTGCTTACACCGCTCGGGGTGGATACAATTCGGCCGCTGATTTCGACTGCGTTGCCCGACAATGGCCCGATCGGGATCCAGGTCGCGCGCCGCGAACTGCTGAGTGTTGACGGAATCAGCAAGGCGGGCAACTTCGCCGACGTCGAATTCACCTGGCGTTGGCTGTCTATCAATCAGGTGGGTGCGGCACTTTACGATAGCGGAGTGCGCTACCGCTCGACCGTCGGATTTCGCGGCTATGACGACGGTTGGCGCGTCGTCGACCAAGCTTCGCCGAGTAGTCAGCCTCTGGATGAGGCGCTGCGCAACGCGCAACCCGTCGCACCCTAACCAAGCCCGCGTCTGAAAATTTTGGTTCGCGCTGGTTTTCGGGAAGGGTACGACTTCAGTCGTCCCGTCAGCCGCTCAATAAAGGGCGGTTTCAGCGGCTGAGGGCGACCGCGGCGTCGCAACACGAACTTGTCGGCCATTTGAGAAAAGCAAATGCTTCTCAGGATGGAGATTCCGGCGAACGTTTGCCATCGGTAGCGTGCGCGGTGTATACCTCGTAGTTCTCGAAAATTGTTAGCGAAAAATTCTATGCGACGATCAATCCTGTGTATCTCACTCATGTCCTTGATTTCCGCTTCGGTCTTTACTCATTTAATCTTTGCCCAGACCCAAACTGCCAAGCCCAAACTCACGCTCGATGAATTCTTCAACTCGGTGAGCTTCGACGCGGTGAAGATTTCGCCGGATGGCAACTCCGTCGTCATCGCGACCGAAAAGGCTGACTGGGAGCAGCAGATCTTCCGTAAAGAACTCTGGCTCTATCGGACCGCTGCCAGCAGCCTGACGCAGTTGACTCAATCCGGGCACGACAGCTCGCCGCAGTGGTCGCCCGACGGCCAGTGGATCGCGTTTCTCTCGGAGCGCAAAGCCGGCGATAGCAAAGACGCAGACGCGGGAGACGCCAAAAAAAGAGGCGGGAAAAATAATGACGGAGATAATGAAAAAGACAAGGACGTCGCCCAGTTGTTCCTGATTTCGCCCGGCGGCGGCGAGGCCTTCGCGATTACCTCCGGCGAGGACGAAGTTCACGCTTTTGCCTGGTCCCACAACTCGAAGGCAATTTATTTCGCAACCCGCCAACCTTGGACCAAGCAGCAGAACGACGATCACAAGAAAGATTGGAAGGATGTGATCCGCTACCGCGGCGATGAGCGCGGCGACGTGATTTTCCGCCTCAATCTCGAGGAAGCCCTGTCGCGCCACGCCGCCCTCGGCTCCAAAGAAATCCCCGACGCGGAAAAAGATTCCGGCGCCACGCCCGGCGCAATCGCCATTGCCCACACTTCTCTGCGCGTGGATCAAATCAGCATCTCGCACGACGGCCAGCGGCTGGCTTTCGTGACTGGACCGGTGTCCGAGCGTCAGGAGAAAGTCGAAGATATCGAACTCTACCTCGTCGATTTCACCAACGATCCCGCTGAACCAACACCCGTCCGCTTGACCCACAACGAAGCCGTCGAACTGAATTTGGAGTGGGCCCCGGATAATCGCCATCTCTTCTTTCAGGTCAACCTGGGATCGTTGGAACGAAAGTATGAAGATCCGCAACCGCGCCTCTATTGGATCGACACCAGCGACACAACTGGCAACACGTCAGACAAGAAGGAAATCCAGCGCTGGTTCGCCGATTATCCGGGCGAGGTCGTGCGCTACGCGGCGCTTCCCGACGGCTCCGTCGTCTGCGCCTGCCGCACCGGAACTGAGGTGCACCTGGTATCGCAAGCAAATCCGAAAGCCGCTATCGTGAAGCGCGAGGGATGGGCTGGAACCTATGAAACTCCCGCAGCCGCACTGCAAAGCTTGCGCATAGCGTTTGCCTACTCGGCAACCGAGCGGCCCACGGAAGTGTACATCGCCGAGGGTCTCGACAAACTGGCGCAGGCACGGCCCATCACGTCGTTCAATAAGCTATTCACCGAGCGCGATCTACCCAAGGCCAAGCCCTATCGCTGGACCTCCGACGACGGCACGCCCGTCGAAGGCATGCTGATGTATCCGCCGGGGAAGTTCGAGGCGAAGAACCTGCCGATGTTTGTGTTCATTCACGGCGGCCCGCAGGATGCCGATGGCAACCACTTTGAGGCCGATTGGTATCAGTGGGATCGTCTGGCCGCCACCGCGGGCTGGCTGGTGTTCGAGCCGAACTACCGCGGGTCGACCGGCTACGGAGACAAATTCGCGCTGCAGATCGTTCCTGAAATTGTTTCCCGTCCCGGCAAAGATATATTGACCGGCGTCGATGCGCTGGTGAAAGACGGGATTGCCGATCCGAACCAATTGGCCGTTGGCGGCTACAGCTACGGCGGTTACATGACGAACTGGTTGATCACGCAGACCACGCGCTTCAAGGCCGCCGTCACCGGCGCCGGCGCGGTGGAGCATGTCGCCAACTGGGGCAACGACGATACGGTTTTCGACGATGCTTATTTCCTCGGTGGGCTACCCTGGGAAACCCCCGATCGCTATCGCAGCGAAGGCGCGATTTACCAGATCAACAAGGTCCGCACGCCGACTCACATGGTTGCCGGGGCGGACGACATCCGTGTTGCCGTGCTCGAGGACTACCTGCTCGATCGCGCTCTGCACGAGCTGAACATTCCGAGTAACCTGCTGATCTTTCCCGGCGAAGGCCACGATCTCGCGAAGAATCCCTGGCACGGAAAGATCAAGGTGCGCGAAGAATTGAAGTGGCTGGCGAAGTACGGCGGGGTGGCCAGTACGAACTAAGGTTGCGTGGCAATCGGGGCTACGGCCCGTCCCAACACGAGAATTGGCTAGAGCCTCGTGAGATTGAGATCGCCTGTGCTCATCGCCGTGCGGCGGCGGTTTGCAGTTGTGCGACTTTTGCGCGCGGAGACGATTGCTGATAGCGGGCGATGCCCTGGTAAAGCGCTTCCGCAATTTGCTGGCGGTAAGCTGCGCTCTGCAGGTTGTGCTCGTCCGCGGGACTGCTCACAAAAGAAATCTCCGTAAGAATGGCAGGCATGGTCGTGCCGGTCAGCACGGCAAAAGCGGAGTCCTTGATGCCCCGGTCGCGAATGTCTGGGCTATGCGCCGCCAGCGTGGCGTAAAGAGAACGCTGCACACTTGCCGCGAGACGTTGCGACTCCTGGATTTTTTCGTGCAACCCTCCCGCCGATAACGATACCGGCGTCACCTTGGCGAGGGATCCATCGTCATGCGTTTCGACTTCCCGAGACCCTGGAGCGGAAAACAGATTCGTGTAGTAAGTCTCGACCCCGCGCGCGGCCGCCGAACTGCTGTAGTTGGCGTGAACGGAGACGAACAGATCAGCCTGTGCCCGGTTGGCGAAATCGGCGCGCTGATCGAGGGGCAGGTAGGTGTCGCCCGATCGTGTGAACATTACTTCCGACCCCAGTCGCGCTTGCAGCAACTTGCCCAGACGCTGAGTCACGTCGAGCACCAGATCTTTTTCCAGCAATCCCTGCCGTCCCACCGTGCCCAGGTCCCAGCCGCCGTGCCCGGCGTCGAGCACGATGCGAAATTTTCCGGTCTTCGCTAATGCTGGCGTTAGTGCCGGCAAAGGTTGGCCGGACGCCTTCGCCACCAATGCCGGCGCAGGAACCGCTTTCACCGCGACCGGCGCTGCGTCCGCGGAGGCCGTCGTCAATTTCGCGGTTGCGCCTTTCGGAGCAAATTGGTTCGCGGATAAGGTTTTCTCGGTGGCGCGCAGCTCAACCACCAGGCGATAGGGGCTCGACTCCATGCTGACGGAGAAGTTCGATCCGTCTCTGGTGTCGAGCACGACTCGCGTTACGCCGGCGACGGGCTGAGCGATCCGCACACGAGTCAGTGAAACATCGCCGACATCCATTGTCTTTCCATCCAATTCGGGCGACAGCACGGTGTCGTGCAGATCAAAGTAGATTCGCTCCGGCGACATCAAACGATGCACCTCGTAGGGAACCTGGTCCTCCATGTCGATCACCACCGTGCTCCCCATGGACGAAGACCAGTGGCGCACACCCGTGATCTTCGGCAGCGCCGCCAACTTACCTTCGGCCACGGCGGCGAGGGGCGCTGCATCGGAATCGAGCTTCGCCGGATTCATCAGATTGTCGGAAACCGGGGGAGATAGAACATCCGCCGGGGGCGCGGGCGGCGCTGTTACCGATTGCCGTGAGGTCGCCGCGTTCGCGGTTTCGACCTTTGCGGTCGCTGTTTTCCCATGAACCTGCATGCCCCACCACGCCCCGGCTGAAAATAACGCGGCCACGGCCACCAGCGCCAGCACGACATTCAATCCCGGACGCGAACTGCCGGGCAGAGAGAGGCGAGTCTTTACAAGAGAGAGAAATGGCAATGGCAACGAGTGAGGTGGCGCGGTCGTCGGTTCTTCGAATGCAAATGGTTCATCCGCGACGCCAGGCGCAGGCAGTTCGACCACGGACTCGGGGAACTCGACTGTAGCTGCGGGAATGACAACAGGCTGTGCCAGCGCTCGCGGTTCTAGGTCTGGAAGCGCGGCAGGTGGAGTTGGCAGGGGAGGCGCAATGGCAGACGGAACACGCTCCGTTTCTACTTTGGTTCTACCAGGTTCGATTGCGGGGATCTCACTCGCCGCTGCGTTGGCAACGACCGGCAATGCCGCAGCCGGCCTCGCCTGTAGAACTTCGTTCGCCACATCCGACAGCCAGCTGATGCGCCGGTCCTGATCTTCGGGTTTGAGCGCGGAAAGAACCAACTCAGCGAACAGATCGAAACAGCGAATGTCATGATCCGTGAAAGACCAGGCAGTGGTTGAAAACGCCTGCAGCACTCCCAGTTGCTCGCGCCGGCCACGCAGCGGAACCAGCACGGTCGAGCGGGCTCCCAGCGCGCGCGCGAAATCCAGTTCGACGCGAGCGTCGATTTCACAATCGTCGCAACGAAGAATGCGACCCGATTCCATGCCGTCCTGCAGAAACTCGGATTCGCCGATCAGGTGAACGCCGCGGTCGACGGCGAGTGGTCCGGCGGCCGCGCGGCACACCATCGCGGGTCCTTCCGCCAGCGCGACCACGATGCCGTCGGCCTGTGTGATGGCTTGGGCGCGGTCGCAGATCAGTTGCAGTACTTCGTCAAGGATGAAGCGCTCGGTCTCGAACAAGTCACGATCGGAGGCGCGTCCCGTGGCCAGGCGCCGGCTTTCGATCTGCTCGTGGAGGTCCGAAAAAGCGAGCAGCGCGCGCAGGGCTTCCTGGCGCGCAATCGATTCGAGGACACGATTGCCCTCCTGCAAGGGGGAGGCGGGGTCCGTCGGTGGCGGCGATTCCCACTCAACTCGAGTTGGATTGGCACTCATGCTGGCGCGGTCAGAATCAAGGAAAACGTGTTTTCATCGTATCCGGGGCTCGCCGGAAGGCTCATTGCCGCTCTTGGTTCAATCGGCGAAGCCCGCCGCCGGCTCCTCGCCGGCGATTCTCACCCCGAAACGATAGCCACAACTCCAACTTCCAGCGTAATAGTCTTTAGGGGGGTACCGCAATGTCCGGTGGTACACGTCCGACTGGGGCATTGGGATGCGCAGCCCGAGGCGGTCGACGCCGCGTGGTCCGCGCTACGACCCTTCAGATTTTGCCCTCTGCCGCAATTCGTCCTATGGTTAAGGAGCAGCGCCAAAACGCAGCCCTGGAGATGTGATGAGCGACCCAAGCGAGCAAGAATCGGAAAAACTCAAGAAATCCAGTTGGTGGTGGCCCGGAGTCGTGGCAACGAGCCTGGCGGGGGCGGCCGTGGCCGCGTTCCGAGGCTGCTGGCACAGCAAAATGACTTGGCCGATTGGGGTGCAGGGATATTCCTACCAGGTTTGTTTGAACTGCGGCGCCATGCGGTTGTTCGACGAGAAAACTTTCAGCGCGTATGGCCCGTTCCGCTATGGCCTGGACGAACTCATCGCCTGGCAAAAATCCACAGCCCGCAGTGCACATTGATCATTGATCAGTGATCAGTCCACTTGCAGACAACTCCAGTGCTCTGCAGTCGGCTCCGGTTGCGCCGCTCAGGCTCCCGCCGGCTGACTCTGGCTCTTGTACCATTCCACCGTGCGCCGCAGCCCATCTTCAAAATTCACCAGAACCTTGTATCCCAAATGCTCTTGTGCCAGCGTGATATCGGCCAGCGAATGCTTGATGTCTCCACCGCGCTCGGGACCATACTTCACGCTGCCCTTGTATCCCGTCAGTTCTTTCAAAGCGTGAAAGGTTTTGTTCAACGTGGTTCGTTGGCCAGTGGCGCAGTTAAATACGCGCCCAGCACACTCCGCCGGCGGGGCCGAGCAGGCCAGCAGATTGGCCGAGACCGCGTTGTCGATGTAGGTGAAATCGCGGCTGGTTTCGCCATCGCCGAAAATCGTGGGTTGTTCCCCGCGCAGCATCTGCATGCTGAATTTGGCGAGCACACCGGAATATGCCGAAGACGGATCCTGCCGCGGCCCGAAAATATTGAAGTAGCGCAGGCAGACCGTTTCGAGGCGATAGCAACGGTAGAACGACACCATGTAAAGCTCGCTGGCTAGCTTGGCCACTGCATACGGCGAGATCGGGCTGGGGGTCATGGCTTCATGCTTCGGAAGTGTCGGCGTGTCTCCATACGCCGAGGATGAGGCGGCATACACCACCCGCTTCACCTTCGCGTCGCGCGCCGCGACCAGCACATTGACCGTGCCGTCGACATTGGCGCGGTTGCTGCCGAGAGGGTCCAGCACCGATTTCGGGACCGACGGAATCGCTGCCTCGTGCAGCACGTAATCGATGCCTGCGCATGCTTTGTGCATGGCATCCAGATCGAGAATGTCAGCTTCGCGGAAGTCGATCCGGCTCAGGACTTCGGTGAGGTTCTCGCGTCTGCCAGTGGAAAAGTTATCAATGCCACGGACCTCGTCGCCGCGTTCCAACAAAGCGCGCACCAGCGAGGACCCGATGAAGCCGGCAGCGCCGGTCACGAGATATTTCGCCATATCGTTTTAATCATAACGGATGGCTTGCCCGCCGTGCGCAGGAGCCGCGGTCACCAGCGTGACTTTTCGTTCCGGAGCCCACCAAACGGCCCGCCAGCCGCTAAGTCCGTGGAGGACGGATTCGGGACCGGCGAACCCGTTTGGTGATCTGGTGGAACTCATCGCGCGAGAGGTGCTGTTTTTTCTGGAAGAACTCCGCAATCTCATCGAGCAAGACGCCTGGGTCGGCGGATGAGGCGTCCTTCATGCTATTCTCCCGAGCCGACATTCCACTGGAGACGGCGCTGCGCCCGGTCAGTGTGTTGAGGAGTTGCTTCAGTTGCAGCAGTTGCGCTGGTGCGATTTGGTCGAAGCAAATGCCCATGCCCAGGAAGGGGTAGGAGGTGCGAACCGTGCCCGAAACTTCAATCCGTATGCCGAACGATTTGAGGACGAGATCCACTTTCGCCCCGGCGGGAGACGTGGCGTTCATTTCCACATAGCATCCGTGCAGGCTAACGTCGGTGAGGGTTCCCCACATGCGCACGTTGCTGTCCTCGGCCCGAAACTCCACGCTGCCCGAACAACGCAGCCGAGGGCTTTGCCGCCGGAGTGTCCAGTCGACACTGTTTGGGTCTACGGGTTCTCTGCCGCCGTTTGCCGGTGCGTCGGCGGGCGCGCCTGCTGCCCCTCCTCCCTTGAGCCGGCGAAGATAGTTCACGCCCTCCTCGCCGTTCGAGGAGTCGGCTGGTGATCCAAGTTGTCCGGGATAGACACGCGGGTCCACGAGCGCCTCCGACAGTGTGCTTCTCCTAGTGGGATCGGAGATTTCCGCAAAAACTTTAGACTGCCGGAAACTGCGACAAGGCAGAGCGAATCTGTTGCCACAATTCCTCTTTGCCGGCTCCGGTTTTGGCGGAAAACGCCACCATCGGCACACCGCCATACGCTTGCCCGAGCGCGTGCATTGCCTGCCGCAACTGGTTGCCCGACAACCGGTCGCACTTGGTGGCAACAATCGCATGGGGCCGTCCTTTGGACAACAGGAATTCCAGCAACTGGCCGTCGCTTTCCTGGGGAGGAATGTTCGAATCCACCAGCACCAGGCACAGCGCCAGGCTCGAACGTTGGTGGAGATATGGATCCACGAACCGCGCCCAGTCTTCGGAGATTTCGCGCGAGACCTTGGCATAACCGTATCCTGGCAGGTCGGCGAAGCGAAATTCGGGCCTTGGTTGTCCCGCCCTGCGAACCTCATAAAAGTTGATGCTGCGCGTGCGTCCGGGAGTATTGCTGGTGCGGGCGAGCTTCGTGCCTACCAGGGAATTGATCACGCTCGATTTCCCCACGTTGGACCGTCCCAGAAAGGCGATCTCCGGCAGGGTGGGGGAAGGGAAATGCGTCAAGTCGCTCGCCGACAGCATGAATCGCGCCAGAATCCTCATGCAGACAGTTTCCAGCGTTCGGGTCGCGCATGGCAAGCGCAGGAGAAGAAAAGTTCGCGGAAGAGTGTCCAGCCGCGAAGCGGCAGAAGAGGAAAGCAGGTGAGTGCCGGGAAGGCGGAAGTGGGGCAAATCAAGTCCCGCTAGGGACGGCACGCGAGCAAAGACTTGGACTCCGGAGGGACGACCCAGGTCTCACGCACACACTAAAGCCCCAGCGGCCGTTTGGGCTCCACGTCCTCGTCCTCAATCGGGCGCAGTTTGTGCCAGAGCGCCAGCCCGCCTGCGATGACCAATCCAATGAGAACGCTGATCAGAAAGAACAAGCGATAAGCCGGCAGCGCGATCAGCAGAATCGCCACCACAACCACCGCGACGACGAGGCCCGCCGATCCCCTAAGGCTGAATCCAGACCGGCTGCCAGATTCGGGCTTCATGATTGTATTTTAGCGCCGCAACCACAGCCCGCGTAAAGACAGGATAGGACGAATCCCCCGGACACCGCGGGCTGCCGGGCGGCTGCTTCGCCGGTTGCATTTCAATTCGCCGAACTTCTATTTTTTGTGCTTCTGCGGTTTGGGCGCAAAATAACCACGGCGCGCCTGCAACTTCAAACCGTCGCGATCCACTTTCACTCTCAGCACATGATAAGTGCCGTCCGGCTTTACATCCCCGAGTGAAAGCTCGAGTACGTAGACATACTCTGGCACAGTCGTGAGCGCCTTCCATCCCGCTTCGAGATCGTTGCTGTTGTGAAAGTAAGTGCCGCCGCTGCCATCGGCCAGTTCCGCCATCACATCCTCAGTGAGCCCCATCGAATCGCGACGAGATTGCGCTTGATTGCCCGTCACCATCGCCATGCGCGAATCGGATCCGCGTTCACCCGCGCCCGACTCTGTCGTGTACAACCCGCGTGCATCCAGCGCACTGATGGTCACGTTTGCATGCGCCGCTAGATTCAGAATTTGCGTCATCTCCGTCATGGCTTCTGGAGTGACCGTAAGAAAACCCGGCGATACGAGGATGAGGGTGCGTTGCCCCGGCAGAGAAGCCATTCTCCGCACAAATTCTCTGAGCGTGGCCAGCGTGACGCGAACGTCCTGATCGCCATTCGCGAGAGCGCTCGTCGTGGCGGATCGCACCATATCCTCGGCCATGTTTCGCATGGTTCGCGGATCGAGGTTCGCGCAAGCCAGCGTCTCCTGCACCGCAGCCTCAAAGGCGGCGCCGTTGCGCTTGTTTTCGATCAGGTCGGCGTTGTAATAGTCGACATCCGGACATTGGTCCTGCCGCCGGTAGAGGGGCTGCGATTTAAGCTTTCGGATCGCTTCTTCCAACCTTGAGCGATCGCGGGTCAGACCACTGTTGGTCCCCGAGATCGAAACCACGGCAGCCATATCGGAATCGCTCAGAGAGCCGGAAATCATTTTCATCCCCAGCTCTTGAACTCGTCCTAGATTGCTTTCGCCCAGGTGCAGGTTGTCGAAAAGAAAAACAATGAAGCGGGTTTGCACCGCTGGTTGCCCAGTAGACGCTTGCGGCGTGGCTCCCGGAGTAGTGGGAGAGGGTTTGCCGTTTTCCAGATTGCTTTCCGTCGTCCCACGTTTCTCCACGGCGAATCCGGAAATAACCTGCGGCTTGTCCTTGTCGAAGATCTGAAAGTCCTCCTTCCGCAGATCGCCCACGGCGCGGCCCTGGGCATCGCGGACCACAACCGGCACCAGCGCCCTATCCACCTTGACTTCAATCTTGAAGGGTGGGTCCTGAGATTCTTTCGTGAATTGCGCCGCCGTCGGTGCGGACGAAATGAAGAGAACGCAGCATGTGATAAAAGCCAGACGGAACCGCCCGCTCATATTCACCCGGAGTCTCCTATTTGGTTCAAAAACGGCGCCGATCATACAACCATCCCCGCGCTGGCGAGTGGCCCGTCCTATCGCGATGCGAAGGCGCGAAGGTCGGCGGGTGTGCGGCCCGTTTCTCCCAGGCGGTTAGATATAACGTTGCTTACCAATTGTTAGCAGCGAAGAAAAGGGGAAGTCGCACTCTCGCTGTTGGAGAAGTAGGCAGCCGCGCAGCCGACGCCAAAGGGAGTTCGGTTTTAGGCCAAGTGCCCCAGATTCCACGGCGGCGTTATTTCAGTCTACTGTCGCGCCGTGGGAATCTCCGCAACTGGCGGGGTCGCGATGGGAGCCATCGTCTCCGCCTCCGATGGCATCTGCGGCAGCGGGCCCTCGAGCGCGATGGCTAGTACCTGGTCCATGTTGTCCACGAAGTGCAATTTCATTTCTCGGCGCAAGTTCTCCGGAACCTCGGCAACATCCTTTTCATTTTCCAGCGGCAGGATCACTTCGAACAATCCGGCGCGATGAGCGGCCAGAAGCTTTTCCTTCAATCCGCCGATGGGAAGCACTTTGCCGCGCAACGTGATCTCTCCGGTCATGGCGAGATCGCGGCGCACCGGAATCCGGCTCAGCGCGCTGGCGAGGGCGGTGGCGATGGTGATGCCGGCGGAAGGGCCATCTTTTGGAATCGCCCCTTCGGGCACGTGCACATGAATATCGAGGCTGCGGTAGAAGTCGCGAGGCAGGCCGAGCCGCGCCGCCCGCGAGCGAATGTAGGACATGGCAGCTTGCGCCGATTCCTGCATCACATCGCCGAGCTTGCCGGTTAGAGTGAGCTTGCCTTTGCCGTCCACCACCATGGCTTCAGTGCTGAGGATCGACCCTCCCACCTCGGTCCAGGCCAGGCCGGTCACCAGACCGACTTCGCTCTTCTCGTGGGCGAGAGTGTCGCGGAACTTCAGCACGCCGAGGTAGTCGCCAATTTTTTCTGCCTGGATCGCGGCCGAGAAGTCGGCGCCTTCTTTTACTACCTTGCGCGCAACTTTGCGGCAGATGTTGCCAATTTCCCGCTCCAGGTTTCGCACTCCGGCTTCGCGGGTAAAGCCGCGAATGATCTGCCGGATCGCTTCGTCGGGGAATTGCACGTTCTTCTCCGTCAACCCCGCCTGCGACATCTGCTTTTTCACCAGAAACTGTTTCGCGATCTCGACCTTTTCCGGTTCCGTGTAGCCGTGCAGACGCAGCACTTCCATGCGGTCCTGCAAGGCGGGCGGAACGGTGTGCATTACGTTCGCGGTAGCGATGAAGAAGACCTGAGAAAGATCGTACTCAACGTCGAGGTAATGATCTACGAACATGAAATTCTGTTCGGGATCGAGAACTTCGAGCAGCGCCGCCGAGGGATCGCCGCGGAAGTCCATGGACATCTTATCGACTTCGTCGAGCATGAAGACCGGGTTCTTCGTGCCGGCCTTCTTCATCATCTGAATGATCTGGCCGGGCAGGGCGCCGATGTAGGTGCGACGATGGCCGCGGATTTCCGCCTCATCGCGCACGCCGCCGAGCGACATGCGCACGAACTTGCGGCCGGTCGCTTTGGCAATCGACATCCCGAGAGAAGTCTTGCCCACGCCGGGAGGCCCGACGAAGCACAGAATCGAGCCTTTGGGGTTTTTCACCAACTGGCGTACGGCGAGAAACTCGAGGATGCGCTCCTTGATCTTCTCCAGGCCATAGTGATCTTCGTTCAGAGTTTTCTCAGCCCGGGTGATGTTGCGGATTTCCTTCGAGCGCTTCTTCCACGGCACCGCCAGCAGCCAGTCGAGATAATTGCGCGAGACGGTGGACTCCGCGGACATGGGCGGCATCGCTTCCAGTTTTTTGAGTTCCTGGATCGCCTTATCCTTCACTTCTTTGGGCATGCCCGCGGATTCGACCTTTTTCTTCAGCTCGTCGAATTCGCTTTTTTCGCCGCGTCCGAGTTCTTTTTGGATGGCCTTGATCTTTTCGTTGAGGTAATACTCCTTCTGCGCCTTTTCCATCTGCCGCTTTACGCGCGACTGGATGGTGCGATCCATATTGAGCTTTTCGATTTCCACATCGAGCACGTCGCCGATTTTGTTCAAGCGCTCGGCGGGATCGAAGATTTCGAGCAACCCCTGCTTTTCTTCGATAGAGAGTTGCAGGTTGGCGGCGATGGTGTCGGTCAGCTTCGCTGGATCTTCCATGCGCACGGCCGCGATCATGGTTTCGTAGTTCAGCGACTGGCGCAGCTCCAGATAATCAGACCGCACCTGGTCCTCCGTGAGCACGGCGGGGTCGCACTGGTAATCGTAGCCGAGGCGGCGAACGTAACGGACATATTCTTTTTTGGTGGGCGCGCGAAAAATCTCAGTTTGGACAAAACGCGGCGAATTTCATTGGGGATGGATGGACGGTCAGAATTTCATGCGGCGGATGAGCATGCCCGTGTGTGCGGATCGCGCTTAGCGAGCGGGAGCCTTAAAATCTACAACCGCCTGAAGTAATGATTTGCCAGAGGCCGTCAAGCCTTCCGTCAGGCCCGCCGCAAAGCAGCTGGGTTCAACAAGTCGCCGGAGCCAACCGCCGTTGGCGCTGTCAGTTCCGCTATCGCGGTTCATGTCGCGAGTCGGCGGTGGCTCAGCTTTTTCGTTAGGCCACATCCGAATATGGACACACCAACATCACCAAAAACGAAATCGTTCTCACACCGAGCAGCGACGCTTGGTTGGATTTGTCCCGTCATTAGCCTCATCATTTTCGCGCTTTTCATATTTGACCGGCATATTGTCGCACGAAAGATCATTCCGTTTTTTGTGGAGTTTGCACTTTTGCTCATCGCCGTTGGCTTGGTTTCCGGCATTGTGGCTTTGTTCGGCGTTTCCAAGCACGGCAAAAAAGGCATCCTCGTGCCAGCTATCGTTGGCATTGTCATTTGCGGATTATTGATTTTATTTTGTGTCATTGTGGC
>CAVRNL010000068.1:0-26849 GCA_963722485.1 uncultured Acidobacteriaceae bacterium
AAAAAGCGGCCCTCACGCACTGACGGCCATTTACTGGGTGATGCGCACAATACGCCTGGTATATCCAAAGTGCTCACAGAGTACATTGAGAGCGATCCTTCCAAGACAGTCCTGGCCACATCGGGATCGCCTTCCCTTTTCGGGCAGCCAGTGAAGTTCACCGCAACTGTCACGTCAACTCGCGGGGCGATTCCGGATGGCGAACTGGTGACGTTCTACGACGGGACAACCGCGATTGGAACAGGCGCCACCGCGAGTGGCGTAGCGATGTTCGTTACTTCCTCGCTGACCGCGAAAACGCACGCCATCAAGGCCACCTACGCCGGGGACGAGACCTTTGAACCGAGTTCTGGGCTGGTTAGGCAGGTCGTGGATAAGGACCCGACAGCGACGGCCCTGAGCTCCAGTCTCAATCCCTCGAACTACAGGCAGGCAGTGACTTTCACAGCGACAGTTGCTTCGGCTGGACCGACGCCGACTGGCAAGGTGTGGTTCAAGAACGGAACAACCGGAATGGGAATGGTGACGTTGAGCGGTGGCATCGCCACGCTTACCACGACCAAGCTCGCCGTGGGCACGAACCCGATCACGGCTGAGTACCTGGGGAATGCCGCCTCTGCCGAAAGCACATCCTCGGTGTTGGATCAGGTGGTGCAATAGGCTTCGACGAAGAGTGCAGCACTTTGTCGAATCGAAATCACAGGATGAGCCGCTCGATGTCTGGGCGGCTTTTCTTTTGCATCACGCGGAAGGTGGGAGCACGATTACTGTTGTAAGCAGATTTCGCCGCCTGAGAAATTGCTAGTGAAGTCGCAATCTCGACGTTCGTCAAACGTGTACTTGCTCTAAAATTCACACGGAGTCTGTTACAGGTGACCGTGGCTGCGGCGGCTTTCTAGCCATAAATCAAAAGTTCAGACTAGCCAAGTGAGAGCGATCTGTTAGAGAACTACAATGAAAGAAAAACTAATGCAGCGAAGTCTCAGTGCCGGACAACGGGCGATACGGCACTACCTGAACAAAGAGCAGGATCAATTCCTCATGCAGGCGGCAATTTGTTTCGAACTCTTGGGCAAAGCTCGCCTTGCCGCAATTCATCCATGCCTGATCGTTGACCGGGATTTTGATTCATTCTTACATGTGTGCACAGACGGGAAACACACAAAACGCCCGCCGTGGAACATTAAGACGATCAATGCCACCGAAGTGCTGCAACGCTGTACACAACTTCATCCGGCCTTGAACGATTTCGCTGTCCGACTCAAGTTGTTGGCTGAATTTCGGAACAGTGCCATTCACCTTGGCGAGGTTTTCGAACAAGAGGCGAAGGAGATCTTCCATGAATTTGTTGCTGCAACTTCTCTACTAGTCGATGAGATGAAAGTACCTCGCGAAGACTTTTTCGGAGAATTCGCGGAGCTTGTGGATGCTCATCTGAACAAAGCTCTTACAGAGATGAATAGGCTAACAGCGGAAAACATCGCAGCAGCGAAGGCGAGATACGAACGAAAATACGGTGCGCTTGAGCCAGAGCACACTCAAGGCATCATCAAAAGCGTCGAGGCTGGCTATAACCTCAGGGCCTATGACGACCAACTCGCTGGGTGTTCGGCTTGCGGAAACCAGGGGGTGCTCAGTGGCTCGGTTGAAGTTGCGTGGGAAGCCGATTTTGATCGCTACGGGAACCCGGAGGGAGGGTATCCGGTAGTCACCCTCGTGCCTTCAAGTTTCATTTGTAGCCTTTGTGGCTTGTCACTCGGCGGCTCAGCCGAGTTGCAGACGGCGGGGCTGGGAGACCCTATCAACATAGAAGATGTTGACCCGTCAGATTTCTATGATGAACCGTATGACGACTACCGATAGGGAAGACCGCACTCTTGAATTATAGGAAAATCAAATCTCGTGTTCGGGGTGAACGAGGGCGCAACAATTAAGTTGCTGGAAATGATAGCAAAAAAGACCAGAAGACCTGCGGTAGAGCATTGATGGTATCGCCGTTCTTGCGCCCGTTGAGGGCGTCAAAGGAGACACATAGCCCAAAAACATCTGTTTTTGAGCCACTCTCATTCGCGGTCTCGATCCTTTAGGTATCAAGTGGTTGAGCAAACACAATGGCAGGGGTTTTTGGGCAAGTCACATTCACCGGGGTCGATGAGCGTAACGCGATATTTCAACAGTTGGCCCAAGCCCGGAGGAGAACCGCTTCCGAACGCCAAAAATAATCGAACCAAAGCCATACCGAACGCGAACGCAAATGCATCTGCCGCAAACCGAGAGAGCACGCCTAACAATGCCTCTCCTCCGAATTCGAGAAAGGCCTCGAAAAAGATTTCAGCTAACGCCAGCAGTATCTGGAACAGCAACTCGTCTATTTCCGCGTCAGCGTACTCTGGTCTTGCTTGATTGTCGACGTATAATGCGCGGTTGGAGCTTGCCTTGTTCTGACCGGGAAAACGGGTAACCGGCTCGTTCCGGTGTCATGTGCCTTCCACCCGGAGGTTGCGACCATGAGACGTGGACTCGTATCGATCGCCCTTGCTTTCCTGCTGGTCCCACTCTTCTCGCAGGCGCAGGATGAATTCTTCAGCGCCAGTGCCGGAAAATTCCAGTGCAGAGACGGCGCCGATTTTTCTACAGTCGACGACCAGTACCGCGGCGTCTCGCTCACTCCGCTGGACGCCGCGCCCAAAGACCTTCCCGCCGCTGTGAAGCCCCGCACTTTCGGGCCGTTTCCGCCTGACGGTTTGTCGGTCGAGTTCTACCAGTTCCTCACCGGCGGCGGAGAGGCCTCGATGGCTACCGGGACCGATCTGCATCTTTACCTGCGCGTACTCACAGCAAAGGATAAGCGCTGGTACGAGTTCCAGCCGCACGATCCCACCGTCAGCAAGGCCGACGGCCCTTCCGCCGAGGCCGATTCGACCGCAAACCACCGGAATGCAAATCAGGAAGCACCGGCCAACAAGGCGCCCTCCTCCGACCCGGCTGACATCTTCACCCCCGATCCCGCTATCCCGCTGTTTCAAATCAGCTACGGCTCGCGCTGGATGGGCGCCAACGCTGGCGGTACTTATGGCCACGTCTTCATTTTTGATTTCCGCTCAAACCCGCCGGCGTTCGCCAAACAGCTCGAATGCACACACGGCGAGGGCGGCGGCGTCTGCACCGCGCCCGACTCCGGCTATGGCCTGCGCGGCTCGGTTTCCTGCGAATGGAGCAAGACCGATTACCTCTGCAACGAGCGCGATACCGTCAGCACGGGATGGGGCGAGCGCTTCAGCGATGCCTCCTACTTTCTGCTCTCCGGCAAAGACGCTTACGCACCGCCTCCCGAAGCCGTCAACGCGATCGAATGGATTCCCGATCGCCTGGACCGCCGGAAACCCGATGGACAGCGGTTTCTTGTTCCCTGGCTGGGAGACACCGACGAGATTTTCTCGCTCAAGCAGAGCAACCATGAGCTCTACCTGATGGCCGCCCGCGGCTCAAGCCCCGCCCTGCACATGGCCTTCGCCAGCGGCAATTCATTCGACGAGCGTTTTTTCCTCGCCGAGCATCCCTTCACCGACCGGCCTTCCGTCGCGGTCGAACTGCAGCCGTCCACCGCTTCCACTCTTGTGCCGATCACCTACCCGGAGGCCGATCGGTTGCGTGAGAAAGCCGCGAAGGCCGAGCCTCCGCCCGTTACCTCACGCGGGGGCGGGGCGGCCATCAGCTACAAGGTCAAAAAGATTTACGGCGACGACGGCTTCTTCGTCCTTCAGGTCACGGTCAAGGAGGGCGACGTTCACGCCATCTACTGGGTTGGCGTCGACCAGAGATCCGGCCCCATCGTCGCCGACCTCTATCGCCTTTCGACCGACGCCTTGCCTTACTATTACTGCAACAGGTTCGTGCAGGAGGAGAATGCCGCCGCTTATCATCTCGCGCCTGGCGCGGCTTTTCACGCCACCATCGAAGTCGAGCCACTCCACATCACCGACGGCAACGGCGGCCTTGACACGACCGAAGAAGTTCCCGACCAGGCTCCCGGCAAGGTCTGCACCAAACACGTGTCGTGGGATCGCGCCAAGGGATTTGTCTTCGCCGAGAACCCCGTCTGCAACCCGGGCGCCCAAGCCCGCTCCATCGCCATCTCCGACGACGGCCAGATCACCACCAAGTCCATGCTGACAGACACAAATCAGTGAAACCGGACGGTCGCCGATGAATCCTCCAGTGGAACACCCCTTCAGGTTGCACGTGCGAGTGAATGGAGTTCCATGCAGTTTAGTTATGCGATGGTACCAAATGACGTTGTCAGGCGATTTCGTGTTTTGACCACGGTGAGTGTAATAAGCGTCAGAGCAAGTCCACCCTTGACCGAAGACTCGACCAGGGATCCATCAAGTTTTCCAGCGCGTTCCGCGGATCAGCCAAGCTTACATGGATTCTAATGTCGGTTTCTCCGTATCGACACCCGCGACGCCGTCTACCCGAGAAAGCCAACCCGCCTTCGCCCCGGAATGCAACCGCGAAAGTCAAAGGGCTCTGTGAGCTCTTGCAATGTCCCCAAGAAGACCGCGACACAGGAAATCCCGTCGGCCAATGCTTCACGCGTCACTACGCAACCGCGAAAGTCAAAGGGCCAGAGCTTTGTGAGTTCCGTCCCTCTCGGCTTTCCCAGAAGTGCTTCTTCCCCCACTGGACCACCTAGCGCTTATCGCCAGCTTCCTCGAACCGGAGTGTTGCTCGCCCTACTTCCGTCTTCAGCGCAGCTCGTTTCCGGTGACGATCGTAACGAGAGGCGTAACGAGAACTTGTCGCGGACGCTCTTCTTGCACACCTTAATCCTTACCGTCGACCTTGATGACCCTTTGGCTGAAGGAATCGGCGACATAGAGATCACCCGAAGCGTCCAAAGCTACGCCTATCGGAACATCCAAGCCGCGTTTGACTGTAGTTAGTGTTCCGTCAGAAGTTATCTCGGCCAGCGAATTGGTACCGGTGTCCGTGACGTAAAGGTCGCCCGCAGGATCGACAGCTAAGTACATCGGAGCAACCAGCCCGTTGCCTAGCGTCGTTTGAGTTCCGTCAGGGGCTATCTTGAATACTGCCGCGCTGTAGGTGTCCGCAACGTACACGTTACCGGCTGCGTCGACGGTGACTCCTACTGGAGTATTGTATCCACTGCCCAAATTGGTTTGAGTGCCATCGGGTGTAATCTGGGCCACAAAATCTTCCCAAGGGTCTGCGGCATACACGTTACCTGCCGCGTCCACAGCTACGCTCATCGGCATGTAAAACCCACTGCCCACGGTCCCCTGCACTCCGTCAGGCGTGACTTTGTAGATGACTCCGGCTTGGCTGTCGGCCACATACACGTTTCCAGCCCCATCTACAGCGACGGCTTGCGGAACCATGAATCCACTACCCACGATGGACCGCTTCCCCTCTGGCGTCACTTTGAATACTTGCTGCAGGTCACTGTCAGCAACATACAGGTCTCCCGTCGCGTCGACGGCGACCCCCTGGGGACTAACGAACTTGTCAGCAGCTACGTGGAACTGCGGGGTACCAACGCCCAAGGCCGGATCGGCAGAAGCGTCACTACCAGCTGGAGGGTTCGCCGGCTTCGCCACGGACCGAGCTGCAGACGCCCTTTCATTGGCTGCGCGAATCCAAGGCGGCATTGTAGATCGCGCCGCCGTCTCGTTGTTTGATTGAGCGCCGTTGGGTGGTGCCTGCGACTGCGCCGCACCGGCGAACACGGCGCACGCTACGGTTAAAAACAGCAGGTTCCGAGCAATCTGCCGGAACCGTACCGGACGTGAGGACAACCCAAAAGATTGCTTCATTGGAACCTCCTTAAGGTTCTCTTACTCGGAATTCATCAAATTGCGGAAAAAGCCAGTTAAATTCCCGATCCTTCGCGCAGGGTGATGAGTTGGTTGGCGGGAATCTTCTTGCATTGTTCGTGCAGTCCATTGGGCCAGTAGATGTCGAGATCCACCGAATTGAATCCACCTAGGCCGAAATGCAGGCGGGAATCGCTGCACGAGTAAAAGCTGGACTGGCTAAGCACGGCTTGGGCCTGTGCCTTACCCCCATAATGGGCCACGACGCGCGCTCCGATGGCGCTGCGGTTTGACTTGACGCCCTCGAGTTTGACCTTGATCCAGTTGTGTTTCTGCTTCATGTCATTTCGCAACAGCGACGGCGATTCATTCAGATTGACGATCAGAATGTCGATGTCTCCATCGTTATCGAAATCACCGAATGCGCAACCGCGGCTGCAGTGCGCGTCGGTCACGCCTGGACCAGCCTCTTGCCCCAATTCTTCGAACGTGCGGTTGCCGAGATTTCGATACACTGCTCGCGGTGATTTGTTGGGGTATTGTGGAAATTTGCGTTCCACTTCCGGGTAGACGTTCCCAGTGGTCACGAAAAGGTCCGGATAGCCGTCGTTGTCTAAATCTACGATGCCGGCGCCCCAACACACGTAGCGGGTATCAACCGCGACCCGCGAGGAGCGTGTCACGTCATCGAAATTTCCTTTGCCGTCGTTGTGATAAAGGCCGTTGGCATCTTCGGCAAAGTGAGTTCTTGAAAAGATCGAGATGACCGTCCAGATCGTAGTCTCCCACGGCCGCGCCCATTCCCGCCTGCTCCATTCCGTCGTCGCTCAGCGCCACGCCGCGGACGCACCCTTCCTCGCGAAACGTTCCATCATGGTTGTTCATGAACAGCAAACTCGGCGTGGAATCGCAGGCGACAAAAATGTCGGTCCAGCCATCCTCATCAAGATCCGCGGCCACCACCGTCATTCCATAACACGCGGTTGCCTTCGCGATCCCCGCCTGCTCGCTCACGTCCGTGAAAGTACCGTCGCCGTTGTTCCGATACAGCGAATGCCTTCCCGTGGGCAATCCGCGCGGCCCACATTCAACCGGGACACCTTTCCAGTTGCAATTCACGTTCTCTCCGGGCACGGGCGCATGCTCGAAAGAAAAACCCACATAGTTTGACACGAAGAGATCAAGGTGCCCATCCCGGTTATAGTCAAGAAAACTACACCCCGCTCCCCAGCGTGGTTGATCGTTCCAAAGGCAAGCGGCCTTGGTCACGTCGGTAAACTTTCCATCACCGTTGTTACGGAAGAGACGATTTTGTCCGAAATAAGTACAGAAGATGTCCTCGAATCCATCGTTGTTGTAGTCGCCAATGCAGACGCCGGAAGCCCAACCCACTGCCTTCAATCCGGCCTTCTCCGTCACATCGGTAAAGGTTCCATCGCGGTTATTCTTGTAAAGGCGATTCGTCGCACCGGGGGGATCTCCGTTCAGGCGCGTACCGGATAACAAGAAAATGTCAATCCAGCCGTCGTTGTCATAGTCGAGGAAAGCGCATCCGCAACCGGTGGCCTCCAGGATGTATTTCTTGCTTTCGACCCCGCCATATACGATCGGAGCTTGCAACCCCGCGCTTGCTGCAACATCAACGAAGTGTGCATAGAAAGGGCGCCCCGAGGGCGCTGGTCGCGCCACCGGTTTGACGGTGTGAGCGGCTACTCCCTGGGCCAGAAGCCGGGGCGCCATCGCCAAGACCGACGAACCAAAGACCGAAGAACAAAGAGAAAGTCGCACAAAGTCGCGCCGGTTAAAGGTCAAGGCTGTGGGGTCTCCTAGCCGGTCCACACAGAATACTAAGAAACACGTTGTTCGGTACTTCTGATGGCGTGCGTGGGCAGGCCGCTGCTCCAGTGTTTGGGCTAGCAAAGCGATTCCGTGGCTGCATTAGGAAGTAACATACCAATCCGAATGCGGCGACCAGCGAGCGCACGAAAGGCACTGGGTTGAAGTCCACTGGTGGAGGCAGGCTGGGCACACGCCTCCGGTATCGAACGTGTTCCATTCGTGCCCGCAGGTACAAGACCATTTGTCTTCCTTTCGGGGCGACCAGCGGCAGAGCGGACAGCGAATGCGGGGGGGTTCCGACGTGCCAAGGCTCTTTTCTTCCTCAAGCTCGCGATCCAAAACCACCGACGATTTGGCAAAGTCATTCAAGAAGAGTAGAAGCCCCCGCTAGGCGAACAGCCGATTCTGAATCTGGGCGAGTTCCACTGGTGCAGAACACTCAGCATCGTCGTTCGCCACATGATTGATCCGCGTGCTTACGGGATAGCATCGCATCGGCCGAGCATCGTAGGGCTTCAACAGTTCGGATGCCGCGGCCACATTCGTCATTCCGGGATCAAGCCACAAATCATAGCTGTCGGGATCAAGAATGACTGGCATTCGGTCGTGGACGGCTGATGTCACCGCGTTCGGGGTCGTGGTCAGGATCGAGCAGGACTTGACCCAGTTGCCGCTCGGGTCTTTCCAGCGATCCCACAATCCTGCGAACGCGAACAACTCCCCGTCATTGACTTCGAAGCAATAGGCTGTTTACCTTCCCTGTTTTGCTCCACTCATAAAAGCCATCGGCAGGGATCAGGCATCTGCGGGATTTCAACGCATCGCGGAATGCGGGCTTCGTGCTCGCCGTTTCCGACCTCGCGTTAATCATCTTGGCGGCGACAGACGGTTCTTTCGCCCAAGATGGAATGAGACCCCAGCGCATCAGCGACAATTCCCGGACGGGCTCCTTGGGATTCTGGCGTATGACTGGGATCGGCTGGGTCGGGGCGATATTGTAGCGGCGACTCCAATCATCCTCCCCCGAGACGCTGTCGAAGTGCTCCTCGATGATCTGCTTCCTCCGCGACAGTCGGTAGCGTCCGCACATGGGGAGATTATGGCAGATCGAATGTCTCCCGCGGACATGCTTGTGCGCCTTCTCTATACCCCGGCCCGCACGTGAAAATTCTTTGCTAAGCTGTAGATTCCCAGAAATTTTCTTTGATTTTGTCACGTTTCTGGATGCCGATTGGGCTGCGGCCACTCTCGCAATCAGCACGCCAGTTCTACTTGATTTTCCGTGCGTCTCCCCATTGATTTGCCAGAATGCCGCCTGCCGACGATCAGGGCAGAACACTTCGCCTTTACACGCCGAGTGGGTCTGATTTTTTTGCACTGATGCGATCCGGAACTGCGGGACGCGTTGGCTGCGTCGACGCCGAGGGCGTGCGCCGCGCGTTGTCACAAGCTCGCAGGAAGCGAAGCCAGAGTGGCGTGCCAAGGGAAACAGCCCCGGCAGGTTAGCGAAGCCCGCCTAATGAGCTTGGTCGCGCCAAGCCCATGGCTCTCGTCTCGCACTTGGGGCTGGAGATGTGCTAGAGTCTTGGCCGCGCCCCGCGTCCGCTTCTGTAGGTGTGCTCAGAGGAGGAAAAATTGCCTCGAATTTTGCTTACGACTCGTTGCTGCGACTCCGGCCTTTACGATTATTTTCGCGAAAATGCGCCGCGGAATTTTCGCTGGCGTTTCGGTATGCCACGGACAATCTCGTTTGGCCTGCGCTTCCTGCAGCAGAACCTTCCGGACGTAAACATTCTGGAATATCCGACGCACGCTGAGTTTTCTGCTCAGCTCAAGAGGGGCTGGGACGCCGTGGGTTTTTCCTTTTACCTCGAAGAGACCAACGACATCCTGGCGATGGCCGCCGAAGCGCGGCAGGCCGGCATCCCTGAACTGTGGGCGGGGAATTACGGCGCCCTGACCCCCGCCATCCAATCGCACTTCGATCATGTGTTCACCGGCTACAGTGAAGACGCCTTGGGACAGAAACTGCGGACGCGTGTCGACGAAATCCAACATCCTCCGTTGATCACCCGTTTTCGCCTGCCCGGAGGGTGGTCCTTCCCGCTAGGTGTTTTGTTTTCCTCGCGCGGATGCAGTTTTCGCTGTACCTTCTGCCAGACCACTGCGTTTGCGCCGAAACCAAAGGAAATCTCTCTTGCGTCTTTGGATCGAGTGCTGCGTTTTTATGTCCAGCACGGCATCCATTTTGTCCTGCTGCTCGACGAGAACTTCGGCAACCTTCCCTCGCATGCCGACGCTGTCATCGAACTCTTGGCGCGCCATCGAGTCCGCTGGCTGGTGCAGTCGCGTGTGGACCTGCTCCTTCGGAACTTCGATGACTGGCAGCGCTGCGGTATGGAAGGCGCGCTATTCGGCATCGAGAGTTTTCACCAGGACATCCTCAAGCGGATGCACAAGAACGAGACAGCAGAGGCGGCGTTCGAACTCGGCGAGCGACTCAACCGCGCTGGCCTCTACGCCCAAGGCTATTACATCATCGGGCTGCCGCCGGAAACGCCGGGATCGATCTCTGAAGATCTGAGAACATTGGCTTCTTTAAAGCTCGATGTCACGCAAATCACCATCGTCACTCCGCATCCGCAGACGGAAATGTGGCAGGAACTCGATTCCGGTTACGGTATTTTTGAAAAAGACTGGTCTAAGTTCGACACCAAGCATCTCGTCTGGAACCACCCACATTGCGCGCCCGGCGTGCTGGAGTCTCTGCTCGAACAGGGCTTCCACTCCTGCTATGGAAAGGACTGGCTTGTGCGGACGACGAGAAAGTTCCTCTCCACGAGAAGATCCCAAAAGGATATTTCCAGCGTAGTACTGGGTCCGGTACGCTCGCGCTGGGCCTCCTCGGCGCGACTGCCCTATCTTCCGGTGCAAGTACCCTCTGGAGGCCAGCAGGTCCGCCGCGCTGTCGCCTAGCGAGGCGCCCAGACGTGCACTTCACGCCGATCTTCCTGCCATCTCTGAACTTCAAATTTCTAACTCGTATGGAGCGGCAGTTGCGCGTGATATGAACTGCGCTATCAGTCAAACTCGTATACATGGGAGTTGGTAGCAGCATTGGTCTGCTGAAACCTTTCTCGATCTTTGCTGTCCTGATCTTGATCTCGAAGGCCCACGCCAATGCAGAAATCTTGAAGGCGGCGTCTCCTGATTCATTGATTCTTATGGGCGCCCTTTCCAAGCATGTTGGTTACGTCCGTGACTTGTGACGAGAGATAGACTGCACCCCACACTGAGCAAGAGTGAACAGATTTCATCGCCTGCCTTCGCCTACGCTGGGCAGAGTGGCGCTCGGTCAATCGCATGACCCCAAAGTGGTAACGCCGAGAGCAGAAAAGGCTTGACGGTTGCGTTTTGTCCGCAACCTCGAATGCCAGTCTGTGCCCATAGCTCACTAAGATGGTTTCCATACTTCACGCACAAACGAAGGCCGCAATCGCGGCGATTAAGGAGAATACCAGTGAATGAGGATCAAGTGTCCGGCAAGGTTGGGCAGGTTGTAGGAAAGTTAAAGCAAAAAGTAGGAGAAACTCTCGGCAACGAAAAACTAGCCAACCAGGGAATTGTGGATCAAGCCAAAGGTGCGGCAAAGGAGACTTGGGGAAACGCCAAGAATGCTGCCCAAGAAGTGCAACAGTCACACAAGAACGCCGCCGCCGACAAGGCGCACGAGCGGCGGAGCAAGATCAGTCAGTCAGTGCAAAATGCCAAGGAGAAAGCCAACGAGAAGATCGACGAATTCAAGGAGCGTCATTTAGCCTGATGTGGCGTGGCTTCGCTCGGTCACTGCGGCGATGGATAGACAGCATCCCACCCCTGAGCAAAAGGGAACAGATTTCATCGCCTGCATCTGCCCAGAGTGTGGCGATATGGAAAAGGAACGGCAGGTTGATGGAAGAATGCTCGATGATCTGGGATCTGGAGATCAAAGGTACTTCGGTACGTCACTACCCATCCCTGTTTCTCGCCAACAAAGGGGCTCCCGAGTCATTGGTTGGCTACACTTTTTTTAAGCTACGGTTGTCGGAATCTCATCCGACCATCATCATCCCAATTGACGACCGTGTCGTCTTCGCGCAAGGTTCTCGACGTGCGTGTTCTTCCAGATGCCGAGGTCCGATGGACTGATGCGGCCCTCTCCACGCCAAACAAGCCGTCATTGCTAGCGTTTGCGGTCATGTTAATTGATTCTGAGCAATTTTGCTCAGACGCTGCGCACTTGCCCTGATAACTTTCCTTATCGGCGGACCGGGCGAACGGTTGGTCTGAAACCGCGGCAAGGGAGGAAAGACCCGTGAGCGCTTGTGCAGCAGCCAACTCGATTTCAGAACAAAATCTTATCAGTCAAGCTCGGAATGGGGACGCGAACGCTTTTGCCGTGTTGTATGAAACGCACAAACCTCGCATCGTGGCGGTCTGCCTGCGGATGACGAAAAATATGGCTGAAGCGGAGGACTTGACCCAGGATGCCTTCATTTACGTCTTCCGCAAATTCTCCACGTTTCGTGGCGACTCGGCGTTTTCCACCTGGCTGCACCGCGTCGCGGTAAATACGGTATTGATGCACTTTCGCAGAAGGGGCAGACGCCAAGCGCATTTGGAGTATTCCAACCCTAACGACTCGCGTGGATTCGGACGGGAGTATGGACGGGTGGATGAGAGGCTCGCCCGATGCGCCGATCGCCTGGCGCTGATACGGGCCATTGAGAAACTTCCTCCCGGCTACCGTACGATTTTTCTTCTGCACGAGATGCAAGGGTACGAGCACCAGGAGATAGCACGGCGTCTGCACTGTTCGATCGGCAATTCGAAATCACAGCTGCACAAGGCAAAGCAGCGGATGAGAGAGTTGTTGGCGCGCCTTGGCTACAGCTATCGACAAAGGGTTGCGGGAGTGAAACCAACTGCATTTCACGCCAGTGTTCCGGTGGAAGCGGCAACCATCGGGAGCTTTGTCCCGTCTTCTGCCAATATTTCGCCATGGCCTAGCAACGAACGTGCCGACTCTGCGCGAAGGCGCCTGGAGGACGTTGCTTTATCCGCCGACGAAAAGCAACTGGGTGATCGCGAGGACTTAATGGATGGCTCGATCGGCGGCGATCCGGAAATTATGTTTCCTGCTATCGGGCAGGCCGATGCTGCGCAGATGGCGGAAAGCGCTGCCTGATTCTCAAGTTACAGATAGCAACACAGGAGTATCGATCCAATGCAAGTAGGCGCGGTTCTGGTGCTCGGTGAGTGTGTCGGCAATGACCTAAGCCCGGCGGCCGCACCGTATTGCTTTGCGCAGGCGATGCCATCATTTTTCGGTGGGGCCGCAATCATGCTCGACCTATTGGGAGAGCCCATTCTTTACCGGATCATCGAAAACCTGCGGAAATCAGGGGTGGGACCGATTTTTCTTATCACCGATGATGTCTTTGCCAACCATGCGGTGCTCAGAGACATCCGCCGGTGGCGGGTTCACGTCAGGAATGCTCCCCGAGAGGGGCTTCGGACGGCGACCCAGGCGGCCCTGGAAACCTGCCGCGAGAGCGGGTCCCGCGGTGCGATTGTAATGCAAGCATCGAAGTACGTGGAACTCGAGGTCGCCGACATGTTCCGGTTTCACGGCGCGAGCGGCCAACCGGTCACCTTTGTGCGTGACAACAGCGGCCCCCTCGGCATCGCCATGGTCGGAAGCGAGTCTACGGAGCGACTCATGCTACCCGAGCGGCCGTGGATCTGAAAAGAAAGCAACGGCTGACATGGAAATCACTAAATATCAAATGGATTTGATCGCCAGCGGCCTCCTGAGGTTCGTATGGCAACATTCGCTGAATTAGCAATAACTCTCGCCCAACGCGGCATCCCCGTCATTCCAGTCCTTCCCCTAAGCAAGAGAGGATTTCTGGACGATCAGTTCCGCCACGCCACCACCGGGATATCCCAAATTGCCCAATGGAATCGTGAAAATCCCAACTACAACGTGGGCTGCGTGTGTAAGCCCGATGGCATCGTGGTGTTAGATTGCGATGTAAAGGGATTGACCCGGCGCATCGAGCATGAAACCGGCCACAAGTTCCCACCTACATTAGTCGTCAAGTCCGCGGGCAAAGGATGCGATCACCTTTACTTCAAACAGACTGACGTTAGCCGAGAGCTGGGCAACCAGAAGAGTGCAGACCTCTTTGACCTTCAGTCGGCCGACAAGTATGTGGTGGGGCCGGGCTCGCGTCTGGACAACGGCATGACCTACGAAATCGTGGACGGCTCCCCCATCGCCGATTTCCCCGTTTGGCTGGAAAATTGGATACTTGCCAACGCCGATTTGCCCAAGGAGCATACCAATGGCCAGGATGCCCATCCCGTGGATGAATTCTTCGACATCGCGGATTTCCTTGAGCACTATGACATCGGGTATTGCCAGGACGGTGAATGGTATGTCACCGACGTTTGCCCGGTAGCCGGGCGGAAGCACGAGCAATCCACGCGTACAGGATTTTTCTTCGACGGCAATGGCATCGGTTTCCACTGCTTCGCCACCGGATGCGAAGGCAGCACAATGACGGGCAGGTAATTAAGTTCCTGAACAAGAACCACGAGCCTTACAAAGGCGTGATCTGGGAAGAAGAGCCAATCGAGGATGTGCTCAATGAAATGGGCGTGGAAGTGGAGGTTGGTGCGGTTATCAAGTCCATGCCACTAGCCGCGCCGCTGGAGGTGGACGCAGCCACGGCAACCGTAATCCAGACCCCCGCTGCTCCCGAACCTAGAAGCTCGTTGGCTATGCCCGAACACTTCATGTACGGCGAAGCCAGGGTTCTCGCCCGGCAGATGAAGATGCCGCTTGGCTTGGCGTTCATGGCGCTCATTGGAGAGTTCGGGATCAAGTGCGACGCCGACGTGATGTGCGGCACGAGGATCAACACCTACACCGCGTTAATCGCCGAGGTTGGTGGCGGAAAGAATGTGGCTATGGATCGGGCCAAGGTTCTGCTGGGTCTGCGCTACAAGGACGAATACCTGCCGGCTGCTCCCCCAGGGACACGCGCCCTTATGAACCTGATCGGCGATAAGCCAAGCGGCAAGCGGGGCAACAAGGAACGCAGTCCCGGCCCGAAGAAACTGCTGCTCGTCACCCATGAGATGACCGATGTGCTCAGGATGACGGGGGTGGACTGCTCGACCCTGGCATCCCGTTTGTGCGACTTCTGGGACGACAACGAGCACGTCTATCCGACGGGCAAGGATGGAGTCATATCCGTGGATTGCAGGCTGCATTGGATTGGCGGAGTACCTGCCTCCGCAGAGAACCCCACGCGCTTCACCGAGCTGTTCGATAGCGAAACGAGCCACGGGCTCTACGATCGCCTGCTCATCGGATACGCAAAGGAAAAGTTCAACTACAGGCCGTGGGAGCCTCCGGCCAAGGACAAAGAAACCATCGACTACAGCGACTACACAGCGGAGGTGTGCCCCGTGCCGTTCGTGGAAGCTATCAACGAAGGCGCACAGAAGCTCTTCGACGACTGGAATCCTGTAGGTGGGGGAAGCCGAATCAAACAACACTGCATCAAGGTCGCGCTAATCACCACCATGATGAACCATGAAGACACGGTGACGGAGGAATGTATGCGCTGCGCAATAGGAATCATGGAATGGCAGATCGAACTCCGCAGGGTCTTCCAGCCAGGCGAAGCCGTCAATGACGAGGCCAAGTGCAGGGTTGCCATCCTCGCCGCGATGCAGGCCGCGGGGGCAAGGGACGCCTACCTGAACATCAAACGGATCGCCCACGACCGGAAGTGGGGCAACAGGTTCGGCGACAGGATCGTCCGGAACGCCATTTCGAACCTCGCAGACATGGGTGAAATCGTGCCGCAGCTAGTCGAGAGGGAGGACGGAAAGAAGAAGAGCAAGAGCGTGTACAAGCTGAGGGATTGGTCATTGGGCGGCGGAAAAAGTGGGGAAAATGGGGAAGGTGGGGAATCCCCTTCCACCAATTTCCGGACATTGGTCAACAACTTACAGGCATAATTGATGGAGGGGGATTCCCCAATCCCCATTTTTATTAACTATATATGTATATACCCACACATACTTATAGGAACTTGGGGAAAAGGGGAAAGAAAACGCAAACTCTAATATTTGCCCCACACACAGTTATTATGAAATCTTCCCCATTTTCCCAATCCTCGTTTTCCGGTGTCATCCCCCTGATTGAGACTCACTGTCAATGACCGGCGTTTGAATGCTATGTGCACCCTCAGCAGGAGGACTTACATATGGAGTTGACTGGTGCAGAAAGAGCAGAGTTCATCGAGTTGTCGGAAGCGACCTATGACGCGGCGCTATGGGATGAGGCCGATCTCCCGATACTGCGAAAAGCCAAACGTGAATATGAGGAGGAGCAGGTACGAGAACGCGGTGGTGTTCTTCCCTTCGAGCAGGCAACCACGCCAAAAGATAGACTTCATCTCGCGGCGCCGCAGCATCCGGAATGGGCAAGAGCATCCATGGCTACTGTTACTACTTTCCCCGCAACGCGAGTAGAACCGGCGGCTATTTGTCCCCCGGTCCCGAGCGCATTTCCCTTAAGCGAATCCGAAAAAGTAAAACACGCCGAGAGCATGACCGATGAGGAACTCGCGCGTCACGTCGAAAGCAAGCTGCGTCCCGTGAGCGAAAGCTTGAGGAGCAACATCGCCTACATCCGCGAGGCTCGCGAGCGTTTTGCTCATCCAGGGCGGCGAGTCCCTGTGCCAGGCCAACCTACGTTCACTGAGTGGATCCGGCAGAACCTCGGGATCTCGGCTCGGCATGTACGCCGCCTGCTGGCCGAGCCCAAGGAACCTGCTCACCGCTCTCCCGAAGAACATGGCCCCAGCCAGGGGAAACGGGACGAAATGATGTGGCAGGCGGGCAGGATGGCTCATGCGGTGCTGGGGCTGGACGGGCCTGATGAACGGGATCCGTTGGGAGTCAATCGCAAAGCGGCACTCAAGGCATTAGCGTACCAATTCTTGAACCTCGCGGGACGGAAACATATCCCAGTGGTCGTTCGACTGAAGGAACTCCAGCCAGGGGATTCCCATGCGCTCTGTCTCATTCTTACCCAATGCTGCGGCTTGCAGTTGGAACAGGCATTCGGGTCGCTCGATGAACCGGAACGGACAGAAACGCTCCGTCGGTTAGTGCAAGAGATTACCAACCGCTATCAGAAATCCTCCGGCCCACTCAGTATTAAGCAACTGTGAATAGAAATCGAGGAGTCAGCACTTTCTAGCTTTAAGAAAAGCCCTCTTCGTACTCCGGCGTTGCCGACAACCGGAGGCGAACACGGATCCCAGCCAATTTATTGCTTGCCTACATCCCAGACCGCATCCACGACGCCGCCGCGAAAATTCGAAATTAGCCAGGTCCACGTCCCGGCCTGACTTTGGCGAGCCCCCAGGACGCGATTTTCGGGTAATCTCTGTTCGCCGATCGAGTGTTCGCCGGTGTCCCAGTGGCTGACAAAGAGCTGCGGTTCTGAAATTTTCCAACCGGCAGCGACATAGGCCGTCAGATCAAGCACGAAACAATACTGCCCACACCGAAAATTGTTCCCTGTGTGGAAATGTACGTCGCGTCCGCCGGCATTGAACCCGTTCCATATGCGCAAGGTTTGGGAGTGGCAACGTCCAGGTTGAGGTACGAATTTATAAGTCGTTTCGGTCCCACTCTCGCTGAAATCGCCGACCTCATCCTTCAGTGCCATATTCGGAGGCACCGCCTCGCCAAACTCGCGAGGCTGCATGTCCACGTTCGCCAGCAAGTAGCCCCGCTCGTTCGTCTGGTAATTGAATCGGAATAAATCCACGCAATGATTCTTGCTCGAGAAACACACTTTGCGTGTAATTTGTGCAAAGTTGTCGGAGTGCTCGGTCGACGCCACACCACGGCGCTTGGCGACGAAGGCCTGTTGATCTCCCGTGAGCGGCGATGCAGCCACAGTCGTTTCATAGGAATCGATTTCAAATATGTGGCGGTGTCCTTCTGGTTTCAGCAGCGCTCCGGTAAGTTCTTTGTACACTCGTGCATCGCGGCTAAGGGGCTTGGGATGGAGGATAGTGGAGTGATCCCCCGGCAGAACTACAAACTTCTCGAATGACGCCTCAGCTGAGGCGGAACGTACCACGCCGTCGGTTTCCCCCCAGAAGGACACAATCGGGATGGGACAATTGCGATCGTCGCACGCGCTCGCTCCCATTACTTGCGTTTCGATAGACCTGCGCGTATCGGCAACGTTCGGATCGAACGGGCGAAGCCTTTCTTCTTGTGGATTAGGCATCAGGCCGAACAAAAGACGACGCAGCGAGCCACCGAGCTCTGAACCCAGAGTAGGGGTGGAGAAAAGGAGAATTTCGCGGACACGCAATTTTCGGCCCTTGCCGTTGTTCAGCCGGCGAATCAGCCAGTCCTGGATGATCAATCCGCCCTGGCTATGACCGCACAGATAAAGCTCGTCGTAAGCGGGCGTGAAGTTCAGGTTCAGAAAACCTTCGAATTCTTTCGCAATGACGCCATACTCGGGGAGCTTCCTTAAGGGATGGAATAGTGTAGATTCGACGCGCGACGAATAGTCGAACGGGACCAGCTCAAAAGCCGAGGTGATTGCCGGATCTTGTTTCATTAAATCCAGCAAGTCGCCCCAACACTTCTGGGAGTTACTTTCGATTCCGTGCACGAAGACGACCAGCGATCGATTCGTCATTGATTCAAGCCCTCTGCACAGCGATTTGCACCATGCGGACTACCTGCGACTGCATTGCTATCTCCCGCACATCCAATGCACCTGTTGCGCCAAAAAGGCTGGGCGCGTCCAAGCGAGGATCATGCCGAACACATGCTGAAAACTGATACGCAAAACCAGGCTTAGGAGGAGTGCTCTGGCTACTGGGCCGCCTCACGTTTTAAGCGGGCCTGGACGCTCTCTTGCATTTCCGTCAGCGCGTGGGCATCTTGTTTCCCGAACATCCATTCCAGTTCTGAGACGTGGCGTGCGTCATTTATATATTCTCGTAGCGCCATCAGCACAAAGGCACATTCCGCGGACAGAAAGATCGCCAGATAGAGCAGCTGCAACGAGGTGGAGTATGGGATTGGACGATCGTCCCAGTGCCTGAGGACGTCAGATTCAGTCTTGAACTCCGAGACTTTGTCCTTTTCAGCATATGTCCAGCGATTCTTGTCAGCCTGCATCAGGGAGATACCTGTCGATGCTTCAAGAATCTGGAAATATCCGATGAAAGAAGCTACTGTGCCGACAATGAGTAGAAGCGGAATCGTATTAATAAGGAACCGGAATCCCCTGACAAGGCTTCCGAGCGCGATTGTTCTGCGTATATAGAAGAGCCATGCGAGTAGCAAGAAACCGAGGATGCCCGACAGAGTGGCTAAAGTTGTTCTTTGACTCTCGTACGTCGGGATAGCCTTCAGAAAAGTTAACAGCGGGGCAAGCGCAGCGGTGACTACAGGCATAACGCCCATGTACCCCTTGAAGGCGTTCGTGAAAACGAGAAGTCGGTTCTGGGCGGTTGTCTGCCCTATCGGCGGGGAATCCGAATCCATAAAGCCCTCCTTGTCGCGGCTAGTTTCCACCTATTGGGAGTCTAGATTCTGACGCCCACCCCTAGGTTCAACCGGTTCACCCACCTCCCAATCCGGATGGGTCACTCAATACTAGCGCCTTGGTACGGCACTGGCGAGTTCAAACTCGACGGGTCTTGCAAAGGCAGACTCTGCTCCGTAGTTTCCCGGACGTGGTGTACAACTTCCCGCAAGAGTCTCGTTGCGAGACTTCGCCATTTTTAATCTGCTGCAATCTGCTGCGCTCGAGCCTCGTCTGCCAGACGGACACGACTTCAGATCCTTTGGTGGAGACATTGGGCGGCCGCGGCGCCAGGGCAACAAGGCTCCCCGGTCGCCACCCCGACCAGCTTTCCGATGGCGGACATCGATGGAACCAGTTCAGTGATTGCCAGCAGTCCAATTTCATCGCTGAGCCTGTCGGTGGTGACCGCTTGTCCCGGCATAACCGGATGCTTCTGGGATTTGGGTATAGGCAATTGAACGTTGACCTTGTGCAATTCACCGGCGAGCATTGGAAAGAATTGCACGGTGATAAACCTCTTCAATGAGTAGGCCCGAGTATTGACAAACATGACTACACAATACGAGCAGTTCCTGAACATGTTGGACAACGTGAAGCAGTTTAGCCCCCGGGTCTATGGCAGCAAGAGCATCAAACTAGCGCAGGACCCCCATTACGACCTAGTGGAAATGAGTAGCTCCGCAGGACAGGTCATGTGGGGCTTCAGCCGAGAGAGGGGCAAGCTCCGGGACATCATCGGCCCGATACTCCTGCCCCACCAGTATCCCCGAAGTGAAGTCCGGTACGAGGACATTAGCAAAATCAGTCCAGCGTGTGTTTTTCAAGCCTCCGTGGGAAGAGGCTAGGCACTGTCATCGGTGCCGCGGGGGCCTGATGAGGTTTCAAACAATGGACTTATAGGGAGTGGAGGCAATAAGTGAAGAGACAAAAAGCAAAGTCAAAGGAAGTAGGCATCATGAAATCATACAAAATTACGCATTTGGGCGCACCATATGCAGAACCACACATCGGTCGACTTCTTGCCAAGAAATTGGATGCACACCGATGGCATGTTCTTCGGATCCAATTTGCCGACGAGCCGCAGGCTGAAACATACGAAGCAGTGCTAGCCGCGAAGACGGTAACGCCCAATGCCATGAAGAAGCTGATGGCGAAAGCGTGGGCGCGCGTCAGATCATGTGGCCTAACCGGCAGAACGGAATCTTGGTCGAAACGGGCGCTACGGGCTTCTATCTCGTGATGCCGGGACCCGGGCCGATGACAACCTGAGGGAATGCAGATCCTGGGTGCAACTTGGAAACAAGAAGATCTAAGCGGGGCGAATAAGAAGGGGGTGTGGAACCATGAACGAAGGCGGTGGCCGATGAGCCTATCACACACAATTTTTAGCTTGCCTCCAGAAAAGCAGAAAGAGGCGATCATGTCATTAGCTCGGACAGCATTGCTGCGCGGGCGGCACCGGGCCGGAAGTGCGCGCGATGAATTCGACAAACTCACACGGCCTTTGTTCCACGCGATGCACGCAGCGGGCGCAAGCAAAGACGACTTGAAAGAACTACGGCACGAATGGCGGGCTCTGTATCATAAGGTTCGCAACGAGGCGCCATCCGAGGGGGCGATTTATGAAAACGCAGGCGGGACGAGATTGGACCCTAGGCTTGCGGTCGCCAACGCACATGAGCAGCCAAAAGCTCAGTTGATCGAGCAAGCACCAAAATGGCAAGGTGCTCAGCGAGCTCGTTGACACAATCGTCGCGACTGGCGGTCTCGTCCGCTTTGCTGATGGCACACTCGGCTGTGCGGCGATGAGGATTGGATCGATCTTGCACAGGCCGCGATACTCGCGCAGGAGGTCCTTAACAGTGTTGGAATCGAAATCAAGATCCCGATTACTGACGCTGACGAAACCGACATGTCTCCAATGGCTTAAGCGATCAGGCATCCCGCCTGGGATGGCACGGAGTTCTTCGACTCATGGGACGACGACGATCAGTGTGCGAGCCCTGAGGATGCCAGCAAAGACACGGAATCTGCTGGTTAGCCCTCTCTCTTCCACAATCTATCCATTGCCGACGGTTGGTATAGAGCTAAAGTGGACAGCTTGGTGTCGCCATTTCTGCCACACTCTCTCCATGACAACGAAAACGATTCCGGAATACCTAGAAGACGAGCACCAAAAAGATTGCGATGCTCAGCTGCGGATGGAAGAAGAAGCCGCACGCATCCAACCGCTGAACCATGGCCACCATCGCATTGCAAAACAGCCGAAGCTGGAATTGCCATCCGTCGTTAAACCAACGCCCAAAGCGAGAGAAACCGCGGCGCAAGCTCGGAAAGAGCCGCGCGCCGCGCGAAAGGCGGCGACGAAAGCCCGCAACGCCGCGTGAATTCAAAGCTACGCTTGCAGAGATGACAGGGCGGGCTCTATGGGTCGCCCCGAATCACGCCACTACCGGACAGGCCGGTAGATTGAACCGGGAAAGATCACGTCGAGCCTCGCGTGATATTTTCGGTCAGAACCTGCAGCTTAGATTTCTCGCGACGGTGGCAAGAGTACTGAATCGATTCGTGGCGGAGACCGAACATGGGTATCCCTGTGCGGAATACATGGTGGTTGATCGCGAGTCTCGCATTGCGCATGGGAATAGGCACACCTTTGTCTGCGCAGGCCAGCAAACCAGCCCCGCCAACCCCCATCGACATCAAAAGGGTCGAACTCGGTGGGACGCCTTGGGAGCCGCAATGGGACCAGATCATCGAGAACGCGCTGCCCCCCGAAATGCTCTCTTCGCAGGTTCCCCGGGGCGTGCGTCGATTCTGCCCACGGTTTTACGAAATGCGTACGACAGACAAACGCACATTTTGGGCCTATTTCTTCCAGGCACTTGCCGGGGCTGAAGCCGGACTGAATCCGAATACGAGCGCCCGTCTTGGCGAGCCGGAAGGCGCACTGGCCATGCGCAGTGAAGGATTGTTGCAGCTTGCGTACGCAGACCACAAGCGGTACAAATGCGATTTCAATTGGGCAATAGACCGAGCGCTAAAGGTGAACGATCCGGCCAAAACCATCCTCCAGCCGAAGAATAATCTGGAATGTGGAGTGAAGATTCTGTTCAACCAGATAATCGT
Source organism: uncultured Acidobacteriaceae bacterium (assembly GCA_963722485.1). Classification (GTDB taxonomy): domain Bacteria; phylum Acidobacteriota; class Terriglobia; order Terriglobales; family Acidobacteriaceae; genus Acidiflorens. Next base: position 22,504 of record CAVRNL010000068.1, read on the forward strand.
TCAGCACAAGCCTTTGCTGAGCCGGTCGGGATACTGGTCGACGTTGCATCCGGACGGGCCGAGCTACCGGGTATTTGCCAAGCAGATGACAAATCCCCCAGAGGCATGTGGTCTGTCCACCCAGTCGACGATCGCCAAGTCGGCTACGACAAAGTCCGTGCAGGACGACGCGAACCGGGGTGAACCTCCCAAATAGTTGGGTCCGTGTGAAACAGGCACGCCGTTCTCGGGCCGAACTGACCAAACAATCGCCACAGCCAGTTGATTGAATCCCGACCCCTCCTATACGTTTGTCTTGGAGCTGCTCCATGGACATCCATCTGGTCGACGGCACATACGAGCTGTTCCGACATTACTACGCCCTGCCGTCTGCCCGGGATTCTGATGGGCGGGAGGTCGCCGCGGTCCGAGGCGTTCTTGCATCCGTTCTGGGCATGCTAAAGGGCGGCGCGACGCACATCGCCGTTGCGACCGATCACGTCATCGAATCTTTTCGAAACGCACTGTGGCCCGGCTACAAAACCAGCGAAGGCATCGAGCCCGACCTGTTGGCGCAATTCCCGCTGCTCGAAGAAGTCCTCGCTGCGGCCGGCATTATCGTGTGGCCAATGGTTGAGTTCGAGGCGGACGACGCCTTAGCTGCAGCGGCAATGGCGGCGGCTCGAGATGCGCGTGTCGAACGCGTGATCATCTGCACGCCGGACAAGGACCTCGCCCAATGTGTGAGGGCCACGCGCGTTGTGCAGCTGAATCGCCGGACGCGCGTGACCATAGACGAGGCAGGTGTCATTCAGAAGTCCGGCGTGTCTCCGCCATCGATCCCTGACTATCTGGCGCTAGTCGGCGATGCCGCAGATGGTTATCCGGGACTGCGAGGCTGGGGTGCGAAGTCGTCGGCTGCCCTTCTCTCGAAGTTCGGCCATCTTGAATCTATTCCCACGGACTGGCGCGACTGGCATGTAAACGTGTCCAACGCGAGTGCCCTGGCGGACACTCTGTCTCGTGAGCGGAACCACGCACTGCTTTTCCGCACCCTTGCTACGCTCCGGACCGATATCAAGCTCTTCGACGATGTTGACGAGTTGCGCTGGAACGGCCCCACACCCGCTTTCGCTGCGCTTGCAGCCAGGCTGGACGCTGCGATCACGGACGCTCGGCGACCTGTTCTCCGATCCGCGGAGCGGCGATAATCGGCGATATGCCGCGAGACGGCGCATAATCTAAGGCTCCGGGAGGACATACCATCAATGACTCCCTCGACCATCGGAAAACATTGCGGGCTCTGGCACTGCGAGTGGCCAGCCCATGGTCCCCTGTCTATGCAGAGCGCGTACCCTGATCTACTCGGGCCAAACTGACCTCTGGGTTATGAGTGCAGAAAGATTCTTCTATCTTGTTGAATGTGGGGCGCGGGCGATGCCTTACAGGTCTTGAAAGTCACGCTCGGAAACGCTTAGCTCTTGGTCGAAATTATGCTACCCTTCCTGACTATGTCGAGTGGTAGGGAGGGGTCATGGCGATCGTTCAACAAATGCAGGTCGCAGCGCGAATCGAGTCGATCAATCACCCGACATAGTTTTCTCCGTTTCGCTCCTCTAAAGACTATTGAGGAAGCCAAGCAGTTGGTCTCCAGGTTGATAGCGCCCCGGTCTGCCGTGCGGGGGAGTGTTTTCGCAAGGGCTCGCTCCTTCATCGCGAGTGTGGCTTCGAGATAGATCTGAGTGGTCTCCACCGACTCATGTCCAAGCCACAACGCAATAACCGAACGATCCACGCCCGCTTGCAGAAGGTCCATCGCCATCGTGTGCCTCAAGCGGTGAACGGTGACCCGCTTTTCCTTCAATGAGGGACAGACTTTGCAGGCCGCCATGCGATGCTTGGTCAACAGGTACTGCACGCCGTGGACGCTGAGACGTTCACCCATGGCGCTGGGAAAGAGCACGTCGCCGTTACCGCGTTGCGGTTCTCGAAGCCAGGCTTTCAACACGGCGAGTGTGGATTGGGCAAGAGGTGTGCAGCGTTCTTTGCGGCCCTTGCCAATGACGCGCAGGTGAGCGCCCACCCCAAGGATGAGGTCCTCGCGTTTGAGTCCGGTCATTTCCGATAAGCGTAGGCCCGTCTGCACCGCAACGAGCAGAAAGGCGTGATCGCGCCGACCAGACCAGCTGAACTGATCCGGAGCGGCAAGCAAGGCATCGACTTCGGGGCGGGTAAGAAAATGGACCAACGTGCGGGTGAAGCGCTTACTGGGGATGGCGAGCACACGCTGAATCTGAGCAGAATGGGCGGGTGCCTCGAAAGCCGCATATCGAAAGAAAGAGTGAATCGCCGTGAGGCGCAGATTACGACTGCGCACACTTATGCCTTGGAGCTTCTCCAGTTCATCCAAGAAAGCCACGATCAAAGGGGCATCGATCTCCTCGAAGGTAAGACGTGACGGCGGCTTGCGCAGCCGCTGCTGAATGAACTTCAGGAACTGACGGAAGGTGTCGCGATAGGAACTGATGGTATGTGGGCTCGCCTGACGCTGCTGCATCAAGCGCTGAGTAAAGAAACGTTGCAAAAGCGGAGCCAAGCTGATTGGAGTGATCATGGCCGACCCTCCCAGCGATGCTCGAGCCGGCGCATGGCTTCTCGCATCAGCTCCGGAGAGCCGCTTAAATACCACTGCGTGTCCGCGACGTGGACGTGACCGAGGTAGGCGGACAAGATCGGCAGGAGGCATTCTGGATCTTGGTTAGACCGATACCACCTCACCAGCGTGTTCGTTGCGAATCGGTGTCTCATGTCATGCAGACGTGGTCCGTGGTGGTCGGAAATACCGCGCAGACCGATCTGCCGGGACAAGGCATAGAAAGTTCGATGAATCTCGCCGCCATCCAAACGATTGCCCCAGTTGGAAACGAACAGATAGGAGGAGACCGGCCGGCCGGCCCAATGGCGTTTGCGTCGTGCGATGTAGTCGGCAAGTACTTTGCAAGTCGATGGGTGCAAAGGCACGAGTCGAGACTTGCCAAACTTGCCGCTGCGGATCGTCAACACCGCCGCCGTAAGATCCACATCCTGAAGCTCGAGACTGCGCGCTTCGCCGAGACGGAGGCCGGAGACACTCAGTAGTCCGAACAGACAATGGTAAGTCCAAGGTCGCAGTTTGCTGCGTTCACAACGACAGGGCATGTCGACAGTAGCGCGCAGTAACTTTCGAATTTCATCGTTCGAGTACAGGTACGGCCGCGCCCGCTTCGGTCGAAAGGGCAGCAAGCCCTGGGGAGGAATCTGCGTTCGTGGATCGGTGGCACTACGATGGCAGGCAAATCCGCGTACGAAGCTCAGTCGTTGCGCCCAGTGCGCGGGTTGGACGTCTACCGGCTGTTGAGCCCAAATGAGCGCCAATGCTGTGGTGATGTAGGAAGTGTGGTGGTGCTCCATGAACGTGACAAAATCAAGCAACCCCTTGCCTGCGTCCAGTAGCTTGAACCCCAAACTGCGGCGCAGATGCAGGTATTCATGAACGGCCTGCCGAAGCGTGTTCATCGCACACCTCCCGGCCACGGCAAAGCCAGCGTACGCAATGCCTTGATGTCGACCTTGGTGTAGATCTTGGTGGTCTGGGGATGGCGATGACCCAGCAACTCGCCAATCTCGCTCAGCGAAGCGCCCTGGCGCAACATCTCGGTGGCCAATCCATGGCGAAACTGGTGTGTCCCTGTGGTCGTAGCCTCAATGCCGGCACGTTCGAGCGAGTGCCGAACGATAGAGCCAACTCCATTCGCCCCGCGAAAGGCGCCGATCGGGGCTTTGGCGCGTAAAAAGATGCGGCGACTGGTGCTATCCGGTCGTCCCCGCCGCAGGTATGCGGCGATCGCTTTGCCGACCTCCGTGGATAAGGGCAGTCCGTTGCGCTGGCCACTCTTGCCGCGTACGTTCAGTTGTCCCGCATTCCAGTCAATATCGCCGAGTTCGAGAAATGCCACTTCTCCTGAACGCAACCCCAATCGCGCCAGCAAGAGCAAGATGGCGTAGTCTCGACGCCCGACTGCAGTCCGCCGATCGATACTGGCCAGGAGTTGACGCACGTGTTCCGCGGAAATCGCCCGGGGGATCGACGTCATCGACCAGTTGGCGACGATCGGAACGGCGGCGGCCAGATCCAGCGTAATCTCGCCGAGATATCGCGCGTAGTGCAGGAAGGAGCGCAATGCGGTGGTCATGAGCTTCGCTCGCTTCCTGTGCAGTCGTGGCGCTTGGCGCTGTACGAATCTCACAACATCGCCTGCACACAACCGCGAGAGCGTGACTCGTCCGGAGCCGAAACGGTCTTCGAGAAAACTGCGGATGAACGGAAC
>CAVRNL010000069.1:0-154720 GCA_963722485.1 uncultured Acidobacteriaceae bacterium
CCGGCGGCGATCATCACGATCGCCGCACGACGCATTCGCATTCGTGTCCGGTGTCTGTTGGCCGTGGGCATGCGAGCTGTGCGGGTGTGCCCGCTCTGCCCTGACAACACTAGCGAGGCTCGATCGGAGCGGCCCCGGCCTCCAGGCGCGCGGCAACAGCTCGGCACCCGCATCGGCGATGTCGCCGACGGCATGCGCAAAACGACCGGCGGTTGTGCCTACCGAGCTTGGGACCGGTACGGCGATCGGATCGCGGAGGTCGTGCTGTGGCCGGTTTCTCTCCTCGCTGACGATGTACAGCGGGCGGTGCTTGACCTCGTCGTAGATGCGGCCGACGTACTCGCCGATGACGCCGAGCGCCATCAGCACCATGCCCCGATCAACAGCAGGATCGGGATCGTGATGCGTGCCGAATCCGGGCAGGTAGGAGCCGGCGATCCGCAGACCGATGACCACGGGGGATGGCCACGAAGGCGACGCCCGCGAACAGGCAGCCCGAAGTAGGTCGACAGCTGAAGGGGCAGGTGCGAGAACGACGCGATGGCGTCCAGCGAGAAGCGCACCATTTTGCGCAGCGTGTACTTGGTCTCACCGGCCGTTCGGGCGCTGCCCTCGTAGTGCACGGCGGTCTGCCTGAATCCCACCCAGACGGTCATTCCGCGCAGGAAGGTGAGCGCTCGGTCATCGACAGCACGGCGTCCAGCGCGCGCCGGTCCAGCAGGCGGAAGTCGCCGGAGTTGGGTTCGAGGTCGACCTGGGTGAGCTGGTTGAACAGCCGGTAGAACCAGGACGCGCGTGGCCAGCTTGAAGGCCTCTCCTTCTCGCGCCGGCGGCGCACCGCGTAGACCACGTCAGAGCCCCTGCTCCACGCGGCGAGCATCTTGGGGATCAGCTCCGGAGGGTCCTGCAGGTCGGCGTCGATCATCGCCACCGCGTCGCCGAGTGCGTGCTCCAGGCCGGCCGTCAGCGCGGCCTGGTGGCCGAAGTTGCGTGACAGGTGCACGACTCGCAGACGCATCTCCCGCTGCGACCGGGCATGGAGTTCTCCGGCTGCCGTCGGCGCTGCCGTCATTCACCAGCACCAGCTCGAGCGGAGTGATCCGACCGCGGCAAGCACGCGCGTGACGAACTCCTCGATCAGCTCCTGCTCGTTGAAGACGGGAGCCACGACGCTGAGCAGGGCCGGGTTGCGGGGTGTGTTCTGTTGCATGTTCGTCTCGTTGAGCGCGGCTGCGCGTTGAGGCGGGCGCGCTCTCATGATTTCTCCTGCTCGTAGCCGCGCCTGAAACTATCGTTCATCCTGTCTGGGAATGCCGTCCAGACAACCACACTTGCATGACCGCGACGTGGTCAGGGCCACCGCTCGTCAGTCACGGTTGGTGGTTCTCGCCCAGTTCGTGAAGTTCGGGCTGTCGGGAGTATCGAACACCTGCTGATCACGTTCACGATCTACACGCTGCTGCGAGGAGGTCTTCGGCGTGTGGTACCTGGCTGGCGTCGGCCTCGGCTTCGGCGGTGGGCGCCACAAACGGCTTCCTGCTCAACCGCGCTGGACCTTCCGCGATCACGTCGGCGATGCTCGCTCACCCCGGTGCGCTGGGCGACCGTTCAGGGCTGCGGGCTGGCCCCAACGAGGGCCTGCTCTACGCCTACGTTCAGTGGCTGAGCCAGGACAAGATCGTCGGCTACGCGAGCCGCCGCGAGGTCGTGGTGACCATCAGCACCTTCTTCGCCAACCGCGCCTGGACGTTCCGCACGATCCCGCCCGGACACCCCCATCCCGGCTGCCAGACGCGGCGCCGGCCTGATGCGCCCGCCGCGCTCGGGCAGACGATAGCGCAGCACGGCCAGAAGCGAGAGCCCGGCCCGGGAGCCCCCGCCGTGCCGATGACGGCCGCCTCCAGGGTCAGCGGATGCTCAAGCGGCCAGTTGGCCGGCGCAGGCGGGACCCAAAGGTCGAGGCTCGACTCGGTCGTGCGGGCGCAAAGCGGTCGAGCACGCGAAGCGCTATCGCCACCGGGAGCAGCAGTGAGTTGAAGTAGGTCGTGCGCACACGTCCAGCCGGCTCCGTGGCCGCCGCCAGCAGCGTGGCGCGTGTAGCGACGGTAGTGGTGGTTGATTTCGTCGTGCCGCTCCACAGCCACTGGTAGGCGGGAACGGTCACCAGCAGTGCGCCGCCGGGCGCGATCACGCGGCGCAGCTCGCGAAGCGCGAGCACGTCGTCGGGTAGGTGCTCGATCGACGTCCAGGCAGACGGCCATGTCGAAGCAGTCGGTCGTCGAACGGCATGTCCAGAACGAACCGGTCCGACGACCTCGCCGACCTCGCGCTCGCGAGCGGCGTCGACGCGCGTCCGTGACAGCTCGACTCCCGTGACCGCGCCGGGCGCGCGAGCTCGACCATGTTGCGTCCGTGCCGCAGCCGGCGTCCAGGATTCGCGGATTGCGCGGGCAGGGCTAGCCTGGCGACCACCCCCGCGATTACACGGCGGCGCCCCCGGTACCACCAGTGACGATCGTCCGCGCGGCGTCTGAACTCGTAGGCCTTCTCCATGCTGCTCGGCATCTTCGTGCAAACGGGCGTCGCGAGGGATCCCGGCGCGTTTTGACCCTTTACATCGGAGCCCGGTCTTGATAATCTGAGGTTCGCTCTTAGGGGAGGAGAGTGGCCGGAAGCCGAGGATGTGGCTATGACGGAACACTCCAACCCGGAAGGTGATCAGGCGGTGTACGCGCGGGACGGCGACCTGCCGCCGCAGCACCACAGTGCCGGTCGGCACGGTTTCAGCGCCAGCGGCGTGAGGGTGATCGGCGCAAGGGCGCGGCGAATGTTTGCGGTGCCACCGCTTCAACCGCTCAGCGCCGACGAGCGACGCGGGGAAGGGCTGGACGCGATGTGGGGCCATACAGCACGCGGCGGATCCCGACGGTGGGCGCCGCGGCGGACTTGGCTTCGGCGAGGTGGACAAGAAAGCGCCTGCTGGACATGGACCACCGGCTTGTGTCGGTGATCCGGCAGACGATGGTGTTGATCTCGTAACGCTGCTGATCGCCTCGCCATGATCGGGTTCTGGGAGTTGGCGCCTGCGGCGGCGGCGGTCATTGTGATCGCCGTTTCAACGCGGTACTCGCGCCGCGCCGTTCATCCTGAGCGGATGATCTTCGGCGCCTGGATGAGCCTGGAGACGATCATCGCCGCCAGCGTTGCCCTGCTGGGCGGGGGTGCGAGCCTGGCGGCGCTCTCCTGGATCGCAATTCCGGTGGTCACCTTGCCTGCGCGCTTCCCCGGGAGGCCGCTGAAGGTGGGGATGCTGTTTGCGCTGGCGCTGTTGTTCGGGGTGGCGTTCGGCACCCGAGCGCCGCGCGGATCGGTCACGACCCCGTCCTCGTAGGCGCCCCGGCCTTCCTGATCGTTGCCGTGACGCTGCTGTCGACGGCCCTGATGCGCTCGGAGATCGAGCACCGCGACCGCTGTGTCATCGACCCGCTCACGGGGATGCTCAACCGCGGTGCGCTTGAGAGCCGCACGGCCGAACTTGAGCAGCAGTCGGAGATCACGGGCGACCCCGTCGGCGTGATCGTGGCCGATTTGGATCACTTCAAGGACATCAACGACACCAAGGGGCACACCGCCGGCGATCAGGTGCTGACGGCAGTGCGCAGGCGGATCCGCAGGCAGCTGCGTGCCTTCGACCTCGTGTACCGGTTCGGTGGGGAGGAGTTCGTTGTGCTCGTACCGGGCGCCGAACTTCGTGACAGAACGGCTCGCCGAGAGCCTGCGCAGGGCCGTGGGAACCACGGACACCCGGTGCCGGCCAACGTGTGACGCTCAGTTGCGGCGCAAGCGCCTCGGAGCGTGGCCAGGCGTTCGACTACCAGCAGGTCTTTGCGGCTGCCGACGCCGCGTTGTATGAGGCCAAGCGGGGCGGCCGCGACCGCGTGTATGTGGGCTCCGCTGCTGGCGTTGAACCGCATCCGCTGCTGGCGTTTGAGCCGGTCAGCGACCCGGGTACGCCGGTCCTGCAGTAGCGGCGGCTGCGGGCAGCGTGAAGTGCACGCGCGTGCCCCGGGTCGCGTCGGCGAGCCAGATGCGACCGCCGTAGGCCTCGACTATCGCCCGCGCGATCGCAAGGCCCAGGCCGCTGCCGGCGCTGGAGCGCGATGCCTCCGAGCCGGCTCTGTTAGGAAACGGCTCAAAGACCCTCGGGGCGTCCTCGGCGGCGATCCCGTCACCGGTGTCGACCTCGATCTGCACCGTGCCGTCGGCGGCGTGTGCGCTGACGAGCACGCTTCCGTCCGGTGGCGTGTGGTGGATGGCGTTCTGAAGCAGGTTGCACAGCACCCTCTCCAGCTTCTCGGGGTTGGCGCGCGCCGGGATGAGATCCGCGGGGATGCTCGCGTCGAGGATCACGCTCTTGGCGTCGGCCTGGGCGCTCATGCTCGTGAGCGTCTCGGCAATCAGCTCCGACAGGCCGACCGCCTCGGTGCTCCAGGTGAAATCGCCGGCATCCAGGCGCGACAGCTCGAATAGGTCGTCGATGAGCACCGCGAGCGATTGCACGTTTGCACTCATCGTCTTTACGTAGCGGCGTGCGGTGGTCTCGTCGACGAGGTTGTCGTCGAGTGCCTGCGTGAGCAGCCGCAACGAGGTGAGCGGCGTGCGCAGATCGTGTGAGACGGCGGCGATCACTGCCCTGCGGGCGGCGTCTGCTGCGTCGCGCTGGCTTTCCTCGGACTGCAGCGTGCCGATCATCAGGTTGGCGGCCGTCGCCAGCTCTTCGAGCTCGGTGCTGGAGGAGGCGCTCACCCTGGCCGCCCGGTCTCCGCGCTGAACAGCGCGCAGGCCGTCGCGTATCGCGCGGATGTCACCCACCACGCCGGCCGAGAGCAGCTGCGCGGCGCGCGCCGCCACCAGCGCCGCGAAGACAACCAGGCCGACGGTCGCCAGTGCGTCGTGCGTAGACACGAACATCACGGCTGCGCCGATCGCAAGCGCGGCCAGCAGCTGGCCGAGTGCCAGTGCCAATCCCAGCCCGAAGCGGGTGCGCAGCGTCGTGGAGCGCATCCGGCCTCCGGCGACCAGTTGTGCAATCACGAGCGCCAGCACGCCGATGGGCACGAGGATCTCTGCGGTCACCACGACGGCGTGGCCGCCGCCGGCGACCACCATGACCACGCTGCTGAGACCCATCGCCGCGGCGAGGACCAGCGCCGAGGAGCCGAGCGTGCGTCTCATCGGGCGAACCTGTAGCCGACACCCCACACCGTCTGGATGTACCGAGGCGAATCGGGATCTGGCTCGATCTTGGCCCGAAGGCGCCGGATGTGCACGGTTACCGTTGAGCTGTCGCTGTAGTAGGCGCACTGCCACACCAGTTGCATGAGCTGGTCGCGCGAGAAGACCTGCCCCGGGTTGGATGCCAGGAAAGCCAGCAGGTCGATTTCCCGCTGGGTCAGGGCCACCTCGTGGGAATCGACCGTGAGCGTCCTTGAACCACGGTCGATTTGGATGCCGTCGAACTGGAGTGTCGTCGACGGCTGCTGGGCGGCGGCCGTGCGGCGCAGCACCGCCTGGACGCGTGCGACGAGCTCCCCGGGCGAGAAGGGTTTGGCGATGTAGTCGTCGGCACCGCGTCGCAGCACCACGATCCTCTCGGATTCCTCGCCCTTGGCGGTCAGCAGGATGATCGCCGGCCCCGGACCGTGGCGCTCGCGCAGGCGCTTCATGACCTCCAGCCCGTCAAGGCCGGGCAGCATGATGTCGAGCACCACCAGGTCCGGACACACCGGCGCGCACATTGCGATCGCCTGCGGGCCGTCGCCGGCGAGGGCGGCGCGGTAGCCGGCGCGCTCCAGGTAGCGGCCGACCACCTCACGGATGGTTGGCTCGTCGTCGACGACGAGGACGGAGTGTGACTCAGCCGAAGGTGAAGTCATAGACGCTCACACCGGGTGCGACTTCGAGGCTCAGAGTGTGTTCCTGGACGTCGGGGAGTTCGACGATTTTGTAGAGCCTGTCCGCCTCTACGGTAACGCGTGCTTCGTGGACGTCGGCGCCGGAGTCCGGTTGCGCGATCGGCTGTCCGTCGAGCGAGACCTGCACGGGCTGCGGGCTCCCCGGAGATCCCATCACCAGATAGACCCGCCGGGCCCGGAAATGAAGTTGCAGGCGACCTTCGCGGATGGCCGTGGTGCCCCATTCGCCGACCTTCCATTCGCCACCGAAGCGCAGGTACGACAACGGCGGCGGTTCGGTGGCCGAGGCCCGAAGTCGTGCACCCCCTCGGTGAGCGTGCCCGAGGAGTAGTTGGCGACACGTTCGCCGCGCTCTGCTCCCAGTAGGACTCCGGCGTGGTTTCGACTTCGGAGGGCTTGACGGCGTGGACCTGGGCGGCGCCTCCCAGGCCGTGGGCGCCGGCTTCGATCAGCAGGGTGCGGATGGCGCGCTCCTTGGCCCCGTATTCGCCCTCGCCGAAGTCCTGCAGGCGGATTTGGCCCTTGGCGTCGATGAAGTACTCGGCGGGCCAGTCTTCGTTCTTGTAGGCGTTCCACGTGCCGTATTCGTTGTCCTGGGCAACCGGGTAGTGGATGCCGTCCTGTTCGATCGCCGACGCCACGTTGGAGGCGGAGCGCTCGAATGGGAACTCCGGCGTGTGGACGCCGACGATGTCAAGGCCCTTGGAGTGGTACTTGGCGTACCACGCGTTCAGGTAGGGCAACGTGCGGATGCAGTTGATGCACGTGTAGGTCCAGAAGTCCACGAGGACGACGTGGCCGCGGAGGCTGGTCAGCGAGACGGGCTTGTCGCCGGGGGTGTTGAACCAGTGCTCGGTGTCCTTGAATTCGGGTGCCTGTCCGAGATCCGGGAGTGTCTCGCCGGCGTCGGCTTCCTTGATGCCGGCATCCTGGCGGGCCTTGTACTCACGCAGCGCAGCCAACTGGACCTTGGCGGCCCCATGGCTGCTCTCGAGGCCCTTCGTGGGGTCGACACAAGAACGACGGCAGGTCGGCCGCGATGGCCGTCTCAAAGCGCGTGTCGTAATTGCCGGCCATGGCGAGGCCGATGATCACCATGATCGCCCCCATCGCCATCTGAAAACCCATGCCGCGTCGGGCAAGACGCGTTTACCATCGAGATCGACCGCCTGATCGCCCGCTGCACGCCCGAATTGATCGCGCGGGCGTCCGAACTCGGCAGCTCGGACGCGACTCCGGTGCTGATCCTCGGCATGCCGCGGTCGGGCACAACTCTGGTCGAGCAGATCGTCTCCATGCATCCTGAGGTCGGGGCCGGTGGCGAGCTGAATTTCTGGAACGAGCGCGGGGCGGCGTGGCACCGCTCCGTCGCGGCCGAGAACGAGACACCGTTCGTTCCCACGGAGAATCGGGCCACGGAGTTCCTGGCCAAGGCGGCGGCAGACTATCTCGGTGTGCTGCGCGCGATCGCGCCGAAAGCGGCGCGAGTGACCGACAAGATGCCGTTCAACTTCATATGGGCCGGGCTGATCCACCTGGCATTCCCGCGCGCGACCTTCATCCATTGCCGGCGCGCTGCAGTCGACACGGCGCTTTCGATCCATCAGACTCATTTTCATCCGGGCTTGGCGTTTCCGACTGGAGGCGCCGAACTGGTCGCGTATTTTCGCAGCTACCAGCGAATCACCGACCATTGGCGGAGAGTGCTGCCGGCGGATCGCTTCATCGAGGTCGATTACGAGGACCTGACCAGCGCGCCCGAACCAGTCATCCGGCGAATCATCGCGGCCTGCGGCCTGGCGTGGCACGGCGCCTGCCTGCGCCCCGAATCCAATCCGCGGGCGGTGAAGACCCCCAGCAAGTGGCAGACGCGGCAGCCGATCTATCGCACCTCGGTCGCGCGCTGGAGACGCTACGAACCATGGCTGGGGGCGCTGCGCCCGCTGGTCGACGACTGTCGAAAGTAAATTTCCGTTGAACGGATCAGGGCTGCGCTCGAAATCGCCTCGATGTTCACGGGATCGAGTTGTACCCCCCCACCCCCCCTACCCCCCCACCCCCTCCTTAGGTCTTTTAGAATTAGTGGTTTAGCGGGTGGCCTCGGCAAAGTATTCCAAAATAAGGACTTATATTAAAAGTGCTCCAGAATACGGACTTACGAGTTTCCGATCGGTTTTTTGCTGCCGGCCCACTCGTTTCGTCCGATCAGTTTTGTCAAGACCCCTTCGAGAGACTCCAAAATGTCAAAGAGCGTCTGCTTCTTAACGCTGAAGACTTAACCGCCTTTGGAGGCGGACACACGCTTCGCTCAAACGATCTGGGAATGATTCTCGCATGGCGCGGGAATGGTGTCAGTGATGGTGCACACAGCGCGCATGTGATGAAAGCAGAGCAAACGGCAGATTTGCCAGCCGATCTATCGCGCTTCCGTCGGGCGCTGGCGGCGCTGCGAACCTGGTTTGGGCCTCTGCGCACGCTCGTCGATGACGGCTCGGAATAAGTGCGGGGTGGGAACACACGGGACTTCACATGGTTTCTTCAAGCCGTTGAGTCGAAAGAAAAACTGGTGAACGTCCCGTGGAGTGCACCCTGGACGTATCCCGTTTTCTAGACGCAACTCATCCGGAGAAACTGGCGAACCTCCCGCCTCCGCGTCGTCCTCGCAAGGTGTTTCTCTGAGCTAGGCGTGTTCGACGCGCGCCTTGATATCCGCGTACGCTGCATCGATGAGATCGCTTAAGGCTGCGGCATTTGTGGCCGTTCCGGGTCTCAACTTCACGTGGCGCATGAACTTGCCAGTGCCTTGCAACAAGTGGGTTCCGGCAGCGCTGCGCCTTGAAAGAAGCCCACGTTTACGTGCGAAGTGAATACGTTGACGTAGCCGAAGGGCGCATCTCCCAAACATGCAACCGGACAGCCGTCATGCAAAAGCTCTCGGACTTCGTCCCCGCATTTTCGCATCACCTTAAACCACTGATGCGCGATGGCTCCTAATCCTCCGGCATGCTCTTTCATCCGGGTATCGATGGCGGGATCCCGCTCGACAGCGCCGTTGAATCGCAGCAATTCCGTTCTCATCGACATGGCGTTTTGAGAGTTACCCTCTGGTTCCATGGTGCTACACTTTCCTCCTACTCCATGGGATCGCGGAAACCTTCGGTTTGGACGCCGAGGTGAGGTTCAGCCCTCTGTAACAGAAGTTTTACCCGATCTTCATAGGCCCGTAATAAGTAGGTGACGATTGTCTAGTACTATCGCTGCTCGTATCCCACCATCCCAATGTCTTTTCACCCCAATGTCGCAGGTCCGATCCCAGTTGTGTGATGAAAAAAATCCAAAGAGGAGAGCGGTATATGTCTGGAAAAGCGTCTCGAAACAAACCTCAAAAGAAGTCTCGAAATAAATCTCGGATCAACCGTATGCGTCCGCTCGCCGGCGTGCTGGCAGCGGGCCTGAGTCTTCCGTTGCTCGCCGCTGCTCAATCCAAGGAGTACCCGACCTACGTCACCGGCCCGCAGCCGAACGGCTCGTGGGTCGTCAGCGATGGCGCGGTCATCACGCCAGCCGGCACCCAAGTCGACCTCGGCATCCGGGTCCGCGCGAAGGCCATTGCGCTGAACCCCAGTGCCAAAAGTCACACCGCCGCTGTCCTCACCCTGGGCGCGTCGGAGGCCGTCGAGATATTCGACACCAACACCGGCATTGTCCTGCAGGACTACGCCACCTTTGGACAGGATTCGAGCGGCAGCTACAGCGGCATCACCTATTCGGCGGATGGCAAACACCTCGTATTCAGCCAGGACAGCAGCAATGTCACCATCGCCAACGTCACGCCCGAGGGCCTGCTGGAAGACAACGCCCAGATCAGCGTGCCGCCGAACAATTCCTTCATCGCCTGCTTCCCGAACAGCCCCGGGGGCGATTATGGCAACACTTGCGGCGACTTCTATACGCCGAGCACTTCTTATCCCGGCGGCGTCGCGCTCTCCAAGGATGGCAAGAGCGCTTACGCCCTGCTGAACCAGAACAATACGCTCACCCAGATCGACTTGACCGCGAACCCGCCGGCACAGGGTGTGCAGATCCGCGTCGGCAACGCGCCGCACAGCATCGTGATCGACCGCAACGGCACAACCGCCTACGTCAGCAACGAGGGCGGCAGGGTCGCTACTGAGGCGGACTTCCAGATCTACTCCGCCGGCACTGAAATCGTCGCAGACCCGGTGGTTGGCGCCGCGATCACCGGCACCGTTTCCGTGGTTGATCTGCCCACAATGACGGTCACGGCTACCATCCCGACCGGTCTCCACCCGACCGGGTTAGCGTTCTACGGAGACAACCTGTTGGTCGCCAACACCTATAGCGACACCATCTCGGTTATCGACACGGCTACCAACACGGTGAGGCGGACGATCAACCTTGGGCTGCCGATCGGAGTGCCCGGCGCAGGCCCGGCCTATGGCGCCGCGCCGAACTCGATCGCCGTCGATGGCAAGAATGGCATTGCCTACGTCGCGCTTTACAATGCCAACGCGATCGCGGTGGTCGATCTCGGCAAGAACGCGACGAATCCCGTTTTGGGCATGATCCCAGTAGCCTATGCGCCGAGTTCAGTTGTACTGGACGAGGACATTAACACGCTCATCGTTGCCAACGACAAGGGCATCGGCACGCGTCTTTCGTACGAGTGCGATCACGGCGTGTGCGACTACAATACCCACCAGGACAATGGCACCGTTAGCATCGTCCCCGTGCCAAGCAGCGCGACCTTGCAGGCGATGACGCAGCAGGTTTTCACAAACAACCACTGGGATCTGACGCAAAATATCGCGTCTGCCAGCGGTGGCAGCCCGACGGCTAAGCCGGTCGCAATCCCGGAGAAGATCGGCAGTCCATCGCTGATCAAGCACGTGTTCCTGATTGTCCGTGAAAACCGCACGTATGATCAGATCCTGGGCGATGTGGCCGCCGGCAATGGCGACCCTGCGTTGGCGGTGTTCGGCGGTAAGGACACTCCGAACGCGCACCTGCTGGTGCAGCGCTTCCCTCTCTTGGACAATTTCTACAACCCCAGCCGCCAGTCGGCGGACGGTCACCAGTGGATCACTGAAGGCATGGCGCCCTACGCTGACGACATCCAGTCGCCGGACTGGGTGCGCAGCTATCCCGGCGGGAACGCCGGCGATGCACTGGTCTATCAGAAGAGTGGCTTCCTGTTCTCAAACGCGGCGGCGGCCGGTCTGACGGTGAAGATCTACGGCGAGTCCGTCGAAAACGACACTTTCAAACAGCCGAACGGATCGAAAAAGGAGCCGAGCTGGAGCGACTTTTACACCGACGCCCTGAACTTCGAGGCTGGGCTCGAGAAGACGCTGTACTATCAGAACACGGTCCAGGCAGAGTCTTCGGTCCCGGCCGTGTCTAACCACCTCATCAAGAACTTCCCGCAGTTCGATCTGGGCATCCCCGACCAGTTCCGCGTCGATCTGTGGGTGCAGGACTTCAACAATGACGTCGCGGCCGGTACGGTGCCCACGTTGAGCATCCTGTGGATTATGGACGACCACACCGGCGGCCCGCCGACCCCGGACGCCGAACAGGCCGATAACGACTTGGCTGTTGGGCGCATTATCGACTACATCAGCCACAGCAGCGTGTGGTCCACGTCGGCGATCTTCCTGGAGGAAGACGACGCGCAGAACGGCGTCGACCACATCGACGGTCATCGCAGCCCGGGTTATGTCGTCAGCCCGTACGCCGTGCAGTACGGATCCACCGACCACACCTACTACACGCAAGTCAATATGACTCGGACGATCGAGCAAATCCTCGGCCTGACGCCCATGAACCAGTTCGACCTCATTGCGTCGCCGATGAGGACGGATTTCGTCAAGGGCACGCCGCCCGCGGAGAACTTCCAGCCGTGGACGCACGTGCTGAACCAGGTCCCGCTGGACGAGGGCGTTACAGCGAGCGTGGACGACACAACGAGCAGCCCAAAGGTCAAAGCCCTGAGCAAGGCTTGGCTCCAGAAGAAGGCGGATATCTTCGCCGGCAAACTGACCAAGCCCGACTCCGAAGACCCGGACACCGTCAACCATCTGAACTGGTACATGTCCACCGGGTTTACGCGGCCCTATCCCGGTGAGAGCACCGTTCGCCCCCCGAGCGAATTCAACAACCCGGCGCCCACCAAGGCTGACGACGACTAAAGCACGTTTAGACTGAACGGCCCTCTCCCCGGTGACCGGGGGGAGGGTTTTTTGTTCACGCCTCAAACGCAAAGTCCCCAGCGGCCTGAGCCCGCTCCTCTACCGACGTGAACGTTACTGCCCCGGGTTCGTCCCGCGACAACGCAAAGAACACATCGCCTATCGATTTTCACGCGCACGAAGGAGTGTTTAGGAGAATAGTGGCGAGGTCCGGGTCCCGTCTTGGGAGCTCTCGGACTTCAGCTTCATGGCTGCGAGCACACCCTTCTCTGATTTTGATAACCAAGCTTTCGAAGTTGATTCCGCTCCACCGCAGAACCCATGGTCGCGCTGACACGAAGTCCCCTGTATCCGGCGAGGAGGACCGTACAGCGATACGGATGAGTTCACGCGCGCCCTGTCGCTCAGTTGTGGCAGAACAGCCTTCGCTTAAGGATGGTCGGGGCGGGCAGTCGAAACACTATTTGCCACGGCGGCGAGCAGACTCTTTCTATTCCTACGCAGATCGAGGCCGCTGCGCGTGGTTGGATATGGCACGCCTTCTCCCTTAAGACCTTCCCACAGTGCACGATTGAAGCGCCCGGTGTCGAGGTGATCGGAACGCTTGAAATCAAAGCCGCGCATCTTTGCGGCCCAATAGGCGGCGTCGCGAGCGGGACGCGCGTTGCGCAGCTTGCTCGCGGGGAGCCGATTGGCGGAGGTTGGCGGCGGGAGAGGAAGCTTGGTGGTGCGCAGAACCTCGGGAACGATCGGCGTGTAGTTCCATGGCGTGAGCGTGCGGGTGAATACATCGCTCATGGGAGGCTGGAGCCCATCGTTGAGCCCCAGCGGCTGCATGCCCAGGATATCTTCAATGGTGCGGAGCATATTAACCGTGGAATAGCGAGTGGAGACAACCGCTCCCTGCTTGACATAGGGGCCGATCACATAGGCGATGGTGCGGTGAGCATCGATATGGTCGGGGCCGTCCTGGGCGTCATCTTCGATCACAAATATGACCGTGTCATTGCCATCCTTGCTGTTCGCGACTTTTTGCACGAGCAGGCCGAGCGCATAGTCGTTGTCGGCCATCTGGGTCTCGATCGTGTTGACGCGGTCGAGAACGGTGCTGGCTCCCAGGTTTCCGAAATGATCGTGGGGCAGGGCGACCAACTCGAGGTTGGGCAGATTGCCATTCTTCTCGTAATTATCAAACTCGCGTTCCCATTCCCTGAAAAGCCAATAGTCGGGGATATCCATATCCCAGTCGAAAAAGTAAGGGTCGGTGTTGGGCATGAGCGACGGCTTAGTCGCCCGGGAGACAATCACTCCGCGCTTGAAGGGGCTGCGCATGGGCCGGATGAGATTGGGATCGCTGGGGTCGAGGAAATACCGGTTTTCGTCGATAAACTCAAACCCGTAGTTACGCACGGTGAGATTGGCGCGGAGGGCCGCGTCCCAGATGTAGCCGGTTCCCACTTCATCGGGACCGTCGTGGGCATCGACGTCGCGGCGGCCCGCGAGCAGATTGGGGTCGTCCGGAGTTTCCGGATTCGCGGCCTGGCGTTCTTTAACCGTGGCATAACCGACGTTGATATCCCGGTTTGTGCCGTCATAGTCGTAGATGTTGGCGCGTCCGGCATAGTCAAGCTGGATGGTTTTCTGTTCGGACTCGGTGACCCGCGCCGCGCCACTCCAGTTCCAGCCGTCGCCGCTCACTTCACCCGAGCAAAAAGTGTTGTCGAGATCGACGAACTGACGGGCGAGTTGGTGATGATTCGGCGTGATGGGCTCGGGCAGCGCGGCCAGCGAAGGATCGCCATTGCCCACTTCGAGATCGCCGAGCACCTGGTCGTAGGTTTTGTTTTCCTTCACGACGTAGATGACGTGATGAATCTTGCCGTGCAGGTAGGCCATGATGCCTTCCGCGGACGGCGCGGGTTTCGCGGACGCGGCGATGAAATGATTATTGCGAGCAACCTGCTGCGTAAGGCCAGGGAGATCGGACGGTTGCGGCATGGGGATGGTCGCCAAGCTCGCGTGCATGATCTGGTAAATGTACTCGTTTGCCGACGTGCACGTGGCGTAATCTCCGTTCACAACCTCCGCAGTATCGATGCAGGCTTTGGGATTGGGGCCCGGCAAACTTTTGCCATTTACTACGTAGAGCGTCGATTGATCATGGCTCAATGAAACCGCAGTCGGATACCACGCCGTCGGTATCAATGCGGTGACGCGACCTCGGGACGGACCGTTGCCCGAGTTAAAGCTGCTGGTCAGGGAGACTACAGCGACCGAGTTGGTGCCGCTGTTGGTGACGTAGAGAGTCCGATCATCCGCGGAGATGGCGAGATTGTTAGGGCTGGCGCCGTGCAGATTTGCGGGATTGGGAAAGAGGCTCTTGGGGGCAATCGTCTGAATGTTACTTAGGAGAAGGTTCGATTGCGTATCGATCATAGCCACCGCATCGACGTTGTCCAGCGCAACGAACAGGCGACTCTGCGCGTTGTTGAGGATCAGTTTGTTAGGCTGTCCAGGAACATGGACTCTGGTGACGACGCTCACGCTAGGGAGCGCGCTAATGTCGAGCACAATGATTTCGCGATCACGCTGGCTGGAGACGTAGGCCATGTGGTTGTTAGCAACGGCGATTGCGTATGGGTAGGATCCGCCGGGTTTGCCGGACTGAGCGGGATCGATAACGCCGGGGCGGAGATCGACTTCCTTGATCACGGAGCTGCTGGCCATGTCGATGAAACTAACCGAATCATTCTGAAAATTGGCGGCGAGCAGATATGCTCCGTCAGGGGTGATCGCCAGGCCAGCGGCGATTGGCGTAATGCCGTAGAGTCCCAAGCCAATGCCATTGTGATTGAGCGGAATGGGCGTGCCTTCCGTCCAACTGCCTGCGGTCGAGGTCCGAGCGAAAACGTGGACAAGATCGTCCGGCCCTCCGGAGACGTAGAACGCGCTACCGTTTGGATTCCAGACCAGACCCTCGAAGGAGTTCACGGAAATCTGCAGCACCTGGGTCTGGCGAGGCATGTGGGACGAGATGTCGTAGACGAATACGTACTCGTTGGAGGTTGCAGGGACTGTGTTTCCATTCGCGTCGTAGTTCTGGTTGTAGCCCGCGGTGAGAACCAGCAGCGTGTTGCCGTCCGGACTGACCGCCGAGGCGACGGCCATGCTAGCAACGAAGTTCGGCAGAGAAGGAAGTCCGGGATTGAGGGGCTGGAGGACGGCACCTTTGGCGGCTAAGGGAGTGATCCGCATTCCGGTTGGCAGCAGTTGGCTCTTGGGTTGGCCTGCGGCCACGCCGAACAGCGCGAGGGAAAGAACAATAAGCAGAAGAGAGTGCCGCAGAATCTCGCGGGAGCTAAACATGGGGGGACCTCCATCGGAGAGCGTAAAGTTATCATCGGAGAGCAGGATTGGAGATTAACGAGGGATGAAAAAGAGATTATTTTTGCCGGGATTTTAAACGCCTAGCCTAGGTTGCTGACTGCCATCTCCGCCCCAGGCCGCATCCGGATTCTCTTCCCGGCTCTTGCGCCGGCCCTGAGACCGTGTTCATATCCCGCATAAACCGAGTCGAACACTGCATCCCACGATGCTGTCATGGCCTGGGTTCGGGCCGCCGCGCGCATGTTCTCTCGTTGCGCGGGGTGCCTCGCCAAGTTCTGGATACACGTGCAGAACTCGGGAAGATTCCGCGCCACCAAACCGGTTTCGCCGGGCCGAACGATGAACCGCGGACCGCCGCCATCCGTGACCACGGCGGGTACTCCGGAGGCCAAGGCCTCAAGCACCACGTTTCCATACGTATCGGTCTGTGACGGGAACGCGAATACATCCATGTTTGCGTAGGCGCGCGCCAGGGCTTCTCCTCTCAAGACGCCGGTGAAATCAGCGTGCTGCATGTTGGCCCGAAGCCAAGGTTCCTCCGCACCCTGGCCGACGATCAGGAAGCGGAAATCTGTGAGACCGGCCTGAATCAGGTTCTGCTCCAACGTGACGAGATCGCGAATGTTCTTTTCGACAGTCAACCGGCCCACAAAGCCGATCACAAACGTATTGTCGGCACGATCTCTTCGCCGCGGATCGAACAACTCCGTATCGACTCCGCGATGCATGGGATGACAGGGCTTGCCGGTGCCCTTCGCGATCACCTCGATCAGTTCCCGGTTCGGAGCAAACAGAACCTGGGCGATGTGGTAAAAGCGAAGTGTCGCCAGCAAAGTGCCCTCCCGGATCGCAGCACCCAAGCGCTCTCTAACGACTCGCGGAAGAAAGAACAGCAGCGCCGCCGCTCGCTGTTCCAAGTACTGATGCACATTGGTGTGCCACGAAGCCGCCAGCGGAATACGCAAGCGGTGCGCGATCGCGACCCCGAGTTGGCCCACATCGCTCGGACCCGTGATGTGCAGAATGTCCGGGTCGAACTCGCGAACCATCGATTCCACCACATCCAGATGGCGCCAGAAAGCCAGGTCGAAGTCGTGCTTCTTATCGACGGGAAAACCAAATCGTCCTCGCCGGCGAGTGACGCGCAGAGTGGAACCGAGTTTCTGAATCTCGTTGTTAGTTCCTCCGTGCACGGTGAGAAACGGCAGCCTCCGGCGCAGCGCAAACGACTCGAACTGGCGGCTGGTATTGGCCACGCCGTCGATTTCGTCGTAACAATCGGGGAAGAACGCCACGCGCAGGGCACGATCAGTCATTGACATTGCCATTGTCTCTGTCACTGCGCAACCTCCTGGCTGCCGCCGAGCGCAAAGGGCGGCTGCGCCTGCGGCCGGACGAGGGCCGAACGCAACGCCCTTCTGACGGGTGCCTGTTCCAAAAGACGCACGACCGAAAAAAAGTGCCGTATATAAAACGGCGGCCTCACCCAGAGGGAGGACAGCGGGCGAATGACTCCCGCATGATCGGGATGAAATACACGCTCATCCCAGTGACGCGATCCGCTTGAATAGTCGGGATATTCACGAATCACTTCGAGCAGAGTCTGTAGAACCCGCAACGTATAAGGCTCGTCGTACTGTGGCATGAATAGAATGTGGCTGCGGCGGTCTTTCCGAACCTCGTGCACGAATTCAGTGAAGCTTTCGGCCTTGGTCAAATTCAGCGTCGCGTTCGGTTCGCAGCCATGCCGGTCGCCACCCGAGATCACGAGCTGGTTGCATGCTTCCGACAGATGTAATACGGCCTGATTCTCTTCCCAACTCCGGATGCCACTCAATTCCAGAGCATGAAGGTACTCGCCTTGTTCGCAAAGGATTGCCCGGAGCGTGCGCTCATGCCGTTCCCGGCCAATACCGCCCAGGTCCCACATGGGATGGTTCAAGACAATCAATACGTCGGGATTCTCGTGCATCATCTCCAGCAATTGCCGGAGCTCCCGATCGCGCTTCTCGTCGTCGGACTGAAGCGTGAACTCGCGCAGGCATTGCATGATCGATTCCGCGCCGCTGCTGGGAAGGTTGTGCACTCCCAAATGGAACGTCGTATCCTTATAAGGAACCGTCCATTCCAGCGATACCGGGACTCGCCGAGCCTCGGGCACCACCCTGAGCAGCATGGGAGCTTCGATATTGTCGTGGTCGGTGATCGAGACCATACTGGCTAGTCCGAGCTCGCGTTCGATTTGATTCTTTTCGACCTCAAACGCAACCAGTGGCGGAAGCGGCGGCGTCCAGTACGCTTTCAAGAAATCCAACCTTGCCGTCTTGCCCTCGCGGGTGGCGCGTCTGTCCTCGGCCGCCAAAGCTCGCCGCAGCAAGGGATTGCGAGCGGCGTACTCCAGGATAAAATACACTCCCTCTTTCGAATGGTTGGTGTGGCTGTGCAGGGAAACGCCCGTACGATAGGCCCTGGGCGCGCCGGGTTCTTTCCGAAGGCAGGTTACTTTGCGTTGCAAATCGCCTCCTTGTTAACTGCCCGGTAACTAAAGGTACTGTGGAAAAAATGTCATAAATTCGTTAAGGCGAAGTTACGGTTGAAACATTTGTGTGTGAATTTGTTTTTTTAACAACGAATTAATCATGGCCGAGGAGGCGTTGCTCCTATACTTCGGCCAATCGAATGAGAAGAGATCCTACGCCGCTCCAGACCGGTCCAGTCCCGAAAGCGCCGCGGTTTGGCGATCTTCTGTGCGGGCTCCTATTGCGTCCGCAGCAACTTCTGCTGCTTTGGAATTGGAAATCGGCGTTGTTGAGCATGATTTTACGCGGGCCAATTTTCTTCGGCGCCGCGGTGCAGCGGGGATGGCGGACTGCAATCGCGGCCTTGTTCACCGAGTCGATCTTCTGCGTATTGAGTGCGGGCTTTTACGGCGCGGTGGTCCAGATTCTGAAAGACGCCGAGCCGCGGTGGCTGACGGGAATCTTCCTGACCGTAGTGATGCCCGTTACTTTTCAGGTACTGGAGTATTTACTGCACTGGTTCCGAGACACGCCCCATCTCCGCATTGCCGCGATCGTTTCTTTAGTCGTGAGCGCTGTTTCCGCCCTGTTCAACTGGTACGCGATGCGCCGCGGGACTTTACTTGTCGGTCGGGAAGGCGGAGGTTTCGGAGGAGACCTTCGCCGGTTGCCCCGGCTTCTTCTTGGATTTCTTGCCATTCTGCCCCGCAAGATCGCCGGGAAATCGCAATCTCGTCCAAAGTTCAAAGTGGAGACTATGCCCCGCGATCTGTCAACGAAAGGTAGGTAGCCGAGTGAAGACTATGCACTTGACGAATTCGTGGCATGAAAATTCTGGCGGCATCGCTACCTTCTATCGGGCCTTGATCGTGGAAGCCAACCGCAGAGCACAGCCGATTCGGCTGGTGGTGCCGGCCGCGCTCGACCGGATCGAGGAAGTCGGCGAGTTCGGCAGAATCTACCACATTCAGTCGCCGTCTTCGCCGCTGAACCCCGATTACCGCACCATTTATCCGTCGCAGTATCTTTTTCCCGAAGGCAAGCTACAACAGATTCTGGCGGCGGAGCGCCCGGACTTAGTCGAAATCAGCGACAAGTACACCTTGAACTATCTGGGCGCACTGCTGCGCCAGCGACTCCTGCCCGCTGTCGACTTCCGTCCTGTCGTGGTTGGCCTCAGCCAGGAACGGATGGACGACAACTTGAGGAGTTATCTGGGAGATCTTCCTTTCTCGCAGACGTTCTGCTCTTTGTACATGAGGTGGCTTTATTTTCCTTTTTTCGACCATCACATCGCGAACTCGGACTACACCGTGTCCGAGCTGCGGCCCGCTGCCCAAGGACAGCTGGTGCCAAGAGGAACCTGGGTCCGTCCCATGGGTGTGGACTTAACTCAACTGTCTCCCCAGCGCAGGTCCGCAGAACTACGCCGTCGGCTGCTGCAGAATTTCGGCTGCGCTGACGAGAGTGTTCTTCTTCTTTATGCGGGCCGTCTCGCGCCGGAGAAGAACCTGTCCTTGTTGTTCGACTTGTTGATCCACCTTTCCAGAAACGGCGCACGTGATTACCGGCTGCTGGTGGCGGGAGATGGGATTGAACGTCGGCGGTGGGAAAAGTGTTCACACGAAGCGCCCGGAAGAGCCTTGTTCCTTGGACACATAAAAGACAGGAACGTTCTGGCCGATCTTTACGCAAATTCAGATGTATTTGTCCATCCCAATCCATGCGAGCCGTTCGGCATAGCACCTCTGGAGGCGATGGCTTCGGGACTTCCCCTTGTCGCTCCCAGCACTGGCGGTGTGGCTTCTTACGCTCATGCAGGGAACGCCTGGATCGCAGAGCCTGACGTCGAGAGTTTTGCTAAGGCGGTCGAGGAAGCCGCCACGAATCGGCGGCTCGCGTCTGAAAAGATCAGGAACGCGCTGGCCACGGCCCAATTCTATGGTTGGGAATCGGTCGCATCGTCATTTCTTGATCTGTACTGCGAACTGAGCCAGCCGCCAGCCACTCACGGCGCGGTCTCCCAGGCGGCTTTCTACTCCAGCCCTGCGGCGGGATTTCGAGCAGTTCTCATGCAGAGGGTCTCCAAGTTGGCCGCAAGGAGTTTTCAACTGGGGTTGAGACTCGCCTCGCAGTCACGCTCACGCGGCCGCCGACACGTAGCTCCCGTTCCTCAGGGATGAATACTCGGTCCCTCGTCGCGCGCATGACGTCGACAAAGTGAGGGTACGCGAACGGGGGAGATCCAAAGGCGGGTAGTGGCAGGCGCCACGGAAGAACCACGCCACGATTACGCCAGGCGATCGACTGTGGCTGCGGTCAATGGAAGGAACAATCAAGCGTGACGGTTTGACCGTTCGCTGGAAAGCGCTGATTTCGTTGGCCATTCCGGCCTGCTCACGGTTTTGCAAAAGATGGCTTGCGGTGTTGGCGACCGATAACCCAGCGCCAAGTCCACCCGCCAGCGCTCCGTCAGAATCTGTGCCTCCTTCAACGAGTAGCGCTTATTGAGTTTTGTTTCGGGATACATCCTTAAGAAACTTAGCGTGGTGCGACCCACGGACTCGGCCCCAGAGCGTGCAGGTCAATATCGACTGTCTTTTCCACCCGAAGGATGAACGTGCTTGGGTCCTTCATTCCCCACTTCACGTAGGGCACCGCGAAGTGGACGGTCAAGCTCCAGTGGTCCGACGCGAGTTCGACCTGCGCTGGTACAGTGATCTCGTGTTCGGCGCCGTGGATGCCGAACGCGCCGTGGACTTGCACGAGCGAAGTCCCGGACGCCAGGACTTTTCCCTCCACCCGGTCGGGTCGAAAAGTCACCTGGGAATAGCGAGCACTCTCTAGAATTTCCTTGTGCATCTTCCGATCGCGGCTCGTGTTGTCGCTATTTCCGCTCGCCGCGTTCACGACGATCTCTCCGCTGATTGCGTTGCTGGCGGGAGCGAAGCGGACCTGACCGGCTTTCAGCTTGAAGCTGCCGTGCACGGTGTGCAACACATCTCCGAGAGTGAAATTCACCGTGGTCTGCGCCGGGACAAAATTCAGAGTGGCTTCCTGCGTCTGTCCCCATGCGAGTGTGGCACCCAGGAAAATGAAAATAGGGGCAATTAGCTTGGCCGTGATTTTCATGGAGCAAGAAGTCTTATGCACTCAGCACCCGCCATCCCAGTGAGAGCCCATTCGTCGCAAAGTCCATAGGCGACAGTGCGCCGACATGCAAGGCCAGCATACGGCCAAACAGCCGCGGATCGGAACCGAAAGCGCGCATCACTCGCTGCCGGAATGAAGTTTTCCAATCGAGAGTGAGCATGAGCCGTGCCATGAGTGCCGGACGCTTCGCCAACGTCCTATGCACTCGCTGATAACGTTCCAGGTTGCCCGTTGCGAAACACTCAGCG
This sequence comes from uncultured Acidobacteriaceae bacterium, assembly GCA_963722485.1. Classification (GTDB taxonomy): domain Bacteria; phylum Acidobacteriota; class Terriglobia; order Terriglobales; family Acidobacteriaceae; genus Acidiflorens. Next base: position 21,495 of record CAVRNL010000069.1, read on the forward strand.
AGCACTTCGGCCTGGCGAAACGAAAGGCACAGGCCTTCGCCGGTAATGGCATCAACTGTGCCGGAGGCGTCGCCGACCAAGGCAACGCACCCTTGGTATACCCGGTGCAATTTGCGAGTTGCGGAAATCGCGCCCCGCTCCACGGAGGACGGTTCAGCGCCAAACAACCGTGCGGCAAGCTCCGGAAATGCCGTTAACGCCGTATCCAGGCGCAAATGCGGGTCGCCGGAGATCAACACCACGCAGATTTCGTCCGCCGCGACCGGGGTGACATAAATCTGGCACCTCGGTCCCCAATGCAGTTCCATGCAGTCACTCCAAGGGGAAACGCGGTAATGCCGTCGGAAAGCGAAACGGGTTCGATCGTAGCGGTAACGGTCGAGGCCCGCCCAGTGTCTGACTAGCGAGTGACCTCCATCCGCACCCACCACCCAGCGGGAGCGCACAAACTGCTCTCCGAGCAGCACACCCTGCGGATGCAAGCCAGTGACCGGAGTGTGCCACAGCAGGGAAACACCTGTAGCCTCGGCCCTTGCGACCATGATGCTGTGCAATACAGTCCGCCGTACACCCTGGCCGGCACCGTTCGGGAAACTCGCGTCCACGCTCAAGCCGCCGCTGACAAAGCGGATCCCACGGAAAGGGTGCGCGACCTCCGCTGGAATGCCAATCCCTAATTTTTCGAGCGCTGCGCGACCATCAGGCATTAGCCCTTCGCCGCACGGTTTGTCGATGGGCGGATGCGCCCCGTCGGCCACCACCACATCGAAGCCATGTTGACGCGCCGCGATGGCCGTTGCCAAACCTGCGGGCCCGCCGCCGATTACGAAGACATCCGTCGTTGTCATCATTGCCGTAATAAGAGCTTACAAAAGAAACCAGGCCCCATCGCCGCCATCAGGCCCAAGGTCCAACGTGCATGTCGCGTCTGTTCATGCGCCGATCGCCCTCCGCGCCAAGCCGAGGGCTTCAGACCAAAACGGCCCGGGATGGTGTGCCAGCTCAACGACATCGCGAACCGCGGAGACGAACTCGGTGATTTGCTGGGGAGTGACCACCAAGGGAGGAGCGACCTTCAGCACCATGAAATCGTTCCCGCAAATCTGCGTGAGCATTCCACCATTGCGGAACAGACGCATGACCAGGATCTGTCCGAACATGGCGGGATGGATCTTGGCGAATGTCTCAAACGGTGCTCGCAGCGCAAGGCGCCGAGGAGCTGTGAACTCGATACCAAGCAAGAGGCCCTTGCCGCGGACCTCTTTCACCATCTCGTAACCAGACAGAGCGTCGGTCAGTTGCCGCTGTAGTTCCATGCCCATTCGTGCAGCCCGGTCCCCAAGCCTCTCGCTCTCGAGTACATCGAGGGTTGCCAGTCCGGCGCGCATGGAAAGGCTGTTTTCGCTGAAAGTGGACGCGTGCACAATCGAGCGTTTGAAGGAGCTGAATACGGAACCATGTATGGCGTCCGACATGAGCACCGCACTTACCGGGACCAGGCCGCCGCTCAGAGCTTTCGCGAGAACGACAAGGTTTGGCGTGATGCCAAAATGATGTGACGCCAGAAATGGGCCGGTGCGAAACATTCCCGTCTGCACTTCATCCGCCACCAGCAGCGTCCCGTAACACCGGCACAAATCCTGCACCTTTCTGAGGTAGTCAGTATCCGGAACGCGAATGCCGCCTTCCGCCTGGAGGGGTTCCACAAAGAACGCGGCATAGCGCTTGCTCGCCAGTTCCTTTTCGAGGGCCGCGAGGTCGCCAAATGGCACCATCACCGTCTCTGGGAGAAGCGGCCCGAAACCCTTGCGCCAATACTCGCCATTCATCAGCGATAGTGCACCGCAGGTCAGGCCATGGAAAGCGCGGTCGCAAGAGAGCAGTCCCACGCGGCCGGTGTACGCTCGCGCGAACTTGATAGCGGTTTCGACACCTTCGCTTCCCGAGCTGGCGAAGAACACCTTGGAGAGCCCGCCGCCCGCTAGCTTGCAAAGCCGCTCCGCCAATTCGCCCGCCAGTTCGGGGACGTTACTCTGCAGCATTACAGGCCCCGACTTGTCCAATTCATCTTTGAGGGCGGCCACAATCGCTGGGTGGTTGTGGCCCGCGTTATGGACACAGTAGCCGGAAAGAAAATCGAGGATTCGAAAACCGTCCGTGGTGAACAACTCCGTGCCCACGCAGCGTTCATAGCGGAGGTTCATTTCGAGCAGGCTGAGCAGCTTGACCCAGTGAGGATTCACGTGGTCAGCGTAACTATCGGTGGCGAGACGTTCAGTGATTGGCATAGGTAATCGACTGAAACTGTTGTGCATTCGTCGAAACACTTCTTACTGCGTAAACCCTTTGCACGAACTTGTTCGTGACTTCATGGCTGTGATGCGACGCTTTGCAGCCTTGGTTGCCAGCAGTTCGAAATGGGAACGCTCCCCCCTTCTGCCGACTCCCCTCTTAAGGTATGTCAAGAGCAGGCTTTGATGAGTGTTTACGCAGTTGGGTCTTCACGCGTCCGCGTTGCTACGTTTTGTTTGCATGAGAGCAGCAGCGTTCGCGGGGGCGCGGTCAAAAATCGAAGCGATAACCCAGAATCATTTTGGCAATCAGGTGGTCGGTCGTACCCGTAAGGCCTACGCCGAGGCCAAAATTGACCTCCCATTGCGGGGCGATATTCAAATCAATCGCGGGGAAAATCTGGTGCTGCTGTTGCGAGACGGCATCGAACCCGGTCACCGGGCCGACCGAACCGTAATATTCCAGCCCCGCAGCGACCTTCGGGGTCAAATCGTAGCTGAATTTGAAGTTTGGTGAAAAGACAACGCCTTGGTTCACACTCCCACCGTGGAAAGACCTGTCCAGCGTGGGGTTCAGCGCCCAATACCAGCGTCCGACTTTTTGATCCACAATCGGGCGGATTTCCCATGTCCATGTGTCCACGGAATATTGCCGCCTCTGGTAGCCGATTTCATTCGAGATGCTCACACCAACAGGCCAGTGCCATTTTTTCGGAACGGCAACACGCGGCCGGATGTGATCACCTACCCATTGCCAGCTCTGGCCGCCGGTTATGGAAGTGAAGATGTAAAAGCCGCACTCGAACCAGTCATTAAAGCCGTGTGTGATCTCGACGGTCTCGTGTTCGGCGTGATTGGTGGGATAAACACCATCTACGACCGCCTTCGAGCCGTCGATCGTGAAGTTGCTATGGAGTTCGACCATGGTGTGTCTGGGATCGACCAGGTCCGATCCGTACACTTGGATTTCGTAGTTATCTTGAGCCGGGGTGAGAGGGGCAGCCAAGATAACCGTGAGAAAGACGAGCGCGAGTAGAGAAGCGCGCGCAAGATCATCCCCTATCGCTGCAATGCGAAGTTCGTAGCCCACTGATGGCCGACTCAACTCACAACGTTCCATGAGAAAGATTATCAGCTACATAGTGAATTCAGCGTGGCGAACAAATGACAAGTTGTTCATGTTCCCTCACGCGGCCCCAAGTTGTATCAGTTTAAGAATGCGGAGGGCGCTGTCGCTTTCATTTGTTCCTGTGGCGTAAACTCAAACGACCGGGTTGGGGGGGTAAATGCGTTCGTTTTTGGAGATGTGATTTAAATCACTGGCACTCGTGATGTGGGCCGCAGCAAGTCTCCGAACTCGCTCCCTATAATTCGCGGAATCGCGCGTTAGCAAGTTGGGGTGGATAACCTATAATTTCGGCCGCCAAGGAGGCGATCAAATGGATACACGGCGTCGCGTATCCCTGTTTGTTGCTTTTGCGCTCACAGTGATGTTGCTGACCGGAAGCAGTTACGCTATTCCGGCTTTCTCACGCCAGTACGGCACTTCGTGCACCACCTGTCACGTCGATTTTCCCAAGCTCAACGATTTTGGCAAGGCCTTCAAAGACGCCGGATTCAAGTTTCCCAAGGACGATGAAACCTTTATCAAAATTCCCCCGGTAATGCTGGGAGCGCCGGCGCAGAAAGATATGTGGCCTCATGTCATCTTTCCCGGCACCATCCCGGGGATACCGCAGATTGGCCTGCGGTTTAACCAATTTTTCCAATACACCAGCGGCAACGCCAACAACTTCAGCCAGACGCCTCAAGGTCCTCCCGGGACCCTGCAGTCGCCAAACATTCCGCGAACAGATTTTGAGCCGGGCTTCTTCAGCATCTTCATGGCGGGAAATTTTGGCAGCGATATCGCCTTCTGGGTGGACGACGATCTGAGTGTCTCGGGGGAGAACGCCAATGGCAGTCTCGGTGACGGTTATCTGCGTTTCGTAAACGTTGGGCGCTTCCTCAAACTGCCGGCCGACGCGTTCACGGTGAGGGTGGGCCAGTTCGAACTGGACTTGCCGTTTACCCAGGCTCGATCGATCAATATAAGTCCCTACGACATCTACACCGAAGCCAACATCAGCGTGCCCAATCAAACCACCGGTCAACAGGGTGTGAACAACGTTTTCGCAATGCAGGATGCCGGACATGGCATCGAATTCAGCGGAGGCCATCAGTACGGGGGGTACCACTATTCGCTGGCCGTGGTGGACCAGAACACCAGCAACAGCGTTGCGCCAGCGCCCAATGTGCCTTCGCCCACGGGAGGAGGCTCCGGCGGGGTCGGCTTCTTCTCGGATTCCAACTTCAAGGATCTCTACGCGAACTTTTCTTATCGCTTCAATCTGGAAAAAGACCCTTCGAGCCGCCACGACGTTCAGGCGGCGGGCGCGAGCGGCCCGCGTGACCATACCTACCTGAGCTTGGGCACTTTTTACTTCTACGGAAGATCGGCGCAGCGTTTTTCTGGTTACGCATCGGATGGCGTGACGCCCGCCGTGATCACGGCGCACGAGCCCTTCTATCGCGTCGGGGGCGATTTCAGCTTCAATTACCGCACCTTCAACCTGTTCGGCCTGTACATGTACGGGCACGACCAGGATTTGCTTCTGAACTATCCTGCCTATACCGGATTTGTTGCCGGCCCCACCGCCAAGTTCAACGGCGGATTTCTTGAGGCCGACTACCTGGCGCTGCCCTGGCTGATGACGATCCTGCGTTACGACCGCGTCCAGTCCTCGTCGGACTTCCTGAACCAGACGAATTCGGTGAATTATTTCGCGGCGGTGGGGAGCACGCGCGACCGGGTTACACCCGGCGTACAGTTTCTGATTCATCCCAACATCAAGGCGTCGTTTGAGTACCAGTTCCGCCCGCAGCAAGTAACCTACAACTCGAGTGGGCAGGCGTCGAGCCCGTTCCGTACCAATACTGCCACTGGTGCACTAGAATTCGTCTACTAAGGACCAAGATTTTACGCGCGCGATTTACCGAGAAGACAAGGAGAGAAAAATGAAACGTACTTTAATGATGGTGATGGCAATGGTAGCGATGATGAGCCTAGCGGCCAGCGCAGGCACGATCAGCGGGAAGGTTTCCGGCGTCGCTGGTGAGTCCGTTGTTTACGTGGAAGCCCCCGCAGGCAAAACTTTCCCCGCTCCCACCCAGCAACCCGTGATTGACCAGAAAGGCCTGATGTTTCAGCCGCATATTACAGTGGTGCAAGTAGGTACGACTGTCGAATTTCTCAACAGCGATAGCGTTGCCCACAACGTGTTCTGGCCTTCCGTTGGCGGCAATAAGAAACTCACCCACAACCTGGGCACTTGGCCGAAGGGCGACAAACGTCCGTTCAAGTTTGACAATCCTGGCGCAGTGCCGCTGCTGTGCAATGTGCACCCGGAGATGTCAGGCTATGTCGTGGTATCACCTACTCCGTACTTCGCTATTACCGACAAGTCGGGCGAATACAAGATTGAGAACGTCCCCGACGGCAGTTACAGCGTGACCGCGTGGCATGAAGGCGCCAAGAGCCAGTCCAAGCCGGTCGCGGCGGCGGGCGACAGCAAAGCGGACTTCACACTGAGCAAGTAGTTTAACAATGGAGCGACGGGCGTCTCGGCCGTCCGGCCGGGCGGGGATGCCCGGCTCTCCACGAACAGACGGGGAAACAGCCATCGTGCTGAAGCGGTTCAAAGACAAGCGGGTGGACAGGGATTGGTTGAACACCAATTTTCCCTGCATGATGGCTTGTCCGGCCCACACCAACGCAGGCCGGTACGTCGCGCTTATTGCGGAAGGGCGATTCGAGGAAGCTTACAAGTTCGCGCGTGATCCCAACCCGCTGGCGAGCATCTGCGGCCGGGTTTGCGCGCATCCCTGCGAGACCGCCTGTCGACGTGGAGATATCGACCGCCCCATCGCAATACGGGCTCTCAAGCGCTTTTTGACAGAGCGGCACGGGCCTGAATCCAAGCGTCCGGTTGACATCAACGCGGGACGAGGTCAGAACAAACTGCCGTACAAAGTCGCCGTGGTCGGCGGCGGGCCGGTAGGATTATCCGCGGCGCATGACCTGGCTCTCATGGGCTACTCGGTTACGATTTTTGAAGCGGCTCCAGTCGCCGGAGGAATGCTCTACCTTGGCATTCCCGAATATCGTTTGCCGCGTGACGTGGTGGAAGCGCAGGTACGAGAAATTCTCGCGACCGGCGACATTACTCTTAAGCTCAACCAAGCGGCCGGGCGCGACTTCACGGTTTCCGACCTCCGCCACCAGGGCTTCGATGCGGTGCTGATCGCCGTGGGCGCGCATCGCAGCCGCGATCTCACCATTCCCGGAGTCGACCTGGACGGGGTTTACAAGGGCATCGATTTCCTGCTCAACGTGAATCTCGGCTATAAGTTCACCATCGGCAAGAAGGTGATCGTAATCGGCGGCGGCAACGTGGCCATGGACGTGGCGCGTTCAGCGGCTCGCGAAGTGGTCCGGCAGCATGTCGCCGGAGTAGAGGACCTCGAACCTTCGCTCGAGAGTGTCAGCGCCGTGGCCACGAGAGAGATGGTGGACGTGTCACTCTCTGCTCTTCGTTTGGGTGCGCAGGAAGTGCATCTCGTGTGTCTGGAAAAACGCGAAGAAATGCCGGCGGCGCTGGAAGAGATTGAGGAGGCCGAGACGGAAGGCATCGTCATGCATCCCGGCCTCGGCCCCAAGCGCATGATCGGCAAGGACGGCAAGATTGTGGCGTTGGAAACGCTGCAGACGAAATGGGTCTTTGACGAGAACAGGCGCTTCAATCCCGCGTTTTACGAAGGCAGTGAAACGCAACTGGAGTGCGACACCATTATCATGGCGGTCGGCCAGGCGCCGAATCTGGACTTTCTGAAATCCGAAGACGGCGTGGAACTATCGCCGCGCCGGCTGATCGCTGTGAACCCGCAAACGCTGATGACTTCGGCGAACGGAATCTTTGCCGGCGGCGACTGCGTGTTCGGGCCGAGGCTGATCATCGATAGCGTGGCCGACGGCAAGCGCGCCGCGGTGGGCATTGATGAGTTTCTGCGGGGCCAGAAACACCCCGAGCCGATTGTTGCAGTGGAGGTCTACAAGCGCCACAGCATGCCGCTGGATTTGTTAGACCTGGTTCGCCCGCCCATCCCAATGTTGCCTCTGGAGCGCCGTACCGGAGTCACGGAAGTTGAAGTCGGCTACGACGCTCAGTCCGCGATGGAAGAAGCACAGCGCTGCCTGCACTGCTGGGTGAACACGGTCTTCGAAGGCACGCCCGAGGATGGGAGCATGTGCATCCTGTGCGGCGGCTGCGTGGATGTGTGCCCGGAGAATTGTTTGCAGCTGGTGTCACTGGATCGTATTCAGTTCGAGCCGGATATTGTGCAGCAGATCCGCGGGAACCAGGAATTGTTTGGTGTGGAGCTCGACGAAGTGGCGGCCGATGAACTGGGTATCGTGACCGGCTCCGCCATGCTGAAAGACGAGACGCGCTGCATTCGCTGCGGGCTCTGCGCCGCGCGCTGTCCCGTCGGCACGATCACCATGGAGTCATACAGCCTGGCGTCGGCCGAGCGAACCGGATTGATTTCGATTGAAGCCATCGATGGACCGCTCCGGCCCAAGTCGCCAGTTGCGGCGGGAGGCCCGAGGTAGGCGTTCGAGGTTAACAATGTCCGAAGAAAAACAATTCAAGTCGGCGGAGCCGGGTAACGATGCCGGCCGCCGCGCTTTTTTCGTGAAGCTGGGATTAGGATCGCTGAGTATCGCCGCTGCCGGCACGGTGGCGTTTGCCTACCAGTTTCTCTCGCCGAATGTTTTGTACGAGCCCTCTCCCATCGTTAACGCCGGCAAGCCGGAAAATTATGCGGTCGATTCGGTGACGCTGGACGCGAACACAGGAATTTATTTGATCCATGCCCAGGAAGGTTTCTTTGCGCTAAGCGCCGTTTGCACCCACCTTGGCTGCCTGACTGCGTGGAAGCCTGAGTTGGGGATCATCGCGTGCCCTTGCCATGGCAGCAAGTTCAATCGCGACGGGGTCAAGATTGCAGGCCCTGCCCCCAGGCCGCTGCCCTGGCTGCAAACCTGGATCAGCGACGAAGGCGATCTGATGGTGGACCGCTCGATCATTATTCGCTCCATGCAGTTTGTGAGGGTGTGAGCGTGGCGAAAACAATCACGAACTATTTCGACGAATTACGCGGCACGCGGGTCTGGCGTTCGGTTTTCCGCAGCGGAACCGGATCGAGCACTTTGCATCGAGCCCTCGCGGTGCAGCAGAACGTGTTCCTGCACCTTTTCTCCACCAAAGTGCGGACCCGAATGCTCAGCTTCAGCACGACCTGGTATCTGGGCACCCTGACCTTTGGAACGTTTCTCATCTTGGTAGCCACGGGCATTCCCCTGATGTTCTATTACCATCCCTCGGTGCCGCAGGCCTACGCCGACACTAAAGATCTGCAGTTTGTAGTTTCCTCCGGCTTGTTCTTGCGTAACCTGCACCGCTGGTCCGCACATGCCATGGTGTTTCTTGTGTTCGCGCACATGTTCAAGGTGTTCTACCGCGGCGCCTACCGTCCGCCGCGCGAGTTCAATTGGGTGATTGGAGTTATCCTGCTGCTGATCACTCTGTTTCTCAGTTACACGGGCTACTTACTGCCCTGGGACCAATTGGCATATTGGGCGATCACGGTGGGTTCTAACATTGCATCGGCGGTCCCGGTATTGGGCAACAAGATTCACTTCCTGATGCTCGGCGGCAATGTGGTGAACGCCAACGCTCTGCTGCGTTTTTACGTGCTGCACTGCATGATTCTGCCGCTGGTTGCGATCCTCTTTATAGCAATTCACTTCTGGCGCATTCGCAAAGATGGCGGCCTCTACGCCCACCAGAGCGAGCCGAAAACGATCGCGGCGAACCCGGCGCCCGCCGCGGCGAAAGGAGCGCAATAACTAGCGCAATAACTACTAATGCCCGATCCAAAAGATTTTCTCGCCAGCATGGACTCGAATGCCCGCAAGTCGCCGACACGCGTTGTCTTCGTCACCAGGCGAACCTCGGCGCAGGTCAAGGTTACGGACGAAGATCAGGTGCAGACGTATCCGGAGGTCCTCTTCCGCGCCCTCGTTGCCATCGAGGTGCTGGCGATCGCGCTGGTCGGCATGGCACTTCTCTTCAACGCGCCGCTGGAGGGCATTGCCGATCCCTCGCACACTCCCAACCCCGCCAAGGCGCCATGGTACTTTCTCGGATTGCAGGAAATGCTGCACTACTTTCCGCCGGTGGTCGCCGGAGTGCTGGTTCCGGGATTGGTCGTGATGGCGCTGATTGTGATTCCTTATTTCAACATCAACATCGAGGCTGAGGGTTTGTTTCGGAAGGATCGCAAGCGTCGTCTGTTTATTTTTTATCTGGCGGCGACCGGGCTCTCTTTGTTCCTGTTGTTGTTTGATGTGTATGTGGCACTGGTGCCGACGCTGATTGTCGCAGGGTTTATGGTGCTGGCGGCCCAAAGTTTTCCGCAGTCGACCTCGGCTTTCCGGCGTGGTCTCGCTGCGAAGCCGCTTTCTTTCTGGATCATGACCTGGTTTCTGTTCGAACTCACCGTGCTCACGGCGGTTGGCACTTTCTTTCGCGGCCCAGGTTGGTCCTGGGTGTTGCCCTGGAGGAGCTAATTGCGATTGCAATCAATGAAGAACGCGTTGTCTTCCTTGTGGCAGACGTTATTCGGCCATCCAGTTCGCGCTTTTGGCGTGGTCAGCCTCCTGTTGTTGATTTCGCTGGCCATTGCACCGGCCAAGAATCACTTCAGCGAATGGCGTCACTATCAGAAGCAATATCTCGCGCTGATTCAGACCCGTGGAGACGCGGTAACCCTGCAGCGCCACTTCCACGAACACGACGGCATCCAGCAGATCTGGCTTCCGCAGCTCGGAGTCGTCGATCGCTGCACCACCTGCCACGTCGGATTGAAAGAAGCCAGTCTTGCCGATGTCAGCACCCAGCCGTTCCGCCGGCATCCGGTAATCCCGCACACGCTTGACCAGTTTGGCTGCGTGATGTGCCACCGTGGGCAAGGCCCCGCGACCACCGTCGAGGAAGCGCACAGCAGTACGCTGGCCTGGGAGCAGCCCATCTTGCCGGCACGCTACGTCCAATCTTCCTGCGGGCAATGCCATCGCGCTCCTCTGACCGGCACACCACAACTGAACTTAGGACGCAATCTGCTGGGGCGATATGGCTGCGTGCATTGTCACACGACCAAACTGCCCGACGGCAGGGCGATCCAGCCGACCGACGATCCGCCTTCGCTTGAGCACATCGCCGATAAGACCACAAGGGAATGGATTTATGCGTGGCTGAAGGATCCTCAGTCCTACGCCGTCACCGCAACCATGCCGAATTTTAAATTGAGCGATCCGGATGCGCGCGATGTTTCGGCGTTCCTGATCGCCAACAGCACGCCACTCGCGGGAGACACGGCCCCGGATCTCAATAATCAGAAAGCGCCCGACCCGACGGCCGGCGCCAGCTTGTACGGCGAGTCGTTTTGCTCCTCCTGCCATGCCGTGCAGAACGCCGCCGGGAATGTGGTTGGTGGCGATGTTGGCCCGGAACTGACTCGCGTCGGCAATAAGGTGAAGCCGGAATGGTTGCGAGCATGGTTGCGCAACCCGCGTGTCTACGACGCGGGAACGGCGATGCCGCACTACCGTCTCACCGATCCGCAAGTTTCCCTGCTTACGGTATTCCTCAGAAACAAAACCGATTCCGATCTGCTGGCCAATGTGCATCTCGACACGCCTACGCCGGAACAGATTGCGCACGGCAAGCTCCTGGTGACCGAGTACGGATGCGCGTCGTGCCACGAGATCAACGGCATCAAGAAGCCGGATAACTTCGCTCCGGAACTGACCCGGATCGGGAGCAAGCCGCTGACGCAGATTATTTTCCTGCCGGGGATGACGCACGCCATACCGGATTACATTGCGGCCAAGATCCGGCAACCGCGTTCGTTTGGAGCGGCATTGAAGATGCCGCAGTTCAGCCTGGCACCCGCGCAAGTCGACGCCTTGACGACTGCGCTGCTCGCGCTCACCGACCGGGCACATGACTTGCCCATGGCATTGACCGTGCCGTCAAAACCGCCTTCGAATTATCAGCCCGCGGGCAAGGCCGGAAAGCTCATGGATGACATGGCCTGCTTCACCTGCCACACCATCAACGGCCGCGGCGGCGACCTGGCTCCCGACCTGACCTGGGAAGGCAGCTCCGTGCAGCGGCCATGGCTGGAGGCATTCTTGAAAAACCCTGGCACGCTGCGCCCGGCGCTGATCCGGCGCATGCCGAGGTTCAACCTTTCCGATGACGACGCGAAGGAACTGACTGACTACATCATGACCGTGTATCAGACTCCGGAGTTCGATCGCGACTCGATGCCGGCCAGCGGGTATCCACCTGCGCAGGTGGAACAGGGGAAACAGCTTTTCTATTCCAAGTATGCCTGCCAGTCTTGCCACATCGTCGATACCAAAGCCGACAAAGGTTACATCGGACCAACCCTCACGCAAGTGGGCTCGCGTCTGAATGCCGCGTGGATTTACCACTGGCTGAAAGACCCGCAGGCCATGCGCTCCGGCACCATCGAGCCGAACCGCAACATGAGTGATGAAGATGCTCGCGCTCTGACCGCTTTCCTGATGACGCAGAAGGGCTCAAGCAAGCAGGAGGCGAAGAGATGACAATGATCAAACACTGGCGAATCTTCGTGGCGACACTGGTTCTCGTGAGCGCGGGCTGCACGCGCAAGCCGGGGCCGACCTCCGCCCTGAAGCCCACCGGATTTGGCGCCGCAGTGGTGGAGTCGAGCGGGGGCAAGCAAGTTGGCGCAACGGGCATGGTTCTCACTCAGCCCCTAGTCGTGCAGGTCAATGACGACCAAGGGGCGGCCGTCGCCGGAGCGCTGGTCGAATTCAGTGGACCTGCGGGCGTCGGCTTTGACCCTCCGAGCGGCCTAACCGATTCGAGCGGACAGCTCAGCACGAACGTCGCTCTGGGCGGCATGGCAGGCCGATATCAACTCACGGCGCGAACGAACACGAAAGCTCAGAAAGCGGCCGACGTGAAGATCGAAGAAATTGCGCTGGGATATCAGGAGCAAGTCGGATTCCAACTCGACAACAAGTATTGCGCTCGCTGCCACAATCCCGAGTCCACGGCAGAGCGCGTTTCCAATTACGACAATCTTGAAGTCAAGCCACACCCCTTCACCGAAGGCGACACGCTGAATAAAATGACGGATGCCGAACTGACCGCCATCATCGGTCACGGCGGCCCCGCGCTCAACAGGTCCGCATTGATGCCCCCATACGGCTATACTCTCAGCAAGACAGAGATCGAGGCGCTGATTGCTTATATCCGCCTGATTTCCGATCCCCCCTATCATGCTTCCGGAACGGTGTATGCACAAAAGTAGGGCCGGTTGGCGCGGCCTCAGTTTGTTCGTTTTTATTCTGATCGGCGCCAGCTTCTTGGCGGCGCAAGTTGTATCGCCGGCGGAAATCGAAGATCCCGCGTTGCGTGCCCTGCAGCAACAGTATATGGACGACCTGAGCCGGGCGGGCGAGGACATTCTGTCAACCCACTTCGATTATCCGTTCTATCTCAGTCGCAAGCTCGACCTCGATCAGGCACGGCAACAGATCGCGGATCAGTCGTCTCTCCGCTTCGACAACTACAACGGACAGACGGTGCTCGCGATCACGGGCAACTACTATGCCGCTTACTCCGCGCAAAAAATGAGTCCCGGACAGCGGGCGCGGAGCACTTTTCTCAAGGTGGTGATGCCGATTCTGAAAGCGGCAGTTCCGTTCTTTCAGAACAACGAGCACGTGCAGGGATTTGCCGTCGAGATTTCACATCACATCATGGGGAAAGTGATGGGCGTCTCAATGGAGCGGCCGGAAAACCTGATGGTTTTCTTGCCGAGGAGCGGCGCTCTCAAGCTGCTCGCCGCCAAGGATGAGACCGCGCAGCAGGCAGCGCTCTTGCAGGGAGAAGTGTTTCTCAACGCGCAACCCATCTCCATTTGGCTTAACGATTCGGTGCTTCCGCCGGCGGCCAGCGATCACTCGGATGACACTTCCAATAGCGCCTCTGGCGCGGAGAAAACGGGAGCTGAAACGGCGGGGAACGGCAGCGGCTCGCAGCCGGGCGTCTCTACTCCTCCAGCGTTGAAGGCGAAAGAACCACCACCGCCCCCGCCACGCGATACTTCGACGCAGGCGCTCGCCGCGCTGCAGCTTGCCGATCAGCCCGTGGTCGATCAGATCGTGAAAGAGCTGGACTCGCAAGCTCACTTCGTTGCCTACGCGCCGCCGAAATTCGTGGCTTTCCGTCAGGGAATCTATCTTGAGCTCTCACTGAATTCCACTTTACCGCCGTCCGCCGCGGGATCGCGGTACAAGTTGGCAGCCATCGCTTTCGATGAACATATCGCCCACCTTATCCGTCCGCTGCTGGCTTATTTCAAGGATGCGCAAGACTTCGACGGGATCGGCTTCAGCACGAACCTCCACCCTGCCGGCAAGGCAGCCTCGGGCGCGTCTGAAGCCGTGGAATTCTTCTTCCCGCTTTCGTCTCTGCGCTGCTACGAGAAATACGATTGCACCGGCCAGCAAGTCTTGGACGCCGGAACGATACTTATCAATGGAGAACGTGTGGCCCTCGATCTGCAAGTCGCCGAGGGCAGTTCCAGCCACTGAGAAGCGGTACGCGTGTTGAGTAAACGCTCCCTTGCCCTCTGTAGCCCTCAACTACTTTTGGTACTGAAGAGGGCTCTCATTTTCACGCATTCCTCACACACGTGCTCGTCGGCTTTTCTGAAAGTGATTTGATCAAGGTGGCTGCACTCTTTTGGCATCGCTTCCTCCAAGGTGAAACCCGAGATTTTGGGTCAAGTCACTTCGGTCATGTAACTTAACAATCACGGTCAAAGCCCGCTTCTTTCACTCACGATGTTTGTGGAGGGCTTCATTTGTGTTCCGGCTTGATTATCTATCTTGCATACTGACCGTAACGTCCACGATTCTGGTTGGACGGCGGTGCTGGGAAGGCTGGGCCCTGGCTGCCGTCAATGGCGTACTTGTCTGCATCAAACGTGTTCTGCATCGTGATGAGCGCGATCAACCTGCGCGCGTGGCGCAAGTCGAGAGTATCTTGAGCGAGTCCGGACACACGTCGATTCCACTCACCGGTTGCCTTAACCGCGAATTCACTCCGCGATGAGCAGGTTCTCGGCAAAGGGCCATTGCTCATCGATCCACTGATCCTGTGGAAGGAGGGCGTGTCGTCCTCAAACGCGGTACCCTTCTGACACTGAGGGGCTCGCTACTATTTTGAAACCAGGCAAGGCCAGCTTATTGGATGAGTCCCTCCTTCCTCAGAAACTCTTGGGCCACTTCCTTCGCGTCGCGATGCTGGCCGTCGACGGCGTAATTCAGTCGCTGCATCTCTTCGTCGGAGATTTTTCCCGCGAGTCCAGCAAGGGCTCGGGAAACTTCGGGATGTTGCCGTAAAGTTTGCTCGCGAATAACCGGAACCGCCTCATAGGGTGGAAAGTAGTGCCGGTCATCCTCCAGAACGAACAAATCCAGAGTGGGAATCAGCCCGTCGGTGGTGTTGCCTGCGGCCATGTCGATCTGACGATCTCTTAGCGCCCGCGCCAGCAGGCCCAAATCCATCACGCGCGGGGGTTCGACGAAGTGCAAACCGTAGATTGCAGCCAGACCACGATATCCGTCGGGCCTCTCCATAAACTCATAGCCGAACCCGGCTCGCCATTGCGGAGCGAACCCAGTCGCTTGGGACAAGGTCCTGATGTTCAAGCGGCGAGCGTCCTCGCCCCGGATTTCCATCGCAAAAGTGTCGTTGAAGCCGAGAGCCGGACCTAGCGTCAGCCCGAAACGATGTTCATATTCTTCTTTGACCCGACGATAAACTTCCACCTTATCGCCAACTGCCTCTTGCTTGAGGATGGCGGTCAGCGCGGTGCCGGTGTATTCGGGATACATGTCGATCCGCCGGGCCAGGATCGCCTGCTGACAAATATAAGTTCCCGCCAGATAGAAGCGTCGCTCCACCCTCAGATTGGTGTGGGCCTCGATCTGCTGCGCCATGATTTCGCCCAACAGGAAGGACTCGGTGAAATTCTTGGACCCTATGACGATGCGATCGGAACCGGACGGCGAACAAGACGGCAACAGCAAAGCCGCCGCCAAGAAGAGCAGCGCACAGACGCTCGATTGAGGGTGCTCATCGCGCACGCAGACGCCTCTCCAGCCATCCCAAAGCGAGGTCCGCGCCCAGCGCCAGGATCGCGGCTGGAATGGCCCCGGCCAGAATCACTCTGTCGTCGACCATGGCCAAGCCGCGAAAAATGAACTCTCCCAGCCCTCCAGCGCCAATCGCCGCCGCGATCGTAGCCAGCCCAACCGAAATGACAACCGCAACCCGCACGCCTGAAAGGATCACGCTCACAGCCAGAGGCAGTTCCACTTGAAACAGAAGCTGCGATTCCGTGAGCCCCATGCCTCGCCCGGCCTCCACTACGGCGGGATCGACTCCGCGGATTCCCGTGTAGGTGTTCCGAATAATGGGCAGCAGAGCGTAGAGGGTCAGCGCCAGAATCGCCAGTCGATCCGCACGCTCACCCAGCCATGGCACTGGCAGCAGAAACCCGAAGAGCGCAAGACTAGGAATCGTTTGGATAATATTGGCGCTCGCCAGCACCGCCTTGTCGAGGCGGGGCCGATGGGAGATCACAATCCCCAGCGGTATGCCGATCAACACTGCCAACAGTGTAGATAGCCCGACCAGCCAGAGATGTTCCAGCGTGAGTTCCAGCACCTGTCTTTGGTTCTGCAGGATGAATCGGAAAACGCTCATGACGTGCCTCGATTTATCGCTGACTCCAGCCCATCTCCGAACGCCCTGACGTAGGCGGACGCCCACGGATCGGTAGATCGCAAGAATTCGCGCGGCGTCAGAACGGTGACCAGCCGCCCCGCTTCCATCAAGGCGATACGCGATCCGAGCCGCAACGCCTCGCGCAGGTCGTGGGTGACAAAGACAACAGTCTTCCGAAGTCTCTGCTGTAAAGAGAGAAACTCGCGCTGCAGGTCGTCTCGCGTAAGAGGATCCAGCGCACCGAAAGGCTCGTCCATGAGGAGTATCTCGGGATCTGCGGCCAATGCACGCGCCACGCCGACCCGTTGCTGTTGCCCGCCCGACAGTTGGTGCGGATAATGCGACGCCATATCTGGCGCGAGCCCCGTCAGTTGCAACAACTCGCGTACTCGAGCGCGAATTCGTTTTTCGGGCCACCCCACGATCGTCGGAACGAGACTGATGTTTCGTTCTACAGTGAAATGCGGAAAGAGACCGACGTCCTGGATAACGTAGCCGATACTGCGCCGCAGGCGAATGACATCGCCGGATGCATTTGGCACGCCTCTGACGCGCACTTCCCCGGCAGTGGGCGATAACAGGCGATTTACCAGCTTCAGCGTCGTGGTCTTGCCTGAGCCGCTGCGTCCCAACAGGACAAGAGTCTCCCCGAGTTGAACCTGCAAATCGACTCCGGAAAGAACCTGCGTACCGCCCATGCGGCAGGCAACATTACGGAATTCAACGACCGGATTGGCCACTGGAGGTTGCATTTGAGCCCAGCATACCCGAGTTCAAATCAATACCAAACGTGATTCCGCCTTCACTTCCGGGCACAAATTCTAAAGCTGTGCTGCCGATCCCCAGTGACTGAAGTCAATTCGTTTGGCGTCAATCTCTACTCCCTCTTGTGTTAAGCGGTCGAGCAAAGCATCCAGATCGTCCACGATGTAGTTGATCATGAACGGCGCGGGGCTGGGATCGAAATACTTAGTGGAGGCGGGAAAAACAGTCCAAACTGTAACGTGTTCCTTTTGCGGGTCGTCGTGTTCGCGCCACGGAAGCATCGCGCCTTGGCCTTTGTCAGCGAGTCCAAGATGCATTCGCGCGTCCGATCACGAATCCGTCCGTGTTTCTCGTGAGGTTTCCAGGTCGCTTCGGGCATGTCTTTGCCATCCTTTCTTGCGCGGCCGGTGAACAAGGAAAAGTGATCGCGAGTCAGGCAGCGCGCTCGTGTTCAAGTACTCTGACTTCGCGCAATCTGCCCGTGTCCACGTCGAAAATGAAGCCGCGCACGGGGACCTCTTTGGCAATCCAGGGGTGCGACCTGACTTTCTTGATCTGCTCACGGGTATTTTCCTCGGGGTCCTTATAGGAGAAGAAGCGCATGGGAGCCGGCGACGCATCACCGGTCGAGGCGCTCAGCTTCTCGTTCATCTCGTCATCTGTGAACGTCGTGAACCCGCAGCCGGTGTGGTTGAGAAGCAATATCTCTGTGGTTCCGAGTACACGGTTGGAAACAATAAGTTCCCCGAGAACATCTTCTGTTACCGCGGGTCCGCCGGTTCGGATAACGTCGATATCGGCTTGCGTCAGACCCAAGATTCCAGGAAGGTCCGAGAGCCGTGGATCCATGCAGGTTACAACTGCGATTTTGGGTGTCGGATGCTTCCCCAGAGTTGGGTTGTAGTGTTTTGCATAGTTGCGGTTTGCTTCTAGCGCCTTATCGATAATACTCATCGTGTTCCTCCTGAAGGGCGAACGGTTCGGGCAAGCCCGTTTCTTGCAGTGTCGCTCGTCCGACCGAATCGGCTGCGATGGAGCCATTACACCCGAGGTGCTCCGGCGAATCAATTGGACGATGGTATTGGCAATACCTTGGTATTGGGCCCCGTGGAACAAAGTACGCACCACTCTGTGCCCATATGTCCAATCCTCACTTTGGCGGTAATCGATACGTTGGTCCAATAGATTCGTCATCGCGATTCTGGCCTAATCAAGTCGAGGGCTGATCGGAGTAATTATGAACGCTGCAATCGCTGTCTCTCGCATGAAGCACTTCGACGCAATCATCATCGGGACAGGCCAGGCGGGACCCTCCCTGGCAGCGCGGTTTGCGGGTGCTGGCAAAACCGTGGCAATTATCGAACGCAATAAATTTGGCGGCACATGCGTGAATACAGGATGCACCCCGACAAAGACGCTCGTGGCGAGTGCCTATGCGATCCATGTTGCCCGCCGAGGTGCGGAATATGGATTCTCCATTGGCGATGTGCGCGTCGATATAACGCGAGTCAAAGCCCGCAAGGATGCAGCCTGCGCGAGGTCAAGCAAGGGGGTGGAGGAGTGGCTCCGAGGAACGACAAATTGTACGGTCATTCAGGGCCACGCCCGCTTGCAGTCGTCGAACACTGTCACGGTCAATGACGAAGTTCTGCAAGCCGACAAGATCTATATCAATGTTGGCGGGCGGGCCTCTATTCCCGATATGCCAGGGATTCACGATGTCCCGTTTTTCACCAACTCATCGATGATGGACATCGATTTCTTGCCCGAGCATCTCATCATCGTCGGCGGGAGTTATGTTGGGCTGGAGTTCGCCCAGATCTATCGCCGCCTGGGGAGCGAAGTTACGATTGTGGAAATGGGACCACGCCTGATTGGACGAGAGGACGAAGACGTTTCCCAAGCTGTGCGTGAAATTCTGGAGGCTGAGGGCATACATATCCGGCGGAATGCGAAATGTATATCGCTGGCGAAACGCGATGCCGGCATCGCCGTCGGCCTCACATGCGAAGAAGGTCCGCCAGGAGTAGTAGGCACTCACGTTCTTCTGGCCGTGGGACGTACTCCGAACACGAACGACTTGGGTCTGGACCGGGCTGGGGTTGCCACCGACCACCGCGGCTACATAATGGTCGATGATCAACTGCAAACGAACGTGCCCGGCATCTGGGCGCTGGGGGACTGCAACCGCCGCGGCGCCTTTACGCATACTTCCTATAACGACTACGAGATTGTTGCGGACAATCTCTTTAACGGTGACCATCGCCGGGTTTCCGACCGGATCCAAGCCTACGCGCTGTATATCGATCCGCCGCTGGGGCGATGCGGCATGACGGACGCAGAGATACGGAAATCCGGACGTCGCGCCCTCGCTGCGAAATATCCGATGAGTCAAGTGAGCCGGGCCTACGAAAAGAGTGAGACACAAGGTTTCATCAAAATCTGCGTCGATGCGGAAACCAAACAAATTCTGGGTGCTGCGGTTCTTGGAGTCGGAGGCGACGAAGTAATTCACGTTCTCCTGGACGTGATGTATGCGAAGGCGCCGTACACGGTCATCCAGCGCGCCATGCACATTCATCCGACGGTCGCGGAATATCTGCCGACCATCTTCGCCAAACTGGAGCAGTTTGAGTAGAAGGGGAAGAACACTGCCTTTTTGTCAAATTGGAGGCTCAAGATGAACGATCAACAAAAGAAGGAGCAGTATTCTGGAGTGCGAGATCAAGAGATCCGTGCGGCAATGGATCAGCATTGGGCGGCGTCCGATGCCAGCGATTTTGAAACCGAGCACCGCATCTATCGCGAGGACGCGGTGCTGGAGTACCCGCAGTCAGGCGAGCGAACCCGCGGTCGACGCAACATACAGAACCAACGCGCGAGTCAGCCGAGCAAAAAGCGGTTTGCTGTCCGACGAATCATTGGCGGCGGTGATCTTTGGGTCACCGAATTCATCCTGACATATGACGGCAAGCCGTCCTACACCGTGAGCATCATGGAGTTCAGGGACGACAAGGTTGCGCGGGAAACACAGTATTTTGCGGATCCATTTCCGGCTCCCGCATTTCGCGCTCAATGGGTCGAACGGATGGAAACATAATCTCGAGGCACGAGAATTCGCTAAGGATGCTAAGCACACGCTGGACTTCGACGAGGGTACGCATGCCCCGATTGCTTTCAGTAAATGTCGGCCTTCCGCGCGACGTGACATGGAACGGCAAAACGGTCCGAACCGCAGTCTGGAAATCTCCGGTTACGGGACGGCGAATGGTGCGCAAGCTCGATATCGATGGTGATGCGCAAGCCGATCTCGCCGGTCACGGAGGAGAGCACCGCGCCGTATTCGTTTACCAGATGGATTCTTACCATTACTGGGAGCGCTTTTTGGGCCGCAACGATTTTACTTTCGGCCAGTTCGGAGAAAACTTTACCGTTGAGGGACTTCTTGATAACGAGGTCTGCATCGGCGATCGATACCGCATTGGTAGTGCTGAATTTGAAGTAACGCAGCCACGAGTGACGTGCTACCGCGTAGGTATCCGCATGAACGAACCTCGTATGCCAGCGCTGCTCGTAGCACATCACAGACCAGGATTCTACTTTCGCGTGTTGCAGGAGGGAGAAGTTGGTGCAGGCGATGACATTGTAAAAATTACTGACGGTCCAGAGCGTATCAGTGTTGCCGACGTCGACGCCCTCCTGTACTTGCCAGGACATTCCAGCGAGCAACTGCAACGCGCGCTGCGGATTCCTGCACTTAGCAAGGGTTGGCAGAGTTCGTTCCAAGCAATGCTCCAACAAGACTTGAGCTCCAAAACTACGGTGGGAAATCCGGGACTCGCCAATGAGGAACAGGCGCCAGCTTGGCCCGGATTTCGACAGATGCGAGTCGCGAATATTAACAAGGAAAGCGAGAGCGTAACTTCCTTCGTTCTGGCGCCGATCGATGGGCAACCTCTTCCTCGTCTTCCAGGCCGGTCAATTTGTCGTCTTGCGGTTGCTCGTCGATCCGTGCAAACCGCCGGTTCTTCGCAGCTATTCGCTGTCTGATCTGCCGGCAGCCGACCATTTCCGCATCAGCGTCAAGAGCGAATTGAATGGGATTGGAAGTTCATTTCTGTGCAACCGTGCGCGAGAAGGCGATTTATTGGATGTTAGTGCGCCGCGCGGAAGCTTTACTCTGCGTCCCAGCCAGAGTCCAGTGGTTCTGCTGAGCGCTGGAGTGGGCGCAACGCCCGTGATGTCGATGCTGCACTCACTCGCCGCTGAAAGATCGCAACGAGAGGTCTGGTGGATCTATGGAGCGCGCAATCGCGTCGACCATCCATTTGCAGAAGAATCGCGTTCATTGCTGAAGCAACTCTCTCGCGGACGAGGATACATCGTGTACAGCAGGCCCGCTGCAATCGACCAAGTCGGGGCAGACTTCGATGCTCCCGGGCACATTGACACAGCTTTGCTGGAGAGAATCGGCGTGTCACAGGAGTAGTGACTTCTATCTGTGTGGCCCCACTTCATTCTTGCAGAATATGCGCGACGGGCTGCGAAACTGGGGTGTGCTCGCCGAAAATGTGCACACGGAAATCTTCGGTGCTCTCGAGGCTATTACCCCTGGTATGGCGCAGGTTGATCACACTCCTCACCTGCCACACGGGCCGCCTGGATCTGGCCCCCCAGTCTCATTCGCGCGCAGCGGGATTACCGCCGCTTGGGATCCGAAATTCGGAAGTTTGCTTGAACTGGCGGAAGCGTGCGACGTTCCGGTCAGATGGTCGTGCCGGACTGGAGTCTGTCATACCTGCATGACTGGTCTGATTGGCGGATCGATTATTTATAACCCTGAGCCGCTGGAGAGGCCCGCCCCCGGGAACGTGCTCGTATGCTGTTCCCAGCCAAACGCGGGTGTCACTCTTGACCTGTGAGAGAAGATCTTTGAGAGAAACGGGAGGAGTCCAATCATGCGTTCTGATATCGTGCCCGGAGGCATTTTCCCCGACTACGAACTGCCCGATCACACGGGCCAACTGCGGAAGCTCAGCGAGCTACAGGGCGACGATCCGCTAATTTTCACGCTCGCGCTCGGCCACTATTGCCCAAAGGAGCACCAGCAGCATTTGGAACTCGCCGCGTTCTACCCAAATATCGCAGTGGCGTACACTCAGATCGCCACGATCGCCACCGACGATCACCATACTCTCCAGGAATTCCGTGCGTCAGTCGGAGCCGAGTGGACATTCCTTTCGGACCCCGACCGAACGATTCAGAAGGATCTCGACATCCAGGAGTACACCGACCCCGAGCACAATCCGATGATCCTGCATACGCTCGTGCTCAAGCCGGACCTCGTGATTTACAGCATCTATAACGGCTACTGGTTCTGGGGACGTCCGTCGGTCGTCGATCTTTGGCACGACCTGCGCGCCGTGACGAGTGAAATCCGCCCAGACTGGGATCTGAGTACTCCTGGACTCCGCGAGGCAAGGAATGCGGGTGACTTCTCGCGTTTCCACGGGTGGAACAGGCAGGCCGGCATGGAAGCGGCCTCGATTGTGCAGAAGAAATCGCAAAGGCGGCCAGTAGACGGGGGAACGGCATGACGGAACTTGCGGGATGGGGAAACTTCTTCGTAATCATGGGATCTTCGGCCGGAGCCTTAATCGGATTGCAATTCGTTGTCATCACTTTGGTTGCGGCTCTGCCCCGGACACCCGGCCAGGAGCAGGCAGGTGGCGCATATGCGACCCCGACCATCGTTCATTTCGGAAGTGTGTTGTTGCTCTCAGCAGCGCTGAGCGTTCCCTTGCACGACGCTTGCGGAGCCTCATTCCTGTGGGGGCTGCTAGGTCTTTGCGGACTTGTGTATACCATCATCGTAGCTCGGCGCCTGCGCGTGACCGCTTACCGGCCCGTGTTTGAGGACTGGTTATTTCATGCACTATTGCCCTTCGCCGCGTACGCAATGCTGTCTGCATCGGCTTGCCTGGCTCGCGCGCACGCGCACAGGGCGATGTTTGGAGTTGCAGGCGCAGCTCTGATGCTGCTCTTCAGCGGCATTCACAACGCATGGGACGCTATTACCTATCACGTATTCGTGAAGAAGCAGGAACACGACGAATCTCGGTCGCGTTCATAGTGAGGATGTCGACGCCGAAACGATCCGCGCCGCAGCGATTGGTCATCTGGCAGGAAGGCCCTTATAGGGACCGGGCGTGATGCGGACAGCGTTGCGCTTCTCCCACTACAATCACTGCTTGATGGATCTCATCCAAAGTACGTACCCAGGCTGCGCATGTTAACACCGTCAGATCCCCTGCAAGTTCTGTCAGTCCGTGGATTGCGAAAGATGTACGGCCACAACATCGCGGTAGACGATGTCTCGTTCGAGGTGACCTCGAATGAGATCGTGGGGCTTCTCGGGCCGAACGGAGCCGGTAAGACAACTACCATCAACATGGTGCTCGGGGTGCTTGAGCCGAGCGCGGGTGATATTTCGATCGCGGGCGTCGGCCTGGCGCAAAATCGATCAACTGCTCTCGGATGCACAAACTTCGCTGCTGTCTATGCGCAGCTTCCGGGAAATCTCACGGTGTATCAGAACCTGCGGGTCTTCGGCCTGATCTACGGAGTGAAACGCCTGGCTACGCGAATCGATGAGGTACTCCAGGAGTTCGACCTCACGCGCTTTCGCAACACGAAGTGCGGCGTGTTGTCGTCCGGTGAGCAAACGCGCGTGTCGCTGGCCAAGGCGATGCTGAACCGTCCACGCCTGCTCCTGCTCGATGAACCCACGGCGTCGCTCGACCCATCCACCGCGCAAGAAGTTCGCGCACACATTCGCAAATTCGCGACCAGCGGTTCGGGCGGCGTTCTCTGGACCTCGCACAACATGTATGAAGTACAAGAAGTGTGCGACCGCGTTCTGTTCCTGTCACGCGGGAAGATTCTGCTAGAAGGCGATCCCAAGCGATTGCCCGAGGAGCATGGGAAAGCTTCCCTCGAAGATCTGTTCATCGCGGTAGCGCGCGAACCTCTGAGTCTGGAGGTCAGCTAACCATGAGCCTCCAGCGTTCCGCCGCGATCATGCTTCGCCAGTTCTATCTCATGCGCGGCAGCGCCGCCCGCGTCGTACCGCTATTTGCTTGGGTCGGCGTGGATATCGTGCTATGGGGGTTCATGAGCCGGTATCTCAACGGGCTCACAACAGCAGGGCTCAACTTTGTTCCTACCCTGCTCGGCGCTGTGCTTCTGTGGGACTTTTTCACACGCGTGATGCAAGGTGTCACCATGACGTTCTTCGAAGACGTGTGGTCTCGCAACTTCCTGAATCTCTTCGCTTCGCCGCTGCGGCTCTCCGAATACCTGGCAGGTCTCGTCATGTCGAGCGTCGTCACCAGTCTGGTGGGACTCGTGTTCATGCTGATCATCGCCAGCGTCGCCTTTGGCTTGTCCTTCTTCAGCTATGGTGTGGTACTGATTCCTGCTCTTCTCGTTCTGTTCCTCTTCGGGATTGCTCTTGGCATTGCGGCGACGGGCATGGTACTGAGGCTGGGCCCGGCTTCGGAGTGGTTCGTGTGGCCTATCCCGGCGTTGATCGCTCCGTTCGCAGCCGTATATTACCCGCTGACGACTCTTCCGCGCTGGATGCAGTACGTGAGCAGAATCATTCCCCCTTCGTATGTTTTCCAAAATATCCGCAGCGTTGTGCACGGGGGAACCGTATCTTGGGGGCCGCTTGTTCTAGGAGCAGTTCTGGCGCTCGTGTACCTCGTCATGGCGTCGTGGTTTTTCTCGCGCATGTATCGCCATGGTGTGCGCACAGGCCTGATCGCCCGCTACAGCTCGGAGACGCTCAACTAGGCGCATCTTTGAGTAACGATCGTGACGGACCAGCCAGAAACTGGCTGCAAGAGGGGAGCAATCAGTACCGATAAATTGTCCTTGTGCGAATCGAACCTTGGCGCTCAATTCTGGGGACGTTAAGGAGACGATAACGGATGCTCTGTGCCAGCCGTTGTTCGGCATACCTGCCTGAGCGTGAAGATTCAGGGATTTCTTTTGCGGGAAAATAACCACTGGCGAATCCTCGAAAGTTGCACTGCTATCTCCCGGGTGGAAGCATAGCGTGCTACGCCGACCTTCGCTTGCCGGACTAAATTCCGCGGCGCGTGGTACGCGTCCACTGTCGCCGGAAGCTGAGGAATGCCTGATGCCCGGCAATTTCAGCCAATTGATCGCGCTTCTTGTCCAAAGGCATACCCGCACTCAGAAACTGTTGCCGAAGTTTTCCGATATGCTCTACAAATGGTCCCCACTCGGGCCCGAATTGCCGCTCTAACTCCCGACGCAGCCGTGCCGCCAAGGCGGGACTGTTTCCCTCGGTAGAGATCGCAATCTGCAGCGGCGCTCGGCGCACCACGGCAGGATAAAAAAAGTCGCAGTGCTCGGGATCGTCGACCACGTTGCAGAACACTCCCCTAGCATGGCAGGCGCGAAACACGGCGCCGTTTGATGCCGCGGAATTGGTGGCTGCCACCACGAGAAACGCGCCCCGCACATCGCGGGCCGAAAATGTCCGGCGGCGCCACGCCAGCTTGCCCGATTGCGCTTTCTCGCGAATCCAGCGCACTGCTTTCGGGGCGACGACAACCACGTGCGCTCCGTGGTTTAGCAACCCCGCAGCCTTGGCGGCCGCAACTCGTCCCGCGCCGACGACTACGCAGGTGCGCCCTTGGAGTCGAAGCAAAATGGGGAACGAAGTCATGCAGCCTCCGGCCGGTTCTACCGCGCCATCGTATCGCAAAAATTCAGCAGAAGCTAAGTCCACATGGGAGCGCGGTTTACAGCTCCGGCAGGGTCTCACGGAGCCTGGTGATGCGCATCACATCGCGGATTCCAATTCTCTATTAAACTAATCGTGTATGTGTGGTATCTGGGCGCTGGTGGCCCCAGATCCTTCAGAACCATCGTGGCGATGCCGGGGAGACGCCTGATGCCCGACGACAAGCCGAAATCCGAATTGCTCGACGAACTGGAAAAAGGGCCGTGGCCGAGTTTCGTCAAGGAGATCAAGTCGGCTGGCCAAACCAGCGCCAGCGCTCGGGATCTCCTCCGCCAGTTGGAACTTTCCTACGAAGAGAAGAAGGGGCATTGGAAGCACGGCGGGCTGGTCGGCGTGCTCGGCTATGGCGGTGGCGTCATCGGGCGCTACAGCGACGTCGGGGAGCAATTTCCGGATGTCGCCCAGTTCCACACCTTACGGGTCAACCAACCCGCAGGCTGGTTCTATACCAGCGACGCCCTTCGCACCATCTGCGACATATGGGAGCGTCACGGCTCCGGGCTTACCAACATGCACGGGTCCACCGGCGACCTAATTCTGCTGGGCGCCCGCACCGCTGAACTTGAACCGGCATTTCAAGAACTGGCGCAGGCCGGGTTCGATCTGGGCGGTTCCGGATCTTCCTTTCGTACGCCTTCCTGCTGCGTCGGCATGGCCCGCTGCGAATGGGCCTGTTATGACGCGATGAAGCTGTGCTTCGACCTGACCATGGCCTACCAGGACGAAATGCATCGTCCGCCCTTCCCTTATAAGTTCAAAATCAAGTGCGCCGCCTGCCCAAACGATTGCGTGGCGGCGATTGCCCGCGCCGACCTTTCCATCATCGGAATATGGAGAGACGAAATTCAGGTGGACGAGAGTGCCGTGACGAACTATGCGTCCGCTGGGCTCAACATCCAGAAGGACGTTTGCGATCTCTGCCCCAGCAAATGCATGGCATGGGATGGCCGCAATCTCAGCATTGAAAATCACGAATGCGTGCGCTGCATGCATTGCATCAACGTCATGCCGAAAGCGCTGCGCCCCGGCAAGGAGCGCGGAGCGGTCATCATGATTGGCGGCAAGGCGCCGATCATGCAAGGCGCACTGCTTTCTTCCGTGCTGATCCCCTTCGTCGCCACGGATGAACTGCTGGATACGCTGAAAGAGTTGCTCCGTCGCATCTGGGATTTCTGGGACGAATACGGCAACAATCGGGAGCGGGTCGGTGAAATGATCCAGCGTGTGGGGCTGCCCGCATTCCTCGACGGCATTGGGCTGGAGCCAGTGCCAGAGATGGTCTCCGCGCCACGCGACAATCCCTACATTTTCTATCAGGCTGCGAAGGATGGTGAGAAATGAGCGCCACATCCGAGCCTCGGCTCACCGACATCGGGCCGCCGCATTACGAAAAGTATCTGCATCCCCTGATCCAGAAGAATTACGGCCAGTGGAAATACCACGAAAATCTGGCCGCCGGCGTCTATTGCCATGTTGCGGAATCGGGCGATCGCATCTACACGGTGCGCGCGGGCACACCGCGCCTGCTGAGCATCCAGACGCTGCGCGTCTTTGCCGACTTAGCCGACAAATACTCTGGCGGCTATCTGCGCTTCACCAGCCGCAACAATCTCGAGTTTCTGCTCGACGATCCGGCCCGGATCGAGCCGCTGAAACAGGAACTGATTGCCCTGGGATATCCGGTGGGCGGCACCAACAACGCCATCAGCAACATCGTGCACACCCAGGGATGGATCCACTGCCATTCCTCGGCAACCGATGCTTCGGGTCTGGTCAAGTGCGTGATGGATGCTGTTTACGACCGCTTCACGCACGAGGATCTTCCGGCGAAGCTGCGGATCGCAGTGGCTTGCTGTCTGAATATGTGTGGCGCGGTGCATTGTTCCGACATCGCCATCCTGGGCGTTCACCGCCTGCCTCCGAAGGTTCAGCATGGCACGCTGCCCAAGGTGTGCGAGGTTCCAACTTTGATCGCCGCCTGCCCCACCGGAGCGATTCGTCCAGCGATTGTGGACGGCAAGAATTCCGTCGCAGTCGTGGAGCAACAGTGCATGTATTGCGGCAATTGCTACACCGTATGCCCCGCCATGCCCATGAACGATGCGGAGAACGACGGTTTGTCCATCTGGGTGGGCGGCAAGGTAAGTAATGCGCGGACCGCGCCCAAGTTTTCCAAGCTGGCGATTCCCTTCCTCCCCAATAATCCTCCGCGCTGGCCTGAGGTGGTTGAGGCCGTTGTGAAGATGGTGGATGTCTACGCGAAACACGCGCGCAAATACGAGCGGATGGGTGAGTGGATCGAGCGCATCGGCTGGCCGCGCTTCTTCCAACTGACCGGGTTTGAGTTTACGCGCTATCACATCGACGACTTCAAACATGCGGCACTGACGTACGCGCGGTCGGCGCACGTTCGATATTGAAGCGCCTTCTCCAATCCTCCCCCTGCGAGGAAGCTGGCTGATGGGGCTGTTCAAGGAAGTCAAGAAACCGCTGATTCGAAGCGTGGCGGCGGCCAGCGAGATCAGCCCGCTGCGTCCTCGTTTTGTGCCCAAGGCGCCGCCGTGTGCCTCGGGTTGCCCCAACGGCAACGAAATTCGCGAGTTGCTCGTGATCGTCGCGCAAGCCAAAGACTACGGGCTTACCCGCGAGCAGGCTTTCGAACGCGTCTGGAAACACATCGTGGAACGCAACCCTTTCCCCGCGGTCACGGGCCGAATCTGTCCGCACCCTTGCGAAACTGCGTGTAACCGTGCCGCCAAGGATGGGCCGGTGGCGTTCAATGCGATCGAACGCGCGATCGGCGATTTTGGGATTGCCAACAAGCTGGAGCTTTCGCGGCTCGTGGCCCGACCCCGCGCGGAAAAAGTTGCCGTCATTGGCGCTGGCCCAGCCGGGTTGTCCTGCGCCTATCAATTGGTTCGGCGAGGCTATGCGGTCACTGTTTTCGAAGCATCGAGCGAACCGGGCGGCATGTTGCGTTACGGCATTCCGGGATTCCGCTTGCCGCGTGAAGTTCTTACCGCGGAGATTGGCCGCATTCTCGATCTCGGAGTCGAGCTGAGGTGCAATTGCGCGGTGGGCAAAGATATTTCCCTAGAGCAACTCCGCCGGGATTATGCCGCCGTATTCGCCGGCATTGGCGCGCAAAAAGGGATCAGGTTGAATCTGGCAGGCGAGGATGCGCCGAACGTGCTCAGCGGAATCGAGTTCCTGAAGCGCGTGAACAGCGGCGAAAACATTCACGTGGGCGACCGGCTAGTGGTGGTGGGCGCGGGCGGCACGGCGTGCGATGTGGCCCGCCTCAGCAGGAGACTGGGCGCCGAGGTAACGATGTTGGGCTTGGAGTTGACCGCCACGAACTCCGAGGCCGAGGGCGCGCGCGAAGAAGGCGTGCGCATCGAATGCTCCGCCGTTCCCTTGGAGATACTGCGCCAGAACAGGCGTGCGGTTGGAGTGCGCTGTGTCCGCGTAAAACCGGGGCCGGCGGATTCCGGCGACACTCCACCAGCGGCGTCCGAGGCGGTGAGCGAATTTGACCTGGAAGCAGACTGCATCATTGTTGCCGTCCGACAGCAGCCGGACTTCCGGGGTGTGGAGACTCTACCCAACGGCAACGGATGGATCAAGACTGACGACTGGGGCAGGACCGCGGTTGACGGACTCTTCGCCGGCGGCGACGGCGCGGGACTGGGCATCGCCACTGTTGCCATTGCCCAGGGCCGGTTGGCAGCCGAGGCGATCGACGCTCGTTTTCAGGGACGCACGTTGGAAAGAACGCCCGCGCTGCCTGCCATCGCGACAGAAAAACTGCGGCTTGACTGGTATCCCGCGGCGCCGCGGCGCGAACTGCAGCGGGTTTCGGCTGCCGAGCGCGAATTCAGCACCGAGGTCGAGATCGGCTTCGCCGAAGCCGAAGTGCTCGAAGAAGCCAAGCGCTGTATGTCGTGCGGCATGTGCATGGATTGCGAAACCTGCTGGATGTATTGCAGCAATAACTGTTTCGTCAAGCTGCCGAAAGGCGAACATTGCAAGATCAAGCTCGAAGTCTGCAACGGCTGCAAGAAGTGCGCCGAGGCATGTCCGAGCGGATACATCAGAACTAAGTTGATGACTAAGGAGAGTAACTGTGCCGAAATTCGAAGTCGAGGGAAGAAGTTACGAAGTGGATGAAGACGGATTCCTGCAGGAACCGGAATGCTGGAACCAGGTGGTAGCCAAGGACTTCGCCGCTACTGAGGCCATCGCCGATCTGACCGAGGAACACTGGAAGGTTATTCACTACATCCGCAATTACTACCTGAAGTTCGGGATTGCACCCATGATCCGGAAACTGTGCAAGGAAACCGGGCACAAACTAAGTGAAATCTACAAGCTGTTTCCATCCGGGCCGGCGAAGGGCGCGTGCAAGCTGGCGGGGCTGCCGAAACCCACGGGCTGCGTGTAGACATCTTATGAACGCGAGCGAGGCCATTCTGGAGCAGTGGATTGCGCGAACGGCGGAATCCTATCCGCGTCACGCGGCGGTGCTTTTGATCGAGAAGCCGGACCCGTTTCGCAATCCGGTTGGCGCTACGCTGCGCCGAAGCTTGTCGCGCCTGCTGCGAGAATTGTCGGGCGATATGGATGCAACGGCAATCGAGTCCGCACTCGACTCGATTATCCGGCTTCAAGTGGTCCAAGGTTTTTCTCCCGACGACGCCGTGCAATTCGTGTCTTTGCTGAAACCCATTTTCCGGGAGCTTGCGCCGGAACGAAACTTGGCAGTCCTCGACGGCAGGATCGACGATGCCAGGATCGATCGGCTCGCGGCGATGGCGGCTGACAAGTACGCCCAATGCCGCGAACAATTGGCGCGAATCCGGGCCAACGAGATTCAACGCGCGAACCGGACACAACAACGCATCCTCGCGAGGCGGCCCGGATGAAGGCTCTTTCTCCGCTGCTGGCCGTGCTCGCGATCGCTCTGTTCGCCTTCCTGGGCGGACAGGCGCATGCCGGAGTTGTTTTTCTAACTGCGGTTGTTCCCTATGCAGCTTTCGCGGTCTTTCTCTTTGGCTTCTGTTATCGAGTGCTGCGCTGGGCGTGGATTCCGGTGCCGTTCCGCATTCCCACCACGTGCGGCCAGCAAAAGTCACTGCCTTGGATCAAGCCTGCATCGCTGGAAAACCCCAGCACCCGCTGGGACGCATTCCGCCGCATGGTGCTGGAAATTCTTCTCTTCCGATCGTTGTTCCGCAACAGCCGCGCGCGACTACACGATGACCGGCTGGTGCTGGGAAAAGACAGACTTCTGTGGCTGGGCGCTCTGGCGTTTCATTGGTCCTTGCTGGTCATATTGCTCCGGCATCTGCGTTTGTTTCTCCAGCCGGTTCCGGTTTTCGTGAGCGCGCTCTCGCGACTGGACGGCGTTTTTCAAGTGGGAATCCCCGCACTCTATATCTCCGATGTGGTCATCCTGGGCGCTCTGCTGTATCTGGTGGCAAAGCGATTTTGCAACCCGATCGTCCGCTACGTATCTTTGCCGATCGACTATTTGGCCTTGTTTCTTCTGCTGGGAGCCGTGATTTCCGGACTGCTCATGCGCTTCGTCGTCCGCGTGGACGTGGTCGCGATCAAAGAGTTTGCGCTCGGATTGGCGGTCTTTCACCCGGTGGTTACAAACGCCATAACTCCGATGTTTCTGACTCACTTACTTATTGTCAGCGCCCTGGCTGCATACTTCCCGTTCAGCAAGCTCATGCACATGGGTGGAGTCTTTCTCAGCCCCACACGCAATCTGGCCAACAACAATCGCAGCAAACGCCACGTCAATCCCTGGAATTATCCAGTCAAAACCCACTCCTATGCGGAATGGGAGCAGGAGTTCCGAGACAAACTGAAGGCGGCGAAACTTCCGCTTGAGACCGAAGATGCCGGAAAAACTACTGGCGATTGAACAGAAGAATCCGCAAGGCGATTGGCGCGACGCCGGGGTCGAGTTTCGCAAAGGGACGATCTGTTACGCCTCGGCGCCGAAGAACATTGCCTATCTCGGGCTCCCCAACCCGCGTGAGTGGCAGCCTTTCGACGCGGATTGGAAACTTCCGACTAACTGGAAACAAATCATTCTTGCAGGCATGAAAGACCGATTGCGAAAGTACCGGTCCTTTCGGCTATTTATGGAAATCTGCGTGCGCTGCGGTGCTTGCGCCGACAAGTGTCATTTCTATCTCGGCTCCGGCGATCCCAGGAATATGCCAGTGCTGCGCGCCGAACTGATGCGCTCCGTTTATCGCCGTTATTTCACTTTTACGGGCCGGTTCTTCGGCTCGCTCGTCGGTGCGCGCGAGCTGACCGAAGACGTCATTAAGGAATGGTTTTATTACTTCTATCAATGCACCGAGTGCCGGCGATGCTCGGTCTTCTGTCCCTATGGAATCGATACCGCCGAAATAACGATGATGGGCCGCGAGTTACTCGACTTGATCGGCTGCAACATCAACTGGGTCATGGAGCCTGCCGCCAACTGTTTCCGCACTGGCAATCATCTTGGAATACAGCCGCACGCTTTTCAGGACAGCATTCAATTCGCCAGCGATGAGGCGAAGGAAATCACTGGCCTGCCCATTGAAGTTCCCATCAACCGCAAGGGCGCGGAGATTCTTTTCGTCATGCCGTCGGCCGACTACTTTGGCACTCCGCATTACTACACGCTGCTCGGCTACCTGATGCTGTTTCACGAAATCGGACTTGACTACACGGTCAGTGCGTTTGCCTCGGAAGGCGGCAACTTCGGCCTCTTTTCCTCGCACGAATTGATGAAGCGGCTCAATGCCAAGGTCTACGAAGAAGCGAAGCGCCTGCGCGTCAAATGGATACTGGGCGGCGAGTGCGGCCACATGTGGCGAGTGTTCCATCAGTACATGGACACGATGAATGGTCCCGCCGATTTTCTTGAGCCGCCGGTTTCGCCCATTACCGGAACGCGTTTCGAGAATGCCCGTTCCACGCGCGCGGTTCACATTTGCGAGTTCACCGCCGACCTGATTCATCACGGCAAACTGCGGCTCGACCCCAGCCGCAACGATCGCTGGAAGGTCACCTACCACGACTCCTGCAATCCTTCGCGCGCCATGGGATTGCTGGAGGAGCCGCGTTCCATCCTGAAAAGCGTTTGCCGGAATTTCCACGAGATGCCAGAAAAAACGATCCGCGAGCAGACTTTCTGCTGTGGCAGCGGCGCCGGACTGGGCACGGATGAAAACCTGGAGATGCGACTGCGCGGTGGCTTCCCGCGCGCCAACGCCGTCAGGCACGTGAAAGAGAAACATGGCGTTAACCTGCTCGCTTGCATTTGCGCCATCGACAAAGCAACCCTGCCCACGCTGATGGAGTACTGGGTTCCGGGCGTCGAAGTGGCCGGCGTACACGAGTTATTGGGGAACGCGCTGGTCATGACCGGAGAGAAAGAACGGACTGCCGACTTACGCGGCGAACCATTATTAGAAGAGGAGGCTGCGCATTAGTGATCGTCCACTGATTTTCGCGGGTCTGACTCTTTTCGTCGGGCTGGTCACTACTCCCATCTGGCACGGCGCGCTCGACAGAAAGGCTGCCCTGACCGCTTCGCCGATCAAGCTCCCCGCGCGGGAAAAGCAGTGCGTAGCGCCCGCGAGTTATATGCGTGCGTCCCACATGCAGTTACTGGAACATTGGAGAGACGAGGCGGTGCGCGACGGACAGAGGCAGTTCATCGCATTCAGCGGGAAAAGTTACGACAAGAATCCGACCCGCACCTGCCTCACCGAATGCCACACCGATCGCAAGGAATTTTGCGAACGTTGCCATGACTATGCCGGCGTTTCCGATCCAGATTGTTGGCATTGCCACAACGATTCCTCGCGAGCTTCGAGGGATACACCATGAGGAGCGCGCCATGAAGATTACTCGAAAAGCCTTTCTGCGGCTTTCGGGTCTGGGCTTGCTGGCCCTGGCGGGAAGAAAAGCGGTCCGCGCTGTGGCCGGGCGAACATCGGAGCGAACGCCCGCAGCGCTCCCGAAAATCCACTGGGGCATGGCGATTGACTTACAAAAGTGCCGGCAGAAAGACGGTTGCGACCGTTGCATCAGGGCGTGCCACTCCACGCACAACGTGCCGCAATTCGCCGACCGCGCGCACGAAGTTAAGTGGATTTGGAAAGAGCCGTTCAAGAATGTATTTCCAGTCGCTCAGACCGAGTACACGCGCGAGTTCTTCGGCGACCTTCCGGTGCTGCTGGCGTGCAACCACTGCGACGATCCCCCCTGCGTGGGC
Source organism: uncultured Acidobacteriaceae bacterium (assembly GCA_963722485.1). Lineage (GTDB taxonomy): Bacteria > Acidobacteriota > Terriglobia > Terriglobales > Acidobacteriaceae > Acidiflorens. The sequence goes on from CAVRNL010000069.1 coordinate 55,707, forward strand.
GTTTGCCCGGTCGACGCCACCTGGAAGCGAGCAAATGGTGTGGTCACCATCGACTTTCATCGCTGCATCGGCTGCCGCTATTGCATGGCTGCCTGTCCGTATGGCGCACGCAGCTTTAACTGGCAGGATCCCCGGCCCGCCATTGCAACTGTGAACCCGGATTTTCCGACACGCACCCTGGGCGTGGTGGAGAAGTGCAATTTCTGCGAAGAACAGCTGGCGAAGGGGCTCGGGCCGGCTTGCGCCGAGAGTTGCGAGGAAAAAGTCATCGTGTTCGGCGATCTCGAGCAGCCGGATTCCGAAGTACGCAAGCTGCTGCGCTCGCGCTTTGCGGTGCAGCGCAAACCGGAATTGGGCACTGGCCCTGCCGTATATTATATTGTCTAGTCTTCTTATGGTGATACTTGTGAATGCGTCTGCGGGGAACCGCAAATACTGGCTTTGGATCGCCTCGCTTTTCTGCGCGATTCTGGCGGGATCCTTCTGCTATGTTTTGCAACTGACGCGCGGGTTGGCCGTCACCGGACTCAGCCGCGATGTAAGTTGGGGCCTCTACATTGCACAGTTCACGTTCTTTGTGGGCGTCGCCGCCTCCGCGGTCATGGTGGTTCTGCCCTATTACTTGCACGATTACCGGCAATTTGCACGCATCACACTTCTCGGCGAACTGCTGGCAGTCACGGCAGTTACGATGTGCGTTCTTTTCATTTTCGTTGACTTGGGCCAGCCCGCGCGGGTTTTCAACATCGTTCTTCATCCTCAGCCGAGGTCGGTCATGTTCTGGGACATGGTTGCGCTCAGCGGTTATCTGCTGATGAACGCGGTAATCGCCGCGGTTACGCTGACCGCGCAACGCGAACAAGTGCCCGTTCCCGGCTGGATCAAGCCCGTAATCCTTCTTTCTATTCCCTGGGCGATTAGCATTCACACGGTCACGGCGTTTCTCTACAGCGGCTTGCCCGGCCGATTTTACTGGCTGACGGCAGTCCTGGCTCCGCGCTTCCTGGCCTCGGCTTTCGCTTCCGGCCCGGCTTTGCTGATCCTTCTGTGTCTGCTCTTGCGAAAGCTTGCCGGTTTTGATGCGGGGCGCGATGCCATCCAGAAGCTGGCGGTCATCGTGGCGTATGCCCTCACCATCAACATTTTTTTTATCCTGGCGGAGGTCTTCACCGCTTTTTACAGCGAAATTCCGGCACACGAAGAGCACTTCAAGTATCTCTTCATCGGCCTCAACGGCGACTATCACCTGGTGCCCTGGATGTGGCTCTCAGTGCTGCTTTCGTGGGTTGCGCTGGCATTGCTGCTGGTTCCCACGTCGCGACACAACGTTCGTTTGCTAACAGTGGCATGCGTGTGTGTTTTCGTTTCGATCTGGCTGGACAAGGGACTCGGGCTGATGGTTGGCGGCCTGGTGCCCTCGCCTCTGGGAGCGGTCACGCGGTACGTGCCCACTCTTCCCGAGTCCACGATTGTTCTTGGAATTTGGGCCAGCGGCGCTTTGATGATCACGGTCCTGTACAAGATCACGCTTTCGGTGTGGAAGGAGAACTAACAAGACAGACTCGTTGTGTGGAGACGACCTATGGCCAATGAACCAACAACTTTGAATCAAGCTGCCGCCCGTTCGCAGGGCGAGGCGCTCGCAATCGCGCAAGGCCGCGTAACCGAAGATTGGCTGGCGGTGTGGATTGGACTGTTCATATTTGTGCTGTCGCTGGCGCTGGTCAAAGGAATCGACCTGCTGGGATGGGCGGTCACAACTTCGGTATGGACGGCGCCATCGAAGGCATTGGCTCCCGCTTCAAAGCACTTTGCCAGTCTGTCCGCTCCGCTGTCGCTGCTGGCAACCTACTTTTTTCTGCTGGCCATACTGCTGGTGGCGGCGAAAGCTCTGGGGGCCGATCTTAAACGCTTCGCGGCGGGCTTCACGGCGATATTCATCGTCAGTTATGCCTGCTGGTTTCTGGGAAGCTGGGCCTACATCGCCGCTACGCCAGACAAGCGTCCGGCTTTGAAGATCGCGTGGTCGATGAACCTCACCAACGAGTCGGGATTCATCATCGCTCTGCTGGCGGGTTTGATCGTCGGCAATTTTCTTCCAGGTTTGGCCAGGGCGCTGAAAGAGGCCGTCCGCCCGGAGCTGTACATCAAAACCGGAATCGTGATTCTCGGCGGATTTCTGGGCATAGCGGCGCTGGAGCAGCGGCAACTGGCAACGTCAGTCATCTTCCGCGGCATCTGCGCCATCATCGAGGCCTACTTGATTTACTGGCCGATCGTGTATTTCATCTCGCGCCGTTATTTCGGATTCAGCCGTGAATGGGCCGCTCCGCTGGCTTCCGGCATTTCCATTTGCGGCGTATCGGCGGCGATTGCAACCGGCAGTGCTATTCGGGCGCGGCCGATTGTGCCCATCATGGTGTCGTCGCTGGTCGTGATCTTTGCCGTCATTGAACTGATGGTGCTTCCCTTCGCCGCTCAACACTACCTATACGGGCAGCCCATGGTCGCGGGCGCATGGATGGGGCTTGCCGTCAAGACCGACGGCGCGGCGGTGGCCAGCGGCGCGATCACCGACGCCCTCATTCGCGCCAAGGCGCTGGCTGCTACCGGAGTGGTTTACCAGGCCGGTTGGATCATGGGCGTCAGCGCCACGGTGAAGGTGTTCATCGATGTCTTCATCGGCGTATGGGCGTTTATTCTCGCCTGGATTTGGTCCGCCAAGATTGAACGCCGCTCGGAAGAAAAAGTCAGAGTCGTCGAGATCTGGCAGCGATTCCCGAAGTTCATTCTGGGTTACGTGGCTACGTTTCTGATCGTGCTCGCGATCGGCATCGCCGCTCCGGGTTTGATCCCCAAAGTGAAGGCCTCGATGGCGCAAGCCAACCTGTTTCGCGCCATCTTTTTCCTGATGACTTTCTTCGCCATCGGAGTGCTTTCCAATTTCCGCAAGTTGTGGCAGGAGGGCATCGCCAAATTGGCCGCGGTCTATGTGCTCTGCCTGTTCGGATACATCATTTGGGTCGGCCTGTTGATTTCGTGGCTGTTCTTCCACGGAATACTGCCGCCGGTATTAAAAGGATAAGTCGAAAGGACAATGACAAATATGACAGAACCTAGCGTAGCGGAAGAAATCAAGAGGATGGAAGGCGAGTACGAACCCTTGCTTCCGGTTGAGCGCAAGTTGATTTGGTACACGTTCTCTACGGGAGTCGTGCTGCTGGCAATCTTCGTGTTCATCAGCCGTTGGTTCCGGTAGGGCTAGTACCGTGACCCCAGTGGAGGGGCGCTCCACCAGCAAGCTGAAAGAGAGCATTCATGACGAAGACTGGCAAAGTGTATTTGTTGGGGGCGGGACCAGGCCATCCCGATCTTCTTACGATCCGGGCGGCTGAACTGCTTAAGACCGCCGAAGTGATCGTGTACGACCGGCTGATCCAGGATGAGGTCCTCGCCCTCGCCAAGCCTTCCGCTGAAAAGATCTTCATGGGCAAGCCGCTGGGCAAGCATTGTTCGCGTCAGGATGAGATCCACGATCTGCTGATCCGCAAGGCCCGCGAAGGCAAGACGGTGGTGCGTCTCAAAGGCGGCGATCCGTTCCTGTTCGGCCGCGGCGGCGAAGAAGCCGAATACCTTGCGGAGCATGGAATTTCATTCGAAGTGGTTCCGGGAGTTTCCTCCTGCTTGTCCGCGCCGCTGAGTGCCGGAATCGCAGTTACCCACCGCGACTCGGCCTCGTCGGTGGCCATCGTGACTGGCCATCAGGCATCGGAACACGACGATCGAATCGATTGGCAAGCGCTCAGCAAAGTCGACACCCTGATCGTGCTCATGGGCATTCACAATTTGGAACACATCACCAGGAAGTTGATGGCGGCCGGCCGCTCTTCTGATACTCCTGCCGCGATCATCCAAATGGCTTTCTGGGAAAGTGAGCGTGTTATCGCTTCGACGCTGGGCGCGATTGCGGAGGACGCTCGCCGCGCAGCCATCGAGCCTCCGGCTACTCTTGTGATTGGCGAGGCGGTACGCCTGCGCGAGAAATTGAAACATCATCAACAACACATCGGACAGCACACCTGGCTCGATTTCTTGATTCACCCAGTTCCCATTCCTGTTCGTGTCCCTGATCGCCCCGCGAGCGACACGCCGAGTCTAGATACTCTAAGTCTGGAAGAAGAGAGTTGCGTAGGTCCAGAGCTCTCGGAGAAAGAGGTTCTCCAATGACAAAGACGACATCGGTTTCTATCGAGACGCTAGCGGAAGAAATGTACCGTCTGGTTGCGGAGTGCGCCGGAAAAAGAAATCTTAAACCCGGCGACCTGACCAAGGAGATGATTGCCAAACACGGCTCAACTTGCACCAAAGACGACTGCAAGAAGGCCCTGCGAATCTTGATCGACTCAGGCCGCTGCGTGTACAGCTATCTTGGGGGATCTTACATTCAGCTTCCGCCCAAGCCAGGCACCGAATTGTGACGAACTCTCGCTCCATGCCGCGCCTGCTGATTGCCGGTATGTCCGGCGGCTCGGGCAAGACCCTGGTTTCGCTCGCGCTCCTGCTGGCCCTGCGCCGCGCGGGATTCGAGGTACGCGCATTCAAGAAGGGTCCCGACTACATCGACGCTGCCTGGCTGGGTTGGGCGGCATCTCATGCCGCCCGCAATCTCGACACGTACCTGATGGGCCGCGACAGCGTGCGCTCCTCGTTTGCGCGCACTGGGTTTGTACGTACAGCGGCCGCGGATGGCGTCAACCTCATCGAAGGCAATCGGGGAATATTCGACGGCTTCGACAGCGCCGGCACCCACAGCAGCGCCGCCCTCAGCCAGTGCCTCGCCGCTCCGGTGGTGCTCGTGATCAACGCAGCCAAAATTACGCGTACCGCAGCCGCTTTCGTCGCAGGATGCCGGGCGCTTGACCCGGAGCTTCCGATTCGCGGCATCATTCTGAACAACGTGAATGGCCAGCGGCATGAGCAAGTCTTGCGAGAGGCTATTGAGTCTGCATGTGCCATCCCTGTCGTTGGCACAATTCGCAAGGCCGCCGTCAACCCGCTGCCCGAGCGCTACCTCGGATTGGTTCCTCCTCAAGAACACACCGGAACATCGCAACTCCAAGAGGATCTGTTGAAACTGGCGGAGGGGCTCGACCTTGATGCCGTCATCTCGATCGCGCGGAGCGCGCCTTCGCTGGAGACCGATCCCCCAGAGGTTTCAATACCGGCAGTGAGGGACATAAAGGTTGGCTATCTGCGCGACGCCGCGTTCAGCTTCTACTATTCGGAGAATCTGGAGCAACTGGAGCAAGGCGGCGCCGAACTCATCCCAATTTCTGCGCTTCAGGGTGGACCGCTTCCGGAAGGACTAGGCGCGCTCTACATCGGCGGCGGCTTTCCGGAAAAGTATGCGGTAGTCCTGTCGTCAAACCGGAGTTTCCTGGAATCCATCCGCCGAGCCGCGGAGGCAGGTTTGCCGATTTACGCCGAATGCGGAGGCCTCATCCTGCTCGGCCAAACGCTGCGCTGGGAAGGCGCGGCGTATCCGATGGCCGGGGTTTTCCCCTTCGACACCGAGGTCTGCAGCACGCCCCAAGGCCACGGCTACAGCGAGTTACTCGTGGACGGCCCAAACCCGTTCTTCCCCGCCGGGCTCGTTCTTCACGGCCACGAATTTCACTACTCTCGCATTTCGTTGGGGGACAAACCGGTTGCCACCGCCTGCGCTGTCCTTCGAGGCACGGGGTGTCTTCAGCAGCGCGACCTGGTTGTCTTGCAAAATGTAGTGGCTGGCTATACCCATCTGCACGGCCTAGCCACTCCCGAATGGGCCAAAGGCTTGCTGGATGCGGCGCGGCGGTTCGCCCCTCGGAGTGTACGCCGGAGTCCTTCACCGATTGAAGCGGTAGTCTAGCGCTACGCCGTCAACCCTACGGGCTGCGTAGCTCCAATCCTCACGACGTCGTGCTCCGGCTTCCGAGCGCGCTCGCGTGCCCAGCTTGCGATTTCAGAGACAGCATGGATCGCAGCGGCCACTTCTGCTTCGGTATTGAAAGCGCCTACCGAGAAACGTATGCCGCCGTGCTTTTCTACTGTACCCAATTGCGTGTGCACGAGCGGCGCGCAATGCAGGCCGGTGCGGACGGCGATGTCATGGTCGACATCGAGCATGATTCCTACGTCACCCGGATCGGCGCCTTCCACGTTCATCAAAACGGTCGACAGATGGTTCTCCAGTTGGTCGCAACAGTACAGGCGCACGCCATCGATCTTTCGCAGGCCTTCCACCAACTGTTTGGCGAGCTTCATCTCATGCGCGTACACCTTCTCGATTCCGTTTTCGTCAAGCCAGTCCTGGCCCGCCCAGAGGGCCGCCACTCCCACCATGTTCGGAGTGCCGAATTCGAGACGCCACGGATATTCTTCCAGATGGTAAGGATCGACCGAGCGCACCCCGGTTCCGCCGCTGCGCACCTGGGCGATTTCGACATGCTTGCGGACACAAAGGCCGCCGATGCCCATGCTGCCCATCAAAGCCTTGTGCCCGGTGAACGCGACCACATCAATATTCATTTTTTTCATATTGATCGGGATCACGCCGGCGGTTTGCGCCGTGTCCACGAGGAAGGTCATGCCGTGCTCGCGACAAAGGCACCCCATTTCGCGGAGGGGCTGCACGGTGCCGATCACGTTTGAGCCGTGATTGACAATCAGCAGTTTCGTGTTCGGTCGAATCGCCCGCTTGATCTCGTCGGGCTCGATGAATCCCGCGGAGTTGAAAGGCAGATAGGTCACCTCGGCTCCACAATCGCGAACCAGGTGATTGACCGGCCGGATCACGGAGTTATGTTCCAGGTTGGTCGTGATCACGTGGTCGCCCCTGCCGAGCAGCCCTGGGATAGCCAGGTTCAGCGCATCCGTGACGTTGTAGGTGAAGACGAGCCGCTCCGGCGCATCTTCGTCGCCGCCAAAAAACCTGGTCAAGCGCTTGCGCAGATTCGTCAGTAAGGAACCCGCTTCAATCGCCAGGTCGTAACCGCTCCGCCCCGGGTTGACCCCATGGGTGCGGTAGAACTGATCCATGAACTTGTAAACTCGCTCCGGCTTGGGCCAGACTGTCGCAGCATTGTCAAAATAGATTAGCCGTTTTTCCATGTTCTGCTCCGCAGCCGAAGCTGCCACCGTGAATTCAGCAAAGTCCGTCTGTCAAGAAACCTTGCGCGGCGCGGCGCGAAGGCTCGGGTCCGATTTGAGGAATTATGACCATTTCTTTACTCTATGTCTATCATATTGATGGGGATGCTCTAATTAGTGTGCAATTGCGTTGCCGGTCGGCCACAATTCCGAAGGCGCGTAGAGCTTCTGCCATTTCTGCAACTTAGAGATGCCCGGACAGATTTTCCTCACATCGCAGGTGCAATTTTTTGCCGCTTTGCAGCACAACAAAGCCGAAGCAACATTCCGGTGAAAGAGCGGCAAGATTTCTTATCTACTACACCAATCGACAATATTGTGATTTGTGTCACGACGCAACGTGATCCGTGCTGGACCGGTTTGGTAGCTGTCTTGACTCTTCCAGCTGAACTCACCTGCCGGTTGGACGAATCGGGTGAACCGGCTGACGAGTCCACGGAGTCAACCGATCTTGACCTCAAGCGCGGACTCTCACTGATTTGCTGGCTGCGTCAAGCAAGAAAATCTCCGCGGAAGCGACTCTTGAATCCCGCAGAATTGCAGTTTATTCCAGACTGTGTACAAAACTGACCACAATGCCAAGCTGAGATCGGACATACTTATAACAAATGCCAGACACAGGCGAAAGACGAGAGATAGCGAATCGAGTGAATGCGAAGGAAGCGGAAACTGTCCAGCAGTCGAAGGAATTAGTAGCGAGGACAAAGCGGTTTTCCGCAATTGCCGACAAGAAAAGCCGGGCACGCCGCAACCCGGGACTGAAGCGTCCATCTCGCGCACCGAAGAGTATGCCGTGAGGCACGGCTGACGGAGGTTCTGCAAACATGGCCGCGAAATTTGCTACAGTGGACGAGCGCATTTTAGCTGGTGTGGAAGAAACGCGCTTCATCCGCGACGGGAGCATTAATCCCCGCACTGCCAGCGATCAACCGCAGGTGGGCCGCATGCAGTTCGACTGCGGGTACCTTTCACCTTATTTCATCACCGATCCCGAACGGATGGAAGTTGCGTTAGAAAACGTCTGCGTTCTCATTCACGAAAAGAAAATCAGTTCGAAAAAAGACCTGCTTCCGCTCATTGAGCAAGTCACGAAAAGCGGAAAGCCGCTGCTTATAATCGCAGAGGATGTTGGGAGCGAGGCGCTGGCCACTCTGGTTGTGAGAAAACTGCGTGGCCCGCTGCAAGTCGCTGCCGTCAGGGCACCCGGCCTCGGGGATCAGCGTAGGACTTTGTTGCAGGACATTGCCCGCCTCACCGGTGGCACGGCCATCACCGAAGGCTCCGACATTCAGCTGAAAAACATACAGATGTCCGACCTCGGTCATGCCAGGAAGATCACCATCGACAAGAACAGGGCAGTGATCGAGGTGGGGGTCAAGCACGACTGGCTTTCCTTCGAGGCAAAGCCCTGCGCGCACGGCAATGCCAACCTTTCGTCTGTGCAGTCTCCCCGGACGCACGCTTACCAAGAGCGGATTGCCCTCTTAGCTCCATAGCACCATCCGCGAGCTGTGACTTTCATCACACACGAGTGTACCGCTCGTCATGGCTGTAGTGGCCGCGCGTATTGAGACTAACAGGGGTAAGTTAAGCACGGGAGGACGTTATGATGATGTTATACCGTCTCGTTCGGTTGATCGAGACTCACTCCCAAGCGCTGGCCGCTTGCCTCCTCGATCGAGTCCAGAAATCTGAGTTGACCCGAAACTACCAAAACGTCCCCCCGGGAGAACTGGAAGAACGGGTGTATGAGATCTACCGTCACTTGGGTGAGTGGCTCATGGGGAAAGACGAATTGCACCTTGAGCAACGCTATTTGCAGATTGGGGCGCGGCGGGCCTGCCAGCGGGTACCACTGAGCGAGGTAATCTGGGTCATCGTTTTGACGAAGGAAAACCTCTGGGACTTCATCAAGAAGGAATCGGTTTTGGAACGCCCGGTGGAAGTGTTCGGTGAACTGGAAATGCTGCAGTTACTGGAACAGTTCTTTGATCGAGCAATATACTATGCCTCGGTCGGTTACGAACTGGCAGTCGCGGACCAGGTTCTCAAGGACACCAGCGCGCCGGCCAAGAAGGCATAAAGGAGACCGCAAACGATGTCGTGGGAAATTGAATATGCGAAAAAGGTACGAACAGCCGACGAGGCCGTGCGCTGCGTCGAGTCGGGAATGCGGGTGTATATCCAGCCGGGGTGCGCGGAGCCGGAGACCCTGGTCGAAGCCCTGATCCGGCGCGGCCCCAGTCTTCACGATGTGGAGATCGTCCACATGATGACGATGGGGGGAGCGGATTACGTGGCTCCGGAGATGGAGGGGCACTTCCGGCACAACGCGGTTTTCATCGGCGCCAACGTGAGGAAGGCCATCAATGACGGGCGCGCCGACTACACTCCGATCTACCTCAGCGAAATCGAAGATCTGTTCGAAAGCGGCGCCATGCCGATTGATGTGGCGCTGATCGAGGTGTCTCCGCCGGATTCGCACGGTTTTTGCAGCTTCGGCATCGGCGTGGATACCACGCTCACGGCCGCCAAGTGTGCCCGCCAAGTGGTGGCGCAGGTCAACAGCAACATGCCGCGCACCTATGGCGACAGCTTCATCCATGTGAATGACATCGATGTGGTGGTGGAGTCGTCGCGGCCGCTATGCGCCGCGAAGCCCGCACAGATCACCGAATTAAACGTCACAATCGCCCGCAACGTAGCGGGCCTGATTGAGGACGGGGCTGTGCTGCAGACTGGTATCGGCGGAATTCCCGATGCTGTGCTGCCATTTCTCATGGATCGCAAGGATCTCGCGGTGCACAGCGAACTGGTAACCGATGGTGTGATTCCGCTGATTGAGGCTGGCGTGATCACCGGTGCGCGCAAGAACTTCAAACCGCGCAAGATCATTGCCGGGTTCGCCTTGGGAACGAAAAAGCTGTTCGACTTCGTGGACAACAATCCGATCTTCGAGTTCCATCCCACGTCCTATACCAACGATCCCGCACTCATTGCCCGTAATGACAACATGGTGGCCATTAACTCGGCGCTACAGATCGACATGACCGGCCAGGTTTGCTCGGACTCGGTCGGAACCCAGTTCTACAGCGGGATTGGCGGGCAGGTGGACTTTCTGCGCGGGTCGTCGCGCTCGAAGGGCGGCAAACCGATCATTGCCATCTCCTCGACTGCCAAGAGCGGCACGATTTCAAGGATTGTCCCCATGCTGAGCCCGGGCGCGGGAGTGGTCACCTCACGCGGCCTTATCCGCTATGTGGTGACGGAGTATGGCGTCGCCTACCTGCATGGAAAGACCATCCGGCAGCGGGCGCAAGCTCTGATTGAGATCGCGCATCCAAAATTCCGCGAGGAACTCTACGACTACTGTGAGAAAACAAAATGGCTGCACCGCCCGCAAGTGCCGGTCAAGCCATCGGTGTAGATTCCGCCAGGCGTGAGAGCCTTTCACCGCCGAAGTGCGGAGAAGATCTTTTTTCCTCGGCACCTCGGCGGTGAACAAGTCTGTTGTGGTTTTCAGGGGTTGACGATTTTTTCTAGCGCGGCTTTGTTGCGGATGATCAGAGTCGCACCCTTCAGTTGCACAAGCTGCTTCCTTCTAAACTGCGAGAACAAGCGGCTGACGGTCTCACGGGTGGTGCCGATCATCTCGGCGATTTCCTCATGGGTCAGCGTCAGCTTCACCTGCAGAGGATCGCCATTGCCCGACGTGTTCGACCATCCCAGCAACAATTTTGCGAAGCGCTCGGAAGGCGAGTTGGTGAGTCCGAGGGTACGAATCCCTTCATAGGCCGCGTAGTAATTGCGGCTGAGCTGTTCCGCCACGCGCAGAGCCACTTCTCCATATTCGCGCAAGAAATGCAACAAGGCATCCCGGGTAATGAAATTTGCCTGGCCCGGCTCGATCATCTCGGCGGTCACTTCGTAAGGCCGGTTGGAAATGGTGGCGCTTAGCCCCAGAACGTCGCCCGCTTCGGAGATCTTGGTGATGACGGTTCTGCCCTCCGCCGATGACGTGGAAAGCTTCGCTTTCCCCGTACAGAGCACAAACACCCCACGCGGCTGCTGCCCCTCGATGAACAGCATCGCGGATTTTGGGTAGACGGCGGTGGATCGGATTTCATTCAACTTCTGCACCGCGGCCGGCGGCAGATTGCAGAATAAATGCTCTTCCCGGGCCGGGCAGGTAAGGCAGTTGTCGAGGATGTTTAGCCCATAGGGCGCGCGCATTCGGGAACCGCCTTCCGCAAAAATTGTATCACTGATCGCACCGTGATCAGGATCACGAAAAGCCGTGACTGCAAGCATGGCCCCGATGGCCCTCTGCGGCCACAATCTAAGGCACTGGGTTGAGGGAAGCTGTGCTTGAAGAGCGGGAACAAGGAGGGTGATAACACCATGGAAGAAGCGCTTCGGTTTCGAGTGGTCGCCTGGTGGGCCTCTGGCCGGACTGGCATTGCGAAGTCCAGTTCCGCTCCCAATGCCATCCATTTCAGTTCGCCGCCCGCTCTTGGCGGGGTGGAAGGCAGGTGGACACCTGAGGATTTGCTGCTCTGCGCCATCGCCAGTTGCTACACCACTACCTTTCGGGCAGTCGCTGAAAATTCAAAATTTGAGTACACCGATTTGCAGGTGGAAGTGGAAGGCGGTATAAGCCGGGCTGAGACCGGCTACAACTTCGGCGAAGTCCTGATTCATGCGAATCTGACGATTCCCCAAGCAGCGGACCCGGCGCGGGCCCTCAAGCTCTTGCACAAAGCCGAGGGCCTATGCCTGATATCCCGCGCGCTCTCGGTCGAACAACGATTTGAGCCCCACGTGCAGATGGCTGAACCACGAGTGGAAGTTGGCCACGCCCTGTCGGCGTCCGACCACAGAAACGGCTATTGATCGAAAACGAAGGCAGAATGATTGCCGCATGTGCCAGATCCACGGCTTGCCTTGGATGTGGTGGAGTCCGGATTACTCTCATTCAGTCTCGCTCTCCGGTGAAACGAACTCTGCAATTCTCCACAGCTCACGGAGTAAACTTAACGGTCAGGGCAGTGCGCCCGACGCATGGAGCCGGTGAGCGCGGCCACACCCCACGCAGCTCGCAGTGATCGAAGAATTGAATAATAAGGAGCTTTTATGAGTTCGATCAAGATTGGTGACTTGGGACGACCTATTAATAAAGAAGAGAAACTGACGGCAACAGAGAGATATGGCTTGGACGCAATGTTCGCTCCGGCCTCGGTGGCCGTCATCGGCGCCAGCAGTCGCCCCGGCACCGTTGGCCGAACGGTTCTTGAGAACCTGCTGCAAGGGGGATTTCAAGGGAAGGTGTATCCCATCAACGCCAAGAATCCGGAAGTGCTGGGCCAGAAGGCCTACGCGAGCATTCACGACATCTCCGGACCGGTGGACTTAGTTGTAGTTTGCACCCCGGCAGCGACGGTCCCAGAACTCATTGGAGAGTGTGTGGATGCTGGTACCAAGTCCGCAGTGGTGATTTCGGCCGGATTCAGGGAACTCGGCGCGGAAGGCATCGCCCTCGAAAATCTAATTCAAGAGCAGTTGGGGCGCGGCTCTTTGCGCTTGGTCGGCCCCAACTGCCTGGGCATTATGAACCCGACAATCGGCTTGAACGCCACGTTCGCCAAGGCTGCGCCGAAGGCCGGCACGGTCGCGTTCCTGGGCCAGAGTGGAGCGCTTCTAACCGCGATCCTCGACTGGAGCCAGCGCGAGGAAGTAGGATTCAGCGCGATTGTTTCCACCGGTTCGATGCTGGATGTCGGCTGGGGCGATTTGATCTACCACTTTGGCGATGACCCGCACACCAAGAGCATCCTGATCTATATGGAATCCGTGGGGGATGCGCGGTCATTCATGTCCGCGGCGCGTGAAGTCGCACTCACCAAACCGATCATCGTAATCAAGGCTGGCCGCTCGCAAGCCGCTTCGCGAGCTGCCGCCTCGCATACCGGAGCGCTCACGGGCAGCGACGAAGTGTTGGACGCAGCCTTCCGCCGCTCGGGAGTTTTGCGGGTACTCAATATCGCAGACCTTTTCTATATGGCGGAAGTGCTCGGCAAGCAACCTCGTCCCAAGGGTCCGCGGCTTACGATCGTGACCAATGCGGGCGGGCCCGCGGTCCTGGCCACCGACGCGCTGGTGGCCAATGACGGAGAACTGGCCGAGCTGTCTCCAGAGATCCTGCAAAGCCTGAATGAGTTTCTCCCTGCTCCGTGGAGTCATAACAATCCCATCGACGTTCTCGGCGATGCCGATTCTGAACGCTATGCCAAGGCACTCGAAATTGCTTCGAAAGACCCCAACAGCGACGGGCTCCTGGTCGTCCTTACCCCGCAGGGAATGACGGACCCTACGCAGATTGCAGAGGGTTTGAAGCCTTACGCCAAGCAATACGGGAAGCCCGTGCTCGCCAGTTGGATGGGCGGAAACGCGGTTGCAGCCGGTGAAGCGATCCTGAATTCGGCGGGCATTCCGACCTTCCCTTTTCCCGACACAGCGGCGCGGGCTTTCACTTACATGTGGCGCTACACCTACAATCTGCGCGGGCTGTACGAGACTCCCACACTGGCGGACCAATCGGAAGACGGAAGCGCATCCCGCAATCAGGTCGAGCAGATCATCCAGAATTCGCGAAGGCAGGGCCGCGTTCTGCTCACCGAGTTGGAATCGAAGCAGGTGTTGTCGCTTTACGGCATCCCGACGGTGGAGACGCGCGTTGCGGCCAGCGAGGACGAGGCGGCCGCGATTGCCGCGAAACTTGGTTTCCCGATTGTGCTGAAGGTATATTCGGAAACCATCACGCACAAGACGGATGTCGGCGGAGTCAAACTGAACTTGCGCGATGAAGCGGCGGTTCGCTCCGCTTATCGCGCCATCGAGTCTTCGGTGGCGGAGAAAGTTGGCGCCGGCCAATTCTCCGGTGTCACGGTGCAGCCGATGGTGAAGCTCGATGGCTATGAGTTGATCCTCGGCAGCAGCATAGACCCGCAGTTTGGGCCAGTCCTGCTGTTTGGTTCCGGTGGCCAGCTAGTCGAAGTGTATCGCGATCGCGCCCTGGCGCTTCCACCGTTGAACACGACGCTGGCGCAAAGAATGATGGAGCAAACAAAAGTCTTCACCGCATTGAAGGGAGTCCGAGGACGCAAGCCGATCGACATGGCGGCACTGGAAAGCCTGTTAGTCCGCTTCAGTCAACTCGTGCTCGAACAGCGGTGGATTTCGGAAATTGATATCAATCCTCTGCTGGCTTCACCCGACCATTTGCTGGCCCTCGATGCCAGAGTCGTGTTGCACGGGCCCGCCATAACGCTCGACCAGTTGCCCAAGCCCGCGATCCGTCCTTATCCCTTGCAGTACGTCTCGTCCTGGACCATGAAGGATGGAAATCGGGTTACGATTCGCCCGATCCGCCCCGAAGACGAACCGCTGATGGTCAAGTTTCACGAGACGCTCTCCGATCGCAGCGTCTATTTGCGCTACTTCTGCACCTTGAGCCTGAGCCGGCGGGTGGCGCATGAGCGCCTGTTGCGTATCTGTTTCGGCGATTACGACCGCGAAATCGCTCTGGTTGCCGAGCGCACCGATCCCGGCACGGGAGAACGCCAAATCATCGCCGTTGGGCGCGTGAACAAGCTTCACGGCAAGAACGAAGCGGAAGTTGCGGTGTTGGTTTCGACCGCTATCAGAATCTGGGCTTGGGAAATGAGTTGCTCCAGCGCGTCGTTCAGATTGCCCGGATGAGAAATTGACCCAGGTATCGGCGGAAATGTTGCCTGACAACCGGGCGATGCAGGTCATCATGAAGCGGGTTGGCTTCCAGGTTCGCACCGGCGAAGATCTTACTTCGATCCGAGCCTTCTTGGATCTGTGAGCGATTCACACGTTGGAGCGACGGGCGCCTCGCCCGTCCTGGCCGACGGGGCGTCTGGCTCTCCACCGGCGAGTCTCTGTGACCTGGGTCACACTCCGATGTGAGCTATGTTCCCGACAATATCGCTTGGTTCCGGCATTCTGTACATGACCGTTCCTCAGAACAGTCCGCCGGGATCACAGAAAAACCTAGAAGGGGATTTCATGAAGCGTAAGTTCAAGACCATGGATGGCAACGAGGCAGTTGCCTATGTCGCATACCGCCTAACGAAGTCATCGCCATTTATCCCATCACGCCATCGTCGAACATGGGCGAGTGGGCGGACCAGTGGTCGTCGGAGGACGTCCCCAACATCTGGGGCACCGTTCCCCACGTGATCGAAATGCAGAGCGAAGGCGGCGCCGCCGGAGCGGTCCATGGCGCGCTGCAGACCGGAGCCCTGTCCACGACCTTCACCGCGTCGCAAGGCCTGCTGCTGATGATCCCCAACATGAACAAGATCGCGGGCGAACTTACGCCGACGGCTTTTCACGTCAGCGCGCGCACGGTGGCGACCCACGCGCTCTCGATCTTCGGCGACCACTCGGACGTGATGTTCTGCCGTACCACTGGATTTGCCATGCTCTCCTCGAACTCCGTCCAGGAGGCCATGGATCTGGCGCTCATCGCCCATGCCGCCACTCTCGAAACCCGCATCCCTTTCCTCCATTTCTTTGACGGCTTCCGCACTTCGCATGAAGTCAACAAGATCGAGATGCTGACCGAAGACGACATGCGCGCTCTCATCAACATGGATCGTGTGATCGAGCACCGGCAGCGAGCGCTTTCTCCGGATCATCCCGTGTTACGCGGTACGGCGCAGAATCCCGACGTATTCTTTCAGGCGCGAGAAGCCGGAAATCCTTTCTATGAAGCCTGTCCGGATAAAGTCCAGGCGGTCATGGACAAATTTTCCCAGGTCGTCGGCCGTTCGTATCACCTGTTCGACTACGTAGGGCGCCCGATGCCGAGCGCGTAATCGTCATGATGGGCTCCGGCGCCGAGACCGCCCACGAGACGGTCGAGCACCAGAATCAACAAGGCGAGAAAGTCGGCGTTCTGAAAGTCAGGCTGTACCGGCCGTTTGCAGTCAAGCAGTTTATCGAAGCTCTTCCCGCAACCGTACGCAAGATTGCCGTGCTCGATCGCACCAAGGAAGCCGGCGCCGGGAGAGAGCCGCTCTATCTCGACGTCGTCAACGGCCTTCAGGAAGGAATGAAGCTGGGCTATGGGACGCTGAAGGTCGCGCCGGAAACCATCGGCGGACGTTACGGCCTCTCGTCAAAAGAATTCACGCCCGCGATGGTCAAAGCCGTTTACGACAACCTGGCGGCGGCGAAACCGAAAGACCACTTCACCGTCGGCATTCAAGACGACGTGAGCCACGCCAGCCTCGATTACGATGCCGATTTTTCCGTCGAACCCGAGAATGTGGTGCGAGCCATGTTCTACGGCCTGGGCGCGGATGGTACGGTCGGAGCGAATAAGAATTCAATCAAGATCATCGGCGAGAACACCGACAACTACGGGCAAGGTTACTTCGTCTACGACTCCAAGAAGTCGGGAGCGATGACCGTTTCGCACCTGCGTTTCGGACCGCAGCCGATCCGCTCCAGCTACCTGATTTCGAAAGCCAACTTCGTGGCCTGCCATCAGTGGATTTTCCTCGAGCGCTACGACATGCTCAGCACCCTGGTTCCGGGCGGCGTTTTCCTGCTCAACAGTCCTTTTAATAAGGACGAAGTCTGGGACCATCTGCCGCGCGAAGTTCAGACGCAATTGATCGCCAAGAAGGCGCGCTTTTTCATCATTGACGCCTACGAGGTGGCGCGCGACACCGGCATGGGCTCGCGCATGAATACCATTCTGCAAGTGTGCTTTTTCGCCATCTCCAAGGTTCTGCCTCGCGATGAGGCGATCGAAGCCATACGCGAGTCGATCCGCTACACCTATGGCCGGAAAGGTGAGGAAGTCGTGCAGCAAAACATGCGCGCCGTGGATGAAACACTGGCCCATCTGCACGAAGTCAGCGTGCCCGAAAAAGTAACCAGCACGATCGAGATGCCGCCTGCATTCTCTCCGCAGGCGCCCCAGTTTGAGCGCGATGTGCTCGGCGTAATCTACGCCGGCCACGGCGACGAGATCCCCGTGAGCGCTTTTCCCGTCGATGGAACCTTCCCCACCGGCACCGCCAAATGGGAAAAGCGCAACATCGCGCTCGAGATTCCCGCATGGGACACGAAAATCTGTATTCAGTGCGGCAAGTGCGCCATGGTTTGCCCCCATGCCGTGATCCGCATCAAAGTCTACGACTCCAAGGAACTGGCGGGTGCGCCCGCAACCTTCAAGTCCACCGACGTGCGCGACAGGGAATGGATGGGCCAGAAATACACCATCCAGGTTGCGCCCGAAGACTGCACCGGATGCGGCATCTGCGTCGACATCTGCCCGGTAAAGAACAAGAGCGAGACGCGTCTGAAAGCCATCAATATGGTGCCGCAGCCGCCGCTGCGCGAGCCCGAGCGCGATAACTGGGACTTCTTCCTCAAGATTCCAGAACTCGATCGCCGCAAGATCAAAGTCGGGACGATCCGCCAGCAACAGATCCAGGAGCCCTTGTTTGAGTTCTCGGGAGCCTGTTCCGGATGCGGTGAAACTCCCTATCTGAAGCTGGCTTCGCAGCTCTTCGGCGATCGCATGATCGTCGCCAACGCGACCGGCTGTTCTTCGATCTACGGCGGCAACTTGCCAACCACGCCCTGGTCTAAGAATCTCGATGGCCGCGGGCCAGCCTGGTCGAATTCTCTGTTCGAGGACAACGCTGAGTTTGGTCTGGGATACCGGCTCTCCATCGACAAGCAAACTGAATTCGCCCGTGAAATGGTGCACCGTCTGTCTGGCGCTGTTGGCGAAGAACTCGCTAGCGCCTTGCTGGCAGCACCGCAGAAAGACGAAGCCGACATTTTCGAGCAGCGCCAGCGCGTCGAACTACTGAAAGAAAAGCTGAAGAGTGTGAGCTCTCCTGAGGCCAAGCAGTTGCTGTCGGTCGCCGACATGCTGGTGAAGAAGAGCGTTTGGATCGTGGGCGGCGACGGCTGGGCCTACGACATCGGCTACGGCGGCCTCGATCACGTGCTGGCCAGCGGACGCAACGTGAACGTGCTGGTGCTCGACACCGAAGTCTATTCCAACACTGGCGGCCAAGCGTCGAAATCCACGCCGCGAGGAGCCGTCGCCAAGTTCGCGGCCGGAGGCAAACCGGGTCCCAAGAAAGACCTCGGCATGATGGCCATGAGTTACGGCAACGTCTACGTGGCCAGCGTGGCCATGGGCGCGAAGGACGAACACACGCTCAAGGCGTTCCTCGAAGCGGAAGCCTACAACGGCCCCAGCATCATCATTGCCTACTCGCACTGCATCGCGCACGGCATCGACATGACGACGGCCATGTCGGACCAGAAAGTCGCGGTCGACTCGGGCCAGTGGCTGCTCTATCGCTACAATCCCGAGCGCACCCAGGCCGGCGAGAATCCACTACTGCTCGATTCCCGCACCCCTACGCGCAAAGTCAAAGACTATCTGCTGCAGCAAACGCGCTTCAAGATGCTCCAGAAGAGCAACCCTGAACACGCGAAACTCCTGTGGCAAGAGGCGCAGCAGGATGCGGAGACTCGCTATCACTTTTACGAGTACTTGGCGCAGCGCAAACCAGAGCCGGCTGCGGTTCCGGCGGAGAAGCGCTCAGATCCTCCAGTGCCAGTTGAGACTGTAAAATAGCGGCTCGCATTCAATATCGAAGAACAACACTAACGATACAGAGGGAGCATTCATGGATCTCAGCACGAAATATCTTGGCATGGACTTGCGCACGCCGCTGGTCGCTTCCGCATCTCCGCTCTCGCAGGAAATCAGCGGCATCCGCAGCCTCGAAGATGCCGGTGCCTCGGCCGTCGTGCTCTACTCCCTGTTCGAAGAGCAACTGCGTCAGGAAGCCCTCGAGCTGGAACGCGATCTCAACGCCGGCACGGAGAGCTTTGCCGAGTCGCTCACTTACTTTCCCCGGTCCAGCGAATTCCACACCGGACCCGAGGGCTATCTGAATCACATCCGCAAAGCGAAAGAGGCGGTCGACATTCCGATTATTGCCAGCCTCAACGGCGCCACTCTGGGCGGCTGGGGCAAGTTTGCCAAGCAGATCGAGCAGGCTGGAGCCGACGCCATCGAATGCAATATTTATTTCATTCCGACAAACACAGAAATCTCCGGGACCGAGGCGGAGAAGATCTACACCGATATTCTCCGGGAAGTAAAGATCTCGGTGCACATTCCCGTAGCCGCCAAGCTTAGTCCGTTTTTCAGCAATCTGGCGAACATGGCGAAGCGGCTGGACCAGATCGGCACCGATGGCCTGGTCCTGTTCAACCGCTTCTACCAGCCCGACATCGACCTGGACTCCCTGGAAATTAAACCCAACGTGCTGCTCAGCAGCCCGCAGGAATTACGGCTGCCCCTGACATGGATTGGCATTCTTTATGGACGTATCCGGGCAAGCCTCGCGGGAACCACTGGTGTGCATCGCGCGGAGGACGCAATCAAGCTGCTCATGGTCGGCGCCAATGTAACCATGCTGTGCTCCGCTCTATTGCGCCATGGCGTCGGACATCTTCGTAATGTGGAACACGGCATTCAGGAGTGGATGGAAGAGCACGAATATGAATCTGTGCAACAGATGCAAGGCAGCATGAGCCAGCTTCGCTGCCCCGATCCGGGAGCCTTCGAACGCGCCCAGTACATGCGAGCCGTCAAGAGCCTGGAGCACGTGCTCGTAACCGGCTAGAGGCGACCATCCAGGTTCGTTGGGGATCAGCGGTTCACGCAGTTGAGGGAGCAGACTTTCCCCCCGCTCCCTCAAAATGCGCTTCGATTTCTTCCAGCGTCTTCCCTTTCGTTTCCGGCAGGAACACTGCGGCCGTGATGAAGTAGATCACGGTGCAGCCGACAAAACCAAAGAACATGGTCGCGTAACCATACTTGCCGACGGTCGGCAGGAAAATGGCAGCGATGGTCGTCGAAACTGCCTGGTTAAGCAACAGCGCGATACTCATACCGTTGGATCGAATCCGGGTCGGCATCAACTCCGAAAGTGCCAACCAAACGCAGACTCCGGGACCGATCGCGTAAAACGCCATGAACACGAAAAGGCTGATCGCCACCAGCCAGCCGTTGTGAGCGTTCGGCACCGGAGTAATCAGTGCGTTATCAATCTTCAGCGGAGCCTTGCGCGAAGCCCCAAGATTACTGAACGGATTCGAAAAAAACGCGACTACCTTATTGGCGGGCACGCAACTTTCGCGCGTGATCTCAATCGGCTTGGCGGCCTGGTCGTCGGAACGCGCCACCTTGGTCGCGGCGCGAAAATCTCCGTACGAATAGATGACGACCAGAGATGTGGGCCGGCTGCCCATCGCTTTGCCTGCGTCTCCGTTCACAGCCAGGAGCGCGTCCGCAGCCTTTCCATCGTAAAGCAATGTGACCTTCTGGTCAGCGTCGACCATGGATTGAACCACTTCCCGAGAATCCACACGCAACTTTTCCGTCCGCCGGAAAAGAACACCGGTGCAGAGGAGCGACACGATGATGCCAGCGCTGCCCACCGAGAGCAGGAACTTGCGTCCCTTGCGATCGACCAGCAAGACGCCGCCGATGGTCATAAGGAAATTCACGATCGTGAAAATAACGTAGCCCCAATGCGCCTGGAGATCGGAGAGACCACTCTGCAAAAGAATGTTGGTGTTATAGCCAATGATGGAGTTGACACCAGTGGCCTGGTTACAAGCGAGAATGACGCAGGCCAGAACAAACGGAATGACGTACTTGCGCCGCAAGAGCGATCCCTGAACACTGGCACCGGTTGAGGTCTTCGCTTTTTCAGAGGCGGCTGCTTGTTCCATTTCCGCAAGCTCGACGTCCGCTTGCTGGTTGGTGCGTGAGCGCAGAAGCGCCGCGTAGGCGGCATCCCGCTTCCCCCGCCGATACAGCCAGCGCGGCGACTCCGACACCATGAGGCTGCCGATCACGAACAAGATGCCAGGTGGCAGCGAGACCCAGAAAATGCTGCGCCAAGCCGTGTCTTTAAAGGCAAACAGTCTCGCGGGATCGCCCAGCTTCGCCACCTCTTCAACGCGAAAACTGAAGAACATGCCGACGATGGCCGCGGTCACAATGCCAAGTGTCAGCAGCCATTGGAAGATGCCCGTCCCCTTGCCGCGAGTCGATGCCGCCAGGCACTCCGCCAGATATAGCGGGACAACGACACCGATCAGACCGGCGCTAATGCCCTGCAACAGGCGGCCAAGAACCAAGGACTCATAGCCACGCGAGAGCGCAATCATGGGGATGCTGAAGACAAATAGCAGCCCGCTGAGCATCATCAGAGGCTTGCGCCCCATCCAGTCCGCCAGCAGCCCAGCGAACAGAGTCGAGATCACACTGCCGAGGAGGACGGCCGCAACGACAATGGAAAGCTGGCCCGCATTCAGTCCGGAGGTGGCCTCCAGATAGGGCAAAGCTCCAGCAATGATGCCCACATCCACGCCGTACAGCAGTCCGCCCAGTCCCGCGACCAGCAGGAGGAAGCGGTTGTAGCCAGCTTTTTCGTCCGTCACCACAATGGCAGCCCTTTCGCCTGTAGGAACACAGGCCAGTTCATTCCTCTCGACGTCTCACTACTGCATGGTGCCTAATATTTTTCATCTGGGCGCGAGGCAGAAGCAGATTCGCTCAGCGCGGAGTCACGGCTGCAACAGGCTGCCCAGCGCCTGATACGCAGCCCCCCAGGTCGGTGCGTCTTCATTCACGATAACCGATATTGGAATGCGTGCCAGCACCGCTGCAAGTTTGTTGGTGTCACAAAAGGATTTGAAGAACGCGCCGTCCTGTAGTTTAGTCAAGATTTTTGCCGCGATGCCGCCCGCCACGTAGATGCCGCCAAGAGCCAGAGTCTGCAACGCAAAGTTCCCCGTCACACCGCCAAATACTTCAGTCCAAAAATCCAGCGTCTCCACGCAAACCGAGCAAGATTTCGCCAACCCTCGCTGCGCGATTTCGCTGGCTGCATTGCCCTCAGCAGACTCGAATGATTCGTGGCGCACCGCACGGTTCAGGAATTCGTGAATCCTGCGAAAGCCCCGTCCAGAGATAATCTCTTCGCTGGATACGTGCGGCAGAAGCCCTCTCAAGTGACGAAGCAGTTGAATCTCACGCTCCGTACGTGGCGCAAAATCCGCTTGCCCGCCTTCGGCCTGCGCCACTTGATACTTGCCGCCATCCCAGAAGAGAATAGCCTCTCCCAACCCGGTTCCCGCCGCAATCACGGCTTTCGTCGCATGATGCGCCGGAGCTCCTGCATTCAGTGGCACCAAATCATTCGCGGCCAGTCTTTCCAGACTCAAGGCGGTAGCGGTGAGGTCGTTTAGCAATCGTATGTTTTGCAGTTGCAGCTTCCGGGTCAGCGCCGCGACGTCCAGAACCCAGGGCAGGTTCTCCGCGTAAAGCCGCCCATCGACAACCACGCCTGCCACTCCGAGCCCAGCGGCCTCAATTACCGGCGCCTTCGCGTTCTCATCGGCTGCGGTCGCTTGTTTGAGGAAGTCTTCGACCAGGTCTTCAAATCCCGCATAGTCCCGCGTCGCGAGACGGCGCTGGAAGACGGAACGAAGCGCAAGTCCTTCTCGCAGGAACAATGCAAGATTGCATTTTGTGCCGCCAACGTCCCCGGCCAGAATCATTATCGTCCGATCAGTCTGCCGCACAAGTCACCGGACCAGCGCCATGCACGCCGCCGAATGACGAGCGCTCTCAACCATGAAAGAAGGGCAATCTTATCAGAGATGAAGACCAATCATCGAAAGATTAATCGTCAAGAATAAACGTGCGATCCGTGCCCGGCCTGGCCCCTATGCATCCGCTTCAGGCAATCGCCGCAGCGGCTCGATGAGGTGCAGTCCGCACTCGGTTTTAGCAGTGCCTGGCCAGCGCCCCGCTCTGGGATCCTCTCCCGGATGGATGGCGCACGTGCAATGCGTGCAACCGATGCTCGGATAGTTTTGATCGTGAAGTGAGTTGTAAGGCACACCGTGCGCGTAGAGATAACGCCAAACTTGTTTCCCAGTCCAGTCCGCGATCGGATTCACCTTCACCAGCCCGAATTTCACGTCCCACTCTATTTTGCGGGCATTCTTACGGAATGAGGTCTGGTCGCGGCGAATGCTGGTAATCCACGCCCCTAGTTCACTCAACTTGCGACGGAGCGGCTCAACCTTCCGCAGGTTGCAGCACTGGTCGGGATCGCGCGCCCAAAGCGTCGCACCGTGAATATGCTCCTGCTCTTCCGGCGAGAGCAGCGAAAACACTCTCTCAATTTTGATCTCATATTTTTGCTCGATTCTGTCGATCAGACTGTACGTCTCCGGAAACAGGAATTCCGTATCAACCGTGAAGACGCGGAAATCCCGCCGCACGCGCGAAGCCATATCGATAAGCACCATGCCCTCGGCCCCAAACGCCGACGAGATGGCCACTCCATTCCCAAAGGTGTCAAACGCCCAGGCCAGCACCCGCTGCGGGCTCCAACTCTCCGCAGCCGATTGCACTTCTGCGATTTTGTCTTTCACGCCATCGCCTCCTCATCTGCTCTCGGGCGTGGCGACGGCGAGAGAACTGTTTTGAAAAATGCCGCCGGAAGGACACTATCCCTCCCCCGCGACAGGTCGGGCACCACAACCCTTTCGACCGTGCTGGCGGTATCGGCCAAACGTACGACCTCACCGACGACCAGCAGCGTTGGAGAAGGGAGTTGCGGCGCGCGATGCAGATCCAGCACAGTCGTGCGATGCGCTCGCTGGTGCCTGGTGGTGGCGCGCGAGATGACGGCACAAGGCGTCTCATCGGCCATCCCGGCCGCTGTTAACCTTCTCGCAATTTCCGGGTAGTTCTGCCCCGGCATGTAAATCACCAGAGTCGCTCCGCTCGCGACAAACTTGCTCCAATCTGTGTCGGTGGCATGCATCTCTTTGGCTCGATGAGCCGTAATGAACACCAGCGCGTCGGATGCGTGGCGATGCGTCAGCGGAATCTGAGCCGCCGCGGCTGCGCCCATCGCCGAAGTCACGCCCGGCACGATCTCGAAAGGAATGCCGTTTCTGCGCAGGGATTTGATTTCTTCCCCGGCGCGTCCGAAAATCAGCGGATCGCCGCCTTTCAGCCGGACAACGCGCAGTCCCGAAGCCGCCAGTGCGACCATCAGACAATTGATCTCCGCTTGCAGGATTTTCTTTTTCCCGCAGCGCTTGCCTACGTTGTGAACGTGGGCAGTTGGTGGAATCAGCTTCAGGATCTCGAGCGCGACCAGGTCGTCGTGCAAAACGGCGTCGGCGGTTCGCAGTAGACGAAGAGCCTTCACGGTCAGCAACTCAGGATCGCCCGGCCCCGCGCCCACCAGATAGACTTTGCCCTTCATGCTCCCTCGCTTTGCGCGCTCATCTTTTCGAGCTCAACTCTGAACTCAACTCTCGTGCTCAACGCCGGGACCTTGGCCAGCGCTGCTTCGAACGCTTCTCGGCTGGCCAGCGAGTGCAGTAGTTCCGACTTCGTCTCTTTATCGAGATCGCTGGCCAGAATGAGCCGCCGTGTCTCGCCGAGTTGATCAACCCACGCCGCGTATCCGGCGCCGAACTGCCGCTCCAGTTGCTGCCGAATCTTCTGCGCAAGAGACGGACTCTGCCCAGCCGTTGAAATCGCGATCTGCAGATCGCCGCGTCGCACCACTGCCGGATAAAAAAAATCGCAATACTCCGGAACATCCACCACGTTGCACAGCACTCTGCGCCGCTGCGCCTCGCGATAAATGAGTTCGTTCAGGCTGTTTGAATCCGTTGCGGCCACCGCGAGAAACTTGCCGTTGAGATCGTCGGCCGAAAAAGCGCGCAGTTCCAGGTCGATCTTGCCGGCATCGGCCCATTCGCGGACTTGCTTGCCTGCCTTGATCGCAACCACGTGGATGCGTGCGCCCGTGTCGATGAGCCCGCCGATCTTGGGCTCGCCGACCCTGCCGGCACCGACGACCAGACACCGCTTCCCTGTCAGCTTTATAAACATTGGGAACATGCTAGTCACCGTCTCCTCCGGCTGCGTGCGCTAATTTTCCTGTTCCCGTCGCGCCGACGCCGATACTGACCGGCGGCAAATCGCGGGCGACAGCCTCCACCGGCGCGCCCGCCAGAAATGCCCGCAACTCTGCGTCCGTGTGCCGGACAAAGAACTGACGCAGATTCTCGCCTGCCAGGCGCGCGCAGAGATATTGCCGCAGCAATCTTTCGATCGCAGCCGGAACCTCAGTCGCAGGGCAGCGATATCCCACCGGCCGCGCCGTCGCCTGGTGCAGCCCGAGTGCGCCGCCAACGCAAAAGTAATAAGCATCGACGAGACGTCCATCGATTTTCATTTTCTTGCCATCGATGCCTATGTCGGCAATCCAGTGCTGCCCGCAACTGTTCGGGCACCCCGTAACGTGCAGTTTGAGGTGTTGATCGAAGCCCGGCAGGCGCTCCTCTAGTTCTTCCACCAGCCAGCGCGAGAAGCTCTTCGTCTCCGTGATCGCCAGCTTGCAGAACTCCGTGCCGCTGCACGCGACCGTACCGCGCCAGAACGGCGAGCCGCCCACGCGCAATCCGATCGCGTCCAGTTCTTTCGCCAAGGCATCAGCATTCGCTTGGGGTACGTTCACGATGAGCAGGTTCTGCATGTTGGTCGTGCGCAGTTTTCCCGCCGCCAAGCGATCAGCCAGATCGGCGGCAGCGTGCATTTGCTCTGCGGTAATACGTCCGCGGAGCACCGCTGCTCCCACATAGCAGTAGCCCGGTTGCTTCTGCGGATGAATTCCAACGTGGTCGCGATAAACATCCGCGGGCGGCGATTCCTCGACTGCGGCGTTAAATGCAAATCCAATTCGCCGCTGCAGTTCCTCCAGAAAACTCTCCGCCGTCCATCCATGCCGCAGAAAAAGAAATTTCAGACGCGCGCGCTCGCGATGTTCCCGCAACACCTCCGAGTCGCGAAACAATTCGGCAATCCCTATGACGGCGGGCAACACCTGATGCCAGCGGACAAACGCGTTCAGGCGCGCTCCCAGGTAGGGTTCGGCGGAGAGCCCTCCGGCAACTCGCAAGGAGAAGCCTACCTCGGGCGTCCCGCGCAGCACGCGAGTGGTCGCGGTCAAGCCCACATCGTTGATCTCCGGATAGGGGCACCACACGCGGCATCCGGTGATCGAGATCTTGAATTTCCGCGGCAGGTTGTAAAAGTCGCCATTGCCCGCCAGCATTCGCGACGCTTGGATCGCTAAAGGCGAAGCATCGCAAATCTCGTCCGCATCCACGCCGGCGACCGGGCAGCCGGTGACATTGCGCGTAACATCGCCGCAGGCGCTGGTCGTATTCAACCCCACTCGCCCGAGCGCTTCGAGCAGATCGGGAAGCGCCTCGATCGTGACCCAGTGCAACTGAATGTTCTGGCGCACGGTGATGTCGGCAATGCCGTGAGCGTAGCGGTGCGTGAGTTCGGCAATGGCGCGCAGTTGGTCGGAACGCAGCAGACCATTGGGGATCCGGATTCTCACCATGAAGCATTGCAGCGCGCGGCCTTCCCCGCCCTGGCCGCCGGTGACGCCTGCCCCATCCCCCTGCGTGTACACGCCCCACCAGCGAAAGTAAGTCCCAAGCCACTCCGGCGGAATGGACTCGAACCCCTCACGGGCAAAGCGTCGAATTTCTTCAAGCCCTTCCCATGGATTCTTGGAGCGCTTGAGGCGCTCGACTCTTTGTGCCTTCGTCTCGGTCGCTGCGTTTGTCATCGCCTGTTTGTCCCCAAAAATAAAAACCCACCGCCAAATTCATCTGGCGGTGGGTTATAAGTGCCGGTATTAGATTAATCTTTTAAGTCGGCAATCTCCCCGCGCCAGCGCACACGCATGCACAACAACAACAGGCGCAAACGCACATGGCGGAAAGGGTTTGCCTCAACATGAATAAAATTCTAGGTTGAATAACTCCCGCGGTCAACAAACTTCGGTACCAACTGGAATCAATATTTTCGATCCTGCACATCAGAATTTTCGCACCGTGCAGTTTGACCTCCAGTGCCCCAGCCGGAAGAACGGTCCGAGATGAGCGATGATCATCAGGCGATGATCGTCAGGTCATGATCGTCAGGCCCTCATCGTGACGTCATCATCGTCAGCCCATGGGCGGGGGCGGCTGCAGGTTCAGATAATGCTGGGCGGGCAGATCGCGCAGCCACAGCGCCGCCGTTTCAGCGGTGATGTCCCGCTGCGGCATGGCCAGCATCTCGTAACCCACCATGAATTTTCTTATGGTCGCCGAGCGCAGCAGGGGCGGATAGAAATGCGCGTGCAAGTGAAACTCCGGATACTCCCCGCCATCGGTAGGCCGCTGATGAAAACCCATAGTGTAGGGAAACGACGTGCGAAATAGATTGTCGTAACGAATCGTGGCCTGCCGCAGTATCTCGGCCAGCGCCGTCCGCTCCGGGTCATTCAGTTGATCGAGAGCCGACACGCACCTCCGGCTGATGAGCAGCGTCTCAAACGGCCAGACGGCCCAGAAGGGTACGAGCAGCACGAAGTGGTCGTTGGAGGCGACCAGCCGTTCCTGTTTTCCGAGCTCCAGATCAAGATAATCGTGCAGCAGCGTCGTGCCGTGCAATTGCCGGTAGTCCCGAAACGCGGCCAGCTCCTTCGCCCATTCATTGGGCAGAGTTTCGTTGGCCCAGATCTGTCCGTGGGGATGGGGATTGCTGCATCCCATCACGGCTCCGCGATTCTCGAAGATCTGCACGGAGCATATCCGCGGATCGCTCGCGAGGGCGGAGAACTCGCGCGCCCAGGTATCGACCACGTGCCGCACTTCGGCGACGCTCATGCGGGCCATGGTGAGATCGTGTCGTGGCGAGAAGCAGACCACCCGGCAGCGCCCCGCTTCGCTGCGGGCAACCAGCAGTTCCTTCTCTTCAATTTCACCGGCGGGCGTATCGGGCTTCAGCGCAGCAAAATCATTGTCGAAGACAAACGTCTCCGTGTAGGCGGGATTTCTCACTCCTCCGGCACGGGCATTGCCGGGACAGAGGTAGCAACTCGGGTCATAAGTTGGCGGCGCCTCGAGGAGCGCGCTTTCGACCTGTCCCTGCCATGGTCTCTGCGCGCGATGCGGCGATACTAGCACCCATTCGCGGGTCATGGGATTGAAGCGGCGATGCGGCTGCGAGGTAAGCTCAGAGAAGTTCATCGAGTCATTGCATCATTAGAATCGGGTCATCTCACCATAGGGTCATCGGGCCATCGAAGTTCAAAGGCCTTTGACTTTATCAGATCGCCCGATCACCGGATGACCCGATCACCCGATCCCTACATTCAATTCCTTCCGTACCCGTCAGGATGCGCACGATGCCACTGCCACGCACTTTCCACAATGGATTGCAAATCCGCGAACGTCGGCCTCCAGCCCAGCTCGCGCCGAATTTTTTCCGAGCTGGCGATCAAGACTGCAGGATCGCCCGCGCGGCGCGGCGATTCGATCACCGGAATCGGATGTCCGGTGACTTTCCGCGCCACTTCGACCACCTGCCGCACACTGAAGCCCTGTCCGTTGCCGAGGTTGTAAAGCAGCAGATTGGAATTCTCGGCTGCATTCTCCAGAGCATGAAGCGCCAGCAGGTGCGCGCGCGCCAGATCGCTGACGTGGATGTAGTCGCGGACGCAGGTGCCGTCAGGCGTGGGATAGTCCGTGCCGAAAATATTCACGTGTGCGGCACGGCCGAGGGCAACTTCGAGAATCCGGGGGATCAGGTGCGTCTCGGGCTGGTGCGCTTCCCCTTGATCGGGACGGGAGGCGCCGGCAGCATTGAAATATCGCAGGCTGGCATAGCGCAAGCCATGAATCTGGTGAAACCATCGGAGCATTCGCTCGACCAGCAGTTTCGATTCGCCGTAGGCATTCGTCGGATGGACGGGATCGTCCTCCTCAATTGGAGTGCGATCGGGATTGCCGAACAGCGCCGCCGTCGACGAGAACACGAAGCGCTTTACTCCGGACGCGAGCATCGCTTCGAGCAAAGTCAGCGCATTCGCGGTGTTGTTGCGGAAGAATTGCTCGGGGGCCTTCATCGACTCGCCCGCTTCGATCAGCGCCGCAAAATGCATGACGGCATCCATAGCGCCCGACCGCAGTAACCGGTCAAGGGCAGCGCGATCCGCCAAGTCGCCGACTACCAGTTCCGCGTTCTTGGGCACTGCCTGACGATGGCCGTGGCTCAGGTTGTCGAAGACGACCACCTCGTGTCCGGCCTGCAAAAGCTCTTCGGCAACCACGCTGCCGATGTAGCCCGCTCCTCCAGTAACCAAAACCTTCATTCGTTTCGCGCCCAGGTTTCTCCGGTTGCTTCTCCGGGCACCTCTCAGGCGACCTCGCCAACCCCGTCGGCAGCGGTGCAGACGTAAATCTCTGGCTTGCAGCCGGTCGCGCGTTCATAGCCTTCCCCAACCGTCCGCTGGAACGCTTCGACGCAGCCGGCTTGGACGAGCGTGACGGTGCAGCCGCCGAATCCACCGCCCGTCATGCGCGTTCCGTAAACGCCTTCGACTTGCTCGGCGAGTTTCACCATCAAATCGAGTTCCGCGCAACTCACTTCATAGTCGTCGCGCAGGCTGCGATGCGACTCCAACATCAGCTTCCCGAAGGCCTGCAAGTCGCCGGTGGCAAGCGCCTCCGCAGCCTGGAGGACACGCGCGTTTTCCCCGATCACATGACGGCAGCGCCGCATGACGATCTCCGGCAGTTCGCTCCCATAGGCTTCCAGATCCTCGAGCGTGACGTCCCGCAGCGCCCGCGCATTCGGCAGATGCTTCGACAGAATCCGCACACCCGCTTCGCATTCCGCCCGGCGCTGGTTGTATGCGCCCAGGGCGTGGCTGTGCTTGACCATGGTGTTACAAATCGCCAGAGCCGCGTCGTCGGGCAGCGGCAGCAGCCGGTATTCGAGAGAGCGGCAATCGAGCAGCAAAGCGCGGCCGCGCTTCCCGTGGCTGGCAATAAATTGATCCATGATGCCGCAGCGCGCCCCGACAAACTCGTTTTCCGCCTGCTGGCAGAGCAAGGCGAGCTTGGTTCGATCGATCGGCACGCTCTCGAGCTTGGTTCGACCGGAACTGTCTTGATCGAGCGCGCGATCGGCTAGATCGAGCAGCGCGTAGCCGGCGGCGACCTCAATCGAAGCGGAGGAACTCAATCCCGCACCGAGGGGCACGTTGCCATACACCAACAGGTTCGCCCCGCCCGGCTTCTTGCCGGACCGCGCCAGCATTTCCGCAACGCCAATCACGTAATCGCTCCAGTGCCCGGCGCGCACGGCTGGCAAATGATCGAGATCGAACTCGACTTGCTCGGAGTAATTCTCGGAACGAATCACGAGCTTGCGGTCAGGGCGTGGAGCAATGAAGACTTGGGTATGGAAACCGATCGCCGCCGGCATGACAAAGCCATCGTTATAATCGGTGTGTTCACCAATCAGATTGACTCGTCCCGGTGCCTGGTAAATGCGTGGAGACTCGCCAAAGAGCTGGACGAATTTTTGCTCCAGAGAATGGGCGTGATTTTCGACCGCTAGATTCGTATCAGGCATGAAGATTTGCCGCAAGCTAAAGTTCGCTGAGACAGTTTACATGCAAACCTAAGCGCTTAACCTCGAACCTCGTGTTGTACCGCGCGGACAAGATGTTGTCAAGAACGCTGTCCAGTATCAAACCGTCGCGGAGGGCGCGCATAAGAACAAACCAGCGCGATCGACCTTCAATCAATCCACCATTTGCGAAGCTATCGCGGGGCGCGTTCGAGGCTGG
Source organism: uncultured Acidobacteriaceae bacterium (assembly GCA_963722485.1). GTDB lineage: Bacteria > Acidobacteriota > Terriglobia > Terriglobales > Acidobacteriaceae > Acidiflorens. Next base: position 86,792 of record CAVRNL010000069.1, read on the forward strand.
CGATGGCCGCGTTGGGATAGTAGTGGGTGAGAATTTGTTGAAAATTGGCGCCTTCTTTCGCCATGGCCGCGGCTCCCGACTGGCAGAGCCCGATGCCGTGTCCCTGGCCGGTACCATTAAGAATAACCTGATCGCCTTCGTTTCGCATCGTGAAGTTGTTGCTGGGAGCGATACTCCACCCTAGACGGCGGACAATTTTCAAACGTGCCGACTCATTGGAACTGTGCAGGGTGGCAGCATCGCGAGCGGAAATTCGGCTCTGCCAGCGCGCTGGGTGCTCGCGGCAGTACTTGCAATCGACAGGGTAATAAGGATAGCTGCCGGAAGGGAGGCCGACTTCGACGGGAATGCGGGTACGGCCGCTGCAACTGCGCGTGTACATCGCGGCGAAGGGTTGAGACTGGTAGACCATCACCAGGCTGCGCGTGCCGGACGTAGCTTCGGCGGCGCCACCGGAGACTGGCGGCTCGCGCAGAAACTGACAATGCGTGGTATCGCAGAAATCGAAGCCGGAGTGGCGGCCTTTGCCGGCGGCGAAGTAGGAACGCGCGGCAACAGCCTGCGCCTTCAGAGCCTCAAGCGGCGCGCCCGATAGGCTTTCCGCCGCCACTACCGAGGCCACAGCGGTTTCGAGATCCATGGTTACGACGGCAACCAGAGCGCCGGAAGCCGCTTTCAGTTCGAGGGTACCGCGGTAGTGGCGCGTGATTTTTCCGGGCACCGCAAGAAGAAAGTCCGCCGGGCCGCCCGTCCGGCCAGTAACGGTGAGGCCGGGAGCATGCACAACGCGGGTCCCCACTCGAACTTCCATCTTCCCGGCGAGGGCGCGGATTCCGGCGGCGTTGACGCCCGAGCTTTTTTCCAGCACGAACGTTTCTTGCCCTGCATGCACAACGACGGCATTGCTGTCCGCCGCGCTCACGATGAACTCAAGAGGATGGAACAGGCCGAGCACCCCGATGCGAACGTCGTGGGTCCCAACATCCGGATTTCGAGCACCCTGATTTTGAACGTCGTGGTTTTGAACATCGTGGTCCCGAACATCTGGGATGCGAGCGTCCCGTGCCGGCGCAAGCGCATGCGCCAGCGTCAGTGCGCCAATCGTGATCGCGAGTTTGATTGGCGCTCTCATTCCCACTCTTATTCGCGCGGCCATTCGTCAGCAGCGGCCCACGGCTCGACCCGGCGCAACATTTGTCCCGCCGTTTTAGCGGCTTGCGATCCCGGGGCGCCGTGAACACGAACCAGGAGCAGAATCTGCGGCTCGCCGGCCGGCGCCAACGCGATGGTGAAACCGTCGCCGGGAGCATGCCTCGCATGAGTGCACGGAGCAGTGCCGGTTTTGGCGAGGGCATCGGAGTGCGGAAGAGCGCGGTCGACTTCAGCGCCGGTTCCCTGCCGCGCGGATTGCGCCATTCCGCTGAGTATCAGGGACACGCCCGGTTGATCGCGACGACGAACTAGCTCCAAGTAGGCACGCGACAGGTTCAGCGGTGAGACTAACCACTGATTGCCGAAAGTGTGATTGTCGAAGTTATGATCGTCGAAGTTGCGATCCCCCAAGTTGCGACTGCCGAGGCCGGCAAGCGCAGGCCCGAAGATGCGAGGAGCAGGCGCCTGCAAGCCGAAGCGGTTTGCAGTCGGAGCAACTTCCGCGGCAGTCATACCCGCCGTGAGCACGCGAAAATAGGAGTTGCAGGAGTAGGCGATGGCGGAAGTCAGATTGACGGCGCCGTGGCCGCGAGGACGCCAGCAGCCAGTCATTGTCCCACGGCAAATGTGGTTTGGGTATTTGAATTCGTGCAACTCACCGTAGGCGAGAGCGGTGAAAGGCTTCAGCAGTGAGCCGAGAGGAATCGGAGTCTCGGGATGGTCCCAGCGCGAAGCGAGCACCGCGCCAGAGCGGGCATCGAGCAGAAGAAACGAAATCTCGTCGCTGGGGAAATCGCGATTCAGCGCCTGGCCGGCCGACTGGGCAAACAACGAAGTGGCGGGATCTTTTGCGCGATCATCTCCTACACTTGGACCGGAACCCTGCGTACGCGCGCTTGAAGGCGACAACAAGCACAAGCCTGTCGTCAACAGCAGCGCGGCTATCCTCATCTGGACCATTCGTAGGTAATTGTTTCGAGGACCTTATCTCCTTCGACGCGCATCATGATTCTCTCCGCGGAAATGCTGGCGAGAGTTGCGCTCAGGCTCGCCATGTTCTCCGAGAAGAATTGCGGTTCCCGTTCCAAGCCGGGAACATTGGACGGCTCCAGGCTGGGCCGGTCGATCACTCCGGCGAAGCGGGCGAAGTTGGCCTGCTCACGTTCGTGATTGAAGCCGGCAACGAAGACCGCAGGCTTCACATCCGGCTTGCGGTTGAAGTTCAGAAGCAGAGCCTCAAGCAACGCGGGATCGCCGGATATCAGAAGATACTTGCCGTGGACAGCGGTCGCGAGCGGCCACAGGCCATCGAGTTGCGAGTAGCCGGACTTCTGCTGCCACGCGACTCCGTGTCCGCTGGCAGTGAGACTCGGGCCCACAAAGTCGGCCAATGCGGATTGCACCGCGGCCTCGTTCCAGTCTGACGCTGCTGTTAGAACAATCGCGGAGTGAATTCCGATGAAGACTCCCGACTGATCTCGCTCGGTCGATTGCACCTGGAGCGAAGCCAGAATCTGAGTTTTGCCCAGCAGTTCCTCCAGAGACGATTTGCTCTGCGGCGTGGCGGGGCGCGCGACGGCGGCCTGATCGATACGAGTCTCAAGATCGGAGCCAGTCCCGGTTTCTCCCGAGGTCAGTTGCACCTGGGGAGCAACTTCAGAAGCAGGCGCAGGCCCGAGATGCGGCGCCAGGAGCTTCGTTTCAATCAAATCGAAACAGGAGTCGGCGGAGGGGTACGCCTTGGTTTCGTAAATGCCCGCGTTTTCTGGAATCAGGCGAACCAGGTCCGCAGCCGCTTCCAATCCTTCGGCGGGAATCGGCGCCGGCGCAGTCTTTCGAAGCAAGACGCGCTCTTCGCGGTATTGCTTGCTGGAACGGAACAAATCGGAGACCGCAGCCGAATACTGCTTCATGTCCGTGATGTTCTGCTGCACCCAGTAAGTGCGGAAGTACGGGCTCGGAACAATTTTCTCGAGGTTCATCATCATGCGGAGATCGCCCGCCGGCCCCGCGGCAGCGACCGATTGCGACCACCATTGCTCGGATTCGATGGTGCGGTCTTGCGTGCCGTTTTGGCTTCCTGACATCAATTGCAACGCACCCGCCATAAGATCTTCGCGGGTCGCCAGCAGCAGGTAGTCGCCGGAAACCGTGAACGCGACTTCCTTCTGCGACTCCGGATCGCGGCGAACGTAGAAAGTCACTCCGCCCGCGCTGCGCGGCTCAAACTTCGCTCGTGTTTGCCAGAGCGTAGTCTGCGTGGACTTCGCCGACGGCAGGTAGGTCACGTAGAGAAACTCCAGGTTTCCGATGTCGTAGAGAGCCAGCGCGCTGCGGGTTCCGGCCACTTGCGAGAGAAAATTCATGCTCGGAGGAAATCCGGCAGCAGCTGCAAATTGATCGCTCGCTCCCTTGAGGCGAAGGAACAGACGCGACCGGGAGAAGACCTCGTAATTGCTGGTCGCGACCCATTGTTTTTTCTGCGTCGAGGAATTCCAGTCGGTGAGTAACGAGGAGAAGTCCTGCGCCTCCAAGTAGAGAAGCGCGCCAGCGGGAACGTACTTTGAAAGGGGCGGCGCAGGCGGCAGAGCGGCCTGGTACGCCGCTCGACCGATTGCCACACACACCAGAGCAATCCCGAGGAAAGTGACGACGCGTTTCATTGCTTAGTACCTCCTTGCGCGCTGCCCGCTTTGACGGCTGTGGCTTTCGGGGCGGGTGCGACGCGAGCCACGAGCCTTGGCCGAACCACGCGATTCTGCTCCAGGGCTTCGTGCAACAGCGGTTGGCGGGCAGCATTTTGACGCTGCATCCGCAATTCGGACTTGGCGGCAGCGATCTTGTGGTTGAGTTGCTTGCGCGCCGCAGGTGAGTTTTCGGAACGGCGAGCGATTTCGAAATAGGAGACGGCATCCGCCAGATGATTGAGGCGCGCCATGGTGTCGCCAATCGTCTCGGCCACCTGCGCTTGCTGCGCGCGGGGAAGCGTCTGGGCCGCGGTGGCCGCGGGAACCGGCTCGGCGCCGCTGTCTTCCTCGCCCGCATCGGAATTGACGATCTGTTCCTCTTCCGCTTCGTCCCCCGCACTCGCTGCGGAAACACGCTGGCCGAGGAATTGCTTCTGCAGCAGCGGTTCCAGAATGGCGACAGCAAATTCATCGGACCGCGTGCTCGCCGCGGTCCGGAACAGCAAAACGCGAGCTTCGTCCCGGCGCGGAAAATCGATGGCGCAGTGGCTGAGCAACTTGATCTTCGTCTGCGCATCCGCCGTGTTCTGCGCGGCGCGGATGCGAGCCTCGTAAAAGTAGAACTTGTCGGCCGCGGTTGTGGAGATGGCTGCGGGGTTTCCGGCAAGCAGGTTCAGTTCGCCGCTTCCGAGATCGGAGTGAGGCCGTCCGGCAAGCGCCAGCGCCGCCTTAATTCTGAGATCGTAAGCAGCGTTCGATCCTGAAGCAATCGACGCCAGGACAGCCTGCGAGGCGGCGACGTCCCGGCCGGCGGCGATTCTAGCCTTGGCCAGCCGCAAGCGGTAGGAAGCGTCCCACGGCGCCGATTTGACCAGCGGATCGAGAAACTCGATGGCTTCCGCGTTGTGACCGGCTTTCTCCAGCAGCGCGGCGGCGGGATCGAGATTCTCCAAAGGATTTCCAACGACAGCCACCAGGCGGTGAAGCAGATCGAGGGCGCCGGGAGTATCTCCGGAGGCGAGGCGAATCTCGGCGAGCCCAAGAAAGTTGGCGGCGTTGAGCTGATGCTCGTCGATTTCGCGAGCAAAAACAAATTCGAGAATCTTGCGTGCTGACTGCTTGTCACCAGCCTCGAAAAGCTGGCGAGCGGCGTGGCGGAGAATCGCCGAAGCGGGAACAGTTTGGGGTTCGGCGCGGTACCCGGCGATCTTCTGATCCAGCGTTCCCAGTTTCGCCGCCGCCTGCAGGTCGAGTGGAACCAGCGCTGCCGCCCGTGCATCGCGGGTTTCTCTGGGCAAAGCGGAGATGGCGTCGGCAGCTTGTGCGTACTTTTTTGTGCGGATTAGGTACCCAATCCACCGCACCTGCCAGGAGTCAATCTCTTGCTGCGCGTTGTCGCGTTCCAGGCCCGTGAGCTTGCCAAGCGCATCTTGCCTGGACTCGAGAATGCGCTGATAGATTGGCGCGCGCGCGGCGAGCGGGATCCATGGAGCGTCGGCGACATCGGCCAATATTTGCGTGGGATCGTGCGCCGCCGAGGAAACATCCAGAAGCCATGCCGTAGCGGACAGAGGGTCGCCGACGGCCGCGTACGCGGGTTGCAGCAGCGCGTTCGAACGCCAATTGCCGTTCTGACGAAGGTAAGTGCGGACAATGGCGTCGGCATCGGGCTTGATTTCGTCGTAGAGGTGGCGCGTACGAAGTTGATCGCAAGTGAGCCCGAAGTCCGTCCGGAAACTTTCGGGAACATGTCCGCTGGTGAGCTGCCTGGAGAGCACGGCGTAGGCCTGTTTCCACTGGGCCAGAGCAGCGGCACGATCGCCACGCTTGTAATGCGCAACGGCAAGGCTGTCGTAGACTTCGGGGCGATTGGGCGAAAGTTCGAGCGTGTGGTTGTAGTCGGCAATCGCTCGTTCGGTGTCACCGGCGCCGGCATAGTAGTCGGCCAGAGTCAGGTATCCCGCGGAAGTTGCGGGGCTCTCCTCCAGCAGGGCGGGCAGGAAATCTTCGGGATTGCCTTGCTTCGCAGTGCCCAAATATTCGCCGTAACGCGAGCCGTAGTAGAACCATGTGTTGCCCGCGAGTTGCTGCTTGCGATCGACGGACTGGGCCAGCCGTACACCGATCGGCTTGTCGCCGAGGACGGCGAGGAAGGCGTTGTTTACGTCCGGAGTCGGCTCGGAGAAATAGAGTCCGACCAGCGCGTTGTAGGCGTTGTTCCACACCGGCGGGCGAACTTGTCCGCGAGCCTGCACCACGGAATGCGATAGCTGAGCGCTCCCGTGTGTGATGACGTAGTCGGCGGCTTGCTCACCCGAAGCACCCTGCCAGCTCGACGCAATGTGCACGAGTTCCTGCGCCTGCCGCGCCAACAGCAATTGAAAGAGGCGCTGCTGGCGGGTCGTGTCCAAACCGTTTACAGAAAAGACGCTGGAGAGCACGCGCTGTTCGTTCTGTTCGTCACCAGCGGACCGATAGGCATCGGCGGCGGCGATCAGAGGCGCGATGCCATACATGGGTGGCACTCCCTTTTCGTACTGCTCCAGCTTTGATCCAAGCTCGGCAAAGCGGCCGCGGTGGCGCTCGATATCGATAAAGGGCTGCACGCTCGCATACGAATTCGGAAACGAGATTGGCCGCTGCATCATCAACTCGAAGCGCCAGCGCGATTCCTGCTCGGCCAGGGCGGCGCTTTCGGCCAGAGGAATCGCGAATTTTTCGAGGTCGACGGCATTCATGCCGTTGCGCTTTGATTCGGCGAAGCTTGCAAAAGCCAACCGCTCCTCCGGAGTAAAGTAGGTGTTGACGGTGACTCCCATTTCTTCGAGCACCGCAGCCATGCCGTTGCGGGCAGTCTCGATGCGAGTTTGGCGCACTCGTTCGCGCCACTGGGCGTCAGTAACGGCAGCGATTCCCTGTTTTTCGATCTGCTCTTTGATGACTGGCAGGTTCGACGCCGCGTCCGCCAGGACATTTTGCATGGTGATGTGGGCCTGCTCCTGCTGCCGCAAGCGCGTCATGACGCGGACGTAGCCTCTTGCGCCAGCGTGATTCTCGGCAACCGCGAGCAAGTCCGGCCCGGCCGTCTTGACCCCACGCTCGGCAAAAATCCGAGCGGCGGTCAGCATGCCCCAGGATTCGAGACGACGCGCAACTTCGAAGTAGTTAGCCGCGTTTTCCGGACGGCCGTCGATCAGCGCTGTTTGGAGCGCGGCGACTACTTCGTTCTCTTTGCCCTGACGCGCGCGTACTGCGGCGACCTTCTCCATCCACTGCGGATCGCGATAGGCGAGTTGATAGACACGCTCGTAGTCGGAGGCGGCATCGTCGAAGCGCATCAGGCGTTCTTCGAGTCCGGCGCGCGCCGTGTAGAGGTCAGCCCGGTCGGGGCGGATGGCAATCGCCTTGGCATAAACATCAATCGCCGCTGGGTAGTTTTCAAGGCTGGTCTGGATGCGGGCCAGCACTGTCGACCAATGGTAATCGCGCGGCGACTGAGCAACCGTTTTGGCGTAGAAGTCAACGAGTTGTTGTTGGCGCAGGTAGCGGAGCGCGTACAGCGCGGCCTCGGTAACAAGCGTGTCGTCTTCCGGAAAATTGTTAATCAGCTCGATGTACTGATCGACCGCGCCCGGGTAGTCCTTCATGCGGGTGAGCGCGGGAACCAGGCCACGACGCAAGACAGCAATCTGGGATTTGCGCGCATCCGCCGGAAGGGGCGCGTTGCGGAAGAGCGCAATCTTGTCGGCGTAGAATTGCTGTAGCCCATGGTCGTCGCCCGCCTGGGCGTAAGCATCGGCCATGGCAGCGAGGTATTCGGCATTGTAAGGAGAATCTTTCAGAAGCTCGGTGAGCAGATCGCGCGCCTGCCGGAACTCTTTCGCCTCAGTCGATTTGCGGGCAGCCTCATAGGTGAACTGCTTACTCAGATCCGGATAGGCGTCTTTGGCGGCCTGCAACAAAACGGAAATCGCCTGCGGATAATTCTCGGTGCGCCAATAAAAATCGACAGTCGACCGAACCACTCCAAGAATCTTGGGATTCTCGCGATAAAGCGCGGCAACATTCTTCTCGGCCGATGTGAAGTCTTTACGCCCTTCATACAACCGGATCACGGCGTAGCGAAGTTGGAGACGAGTCACAGGATCGGTGGTGAGCGCGGCCTGCCTTTCCAGCGCGTGCTGGCGCACGGTTTCGAGTGATTTCTGTTCCGCCAGATTTTCGATGTCCTGGGCTTCCTCAATCGAGGTTGCGCGGATGGCGATCGAGTCGAGGAGCGCTTCCATTTCCGGCTTGCGGTTCTGAGCTTCCAGCACTTTCACACGCAGCAGCACGGCGGGCATGGATGGGCTTGGCGATGCGGCGATTTTTGCGGTCGCCAGATCGACCACGTCATGGAACTTGGGGCGGCGCGCCAGCGCGAGCAGCCTGATCTCGGCGGGAGAATCTGGCGATCCGTTGACCGATCCGCGAACGTATTCTTCGATGGCATGCGCGTAGTCGCGTTGGTTCTCGTAGATGGCTCCCGCTTCATAGGAATAAAGATTCGGATCGTGCAAGCGCTCGCGTCCCTGATTCAGCACCCGGAGAGCGTTCTCGAAATCGTAATAGTCCCAATAGATCGTGGCCGATTCAAGATATCCGCCAGCCTCGCCGGGAGCAACTTGCGGGATGCGTTCCCAGTACTGCGCCGCTTGCGCAAACAGTTCGCGGTCGGCATAGATGTCGCCAATCCGCGCCATGAGCTCGGTATCGCGAGGATTCGCCTGCAGCAGATTGTCTTCGATCTTGACCGCGACAGCCGTACTGGCCGGGTCGAAGTAAGCGAGCGACCGATAGACGGACGATGCAGTGCTCGCAATCTCCGGCTCGGCTGGATATTGGGCAGCGAGCGATCTGAGCACGGGAGCGCTCTGCTCAAAGTGCGACTGCCAAAGGTTGGCGCAAGCGATGAAATTGGCGGCGGCGGGATTGCTCTCCCAACTGCCGGCATCGGGCGCATTCTGGCGCAGAGCACTCAGCTCCGATTCCAGCTTGCCAGTGCGTGAAAGATATTCGAAGAACTCGTTGCGCAGACCTGTTTCCTCAAACCAGTGCTGGCGCAGCAGCGCTTCCCATGCGGCCCAATCGGGGGTTGTGGGTGATTGATAGGCAGCGAGAAGATTGCGAACGAAGACTGGATTGTGCGGAAAGCGCTCATGCGCGTACTGGTTCAGCCGCAGGTAAAGCGCGGGGCTGCCATAAACGACGTGATAAAAGTATTGTTCCAGGTCGCTGCCCTGAAAACTTTTTACCGCTTCGCGGGTTAGTTGTTCGAACTCGGCTTCTTTCTTGTGACGCAGGTAGAAGCGCGCCAGCTTGTCGTACCATGATTTGTCGGAGAAGCGCGCCATTGCACGGCGGTAGACTTCCTCCTGTTCCGTACCCAACTGGTTCTGATCGAGAAACACGGCCAGCCGCTCGTAGAGGCCGGGATCGTCGGGATTGCGGTCAATCTCGCGGCGCAGCACGCCCAGCGCTTCTAAAATCTCTTTCCTCTGCACCAGTCGAGCGAGGTACCGCTCCAGAACGCGGGCGTATTCCGGCGACCGAGCGCCAGCCTGCCGGGTGGGTGAAGCGTTCGAACCGACTTGGAACGCCTGGCTGACCGGGTGCTGGCGACCGACATTCCCTGACGACACGCCAGTGCCCTGCTCTTCCCCTCCCTCGTCGTTCTCCGCTTCGTCTTCCGCCGCCCCGGATGCATAGTTCTGAGAATAGTCTTGTGAATAGTGGGCGGCGTGACCGAACTCTTCCCCTGCCGACCCGATCGGCACGTTCTGCGTCTCAGCGGCAAGCTCCTTTAGCACGGAATCGTAGATGGCGAATTCGCTCGCGCTGTCGTCCTTGCGGGAATAGGCATCGGCCATGAGCAGCGCGACGGAAGTGCGCTGCGGCGCATTGGGAAAATTCGCGAGAAACTCGCGGCCATCCTTGATGACGGCATCGCTCTCACCGACGCTGGCATAGAACTCCAGCATCTTGGAATGAAGTTCGGGACGGTAGGAGGAGTTGGGGAATTTCGCATCGAGCAAGGCCAGCAGTTCCGCGGCGCGACCGCGATGAAAGTATGGAACCGCGCGCTCTTCTTCTTCCGAGTATTTCGAGGCGGGCTCGGTGGTGTTCAGAAGCAAAGAGAGAATTCCGTTCAGATAGCCGGGTCCCTGATCCATGGTCGCGATGTCGCGGTACATGGAGAGTTCGCCGGAACCGAAGCGCATGGGTGTCTCTGGGGCAGTCAGCAGAAGGTTCGCGAGCCCAGCGATCGCCTGTTCCTGAGCGTCGGGCAGTCCTTTGCTGTTGTAGAGCGCGAAGTAGTAGCGCGCCGACTCGGGATACGCATGGATGTCTTCGAGCAGACGCGCGCATATATACAGCTCCTGCGAGGTCCAAGGCGACTTGCTGCTTTCTTTGTGCGCGCGGAAATCGGCGATGGCCTGTTGCGCGACATCGAGCTTGCCCTCCTGTTGGTAGTAATAAAAGAGCCGTGCCGTCGCGTTGAGATCCTCGGGATTGGCGTTGAGCGCGGCGCGAGTCTGGTCGAGAAACTTGCGTAGATTTTCGGTTTCACGCAGCAGATCGAAATAACTCTTGACCAGTTCCGGGTCCCAGAGCGGCTGAAAACTTTGCTCGTAAACCGCGAGGCCTTCGCGCACCGATCCCTGACGGTACTCGACCATCGCTTTTGCCTTCACCGGGAAGATGCGGTCGTTGGGAAATTGCTGGCCGTAGTCGGCAATGAGTTTTCCAGCGGCAGCATACTCCTTCTGAGCTACAAGGAACTGCAGAAAACGCGCGTAGAGCGCTTGCTCCTGGGGATAGCGAGCGATCCAGGCGCGGTATTGGGCGATGGAAACGTCTTTCGGCAGGCCCTGCGCTTGAATGACGCCGAAGATGCGCTCAAACGATTGCCAAGACCGCTGCTCAGCGGGAGCCGTAAGTTTTTCAGCCGCGACCGGTGGCGCGTTCGCGACCAGCGCGAGAGTCTTGATTTCATCCGCCGGACGCAGGCGGCGATGGTAAAAATCGGCCAGCGCCAACTGAGCGCCGATTTTGTCGGAGGATTTCTCGACGTACGACTTCCAATCGGACTCGGCCGAAGCAGAGTCCAGCTGCTGTTCATCTTCAAGCGCGCGCAAAGAATAAAGTTCGGCGTTCGCGGGCTGAGTCTTGATGAGGTCGGCGAGTGCCGGGCGCGTCTCGCGCGGAGGCCGGCGAAACAGCACAGCGCCGCCCGGCAGCGACATCATGCGGAAGAAGACGGCTTGCAGCGCGCTGCCAGGCTCGACGTTCCGAATCCACGAGGGCAACTCGCCGACGGCGGAAATCGTCCATCCGATGGCGACCAGCGCAACCGCTGCCAGCAGGCGCGTGCGCCTGCGCGATGAATCCGTGCGCGGTGAATTGTTTCGCGATGAATCGTTGCTCGATAGATCGTTGCTCGATAAATCAAGGAAGCACTTCAATCTGCACCTCCTGCGTTCCAATATTGTGGGCAATGTCTTCGGCCGTGACGGTCAGCTTGTATGTGCCGGGGATCGTCTCTCCGGGAATCATCAGATCGCCAATATTGGCGGCAGCTTTCGCATCCCAGCGCAGCGCGACCGGGGCCGCGCCTTCCAACCGCGCCACCAGCGTGCGCGTGCTCTGGGAGGCGCCGACCTTCAGACTGATCGTCTGGCCGCGCTGGAAGCGTTTCCGGTCGAGCTTCACCTCGACCACCGGCGGCTTGCTCGCAATCACGAATGTCTTCGACTCGCGATAGGTATGTCCGAGCCGATCGCGCAGGATCAATCGCACCGTGTAGGCTCCATCCTGCATGTCCGTGGGAGCGAGAAAGCGCGTCTGCCAGATGTCTTCCGACGAGAGATAGCGAAGCGGCTGCACCAATCCGAACGGAAACAGCGCGATGACCGAGACAATGGATTCATCGGCCTTAACCCGTAATACGGGATCGCCCGGTCGAATGACGCGTGGCCGCAGCAAAGCGCGCGGAACGGCCAGGAATGACGTGTACGGCGTTACAAATTTGTACTGGCGCGCAAGGCGAATGATCTCGTCGATAGTGGCCTGGTCTTCGCCATCGCGCTCGATTTTTTCGAGCAGAGCGTCAACCCGGGCGCGCGCCCAGAGCCGCGGCAGTTGCGAGTGCTCGAACGATTCGCGCGGAAGATTGACCTTGCTGTCCATGGCGAGCGGAGTCCCGTCGCGCACGCCTCCAACCTTGAAGCTGACGTTCTCTTGCGGCTTTTGGTAGCGCCCAACCCAGGAGGCCAGCGAACCCGAAAATGTTGCGGCCTGCAGCGGGTAGACACTATCGACAGCGGCTTCCGGTGCGACCGAAAGTTGCAACTGGCCGATGGGGCTGCGCCCGATTTTCGAAAGGAACGAGTTCAACTTGAAATCCATGGGCTCGGTCGAGAGCACATGTTCGAGCACTCCGTCCTGGCGCGCCAACATGCGAAACAGCGGCAGGTTGGCATCGTCGCCGACGGCGAGGATGTAAGTGCGCGGGCGCTGGGTTTCCGCGAGTTGCTTCCATGCCGACGCATACCACGCTGCCAGCTTGCCATTCTGAATGATTCCGCGGGTGGCGCCGCCGTCGCTCAGAATGACCAGATAAGAATTGCTTGCACCCGGAGCGGCCGCTTGCTGCAGTCCGATTTGGAGCGCGCGCTGCACATCGGTGCCCCCGCGCAGGCGGCTGGCGCGGACGAAATCAATCGCGTGCTGAATATTAGCCGGGTCGGCGGAAGTCAGCGGCAACACCTGCGTCTCGCTATTGAAGAGCACCAGGCTGAGATGATCCGCCGGCCGCAGCGTCCGCAGCAGAGTTTCGAAAGCCTGATAGCTGCGCTCCAGTTTTTCCCATTGCATGGAAAGCGATGTATCGAACAGAACGATGATGGTCTTGGGGGCAGCGTTGTTGAGTGCGGCAGCCGTGGAATTTGAATTCGCATTTCCGGCCTGCGCCCCGCCTTTCCCAAACCCGAGCAGCGCTTCGGCTTCAAAGAATCCAGGCTCATTCTTGCTGCGGACAGGGGACATCTCGGTCGGAGAAGGCTGGCCGCTGACTGGATTGCGGTAGGTCAGGATTTGAAGGCTGTCGGACGCGGCGGGATCGAGATCGTAGGTGACAACGAAGTCTTCCCCGAGATTCACGTTTTGCCCTTCAAAGTGGCCTTCGACAAGGTGGGGCGTGCTGTGATCGAGTTGCAGAGCGAATGTTTTAGCTGGCGCTTGAAAGTTGCGGATAGCGTGGGCCGAGCGCAGTTCGAAGTTGATACGAAGATGGCGAGCCGCTTGTGCTGAATATGCGTCGGGCCGCAACGGAATGGAGAAATAGGATTTGAGGTTCTCCACCGGAATCGACTCGTGATACTCGATTTCGAGCCGCTTCGTTCCATACGCTGGAATGGGAACAATCCGCGCGCTGAAAACCGAGGTGCGTTTGGCGTCTTCCGCGCCGCGTTCTCCCATCTCCAGCAGACCAGGATCAATCGCCTGCTGCTTGAGCTGGTTGTAGATTTCCTCGGCGCGCTTGCGTTCAAGAATCACAGCGGGAAGACGCGTCGGCCCGTCCCACGTCGCGAAATCGGAAATGGTGGCGTGGCTGGGAAGCGCGAAGATGTAGTTCCCTTCCTCGATTCCTCCGGTGTGATTGGCAAACACCTGGCGCACGAAGACGCGAGCGTCCCCGTTGTCGATGCGGATGGTGATTTCCATTTCTTCGAGCGAAAGAATGGCGGCATCGGGCTGCTGCTTGTCACGGGGAATGAGCACGCCCGCATCGGCAAACAGCATCGTTGAAGTCAAGAGTAAAGCCAAAACAGACAGGATTATGTTTTTCATGAGTGCAGCTTCTGTTCTCGGATGCGCACCAGTCCGTTGTCAGTACCGATGTAGATGTAGCCGCCACCCGCCGCGAGCGCGGTCACGTTCAAGGACGGCAATCCTCGATCGATGACAGACCAGCGCCCGGACTGGCGATCATAGAAGTACAAACCGTTTCCCAAAGTTCCGGCCAGAACATAGCCCGGTGTCACCAACATGGCGTTAGGGTTCACCTCGAACGGGCCAGAAGCGTTCTCGAAAGTGTGGAAATGCCCGGAGCGGTCCAATCCCAGAATGCCTGCGCCGTATGTCCCGACCATCCATTCGGAGCCAACTGCCACGACGGCCGTAATCCAGTTGTGCTTCAGGTTCGAAGTTGCGGTGGTGTAATTCGCTGTCACATCGCCTTTTTCGAGCACGGAAAGACCGCCCAGTGTGCCGGCAACCAGTTCGTCACCGGACACGCCGAGCGCATAAACATGGTTGCTCACCAGGCCGTGAAAGGCGTACATGCTGCGCGCGCCGCTGGCATCGAGGAAGGTCAAGCCGGCGGGCGTCGCCAGCGCAAGGCCATCGCGATAGGCGGCCACGTCGGTCACGTGGTCGGCGATGAGCCCGTCGGCGCGGGTCAGAACCTGTTGTTCGCTGCCGAAACTATCGAAGCGAATCAGGCCGTTGGCGGTAGCAACGTCGATCGTGCCGGTTTTCGCATCAAGCAAGATGCGGTTGACGCAGAACACATGCTCGTCCTCGACATGGGACACGCGGGTGTTGTCGAGCGCCAAAACGTCGAGGCCGCGATCGAAGTAGCCGACCCAGAGGCGGCCATTCGCGTCCGCTGCCAGCGCGGAAATATTGCGGTCGCTGAGAACGGCCGTGCCCGCCTGCAGCACCGGCTCCCATCCGAAGCCGCGCGAGTTCATACGATAGAGCCCGTTGCGGGCCACTGCGAAAATCGCGTCGCCGGACGTAAAGAGTTGGCGCACTTCGGATAATCCCGAACTTCTTTCGGAAATTCTTTCCGAACTTCTTTCCGAACTGGGCGCAAAGTCGATAGGATGGCGTCCTTCGAGCGGAATCGAAATCACGCCCTGATCTTCGGTTCCGACGTAGAGTTGATGGCGCGCCGCGAGCAGCGCGGTAGCTAGCACTCCCGGCGCGAGCACGCGGGAAAAACGTCCGGCGCTGAAAACAGCCACGCCGAGCGGAGTGCCGACGTATGTTGTGTCTCCGGAAATGGCCAGAGATTCGACCTGCAAATCGGGCAGGCCCTGCGCTTCGGAGAAGCTGTCCGTGGCGGCGGCATGGAAGTGGAGAACGCCACGGTCCAGGGTGCCGACCCACAAGTCCGACTCGCTGCCAGCGAGAGCGGTTACATAGACGTCCTTCAATGTGAAATGCAGAGGCGTGATCTTCTTTCCGTCATAGACCAGAACGCCCCGCTTCTTGGTGCCCATCAGCAGATGGCCCGAAACATCCGCCAAGATGGAGGTAACGGCGCGCGCATCGGGGTCGTAAGGGAGAATCTGGCGAAAGGCGCGGCCGTTGAAGGCCAGCAGTCCGTCGTTCGCGGTGGCAATAATAAGTTCGGGTTCGCGCGAGTCGGCCAGGACCGCCGGAGCCAGCGCAATCAACGGTGATCCAGGCAACTCGCGGCCAACCGCATATTGGTGCAGCAGAGCGCCGGCGGGATCGTATTCGAGAAGCCCCGCGGGACCGGCAATATAAAGGCGATCCTGGAACCGGGTTGCCTGGAAGAATACGGCAGGCGAACTGATTGCTTCGAAATCGGCATTGGCTGCTGGGGCAAGTGGCCGCACTGCAAATCGAATCTCATGGGCGGCTCGGACATCCGCGGCCGCCGAGTGCAACGCCCGCGAGGCGCGCCAGATGACCAATGCGCCCACGGAAAGAACGAGGAGGAGCGCGACCGCAACCACCCCGCGTACGGACACCATGGACGTCCGCTTCATTGACTCCCCTTTCTCACGGAATCTGAACTATAAACTGCGAACACTGCGCAGCAAATAGAAAGCAAGGTACGGGCCAAACCGTAATCTCGCCGCAGGGAAAGGGTTTCGTGAACAAGGGATGAGCACAGGCTGTGTCTCGTGGTAAACAGCGTCGCTAAGGAGACACAATGGGATGGTGAAACCGAACTAGCTTGCTGTGTCCGCCTATCGACGACGCGCAGTTATTCGCCTTCGCCAAGACATTTTCAGCGTTGCAGCGCAATCGGTTCCACACAAAAGAAAACGTCCCGGAAAAACATACCGGGACGTTTGTTTTTTCCTAAGTCGAATTCGCGCCGAACTTCAGTGCGAAACGGCGGCGAACAGCGGCGAGTGCATCAAAGACTGAAACTTCTGGTCGTCGCTCTTGAAGTGAAGCTGCACATTGGAGCTGTCGGAATCGACGGTGGTCGCGTCGATCGCGATCTTTTCGATGGGGCTGGCATTCATCTTCTTGTAAAGCATGCCGGCCTTGACGATGGTGGAAAGAGTAGCCGCTGTCATCGAGTCGGCGGTGAGAACACTCAGATCGAAATCCACGCCGCTCTGGAAGTTCATGGTGTAGCGAGAAGCGAGAATGCGCTTCTTGAGCGTCTCGTAGTCGGCAACCTTGGCGGCGTCGCCCAGCGCCGAGAACATCATGGCCTGCGTTCCCTTCTGGTCGAGGATGCTCCACACCGGCGCACTATCGACGGCGGCCATTTCGTCGGTCATCGTCGGATTGGAATCGAGCGAAGGCCGTTTGCCATCGCGCGTATCGAGCGCGCTTCTTAATGAAGCCTCGGTGCCGAAGGCCAAAGTGTTGTCGTCCATGAAGGTCATCACCAGACCGTTATCCATCGGGTAAATGCTGGCCGTGCCGTACTTGGTGGCGGCAATCTTCTTGAGCTTCAACTTCTTGAGGACGGCTTTCGCGGAGAACGATCCAGCCGCCACGCCGATGGTCTGAATGCCCTTCTTTTCCGTACGGAAAGAAGCGAAGTTGAGCTGGTCGAGATCGCGCTCGATATTAATGCCGATGCCCTTCAGTGCGCTCTCGAGTTCTTTCAGGTTGTCGGGCAGGACCTGCTGCTTTAGAGCCATGGCGGTGGGCGAATCCTTGAGCGCCCGGTAGTCGACGCCGATCATTTGCTGAAGGTCAGAAGGCACCATGGAACGCGCCGACGATGCGATCGGCATGGCATAGCCAGCCGTTACACACAGAAGCACAACCGCAAAACACAATCTCTTCATAGATGTCCTCAGAAATGTCCTCAGTGGGCCTGCAACGTTTAGATGCAAGCCGCAAACCATACGTTGGTAAACTTGATCTTCTCCAAATTATTCTAGTCCCTAATTCGCACCGCACGCTGTAACTAAGGTGCGTCCGCCCGGCATGGTATTAGAACGTGCGAGTAGCAAGAGTTTGCGTGGAAAACGGACGGCTCATCCCGCGAATACCGCGTCCTCGCGCACGCACATATTTACTACAATGATCGTAGCGGCCCATCCCCCAGTCTTGTGGAATCATAGGGTTAGGAGGAACTTCCCGCCAAATCGAGGTGCGCCTTGGCGGACGGAAACGCCTTTCTCACTGCGCCAATCAGTAGATATTGTCGCATTGAGCGGAATGGAAGTCCGTAATGACTGTTACCGGCTGGATGTGATGAGAAAGTTGCAGGCTCTTCAACTCCGCCGCGACTTCACTTCGTGAAGTCCGTGCTCAGCCAGGATGACAGACCTCGGAGAGACTGGCCACGCAAGATCTTCACGACGGCTCCGGCCACTTGACCCTTTATAATAGAAAGATTCGGTTGCGGGTTTTGATCCTTCTGTAGTGTCAGGGGAAGATGTCCACAGATAGCATTGTTGTTCGCGGGGCCCGGGTTCATAACCTCAAGAACATCGATTTTGAGATCGAGCACAACACTCTGACCGTCGTTACCGGCGTCTCCGGGTCGGGTAAATCGTCGCTGGCTTTCGATACGATTTATGCCGAGGGGCAGCGGCGCTACGTCGAGTCGCTGTCCGCATACGCGCGGCAGTTTCTGGAGCGGATTGAGAAGCCGGATGTCGACGTGATTGACGGGATCGCGCCCGCAGTGGCCATCAAGCAGAAGAACTCTACGCGCAATCCGCGTTCCACCGTCGCTACCGCGACCGAGATCTTCGATTACCTGCGCCTGCTCTTCGCGCGCATTGGACGCACTTACTGCCTGCTTTGCGGACAGGAAGTAAAAGAAGATACGGTGGACGAAGTTGTCGAGCGGCTGCTCGCTCTGGGCGACGGCACTCGGCTGAATGTGTTCTTTCCGATTCAGACGCACTTGCCGGCTGCCGAAGAGAAGACGGCCAAGAAGTCTCGCGTGAAGAAAAAAACGGCCGAGTCGAAGCTGCCCTCGGACCCGATCTCCGACGCAATGCGGGCGCGGCTGTTCGATCTGCGCAAACGCGGGTTCAACCGGCTCTTTCAGAATGGCCAGGTCTTCGAATTCTCGACCCCGGAATCGCTGCTCGACGTTAATTTTTCCGAACCTGTTTTTGGTTTGGTGGATCGCCTCGTGGTCGCCGCCGGCCAGCGTGCGCGGATTGTCGATGCGGTCGAGATCGGCTATCGCGAGGCGGGCGAGGTGATTTTCGAAACTGCTCCGCGGGACGGGAATGGGGACGGCGAGGGAGAGACTCCGCAGCGGCTGCGTTTTTCCCAGCGCTTCGAGTGCAAGAACGATGGCCGCCGCTACGAAGAGCCCGAGCCACGGCTGTTTTCATTCAACAATCCTTATGGCGCCTGCCCGCGCTGCCAGGGGTTTGGCAACACCATCGATATCGATCTGGATCTGGTCATCCCCGACAAAGGCAAGACTCTGAGTGAAGGCGCGATCGAGCCCTGGACTAAGCCCAAGTACAGACCGCTGTTTACCGAGCTCAAGCGCTTCGCTCGCCAGGCCGAAATTCCGCTGGACGTTCCGTGGCATCGACTCGATGCCGAACAGCAGAAGCTGATTGTCGATGGCGACAGCGGATTCGGCGGCGTCCGCGGCTTCTTTCAATATCTGGAGCGTAAGAAGTACAAGCTGCACGTGCGCGTCTTTCTCAGCCGCTATCGCGGCTACTCGCTGTGCTCTGCTTGCGAAGGGACTCGCCTGCGCGTGGAAGCGCGGCAGGTAAAGATCGATGGTAAAAATATCTGCCAGGTGTGCAGTATGACGGTCGAAGAGGCGGCGCGCTTCTTCGGTCAACTCACGCTCTCGACCGAGCAAGCTGCGATTGCCGACAGACTTCTTATCGAACTTCGGGAACGGCTGCGTTTTCTCAACGAGGTCGGCCTTGAGTATCTGACGCTTGACCGGCTTGCATCGACTCTATCGGGCGGCGAAGCGCAGCGCATTCAGCTCGCGACTTCTCTGGGCTCGCGTCTGGTCGGCACATTGTACGTACTTGACGAGCCTTCCATCGGGCTGCACAGCCGCGATACGCACCGGCTCATTAAGATCCTGCACGACCTGCGCGACTTGGGAAACACTATTCTCGTGGTCGAGCACGATCCTGACATCATGCGCGCCGCCGACCGCATTCTCGATCTTGGGCCGGGCGCGGGCGAAAATGGCGGGAAAGTTGTCGGCGCGGGCACTTACAACGAAATCATAAAGATGCCACACTCGCTTACCGGGCGTTACCTGGCCGGCGAACTCCACATACAGATTCCTGCGCGACGCCGCCAGCCGGGATCGCACAAACTCGTGATCACGGGCGCGCGGGCGCATAACTTGAAGCGCATCGATCTGGAAATTCCGCTCGGCCTGCTGGTGGCGATTACCGGCGTCTCGGGCTCGGGGAAATCTTCGTTGCTGCATGACGTCCTGTATCAGGCGTTGGCCACAGCAAAGCGGCAGACGAATGCCGGAGCGTCCGCCATTTTGTGGGACAGCATCGACGGCGACGAGTTTCTCGACGAAGTCGTGCTTGTCGATCAATCGCCCATCGGACGTACTCCGCGGTCGAACCCGGTCACGTATATCAAGGCTTTCGACATCATCCGTGAACTATTCGCGTCGCTGCCGGAGGCGCAGAAGCGCGGCTTCCCTGCCGGACATTTTTCTTTCAATGTGCCCGGCGGACGCTGCGAAAACTGCCAAGGTGATGGCACGGTCACGGTCGAGATGCAGTTTCTGGCCGATGTGGAACTGATCTGCGACGAATGCAAGGGCATGCGCTACAAGCCGCAAGTGCTCGAAATACATTACAAGGGCAAGAACATTCACGAAGTGCTGGACCTTACCATTCGGGAGGCGCTGAAGTTTTTCGCCGAGGTTCCGCGGCTCACGGAAAAATTGCGCGTGCTCGATGAAGTCGGCCTCGGCTATCTGCGACTTGGGCAATCGGCGACCACGCTCTCCGGAGGCGAAGCGCAGCGCATGAAGCTGGCCGCGCATCTGCAGCCGGGCGCGCGTCCGGGCAGCCGCTCCACAGAAGGCGGCGACGCGCCCAAACGCAAACGCCGCCTGCTTTACATTTTCGATGAGCCGACGACTGGGCTGCACTTCGACGATGTCAGCAAACTGCTTTCCGCTTTCCGCCGTCTAATCGATGCGGGAGGCTCGATTGTCGTCATCGAGCACAATCTGGAAGTAATCAAGACGGCGGACTGGGTCATCGACCTCGGTCCTGAAGGTGGCGACCGCGGCGGAAACATCGTCGGCTTCGGGCCGCCGGAAGCCATCGCGGAGCTGAAGAACTCTTACACTGGACAGTACTTGAAACGGGTTTTGGACGGGAATGGCGTTGGCATGGTGAGCGGTAGAATAGAACCGATCTCATGAATGTTCGGGGCGGTATATTCCACGCATGAAGCGGCTCATCACCAACGCGATCCTGCTCATCGTCATCGTGCTCAGCGGCTGCGCGTGCGCCTTCGCGCAAACTCATACCACCGTCCGCCACCACAAGGAACTTGTCGAAGACCAGCCGCCGGAAATCGCGCAGGCGGAAGATGCCATCCAAAAAAACGATTTCAGCGGCGCGGAAACACTGTTGAAAAAGGCCATGCGATAAAGATCCCAAGAACTATCAGGCGTGGTTCGATCTCGGATTTGTACTCAATCGGCCTGGGCCGCACTGACGACTCGATCCACGCCTACGGCAATCGGTCGCAGCCAAGCCCGACGTTTTCGAGATCGAACCTCAACCTGGGACTGATGCTGGTCCGCGTCAACAATCCCGAGGCCGAGCGATATCTGCGCGCTGCCACGGCGCTCAAACCCACCGCTCATGTCGAGGAAGGTCAGGCCCGCGCCTGGCTGGCGCTCGGCGCATCTGCTCGAAAATACAAATCCGCGAGACGCGCTGCAGGCCTACCGCAAAGCCTCCGAACTCACGCCGAAGGATCCCGAGCCGCATCTATCCGCCGGTCTGCTGCACGAACGACAAAAAGGGTTTGCCGACGCCGAAGCCGAATACAAGACAAGTCCTGGCGCTCGACCCGCAAACTACGGAAGCCGCCATCGGGCTCACCAACATCTACATGAAGTCGGGCCGCCTCAGCGATGCCGAGCCCCTGCTGCGCCGGCTGGCCGCCGAACGCCCCGATGATGCCGGCATTCATCTTCAACTGGGACGCGTGCTCGCGGCGCAGGGCAAGAAAGACGACGCCATCGCGGAGATCGAGACGGCGCTGAATCTCTCCCCCGGCGACTCCGGCGCGCAGCGCGACCTCGCCGACCTGCTGGTGCAATCCAATAAACTCCCGGACGCCGAAAAAATCTATCGCGACCTGGTTTCAACGCATCCTAATGACGCCGACCTTCATGAACTTCTCGGCGAGGCGCTGCTCAAAGAACGCAAGTTTCCGGACGCGCAGCAGGAATTCATGGCGGCCGTGAAGATCAAACCCGACCTTGGCGTTGCCTATGGCAGCCTGGCCATCGCCGCCAATGAAAACCAGAACTATGCGCTCACCGTCAAGGCTCTCGAAGCCCGCCCCCAAGCTCATCCCCGAAAATCCCATCAGCTATTTTCTGCGCGCCACCGCTCTCGACCACCTGAAGGACTACAAACAAGCGGACCAGTACTATCACCTCTTCCTCGATGCGGCCAGTGGGAAGTATCCTGATGAGGAGTGGAAAGCTCGACATCGCCTGGTCTGGATCGAATCCAAGAAGCATTGACTGCCATGCGCCGACTTGCCTTTACCGTGCTTCTCCTCGCACTCGCCTCCGCTTACGGCGCTGCCAAGGACGAGACCGTCGACGAGCTTAAGGCACGCTTCGGGAGCGCGCGGCCCGAGGAACGCGCCGAACTTGCCATCCGCATCGCGCAGGGTCAGCTTCGCAATGCCGACAAGCTCTACAGCGACGGCCAAGCTGAACAGGCTCGCGCCGCCGTGGATGACATCGTTACCTACTCTGAGAAAGCCCGCGACGACGCCGTGCAAACCAAGAAGCACCTCAAGAATGTCGAGATCGCTGTTCGAAAAATGGCGGAGAAGCTGCGTGACATCAAGCGCACCCTCGTCTTTGACGATCAGCCTCCCATCGAACAAGCCGTCCGCCGCCTGGAAGACATACGCACCACGCTGCTCAAGGAAATGTTCGCCAAGGAAGACAAGAGGGAGAAGAAATGAAGCCGGACTTCCATTCGTATTGGCGCTGGCGAACCGTACTCGGCCTGGGACTGCTTCTCGTTCTTCCACTGTGCGCCCAGCGCCGCCGCGACCCGCTTAATCCGCTCGAAATCGACCAGCTTCGCGACGCTATGCTCGACCCCGACGAACGCTTAAAGCTCTACGTGAAGTTTTCCCGGGATCGCATGACAAAACTGGAGCAAATGCGCAGCGATCCTAAGACGACCGAGCGCGCTCGCCAGACCCATGACATGCTGGAGGATTTCCTAGCCGTCTACGACGAACTTAACGACAACATCGACATGTACGTCGGGCGCAAGGACGACATCCGCAAGGTGCTGAAAGTTGTCATCGAAGCCGACACCGAGTTTCAATCCAAGCTGCGCGCCCTCAAGAATTCCGTGAACACCAATGCCGCGGAAGCGAAGCAGTACGAATTCCTCCTGACCGACGCTCTCGACACGGTAGACTCCGGGGCCGACGACCACCGCAAAACCGTTGCCGAAGTCGAGGAGTACATGAAGAAGAAAAAGAAGAAATAGGGCTACTCCGTCCGCGGCAAAGTTCTTTACCACAGGGGAACACACGGAAAGCATAGCGTTCCCCTGCGTATCTCTGTGCCCCCCGTGGTTAGCTTTTTGCCTTTCGCAGATCTCAGTTAGGATGGTGGGCCGTGCTACTCTTCCTTCAAGGTGTCCCCAAATCTCAGCGAAATATTTCACGAGGCCTATCGCGAACTGCGACCGCACACGCCCGCGCCGCCGATGCATTTTCGCTTCTACGCATTTGTCTCCATCAACAACACCATCCGGCTGCGCCAGGGAGAGCTCTACATCCGCATCTCCGACCTGCTGGAAGGCGCTCCCGAGGCCGTGTTGCATTCGATCGCTCACATCCTGCTCGCCAAGCTCTATCGCCAGCCGGTCGATCGCACCCACAGCGCCCGTTATCGCCGCTATGTCGCCAGCCACGACGTTACCGCCAAGGCTCGGCTCGTCCGGCAGATGCGCGGACGCAAGCACATACGCTCCGCCCGTGGCCATCATTACCATTTGGAAGAAATCTTTGACGACCTCAACCGCCGCTTCTTCCACGGACTGATGGGGCGGCCGCAACTTACCTGGAGCCAGAACCACGCTCGCAGCAGCCTCGGCCATTACGATCCGGCGCACAACGCCATCGTCATCAGCCGCGTCTTCGACAGCCCCCGCGTCCCGCGCTACGCCGTCGAATACATCCTCTACCACGAAATGCTCCACTTGAAGCACCCGGTTAAACTTCGCGGGAGCCGTAGGTGTGTGCACTCCCGGGAGTTCTTGGCGGAAGAAAAGAGCTTCCCCGAACTGGCCGATGCTAAGAAGTTTTTGAGGATTATCTGAAAGCGGAGGGAGATTCTGGTTCTCGGTAAGTGAAATAAAGATATTCCGCCAACCGTCGTCGCGACTTGTCTCTAGCTGCCGGACACAATCTCGGCGTAAAAAGATCAACAGCAACGAGGAAGCAGACAGAATCCGGGAACGCGCGGATTTTTCACGGAACCATAGACCTGCGGAGCGCGTAATGAAGCATTGCGGTCGAGACGATGACGGGGCACCGGGGGGTGACAGATGCACGGGGCAGCGTGAAACCACAACCAGAGGCCCAATCTGAGTGCCTCCTCGCAGGAGTCACTCTAAAAGGGGACACTTCTATTGTGGTTTCACGGGGACATTTTTAATGTGGTTCAACAGTCCTAACATCACTGCGGCTTCTTATCGTCCCCGTGATTTTCATAGATCGAGTACTGGCCGCCCGGATGCTTCAGTTTCACGGTGAGCTCCATCTCCGGTTTGTTGATCTCGTAGTCTTCTCCAAAGGTCTGGAAATGCGGCGCCAGCACCTGCACCCGCAGCGGGCCATACGGAATCCCGTCAACACTCGCCTTGCCGTCCGCGTCCGTCTTCAGCTCCATCTCTCCTTGCGCCTGTTTTCCCTTGCGCTTCACCGGATGCAGCACCACCTCGGCACTCCTCACCGGCTTGCCGTCGGTGTCGCGCACCACCACAAATCGCACACTCGACGTCGGCCCCTCGTCGTCCTGAGCCGACGCCAACCCAACCGCGCCAAGCGCAAGCACGATCGCCGCCGTCATCGCCACCAAGAAATTTCTTTTCCTATGCAATCTCACTCGAACCTCCGCTTTCGCGCTTCTCATTATCATCATCATCATCACTGCTGCGGCTTCTGATCCGCCGGTTTCTTGTCGTCGGCTTTCTTCGTATCTCCGTTGTTCCCGTACACCGAGTACTGGCCGCCCGGACGCTTCAGCTTCACGGTGATCTCGAACTCCGGCTTGTCGATCTCGTAGTCTTCCCCGAAAGTCTGGAAACCCGGCGCCAGCACCTGCACCCGCAGCGGACCATAGGGAATCCCGTCAATATTCGTCCGCCCATCGTTGTCCGTCTTCAACTCCAAGCCGCCGCGCGCCTGCTTCCCCTTCCGGCTCACCGGATGCAGGACGACCGCGGCATTCCGAACCGGCTTGCCGTTGTAGTCCTTCACCACCACAAAGCGCAAATCCGACATCGGCCCTTCATTTTCCTGGGCCCACGTCGACCCAATCAGGCCAGACCCAAGCAGGACCACCAGCGTACTCACGATCAAAGAACTCTTCTTCATGCTGTCCATTCTAGAGCCGGTCTTAGAAACAAGCCACAGAGCGCTGCTGGTGAAATCGAGATTACGGGTCAACGGCCTGCGAAGTACCAGAGTGCAACCGCCTGGGCCGGTTTGACAAGCTTCGCTGCCTCCACGTAACTTCAGGTTTTTGGTGTTCCGTCGTGGAGGCAAGATGAAGTCTCGCTCAACTCTTCTGCAAACCATCGTCGTCCAAACGATCGTCATACAAACGATCGTCGTCAGTTTCCTGCTGTGCTCGGTTGCTCTGGGCCAGGATCTGGCTTCGTTCGAGAAGCGCACCACGGTGAAGAAGCTGGCCAACGGACTCACCGTCATCATCTGCGAGCGGCCGGAGGCGCCGGTGTTTTCGTTCTTCACCCACGTGGATACGGGCTCGGTGCAGGATCCCATGGGCAAGACTGGCCTCGCGCACATGTTCGAGCACATGGCGTTCAAGGGAACGGACACGATTGGGACGCGCGACTATGCCGGCGAGAAAGTTGCGCTGGCGAATGTCGAAAGCGCTTACGCCGCCTACATTGCCGAGCGCGACCAGCCGGTGGACCGCGATGAGCAGAAACTCAAGCAACTGGAGCAAAGCTGGAAGGACGCGATTGCGGCTGCCGACAAATTCTCCGCGCCTTACAACAATGAGTTCGGCAAGATCGTCGAAGGCGAAGGCGGCGAGGGCATGAATGCCGAAACCAGTATGGATGAAACCGTCTACTTCTACTCCTTCCCCATCAATCGCCTCGAACTGTGGGCTTATCTCGAATCGGAGCGCTTTGTGCATCCGGTGATGCGGCAGTTTTATAAAGAGCGCAACGTGGTGATCGAAGAACGCCGCATGCGGGTCGACAGCGATCCCGTTGGGCGACTGCTCGAGCAATTCACGGAAGAAGCGTTCGCGGCGCATCCTTATCATCGGCCGACGCTTGGGTGGATCTCAGACTTGAATTCTTTTTCGGCGACCGACGCCCAGAATTTCTTCGATAAGTACTATGTGCCTTCGAACATGGTGGTTACCGTGGTGGGCGACGTAAAAGTTTCGGAAGCGATGCCGATTGTGGAGAAATATTTTTCGCGAATTCCGGCGCGTCCCAAACCTGACACGGCTACGACCACCGAGCCGGCGCAGAATTCCGAGCGAACGGTGGTGCTGCACGAGCAATCGCAGCCGCTCTATCTCGAAGGCTACCACCGCCCCGATTACCACAGCCCGGATGATCAGGTCTACGTCGCGATCGCCGACCTGATGTCGAATGGACGCACCTCGCGCCTTTACCGGGCGCTGGTGCGCGACAAACAGATTGCATCGGACTCGGCGGGATTTACCGGACTGCCGGGAAATAAATATCCGCATCTGTTCGCGTTCTATGCTTTCCCGATTCCGGGGCACAAACCGCTGGAGATGGCCGATGCGATTCATGCCGAGATTGAACGGCTGAAGAAAGAAGATATCTCGGATGAAGAATTGAAAATGATCAAGACGCGAGCCAAGGCTAACCTGATCCGCTCGCTGGGATCGAACGAGGGTCTGGCGTCCGAGCTTGGCCTCTATCAGGCGCGCTATGACGACTGGCGGGAGCTGTTCCGTTCGGTCGACCGGATCGAAAATGTCACCAAGGCAGACATCCGGCGAGTCGCGAATAAGACGTTTACACCCGATAACCGGACGGTGGGGATCATCGAGTTTGCGCCGCCACCAGCTGGGCCACCCGGCGAAAACCCAACCCAGGTTGCTCCCCCGCAAGGAGGTGGACAGTGAAGCGCGCACGCACAACCCCTGAAGGGGCAATGGATTCCGAAGGATTTTCGGTATCGCTGAAGCGATACCCTGATACGAAACGTGGTTTTGCCGCAGCTTGGATCGTCCCTCCGGGACTTGATTCATTGCTTCCACTTTCCCCAGCGCTGAAGCGCTGGGCTAAGGTCGACCGCCTTTCCGGGGCTGGATTCTCCTGCGCTATAGCCTTAGTCCTTGTCCTTGTTGCGTTGATCGGCGGCAGTGGGCCCTTGTGGGCGCAGGCGCAGCAAACGTCGCAGCAGACTTGGCAGCAGATACCGATTCCGAAGTTGCCGGCGTTTCATCCGCCGCAGCCGAAGCGCATCGAGTTGCCGAACGGCATGGTGGTTTTTCTGCAGGAAGACCACGAGTTGCCGACCATTGACGGGACGGCTCGCATTCGCGGCGGTGAGCGTTCCGTTCCAGCGAACAAGACGGGGCTGATCGACGTGTATGGCGAAGTGTGGCGCACCGGCGGCACAAAGTCCCAGACCGGCGACCAACTCGACGACTATCTCGAACAGCGCGCGGCCAAGGTTGAGACCGAACCCGGGGTTGACTCGACGACCGTGAGCTGGTCGTGTCTGAAAGAAGATTTCGACGACGTGTTTCGCGTGTTCGAGGACGTGCTGAAGAATCCGGAGTTTCGCGCGGAGAAAATTGAAATTGCGCAGAAGGGGCTGTACGACGGCATCTCGCGGCGCAATGACGATCCTGGGCAGATTGCGGGGCGGGAAGCCGCCAAGCTGGCGTATGGCGCCAGGAATCCGTATGCGCGGGTCGCGGAGTATGCGACGGTGGCGGCGATTACGCGGCAGGATCTGGTGGAATGGCACAGCAAATACGTTCATCCCAACAACATCATCCTCGGCGTAGTCGGCGATTTTGACTCGGCGAAGATGGAGGCTCGTCTGCGCGCGGCGTTTGCCGCGTGGCCTCGGGGGCCGGCGGCGAACGATCCGGAGATCAAGCCGGAGCCCGCGAAACCGGGATATTACGAGGTCGATAAAACCGACGTGAACCAAAGCCACATTCAAATGGTTGCGGTGGGCATTACGCGAAAGAGTCCGGATTACTTCGCGGTCTCGGTGTTCAACGAAGCTTTCGGCGGAGGCTTTTCGTCGCGCCTGTTTGGCGACATTCGCACCACCAAAGGACTGGCGTATGCAGTCGGCGGTGGAGTGGGTGCGGGCTGGGATCATCCCGGGATGCTGCGGTTGATGGTGAGCACCAAGAGCAATACTACGATCGAATCCATTCAGGCGCTCGATGAAGAGATTGCCGGCCTCGCCACGCGTCCCATCGGCGATGAGGAAATCAAGCGCGCCAAGGACAATATTCTGAATTCTTTTGTCTTCCGCTTCGATTCACCGGACAAAGTCTTGCAGGAACAAATGGCGTACGAGTTCTACGGCTATCCGCTGGATTTCCTGGAGAAGTTTCAGAAGGGGATCGAAGGAGTTACGAAGGAAGATGTAGCCCGGGTCGCGGCGAAGTACATACACCGCGAGCAGATGGCGGTGTTGGTGGTGGGCAACACCGGCGATTTCGACAAGCCCTTGTCGTCGCTCGGCGCAGTGAACAAACTGGATATTACGATTCCAGCGCCGCCTCCGGGACTGCTGCCGGAACAGGGCGAGCATCCGTAGGTATTTGGTTCCTGCGCCGCAATGAGACGCGGCAAGCCGCGTCTCTGCGGGGGACTATCTTCGCGTTTGACAAGCGCCCAGACTAGAGGTATCGTAGGCGAACAAATGGCGAAAGTACGCCGACGCCTATGGCCTCACTTCCCCTGCTCCCCGATTCCGAGTCCCCGCCGAAGTTAATTGGCATCGCGCGTCTGGCGGCTGCGGGTGAGTCGCTGCGTGAGGGGCACAACGTCGAGTATTTCACGCTCGGGACGCGATCTCTGCTTAATCGGGTGGTGAGCCGGCGCAGTCTGCCGTTTACCTGGGCCATCAATCCCTATCGCGGATGTGAATTTGCCTGCAAGTACTGCTATGCCCGCTACACGCATGAGTTCATGGAACTGCGCGACGGGATCGAGTTCGAGCGGAAAATCTTCGTCAAGCAGCATGCGGCGGAACTGCTACGGCAGGAGTTGAAAAAGGTCAAGCGTGGAGAAGAGATTGCGATTGGCACGGCGACTGATCCCTATCAACCGGCCGAGCGGCGCTTTGAGGTGACCCGCGCCATCCTTGAAGAACTGGCGAAACACTCTGGCTTCGAGATCGGGATTGTCACTAAATCGAACCTGATTACGCGCGATGCCGAGATTCTGCGGCGGGTGGGGGAGAACAACCGAATCTTTGTGAATGTAACGGTGACCACGGTGGACGTGGAACTGGCGCGGAAACTGGAGCCGCGGGCGCCTCGGCCCGATCTACGGCTGGAAACTGTGCGCCAGTTGAATCTGGCGGGCGTCGACGCGGGGGTGATCTGCGCACCGGTGCTGCCCGAGATCACGGATCGTCTGCGCGATATCGAGGCTCTGGTGAAAGCCGCCAGTGACGCGGGCGCGAAGTATATCTTTGCCAATCCACTATTTCTGAAACCGTGTTCGGCGGCAGTGTTCCTGCCGTTTCTCGCGGAGCACTTCCCTGCCCTGGTCGACAACTACAAGAAGCGCTATGAGAACCGGGCATTTCTGCCGAAGGGATATGCGCAGACGCTGTCGTTACTGATGAAGGCGCTGCGGCGGAAATATGGGATCGGCGGAGAGTATGCGAGGCGAAGCCAGCGGGCACATACCGGGGACGAGGCGAAGGAGCAACTGGACCTATTCTGAGGAATCCAACGCGGGAGGAGTCGCCTTCGCGGCATCCCACTCATCGCAAAGAACGCGATGAGTGCGGCACCCGCGGTTACCAACGCCTACGCATCCACATCTTCCACCAGCTCCAGCGCGGCCTTGCGCAAAGGTTTCATTAGAGGCAAGGTGGAGATGCGCAGGAGGTTGACCAGCAGCCCCAGGCTCTTCTCCATTAAGCGGTGCGTGCGTTCCTGGTTCGGCGAGCGGTCGTAGAGCCAGAACATGATCAGCGCCATCTGATAAAGCCAGAGCAGGTAGGGCAAGCGCGGTTTCAAGTCGGATGGCACTTTGACATCGCCCCCTTCCATCGCGATCCGCATGTGCTCAATGGCGTGTTCACGGATGGGGCGGGTTTCCTCACTGAAGGGCGAGAGTGAGTCTGCGCCGTCGGGCGCGTGACGCAGAAGCGCGGCGCAGAACTTGCGATTCGGTTCTAGCAGTTCCAGGCGCTTTTCCAGCACACATTGAATTCGGTCTCTTAGTTTCTTCTGTCCGGCCAGAGCTGCCAGGATGACTTCGTGGCTGCTCTCCTGCGTCTGGCGGTAAAAAGCCAGCACGATGGCGTCCTTCGACGAGAAGTAATAGTAGGCGCCGCCCAGCGCGACGCCGGCTTTGGCGGCAATATCGCGCATGGTGGTCGGTTCAAATCCTTTTTCGCGGAAAAGCTCCAGCGCCGCCTCGTAGATCTTGCGGCGAGTATCTTCAGCGCGCGGCGTCGTCCGCTGCTTAACGGTCGAATTCGTCTTTGTCATGGCTGTTGTCATTGTCCTTGTCGTTGTCGCTGTTATTGTCATTGCAGATAGTCACGAATATCCGGCGCTGGCATGCTGCCTTCCGGCAGAGCGCAGGGTTCGAGTACGACGTTGCGCAGTTCGGCGGCGATCGCTTCCGGCTGGGTCGAACTCAGCCAACGGGAGAGGAAATAACGGTTCCTGGATAGCGCGGCGTAGGCTTGGCGAGCCAGCGGCATCAAGAGCGGATGCGTCAGCCGGGCCGCCCAGTCGCGATACTCGTCCAGCGCATAGAGAACCATGATCCAGGCGCGGTCGTTCAGATACACCGCGCCTTCGTCGCTGATCACCGCGAGGTCGTTCTGGCTGGCGATCTGTTCTAGTTCTGGAAACATCTCCCGGGCTTCTAGCGAACCGGCTGGGATTACCTCCAGCTCGATCCACTGCCTCTGTTCCCGGAGCCAGTCTTTTAAACGGCAGCACAGCTCGCATTTGGGATCATAGAGCACGTAGAGTTTTTGCATGTCGAGCACTCCTTTTGTCATACTTCGCGTCCGGCGTGTTGCCGCTCCAGTTATCGCGGTATGGCAAGATTGAGCCTGGCGTCCGGCGCGACCGGTGGCGGAGGTGGCAGCGGGCGGCGGGGCTCTTGGGAGTGGCTGCGGATGCGGGAGAAAACGAACAGGTTGAAGAAGTGCATCCCGCCGAGAACGAGCAGCACCATTCCCACCTTGTCGCTCAGCAACTCGATCGCCGCCCGTGAGGTGACGATGATTGCTCCGGTCTTGAGCGCGAGCGAGACAAAACCAATATTGATCAGGTAAAAACCCACCACCAACAGATGGTTGACCGAAGCGGCGAGCTCCGAGTTGCCGTGAAAGGCGTCCACCAGGAAGATGGCGCCGCGCCTGTAGAGGGTGCGGGCAACCCAGATGGTCAGGGCGACACTGATCAGCAGATAAACCACGTAAGTGACGACGATGATGTTGTTGCCGTAAGGTTGCATGTTAGCCTCCAGAACACTAAGTTGAACGTGTTCAAAAGAACATTATCGCTTTCGCGGATTGCTGTCAAGAAGAATTTGAACATGTTCATATTACTGGAAATACAGGGCTTGCCGCGTGCAAAAGGCTGGAATTCACAGGGACCGAGAGAATCAGTGCTACGCATTCGAAATTGAGGTTGCCGCCCACGCCCGCAACCTTGGCCGAGTCTCCGACTCAACTGCCCTATAATGATTGATCCACCATGGCCTCCCCTCAGCACACGGTTTCACCGCGATCGGGATTCAAGAACGACGTCCGGCAATTCTGGCATCGGGTGACCGAGGGGCTGGCTGTCGACCAGCTCTGGTCACAGTTTGAAAAAGACGCGCGTTCGAGCTACCGGCTCTACTCGGCGGGGCTGGACAGTCTGCGGGCGGAACCGTCCCGCGGCCGGCGAGCCTGGCAAATCACAAAAGCGCTGTTCTGGGCGATCCTCGAGAAACTGACCCCGGCGCGCCGCGTGCTGCTGCTGCTGGCGCTGATTCTGCTGTTCCTTCCTGCCGGCGGATTCACTTACACCAACGGCGACAATCGTGTCGAGATCCATGAATTCGATTTGCACGTGTGGGGCGGGCTGCTGATGTTCGTCGTTCTGCTGCTCGAACTGGCGGATCGGGTGGTGATGAAACGCGATCTGGAGATCGCCAAGGAGATTCAGGCCTGGTTATTGCCGGGCGCTCCGCTGCAGATTCCGGGGTACCAGATCGCGTATGCGACGCGTCCGGCAAACACCGTGGCAGGCGATTACTACGATGTGATTCTGCGGCCGGGCCGACGGCCGAGCGAAGACCGCATCCTGTTTGTGGTGGCCGATGTGGCGGGAAAAAGCATTCCGGCGGCGATGCTGATGGCGACCTTCCAGGCGAGTCTGCGGACGTTGTCAACAAGCGGCGTCGCGCTGGCGGAACTGGTGGAGGGCGTGAATCGCTATGCCTGCTCGAACAGCATGGGTGGCGTTCGCTTCACGACCGCGTTCCTGGCCGAACTCGACCCGCTGACGGGAGACATCGCGTATGTCAACGCGGGACACAACGTTCCGATTCTAAGGAAGTCCTCGGGCACGGTGGAGCGGCTGGAGGCGGGAGGCATTCCAATAGGAATTCTTGCGGACTCGCATTACCAGATGGGAACGACTCGCATGGAGAGCGGCGACTGGCTGGTGATTTTTACCGATGGGGTGGTGGAAGCGGTCAATGGGAAGGATGAGGAATACGGCGAACCGGAATTGATCCGGCTGGTGGATCGCGAGTCGAGAGCAACTCCAGCCGAACTGTTGCGCAACCTGATGGCGGAACTGGACCGGCACGTGGGCAACACTCCGCAGCACGATGACATCACTTGTCTGCTTCTGAAGCGAACCTGAGACTGCCAGCTTTCAGCTCTCAGCTTTCAGTTTTCACCGCCGAAACTCCTGGAAAAATCAGCCGACTGCTAGGAGCTTGATCGACAATTCATTCCCCAATCTTGAATTTCCTAGATTTCGGGGGTTTCTCGGTAGTTCAACATTTTTTCCCCGTCTCTTCGATGTCCCCCGGAATTCAAGGCCTTGATGTTCGTCGCTTCTTCTAGGGGCGCCCTTGGTGTCTTGGGGTGTGAGCTGAGAGCTGACAGCTGCCTTCTTGACGTCTCGGCGGTGGAAACTTTTCCCGGCCGCTTCTCTACAGTGGCTTGAGGCCGACAAAGGCGAGGAATTGTCCGGCGTCGAACTGCGCTTGGCCTAAGTCCGTGGAAATCTTCTGGACCTGCGCGGAAGCGGAATCGGCTTCCGCCGGATGACCGGCCCGGCGGAGAGCTTGCGCATACAGGAGGACATTCACATCGTTGGGATCGACTTTCACAGCGTGCGCCAGTTGCTCTACCGCTACGTCAGGCTGCCCCTGGCGCAGCGCCAGAACGGCCAAACCCACCAGCGCCATTCCGTCGTCCGGATTCAGGCGCACGGCCTTCTGGTAACTCTCGGCGGCTTGATTGTATTGCCGCAACTCCAAATCAGCTTGACCAAGCCCGCTCCATGCGGCGGCTTGAAGCTTCGGATCGTCGGTATCGCGCAGCGCCGCATTGCATTCCTCCATCGCTTCCTGGGGACGGCCGACGTGCAACTCGTAAGTGGCGAGCGCGAGGAGCTGGACGGCCGGATACTTGTGCAGTGCCTTGGCCCGGTGGAAATGATAGAGCGCCTCTTCAGGCTGGCCTTCTTTGGCAAGCGCGAGCGCGAGATTGCTGTGCGCTGTGTAATTCCCCTCGGTGACGCTCAACGCATAGCGCCACAAGGTCTCATTGTCGTGCCAGTACCCCAGCTGCCGATACGTGAGACTCCCTAGAACGCCGAGCACGAGAACGGCGAAGCCGGCGAGCCAAACGCCGCGGATTTCGCGCCTGGAGGCTGCCTCACCGAGAGCCCATACGACCGCGACAAATAAACCTATAAAGGGAAGATACGCGTAGCGGTCAGCCATGGCCTGCTCACCAACCGTGACAATCCCGATCATCGGGATCAAAGTTCCCAGAAACCAGAACCAGCCGAAGGCCAAATAGCGGCGTTCTCGCCAGCGAATCACCAGCATCGACACCACGAGCAGCAGAGCCGCCGATCCCAACACCTGCCAGGTGGGCAGCGAACTCACGGGACGCGGATACAGCGGAACCAGCCGGGACGGCCAGAACGCCTTCCCGATATATCTCACATAGGAGACGAAGACGTTCTGCAGCCGCGCCGACACCGAAACTTCCGAAAGCGTCCGCACCGAGGAACCTGCGTGCTGCGCGATCACGGTGACGATCGAATCCGCCGCGGCGAGAACGAAGAGCGGCCACTTTTCCCAAACGAGATAGGCGAACGAGCGTGGGGCGGGAGCCGCGGGCAAGCCCTGTGCCGCCGATCCCGCATCCATGCGCTGTAGCGGCCAGTAATCCCAAAGCAGCAGCACAAAAGGCAGAGTGACGATCTGCGGTTTCGCTAACAGGCCCAGAGCAAAAAAAGCGGTTACCAGCCAATAGAGATACCGTCTGCCCGTGCGCGCATAGCTGTCGTAAGCGTAGAGAGCGAGCAGGAAGAACAGCATACTAAGCACGTTCTTGCGCTCGGCAGCCCAGGCAACCGACTCAACGTTAACCGGATGCAGCGCAAACAAGGCAGCCACCACCAGACCGGGCCAGGTCAATCCGGTTGCCCGGCGGAATAGCAGGAACAAAAGAACCGCGCAGGCCGTGTGCAACAAGAGACTGTTGTAGTGGTGTCCAATCGGATTGAGGTGAAAGATCTGGCAGTCCAAGGCATGAGATAACCAAGTCAACGGATGCCAGTTGCCATCGCGAAAGGTCGTGAACGCCCACTTCACAGTGACCCATGTCACGCCACCCAGGACGTGGTTATTCTTCACAATGTAGGACAAATCGTCGAAATCGACGAACTGGTTGCGGACGATGGGATTGTAGAAAGCGAGCGTGACAGCCACCAACAAGAGGCAGTAGATGACCACGTGCTTTTCGCGGGGCGGTGACATGTCGATAGTTGGAGGCGGCTCCGGTGGCGGAAGGTTGGCTCTTCCTCGAAACGTTACCCAATCCCTCTCTTCCGAAGACGATTCTAACGCGAGCCGAGTTGACTTAGGCGATTGTGAGTCGCTCCGGACCAATCGACGGTAACTAGCTATCTCCTCATGATCTATGTGGGCATGAGCTCACGGTACATCTGGTGAAAGGCGTGGACGCCCTTTTCCTGCTTCACGCTATAGCGGCCGCTGTGGTAGCTGCGGGAGTGGAGATTCTTCTGAACGATCTCGCAGATGCCGACGTCTTCGGCCTGAATCTCGTCGCTGAAGGCTACTGCTTTGCGGGCGGCCTCGCTGCCCAGATCTTTCTCCGGCAAATACCATTCAAAAATTGCCCGCGTGCGCTCGGGACCAAGTGGCAAAATGATGTTGAGCGAGATGTTATCGGGATAGCAGTTGAGCATCCAGTTGGGAAAGACCCAGAAATAATCGGCAGTGAGATCTTCGCCGGATTGCTGGCCGGATTGCGGGTAGCGGCGCGGGGCGGCGTCTCCGGGCTGGGCGCCGCGGATCGGCGTCCACTGGCGAACATAGTTGGGATAAGGCTCGACCGAATAGGCGCTGTAATTGATTTCGCGATTGAGCGCCGGGTGAACGCTGGGCACGTGGTAGCCCTCGAGATAATTGTCGATGTAGGTCTTCCAATTGCAATTCATGTCGTAGGTGCGGCGCTCGGAGAACTTCATGCCGCGAAAATCGAACTTCCCGGCCTGGGTGGGCAACTCGCCCAGAGATTCGCTCAAAGGGTCGGCCCCGGGATCGAGATTGACGAAGATGAGGTTGAACCATTCCTCGAGGCGAACCGGGGCGAGGCTGAAGTCCTGGGGATCGAAAACTTCGACACCATCGAATTCTGGGGTGACGAGCAGAGCGCCGTCGAGACGGTAGGTCCAGCCGTGGTATCCGCAGCGGAAGAGTTTGCGGTTGCCGCAGCCGGAGGCGGGGTTGCCGGCGCGATGACGGCAAACGTTATAAAAGCACCGGAGAACTCCGTCCTCACCGCGCGCGATGAGGAGCGGCTCTCCGATGAGGTCGAAGGTGAAGTAGTCGCCAGGGCTCGCGGCCTGGTGAAGATGGCCGACGAGCTGCCAGGTGGAGGCGAAGATCCTGGCCTTTTCGTCTTCGAAGGTTGCCGGATTGAAATAGAGGGGTGCGGGCAGAGTGGAGGCGCGAGCGATATCGCGATCGGCATTTAATTGAAGATTTGGCATAGGCGGTCCGGCGAGCCTCATTCTAGCGCACGGGCAAAGGGTTCGGGACGGTTCATGTTCACGCCCGTTCCAGGAATAAATAACCAGCAGCAGTAACCAAGGGAACTCACGTTTCGCAGTTCTTTCTCGCGAATTCTTTATGTCTGGTTCAGAATCGTTGAATCCATGAGTTCTTCTTCGTCGGCTACGGCAGCAAAACGTCTTGAACGACCGGGAGTCTCGACTTTCTCCAAGTTGTTTGAATCGCAGCGGTGGCGAACTCTATTGTTTTGCCTGCTGCTGACCGTCGCTGTGCTTGTTTCCTACAACCCTATAACTCACAACGGGTTCATCAACTATGACGACGACGGATACATCACGGATAACCCTCAGGTAAAGGCGGGCCTGACGTGGGCGACCGTGAAATGGGCTTTCACCACTTATGACAAGGCGAACTGGCACCCCCTGACATGGCTTTCGCACGCTCTGGACTGCCAATTGTTCGGCCTGAACCCTGCCGGACACCACTACGTGAGTGTCTTGCTGCACGCGGCCAACGCTGTGCTTCTGTTTCTGCTGCTACAGAGCGCCACGGGATTCCGTTGGCGCAGCCTGATGGTGGCGGCCTTGTTTGCGCTTCATCCCATCAATGTCGAGTCCGTGGCATGGGCGGCCGAGCGGAAGAACGTGCTGAGCATGCTGTTCTTTCTGCTCGCTCTGTATGCCTATGGCTGGTACGCGCGCCGACCTGGGCTCCGCCGCTATGCCGCAGTGGCTTTCTTCTTTGCGCTGGCGCTGCTCTCGAAGCCGCAGGTGATCACATTTCCATTTCTGCTTTGCCTGTGGGACTACTGGCCGCTGTGCCGGATTGGCGCTCCGATTGGCTCGCAGGCTGCGTCCGGCCAGGCGGCGCAAGGCGGGAACGTGCCCCGATGGTGGAGCGGATGGCTGGTATTGGAAAAGGTGCCACTCCTGTTGCTCTCCGTGGCGAGCGCGCTGGTGACGATGAAGGCCCAGAAGGCCGGAGGCGCGGTCAAGACTCTTTCCCAGTACCGTCCGCTCTTGCGCTTGGAAACAGCCGTGATCTCGTATGTAAGCTATCTGGGAAAGGTGTTCTGGCCAGCAAAACTGGTGGCGCTGTATCCGCACCCCACCCGGCTCTATCCCGCCTGGCGAGTAGGCGCGAGCGTGCTTCTATTGCTGCTCGTCACCTCTCTGGTGCTGCGCGCGCGCGAGCGGCGGTATCTTGCCGTCGGATGGTTCTGGTTCCTGGGCAGCCTCCTGCCGATGATCGGGCTGGTGCAGGTAGGCAATCAGGCGATGGCGGATCGCTACGCCTACATCCCATTCGTTGGCGTGTTTCTGATGTTGACCTGGCTGCTGGCCGACTGGGCCAAAGCTCGCCAGATTTCCGTCACATGGCTTGCCATTCCAGCGATTTCCTGTCTGCTCGCGCTGGGGATCCTCACTTATCGTCAGGTGGGCTACTGGCACGATGTTGAGTCATTCTGGCTGCGCACGTTGGCACTGACTCAGGACAACTACGTCGCCCACGACGTACTGGGAGACTTTCTGAACGGCCAGGGCAGGACCGAAGAGGCCGCCGCGCACTTCCGCGCCGCGCTCGCCATTCGTTCCGACGATCTGATGGCGAATCTGAATCTCGCCAAGTATGAGTACGGCCGCGGCAACCTGCCGGCGGCCATCGAACATTATGAAATGGTGGCTCGGGACGCGGCCAAAGTGGCCAACCCGGCCGGCGTTTTCGTTCACGCTTCCGCCTGCTTCCATCTGGGATCGATCTATCGCCAGATGGGGGAGACGACGAAGGCGAAGCAGTATCTCGAACTGGCCTTGCAGTTGGAGCCCGACCAACCCGTGAGCATGATCGAACTCGGATTGATCGCGCAAAAAGAGGGCGACCTGCCCGAGGCGGTTCGCCAGTACTCCCACGCGATCGAGGTACAGTCGACCGACGTTGGTTGCCTGCTGCTGGCGCACGCTCTGCAGCAGCAGGGACGTTCCGAGGAGGCGAAGGCGATGTTCGAACGCGCCGCGCGCTCGTCCACCAATCTTCCCGAGGCGCAGAAAGCAGCGGAGTCGCTTCTCTCCGGAAAGTGAAGCGCGGTTATCTGTGAAAGGGCGCCGGATACGAAGTGCAACGGCGCAAGAAGAGCAGACGCGAGCGTTCCCAGAATGGAACTACGGCCTCTCACCTGCGGTTCGAAGGAAAGATGGAGACCCAGGGGAAGCTGGCAAAATTTGTCACTCTGGTCTCTGAAAGTGTCATACTGGAACAAGCGTGGGTGGCTGAGATGGTGACTATCCTGCAGAAGGCCGCTGAAAACACTAAGGTTTCGTCCAGAAGGACATCTGACTTCCGTCACTTGGGTCTCTGGCCCTCGGAGTGCGATAGTAAACGCGAGTTGGTCA
Source organism: uncultured Acidobacteriaceae bacterium (assembly GCA_963722485.1). Classification (GTDB taxonomy): domain Bacteria; phylum Acidobacteriota; class Terriglobia; order Terriglobales; family Acidobacteriaceae; genus Acidiflorens. The sequence continues at coordinate 125,321 of CAVRNL010000069.1, forward strand.
TCCAACCAAACAGTCAAACGGAGACGAGGACAATCTAAATGCGGAAACAAAAGGGCTTCTCACTGATCGAACTGCTGATCGTGGTGGCGATCATTCTGATCATCGCCGCGATTGCTATCCCGAACTTGCTACGTGCACGTATTGCGGCGAATGAGTCGTCCGCAGTGGCGTCGATTCGCACCATCAACACTGCTCAGATTTCATACAACTCCGCTTACCCGACGGTCGGCTATGCCGCCGCTCTGAGTAATCTGGCGGGCACCTGCACCGGCACCGCGGTTCCCACGTCGGCTGGCGCTTGCTTGATCGACACGGTTCTTGGGGCAGGCACCAAGAGCGGCTATTCGTTCAGCGCAGTGGGCACGACCAGCGGTTATACTGCTTGGACGAACCCGGTGAACGTGAACCAGACGGGCGTGCGCTCGTTCTGCTCGATCGCGGATGCGGTTGTACGTTCGAACTCCGCCAGTCTCAGCACCTGCGCTGGGACCGAGTCCCCGCTCCAGTAAGTTTGGATTTGGCAAAGTACCTGGGGGAGGGTACAAGCCGGAAAAAAGCAGAGGAGAAATCCTCTGCTTTTTTTATTTTCCCCTGGTTCTGCTTTCTTGCCCTCGAAGACCTTAATAGCGCGCCAACACAATTTGGCGGGTGATCCACGAAAGCTCTGTCAAATTCTGTCACTCCAGCCCCATGCGGCGGCCACAAAACATTAGGCGGGCACAGGCGCTCTCCAAGAAAACACAGGCTTGAATCGGATGGCCCGACACTTTGGTTACACACTAGAAGACGGCCCCTCAAGTGCAACTAGGTAGAGGTTAAGAATGTCTACAACAGACCCCGAGTGGGACGGAGTTATACCAGAAAATGCGAAAACATAGAGGCTTTTCTCTAATCGAACTGCTCATCGTGGTGGCGATCATTCTGATCATCGCCGCGATTGCTATCCCGAATTTGCTACGTGCGCGTATTGCCGCAAATGAGTCATCCGCAGTGGCATCGATTCGCACCATCAATACAGCTGAGATTTCATACAACTCCACCTACGCCACGGTGGGCTATGCCGCCGCCCTGAGTAATCTGGCAGGCACCTGCACCGGCACCGCGGTTCCCACATCGGCTGGCGCTTGCTTGATCGACACGGTCCTTGGGGCAGGCACCAAGAGCGGCTACTCGTTCCGTGCCACCGGCACCACCAGCGGCTATTCCGCGTGGGCAAACCCGGTGAATGTAAACCAGACGGGCGTGCGCTCGTTCTGCTCAATCGCGGATGCGGTTGTACGCTCGAACTCCGCCAGTCTCGGCACCTGCGCTGGGACCGAGTCCCCGCTCCAGTAAGTTTGGATTTGGCAAAGTGCTTGGGGGAGGGTACAAGCCGGAAAAAGCAGAGGAGAGATCCTCTGCTTTTTGTTTCTTTCTGATTCTGAGTTCTCGCCCCAAAGGTCATATAGCGTGCCTTCCCACCGCAGATTCCAACTGACACAAAGTGTCATTTCCGATGATGGGGAATGACGAACGCGGCGAAGGCCGGGGTGGGGTTGCGCATAGCATTGTGTTCCCAAGGGCTTAGGCTGCTCTGGATGGACCAAGGTCCGGCATAAAACGTGCAACAGATTCACTAGAAATTGATCGGTTGCGTTCTAGGATCGGGGAGATGCGATGCGAAGGACCAAAGGGTTTTCTCTCATTGAACTGCTGATTGTGGTGGCTATCATTCTAATCATTGCAGCGCTGGCGGTGCCCAATTATCTGCGTTCGCGCATGTTGGCGAATGAATCTTCCGCAGTAGCGTCCGTTCGCGCCATCAATACAGCTCAGATTGCGTACAACTCGTCGTTCCCGACGGTGGGCTATGCCGCCGCCCTGAGTAATCTGGCGGGCACCTGCACCGGGACCACGGTTCCCACCACGACGGGCGCTTGCTTGATCGATACGGTGCTGGGGGCAGGCTCCAAGAGCGGCTATTCGTTCAATGTGAGTGGCAGTTACAGCGGCTATTCCTCGTGGGCGAACCCGTTGAATGTGAACCAGACGGGTGTGCGCTCCTTCTGCTCGATTGCGGATGCTATTGTTCGCTCCAACTCCGCAAGTCTCAGTACCTGCGCTGGAACCGAGGCCCCGCTACAGTAAGTTCGGATTTGGCGAAGTGCCTGGGGGAGGGTACCAGCCGGAATAAAGCAGAGGAGAAATCCTCTGCTTTTTTGTTGTGGGACATTTTCCTGGAAAAATGATTGTTTCTTCCCAGGGGCGGGAACTGGACTAAGGCGATCAGCCGGAAATGGCACCGCGGAGGGGCATCAGGTCTCGGGGTCTTGGCACTGGTCCCAGCACAAGTGTGTACCTTCGTAACCGCCCGCGCGGATGGGTGCCGGCAGGACACGCAAGCATTGCTTATAATTCTCCTCATCGGATTCCACAGCAAATTCCACGCAAGGGGCTTGGCGTTGCACGCATAGCCATGGCTGCGATAGAAATTCTCGACCTCGAAAAAAGCTATCTCGTCGGATTCTGGCGCAAGCGGCCGAAAATGGCGCTGCGTCCGCTCCGCCTGACCATCGAAGAGGGCGAGGTGTTCGGCTTCCTCGGTCCTAACGGCGCGGGCAAGACCACTACCCTGAAGCTGCTGATGGGGCTGGTGTTCCCAACGTCGGGAACGGCGCGGATTCTGGGCAGGGAAATGGATGATCCGCGGGTGAAATCGGAGATTGGATTTCTGCCCGAACAACCCTACTTCTACGACCACCTGAGCGCACGGGAACTGCTCAACTATTATGGGCAGCTTTCTGGAGTTCCGGCAAAAGGGCGCTCGGCGCGGGTCGAGCAGATGCTGGCGCGGGTAGGATTGAGCGAATCGGCGGGCGTGCAGTTGCGGAAATTCTCCAAGGGCATGTTGCAGCGTGTGGGGCTGGCACAGGCGATCCTGCACGATCCCAAGCTGGTGTTTTTGGATGAGCCGATGTCGGGATTGGACCCGATGGGCCGGCGCGAGGTTCGGGACCTGATCCAGCAACTGCGGCACGAAGGCAAGACGGTTTTCTTCTCGACACACATTCTCTCGGATGCGGAGGCGCTTTGCGACCGGGTGGGAGTCATCCAGCAGGGTGAGTTGCGTGGGGTAGGAGCGGTCGCGGAATTGACTTCCGGGACGCAAGGCAAAATCGAGATTATCTTTTGCGCACAACGGGTACCAGCAGGTCTAACCAGCCTCGGGGCCGAGGCGCGGATCAGCGGCGACATGGTGAATGCGGTTTTGCCGGAAGAGCAGCAGGACGCGGCACTCGAAGTGTTGCGGCGCGAACGCCTCAAGCTGATTTCCCTGACGCCAGTGCGCAGTTCGCTGGAGGAATACTACATTCAGAAACTGCGGCCCACGGAGGATCAGAAAGAAGAGGACGAGAAAGAAGAAGGCCGGAACGAAGCGGACCGGAAGGGGGTGGGCGCGTGAACTCCGGGGGCACGAACTCGCGGATCGGTTATATCGCGTTCAACACTTTTCGCGAGGCGGTGCGCGACCGGGTTCTGTATAACCTGATCGCGTTTGCGCTGCTGCTTTCCGGGGCGGCGATTCTAGTGGGAGAAATTTCGATCGACATTGAGCGCCTGGTGGTGGTGAACCTGGGGCTGACGGCGGTGTCGCTGTTCGGAGTGGTAATCGCCATCTTCATCGGAATTGGCCTGGTTTCAAAAGAGATCGACAAACGCACACTGTACACGGTGCTGTCGCGGCCGGTTCGCCGATGGGAGTTCGTCGTGGGCAAGTTCTTCGGGCTCACGGGAACGCTGGTGGTGAACACATTGTTCATGGCGCTCGGCGTGTTTCTGGCGCTGCTCTACGTAGCGCACAGATTCGAGAAAATGGACGCATGGGTGCTGGTGGCGTTGTACTTCATCGTGCTGCAATTTCTGATCGTGTGTGCGCTGGCACTGTTTTTCTCGTCCTTTTCGACGCCGCTGATGTCGGCGGTGTTCACCTTCGCGCTGTTCGTGATCGGCAGCCTGGCGGAGGACTTGCGCGGCTTTGCCAGAATCACGCAGGGGGTCGGTGGCTGGCTGGCGACCGCCGTCGCCTATCTGGTGCCGAATTTCTCCGCTTTGAACGTGATCAACCAGGTGGCCCACGGGGACGCCGTACCCGGACGCTTGATTCTGTATAACTCCGTCTACGCGCTGCTGTATTCGGCGATGGCCATCTCGGGAGCGGTACTGATCTTCCAGCACCGAAATTTGAAATGAGAATGACTGCCACTCGACGGGTAAACCTGGTAGCGGTTGCAGTGCTGCTCGTTTCCACGGCAGGCGGAGTGGCGACGCTTGACGCCATCGACCACATGCGGCGGCAACGATTAGCGCAAGAGGCGCTTTACGTGCGCTCTTCCAAGGCGCTGCGGCGAATGAGCCTCGGCTACACCGGGCTGCTGGCCGACATTTACTGGACTCGCGCCGTGCAGTATTTCGGGGAACAGCATCACGCTAATTCCCGCGATTTCCGCTTGCTGGCGCCGTTGCTGGAAGTCACCACCGAGCTGGATCCAAGACTGTTGCCAGCGTACCAGTTCGGGGCCAACTTTCTGGCGCCGCAACCGCCCAGCGGCGCGGGATTGCCCGGAGCCGCACTCGCGCTGATGAAGTACGGCATCGAGCACAATCCCGATCAGTGGCAACTCTACTACAACCTGGGATTTCTGTACTACACCGAGTTCAAGGACTACGCCAAAGCGGCGGACGCGTTTGCGCAGGGAGCGAAACTGCCGGTGACCAACCCATTCATGCCCGTCCTGGCGGCACAGATGGCGCAGCACGCCGGAGAATTCGACACGGCGCGCATGTTGTGGTCCACGACCTACCAGAGCACCAAAGATGAACTCGTCCGGCAGAATGCGGTAGAACATCTGCTCGCTCTGCGAGTCGATGAGGACGTGACGCAACTGGAGCAGGTGGTCGAAGAGTACCGAGAACAGACGGGAAGGCTGCCGGCCAGCATGGGGGATCTGGAGCACGCGGGGCTTATCCATGGGACGCCGGTCGATCCGAAGGGACGGCCGTACCGGCTGATGCCGGATGGGCGGATCGAAGTGCAGGATTCGCAGAGCATCTTTTTCATCACCAAGGGCCTTCCGCCGGGCACGGCGCCGCCGCAACCGGTCCGGATTGCCGAGCCAGATTCGAAGTGAGTGGGGACGCTGTTCGCCGTTCGCTTTTCGCTAGAAGCCAAGAGCGAATAGCTAACAGCGCTTCTTCATTTTGTTAGCATGCAGGCGTGTCCTCAAGTTCCTCACAACCATTCTGGAAACTGCTACGCGGCTGGTGGCGCGAGCAGGCGCGCAAGAACGGTAGCGCGAGCGCGGCTTCCCTGCTGGCGCGGAATCTGTGGAGCTTCGTGCGCGAGTCGACGCCCGAGCGACGGCGCCAGCGCTATGGCGACATGGACTATGACTGGGAGAATCGGGTCAACACGACCAGCGGCACCGTGGGCTGGCGCGCGCGGCTGCTGGGATTGTTTCACTCTCCGTACCAACCGACCGAACCGGCTCTGTTTTGCGATATGATGGCGAGCCTGCCCATCGAGTTCGAGGCTTCCACTTTCATCGACCTCGGTTCTGGCAAGGGGCGAACGCTGCTGATGGCCTCGGAGTATCCGTTTCTGAAGATTGTGGGCGTGGAATTGATTGCCGAGTTGCATCGCGCGGCCGAGGAGAACATTCGCGTCTACCACTCGGCAACAAAGCGGTGCTCCCAGATCGAGGCGTTCTGCATGGACGCTTGCGATTTCGTCTTTCCGAAAACGCCACTGCTGTTGTATTTCTTCAATCCGCTGCCGGAGGCGGGATTGCGGCGGGTGATTCGAAACCTTGAGCGGTCTTTGGAGCAATCGCCGAGGCCGGTGTGGATCGTGTATCACAACCCGCTACTGGATGCCGTGATCGCCGAGTCGCCCTGGCTGGAAAGGGCAAAGGTGACGCCGCAGTATTCGCTGTATCGGACGAAGAGACCCCCGGAACGCTGCTGATCTGGTCCCGTCGGCGAAAACAGCGCGCCTCCACGGCTCACGCTGCTGAGCGCTTCGCGGCCTCGGCCTCGGCGAGAGAGCGTTGATAGGACTTCCATCCCGGGCACCATCCCGTGTGCCAACGCCACAAGCGAGCAATCAACGATTTCGGCTTTCTCTCCGCCAGCGCACGCAGACGGCAGGTTTCACAACTATGCTGCTTCGGTTCCATGGGCGGCCTCCATAAAAATCGCAATTCTAGTCGCGAAAGCGCGGCGTGTCAGTGACGTCGAGCGTCGGTGCTTTATGTTGTGTCGAGTCGAGGTCCTGGCTGACGGGGAGCATTCATTTCCGCTTAATGTGAACCGGACAGCGCAGGGGTAAAATTAGGCGGAGGTTCCGAATTGAAAACAGGTCGCAGCTTCCGGCTGGGCTTCTGGCTGGCCGGATGGGTGCTCGTGGGGATGGTTTTTGCCGCGGCTGCACAGCACGTTCGCCGGCAAAGCGTCGATCCGCCGGAAGTAGCACAGCTCGCGCGGGCGGTCGATGAGCACTACAACCACCTGCGCAGTCTGGAATCGGACTTCACCGAAATCTACCGGGGCGACGGTTTGGAGCGAGTGGAGTCGGGCACCTTGTGGTTGAAAAAGCCGCGCAAGATGCGGTGGGAATACCGTTCTCCGAAAGAGAAGCTGTTCATCAGCGACGGCACGGCAGTGTGGTTCTACCTGCCGGCGGAACGGCAACTCAGAAAGACGTCGCTTAAGAGGCTGGACGACTTGCGGTCACCCCTGGCATTTTTGCTCGGTAAGACCAAGCTGGAGAATGAATTACGAGGACTTTCAAAAGCTGTCGATCAATCCCCTCTGGGCGCTGGTAACACGCTGCTGCGCGGGATTCCGCAAGGCGTCGCTCCGCAGAGCGCGGCGGGCCAGGCGAGCGAGGTGCAACTGGAGATTACTCCCTCCGACCAGATTGTCCGCATCGTACTAATGGAGCCCGATGGGGCGACGACGGAGTTCCGTTTTGCGGGCTGGAAAGAGAATTTGGGTTTGAGCGACAGCCGGTTCCAGTTCACGCCTCCGCCGGGGGTCGAGACCGTGGAAGGAGAATTGGAGCCGTAGTGATTTTTGCGGGTTACTTGCGTACCACCTAGATAGACAGGTTGCGATAAGGGCTTTGGCAACAGAATGTTACACTTGACCTAGACGCTCGACATTCAGACGCTCAACTGCGGAAACTCGGAATCAGACAACTAGCCAATGGCAGAATTCCTGGTCAAAGTCGCCGACGAACAGGGCCATCTGCGGCAGCAGGTGGAGCACGGACATTCCGAAGCGGAGGTCCACGACCGGTTCACGCAGCAGGGCTATCTCGTGTACTGGGTCAAGCCTCGGACCCTGCTTAGCTCGGGCCGGGGGCAGTTCGGGCGGCGCGGCGGCAAGCTGCAACAGTCCACATTTCTGATCTTCAACCAACAGTTTCTGACGCTGATTAAAGCGGGACTGCCGATTCTGACGTCGCTGGATCTTCTGATCAAGCGGCAGCGCGACAAGTTTCTGCTGCAACGGCTCGAGAACGTGCGCGAGCGGGTGAAAGGCGGCGAGTTGCTGTCCGATGCGTTTGCCGCCCAGCAGGTGTTTCCGAAGATGTACACGACCACTCTGCTGGCGGGCGAGAAGAGCGGCAGCATGGAAGAAGTGCTCGGCCGCTACATCGCGTATCAGCGGATGGTGCAGACTTTCCGTAAGAAGCTGCTGGCGTCACTGGTGTATCCGGCGCTGCTGGTTTCGATGGTAACGCTGATGCTGATTTTCTTGATCACCTTCGTGGTGCCCAAGTTTGCCGACCTGTACAACAGCTTGGGAGCGCAGCTGCCGGCGGTCACCGTGTTCATGCTCCAGTTCGGTCTGAACGCGCAGAAATATGGATGGCTGGTGCTTCTGGTTGGGGTGGTGTTAATTGTTCTGTTGTGGCAGTGGAAACAAAGCGACAAAGGCGCCCAACGCATTGACCGGTTTCTGCTGGCGCTGCCGCTGATCGGGGAAATTCGGCTGAAGTACCAGGTGGCGAATTTCTCGCGCATTCTGGCGACGCTGCTGCAAGGCGGACTGCCCTTGGTGCCGGCGATGCAGACCGCCGGCGAATCGATGAGCAGCCGGCAGATGCTGAACGGGGTCACGGCCGCGGCCGAGCGGGTGAAAGAGGGACAGAGCCTGGCGCATAGTCTGGAGACGCAGAACTTGTTTCCCGATCTCGCGGTGGAAATGCTGGAAGTCGGTGAATCGACCGGCGCGCTGCCGGCGATGCTGGCCTCGGTGGCGGAGTTTTACGAAGAGGATGTGCAGATGGCTCTGAGCGCAGCCATGGCGCTGATTGAGCCCGTAATCCTGATCTTCATGGCGGTTTTTGTCGGCGGGATACTGATTTCTCTGTATTGGCCGATCTTTAATCTGGCAGGGAATGTGCATTAAGGGCGAGGTTTCAGAGTTTCAAGGTTTCAAAGTGCAACGCGTTCGTGATTGAAACCTTGAAACTTTGAAACCTTGAAACCTGGCTCCATAGAAGGCTGTAAACTGGAATGGGTATGGCGGACAAGAAAACAGTGGTGGTAAGCGGCGGGAACGGCGGGAAGCTGGTGCCGGAAGCGGCAACAGTTGCCAACGAGCAGGAACGGGCGCGGGACATCGCGCGGCGCTACCGCTGCGAATTCATCGATCTGACCGATTTCCAGTTGCACCACGATCTGTTCGAGAAGATCCCGGTGCATCTGATGTTCCGCTACAAGTTCGTGCCCTTGGAAGAGACGGCGGACGGGCGGCTGGCGATTGCGATTGCCAATCCGAGCCAGCTCATGATGATCGACGAGATCAGCCTGCTGCTCGGCAAGCGCATTGTCACCAAAGTTTCGACCGAGAAGCAGATCTCCGACATCCTGCAGAAGACCGAGCAGTCCAAGCGTGTCCTGGAAGACGCGAGCGAAGGGTTCACGCTCGACGTGATCCGCGAGGACGAAGCTGGGAACGACGAAACCATCTCCATCGACAAGTTGACGGCGACAGCGGGCCAGGACATGAGCCCGATCATCCGCCTGGTTGACACCACGATTTTCACGGCGTTGCAGCGGCGGGCGAGCGACATTCACATCGAGACGCGGGACGACTCGGTGGTCATCAAGTTCCGTATCGACGGCGTCCTCACGAACGCCATGCCGCCCATCGGCAAAGAGCACCACTCGACCATCATTTCGCGTATCAAGGTCATGAGCGAGCTCGACATATCCGAACGCCGCGTGCCCCAGGACGGCCGCTTCCGCGTGAAGTACAACGGACGCGCCATCGACTTCCGGGTTTCGATCATGCCGTCGATCCACGGCGAAGACGCCGTGCTCCGCGTGCTCGACAAGGAGTCGATGAGCGAGAAGTTCAAGAAGCTCACGCTCGACGTGGTCGGGTTCGAGGAAGATGACCTGCGCCGCTTTCGCGCCTATATCAAGGAGCCGTACGGCATGGTGCTGGTCACAGGCCCGACCGGCAGTGGCAAGACCACGACCCTCTATGCCGCCGTCAACGAGATCAAGACCGACGAAGACAAGATCATCACCATCGAAGATCCGGTTGAATATCAACTGCGCGGCATCACCCAGATTCCGGTCAACGAAAAAAAAGGATTGACTTTCGCCCGCGGCCTGCGTTCCATCCTGCGCCACGATCCCGACAAGATCATGGTGGGCGAAATTCGCGACAACGAAACCGCGCAGATCGCCATCCAGTCGGCGCTGACGGGCCACCTCGTATTCACCACTGTTCACGCCAATAACGTAGTCGATGTGCTGGGGCGCTTCCTGAACATGGGCGTCGAGCCTTACAACTTTGTGTCGGCGCTGAACTGTATTCTGGCGCAGCGACTGGTGCGGGTCATCTGCGATTCCTGCCGGACAGCCGTGCACTATCCGAAGGACGTGCTTGAGGCAAGTGGTTTGGACCCGCTGCAGTGGTCGAAGGTTCCTTTGTATGAGGGGCAGGGCTGCATCGAGTGCGCGGGTACCGGATTCAAGGGCCGGACGGCGATTCATGAACTTCTGGATTTGACCGACCGCATTCGCGAGATGATTCTGGAGAAGAGGCCGACCTCGGAGATACGGAAAGCCGCCCGTGAAGAGGGCATGCGCTTCTTGCGCGAATCGGCGCTGGACAAGGTGCGTGGGGGATTCACCACTCTGAAAGAGATCAACAAGGTCACCTTTATCGAGACCATGCGCTGAGGCTGGGGACCTGAGGGCTGTTTCGTGGAAGCTGGTTACCTTCTGCCGGGCCGGCAGTCCAGTCCCGGCATCCCCAGAGGTAACTATTCTCTTCATGAAAGTGCGGGATATCATTAAGTTGCTGGAGCGAGACGGCTGGTATCTGAAACAAACGCGTGGAAGTCACCGGCAATACAAGCATCCGAGGAAGCCGGAACGAGTCACGTTGCCGGGGCATCCGAATGACGATCTTCCACCAGGTACGTTGAACAGCGTTCTCAAACAAGCAGGATTGAAGCCTTGAACTACGTTGTTGTTTACGAAAAATCCGATACCGGCTGGGCGGCTTACGTTCCAGACCTGCCGGGAGTGGTGACCACAGGCCGAACCAGGGCCGAGGTACGCTCTTTGATCCGGGAAGCGATCGAGTTCCATCTGGATGGATTGAAAGAAGACCGGTTGCCCATTCCGGAGCCGAGCGCGGAAGCAGAGGTTGTTTCGGTTTTGCAGCGATGACTTCCACATCCAAACACGTACGCCGTCCAACGCTCGCCTGCGAAATCGCAGCCGACCGCGTCCTGGCAGGCCGCGCCGCCGATACGGGTCGGATGGTGGAAATGGCGTCGGCGCGGGAACTGGCGCCGGGCATGGTGGTGCCCGATTTGATGGAATCGAACCTGCGGGACGGGACGGCGATCCGGCAAGCGATTGAAAGCGCGCTGGGCAGTGTCGGTGGACACTCCCACGACGTGATCGCGATCTTGCCCGACACCTCGGTGCGCGTGGTGCTGCTGGATTTCGAGACGCTCCCCTCGAAGCGGGACGAAGCCGAAGCGGTGGTGCGCTTCCGTCTGAAGAAGTCGCTGCCTTTCGATCCCGCCGATGCCCGCATCTCGTATCACGCGCAGTCGACGGGCAAAGGCGTGCGGGCGGTGGCGGCGGTGGTGCTGAACACGGTTCTCGAGGAATATGAGTCGGCGTTTCGCGACGCGGGCTACAATCCGGGGATGGTGATGCCGTCGATGCTGGCGGCGCTGGGCGCGGCGGACGCGGAACGGCCAACCCTGGTGGTCAAGGTAGACGCGCGCACCATCAGCATCGCGATTCTCGAGCAGGAGCAACTCCTGCTGTTCCGCACGCTCGAAAATGTGCGCGGCGTGACCATCACGGGCGATCAACTGGCGGAGGAAGTCTATCCCTCGGTAGTGTTTTTCCAGGACACTTACAAACTGAACATTGAGCGCGTGTATGTGGCGGGCCTGCCGGAAGCGGGCAGCGCCGCGCCTGCGCTAAAAAACCAGTCCGGCGCGCACGTTGAGGACCTGGTGGCGACGTCGCAGATTGGCGCCACCACGGGCACGGTGCCGCGCTGGCGGATGGCGGGAGTGGTGGGAGCGCTGATTTCGTAGAGCGCTGTTCGCTGTTCGCTCTTCGCTAAGAAACAAAAAGTCCGAGCGAACGACGAATAGCGAATAGCGTTTTGGGTTTTTTGATTTCATCAAATATGCGTCTTGATATCAATCTCGCGACCCGGCCCTATGAAGATGCCCGTGAATTCTGGGCGGTCTGGGGATTGGGAGTGGGTCTGCTGGGCGTGGTGACGCTGGTCCTGCTGAGCTGGGCCGTGCGTGGCTGGACCGAGGCGGGCAGAGATCGCCATGAGATCGCGCAACTGCAGCAGCAGATCGCGGAACGCGACGACGAACGGAGGCAAGATCAGGCCGTCCTCGACATGCCCGCCAACCGCAGCACGCGGGATCAGTCGCAGTTCTTGAATGGGCTGATTCAACGCAAATCATTCTCCTGGACGCGCGTGTTCGAAGATCTGGAGCGGGTCATGCCCCCGAACCTGCATGTGGTCTCGCTGCGGCCGGAATTGAACGAGCAGAATCAGATGCAACTCGATATGCGGGTGGCGGGCGATACGCGCGCCGCGGTCGTCGAACTGGTCCATCGCATGGAAGGCTCGAAGCATTTTCAGGGAGCGCAACTGGTGCAGGAGGCGCAAAACGGGGAAGCGGCAGCCGGCGTAGCCGCTTCGGTAGTCGCGATTTATATTCCCGACGCGACCGACAGGAGCGGAAAATAATGCCGGACTTTGCGAATTCGCGGCGCAAGTTGAAAGTTGCGATTGGGGCGATGCTGGCTGCCGATGTGGTGGCGGTGGCAGTTCTGTTCTCGCCGCTGGTGGGTTCGGCGAATTCGCGTCGGCTGCAAATTAATGAATTGAGGGCCGAACTGACGAAGAAGACCCGCGAAGTGGAACCGCTGCGCGGCATGGACAAGAAGATCGTGCTGGCGAAAGATCAGATCGGCGGGTTTTACAAAGACCGCTTTGCCGCGACGGATTCCGATCTGGCCAATGGACTGGGGAAACTGGCGGCGGAGAATGGAATTGGGATTCAGCAGGCGAAGTACACGGAAGAGGATCCGGAAGTCTCCGGCGTGATTCCGGTCGGAATCGAGCTGAGTTTTTCCGGAGACTACCTGCAACTGGTACGGTTCATCAATACGCTGGAACGGTCGAAGCTGTTTTTTGCGGTGGATAGCGTGGATCTGGCGGGTGAGAGCACGGGGCCGGTGAAGCTGCAAATTACGATCCACAGTTATCTGCGGTCGGGTGCCTAAGTGAAGCTGGAAGTCGAAAACCGGAAGAACGTCATCTGGCTCGCGGTGTTGGGCGCGATTGCACTGGTGATGCTGGGCTATGAGTTTTGGCCCCAGTCGGCGACAGCGCCCCACTTAACGGCACAGACAACGTCAGCACCGGCCAAGCCCGGCACACGGCGCACGGCTTCAGGAAAAGTGGTGCCGGTGGTTGAGCCGCGGCTGGATCCTACGCTGGACCTGAACCTGCTGAGACGAAGCGAGGAAATCAAGTACGCGGGCAACGGAAGAAACATCTTTGTCGCGGGGTCGGTGGCAATTATCGAAAAGCCCAAGGGACCCGGTGTGACGGATGCAGCAGAGTCTGCCACTCTGCGTACGCCTCCCCCACCTCCGCCACCGCCGCCAATCACGCTTAAGTTTTTTGGTTTCGCGAACCGGCCCGGGGAGACAAAAAGAGTGTTTTTGTCTCAGGGTGAAGACGTTTTCATCGCCGCTGAGGGTGATATTGTCGACCGGCGCTATCGCGTCCTGCACATTTCGCCGACAGCGGTGGACGTGGAAGACGTGCTCAACAACAACCGTCAGAGCCTGCCCTTAACGCAAGGATGAAAGATGAACCAGTTGCCAGTTGCCGGTAATGGCCTTTACCGATCGCTAGCAACTGGTAGCTGGCAACTGCTTTTAGGCGAGTGAGCGTTTATGCGGCGTCGTGGTTTGAGATCGGCGAAATTACAAATTACAAATCGCAAATTACCAATTCGCCAGCGTGGCTACATTATGCTCACGCTGGTGCTGGCACTGGCGCTCATCACCATTGCTCTGCTCACCGTGCTCCCCGACATCAGCCAGCAAATTCGCCGCGACCGCGAAGACGAGTTGAGACACCGGGGAACGGCGTACATGCGCGCGATTCAACACTTCTATAAGAAGTTTGGGCGGTATCCCACGCGCATCGAGGAACTGGAAAATACCAACAACATGCGGTTCCTCCGCAAGCGCTACACCGATCCGATGAACCGGGATCCGGCCACGGGCAAAGAGAGGGATTTCAAACTCTTACATCAGCAGGACATCACCTTAAACAACGGGCCGCTGCTAGGACAAACACCTGGGCAAACTGGACTGGCGGGACAAACTGGACTGCAGGGTCAAAGCGGACTCGGCGGAATGCAGGGAGGATTGGCTGGATTGCAAAGCGCGCTGGGTGGCTTGGGAGCGCAAGCCGGCGTGCAACAGACGAACTTGAACACACCGAACCCTGCCAGTGGCGATTCCGGTAATCCGGATTCCGGCAATCCATCTTCTGGCAATCCGTCGGATGCGGGAAATCCGAATGCAGGATCGTCGTCATCGAGTTCCACTTCCAGTTCCGGCTTGAGCGGGCAGACCTTCGGCGGAGGGCCGATCCTCGGGGTCGCCAGCTTGAGCAAAGCGAAGACGATTCGCGTGTTCAACGACAAGACCCATTACAACGATTGGCTTTTCATTTACGTGCCGCAGGCCGACCGCGGCGGGCTGCTGACTGGCCCGGTGTCGCTTAACGGCCCCACTAGCGGATTCGCTGGAGGTGTTGCGGGGCAAGGCGGGCTGTCCGGGCAGGGACAAGGTCTAACGCCGAACAGCAGCCAGCCGCAAAGCACGCCGGCGCAACCTGCGCCGAATTCAGGACAGACGGCGCCTCAACAGTAGATTCCATAACACCGGCGACAGAAAAGCCCCGCTAAGAAAGTGGGGCTTTCTGAAACCGGAAATGTCTAATCGCTGAGCTTAGACGTTAAATGAGGAGCCGCAGCCGCAAGTGCTCTTCACGTTCGGGTTGTCGAACTTGAAGCCGGCTCCTTCCAGGGTCTCGACGTAATCGACATGCGCCCCGCCAAGATACATCAGGGAAGTGGCATCGACATAAACCTTGAGACCGTCAAAGTCGAAAACCTTGTCCATCATGCCGGCGCCGTTCTCGAAGGCCATGGAGTATTGGAAGCCGGAGCAACCACCGCCGACCACCGATAACCGCAATCCCGAGGGGACCGGTGTCTGCATAGCCATGATCTCTTTGACTTTAGCAATCGCGGCCGGGGTCAGGACTGGCGCCGCGGTTTTGGGCTGTACATCGGTTGCGGTGGTAGTTGCCATCGGTTGATCTCCTTGTGATTGCTCATTATAACAAAGGGTACAACCGGCTCGGCAAGGTTTTCCGAAGCCGGTACTTCTTCCCGAATCTGGCCATTAGATGCAGCGGGCACGAAAGAAGTCGCGCTTCCCTCTTGCCAACTGGTCTATAATCATCCGCAGTAGGGGCCTGTACCCGAACGCCAGCGGAGGGCCGTGCAGTTTCCGCTGGAGCTTTAAGGCAACTTCGGGAATTGGCTCGATCTCAGCTCCGAGGTGGCGTATGTCTCCTATGTTCGGGCTGCTTGTCGCGTGGGGTATTCTGACCGGAGTACTCATCATCCTCTTGATCTATCGCAGCACCCTCACCATGCACGAGGACGATTCCATATTCCTTAATGAAACCGAATCCCAGATGCATAAAGATCAGGTGGAAGTTCTGAACAAGATGAAAAGGCTCACTCCGATCGTCAAAGTGCTTGGCGCTTTGTCGGGAGCTATGATCCTGGTCATTGCGGGATTGTTCATCTATTTGGGGCTCAACGGCGCTACCCGGCTGCAGTAACCGGCAAGTTCGCCGAGACGCGCGAATCCTCGCCGACCCCTCCTTGGGGAGAACTCGCAAGAGCGGCGGCGCAGTGTGGCCGCTCGCTGGCGAGGGTGTACTCTGTTGGGCAAAATCCACAACCTGAACATGAGCGCGCAGTTCCCCATTGCGATTGTCGGAGGTGGTCCAGCGGGCGCTCTGGCTGGCGGGCTGCTGGCGGCGGCTGGCAGAGAGGTGCGTCTCTTTGACGAAAAGCTCGCATGGGAGAAGCCCTGCGGCGGCGGACTCACGCACAAAGCGCGGCAGCAATATCCGTTTCTGGCGGATGCCGCGAGCGCGAGCAATCCCGCAGAACACTGCGAGTTGATCAGTCCGTCGGGACAGCGGGCGCGCTTCCACATGCGGTACCCGGTCGCGATCTTCTCCCGCCTGGCGCTGAATGGACTGTTGCTGGAGCGAGCCCGGCGCGCCGGCGCTGACGTGTGCAACGAGCGCGTAACGCGGATCGCGGGAACCTGCGGAGACTGGCAACTGATCACGCCCCAGGGTGAATATCGAGCGTCTTATCTGATCATGGCAGCGGGCGCGCGCAATCCGTTCCGCGCGCAATTCCTCTCGCCGATTTCTCCCAGCGATCTGATGATCACCGTGGGCTACTTCATCCCCGGCCATAGATCTCCCAACAGCGGCTCTACGATGCAGATTCAGTTTCTGAAAGAGATTACCGGCTACATTTGGGTCTTTCCGCGCATCGATCATGTCTCCGCCGGAATCGCGGCGAAGATGGGCGAGATCTCGACCGCGGAGTTGCGCCGCATTCTAGAACGTTGGGTGCAAGAAAATGGCCTGCACTTGAACGGAGCCCGCTTTTATTCGCACATCCTGCCGTCGTTTCGCGCCCAGACCTTCGAAACGCTCGAAGTCTGCGGCGAAGGCTGGGCCCTGATCGGCGACAGCGCGGGCCTGGTCGATCCGATCACCGGAGAGGGTCTCTACTACGCGCTGCGATCGGCAGAGTTGTGCGCCAGCGCGTTGTTGGCCGGGCGGCCTGACGATTACCGCGACTGGTTGCAAGAAGATGTGCTTCCCGAGTTGAAGCTGGCGGCACGCGTCTCGCAGCGTTTCTACCGCGGACAGATTTTCGGCGACAGCGTTCTGGAGAAGATGGTGTCTCTCACCGCGCAAAGCGCAACCTTCCGCGACCTGATGAGCGATCTCTTCGCCGGAATGCAAGGTTATCGCGATCTGCGCTCGCGGCTCTACCGCATCCTGCCCGCGGTGATGGCCGAGGGCCTAGCGGGAACGCTGCGCCGGCCGTGGCACAGCGCCGGTAGCAGCAGCGAACCCGAATTCGCCATTGATCCGCTGGCGGAATAACTAACATCCTAACTGCAGGGGACGCGGCAAGCCGCATCTCTACTCTGACTTTTCTTTAAGCAGCCTTTGCCTTCATCCCTGCGATATCGTCGAGCAGCACCTTCTCGTGGCCTTCCGGGTTCACCTTTTCGTACACCTTGCGGATTACGCCCTGGGGATCGACCACGAAACTGGTGCGCTCCCAGAACTTCATTCCTTTCCATTCCGCCTGGCCGATACCGAGCGACTTCATCAGGCTGGCATCGGTGTCGGAGAGCAAATCAATGGTAAAGGCAAACTTGTTGCAGAAGTTCTTGTGCGCGGCCACGTCGTCGGCGCTCACGCCGATGACGCTGATTCCCGCAGCGTCGAAATCGCCCTTGGTCGCCGTGAACGACTTGCCCTGAATGGTGCAGCCGGGCGTGTCGTCTTTTGGATAGAAGTAGACAACGAGCCAGCGTCCGGCGAAGTCGGAAAGCTTGGCGATTTTGCCGTCCTGATTGGGAAGAGAAAAATCCGGGAAGGGATTGCCAGCGGAGAGCATTTAGGAAAGTCCTTTCTAAGGTTGTGAGTTGCAATGATGCGGCGTATCCAGCTCTGACCTCCTAGCCTTTCGCCGGAAGTGGCTCTTCCCTGTGTTTCTCAGCCCCCTGGGTTAAAGCTTTAAGTTCTCAACCACAGGGGACACAGAGGTCACAGGGGAAACCCTTCGTCTTTGAAGCAGCTAAGCGCCAAAGGCTGACAGCCAAGAACCGTCATCAGGCGGCCTGCATCGCTTTTCTGGCGCGCTCTTGCATCTCTTGCGGCGACACGTCTTCAATGTGGGTCGCGATGCCCCATTGATGCCCGAATGGGTCTTGGATGAAGCCCGAGCGATCGCCGTAGAACTGATCCTGCACCGGCTTCAGTATCTTCGCTCCCTCGGCGGCCGCTTTTGCTACGACGCTGTCGCAATCGGGAAGGTAGAGATACAGGCTCACCGGAGACGCTCCGATGCTCTCGGCGCTGCGGGCGCCCATCTGGAGATTTTCGTCGGCCAGCATGACGCGCGACGTTCCGATCTGCAGCTCGGCGTGGGCCACCCGGCCGTCGGGCATATCCATGCGCTCGATTTCGGTCGCCCCGAAAACCCTTTTGTAGTATTCAATCGCTTTTGCGGCGCCCTTGATGATGAGGTACGGCGTTACCGAACTGTATCCCTTGGGAAGGTAGCTGACTTTGTTCATGGTTGTTCTCCTCTGAGGATGAAGTTGAAGGTTAAGGCGTACGGGAGGCCCCCACGGCCTCGCTTATCGGACTATGAGAACACAAGTTGGAGCCGGACTCAAGCGGCGTTTAATTGCCGGCTTTGCTGCCTTTTTCCACGGAGGGATATACGATAATCAGCGTTGCCACGAGGATCTCGATCGTGCCCG
The DNA here is from genome assembly GCA_963722485.1 of uncultured Acidobacteriaceae bacterium. Classification (GTDB taxonomy): domain Bacteria; phylum Acidobacteriota; class Terriglobia; order Terriglobales; family Acidobacteriaceae; genus Acidiflorens. Next base: position 143,584 of record CAVRNL010000069.1, read on the forward strand.
AACTGCCCGACATTGTCGTCTACCTCGATGCCCTCGAAAAACGCATCCTCGGCGAACGCCTCGAGCGTATCCGCATCGCAAGCCCGTTTCTATTGCGAACGGCGGCGCCGCCGGTAGCGGACGCGGAGGGCACGACCGTGGCTCAACTGCGCCGGCTGGGCAAGCGGATTTGCATCGGCTTGAGCAATGACATTTGGCTAGTGCTGCACCTGATGATTGCCGGCCGTCTGCACTGGAAGAAACGCGATGCCAAAGTATCCCCGCCGCGCGGTCTGGCGGCCTTCGACTTCGCCAATGGAACTCTGCTGTGGACGGAAGCGGGTTCACAAAAACGCGCGTCCCTGCACGTGGTAGCCGGAGAAAAGGGACTCGCCGCGCTCGATCCCGGTGGGCTGGAAGTTCTGGAATCGGATCTGGACCGCTTCACGGCGGTCCTCACCTCTGCCAACCACACTCTGAAACGCGCTCTCACCGATCCGCGATTGTTTAGCGGCATCGGCAATGCCTACTCCGATGAGATTCTCTTCGAAGCGCAACTCTCGCCCCTCGCGCTGACGCAAAAGCTTAAGCCAGATCAGATCGAGCGGCTGTTTGCGGCGGTCCGCGCCAGTCTGCTTCAGTGGATAGAGCGCTTGCGTCGCGAGACAGGCAACGACTTCCCCGAGAAAGTCACAGCGTTTCGACCGGGAATGGCGGTGCATGGACGATACAAGGAACCGTGCCCGCGCTGTCAGGCAAAGATCCAGCGCATACGCTACGCAGCCAACGAAACCAACTACTGTCCCAATTGTCAGACCGGAGGAAAGCTGCTCGCCGATCGCGCCCTATCGCGACTGTTGCGCGAGGACTGGCCCAGGACTCCGGAAGAAATGGAATTGCTGACTCGGGAGCGGCGGTGAGGCTGAACTCTCCCGTCCACATCTGTCCCTCGATTCCTCCCGATTCCTTCCACTATTGCAGCGGCGACCATCTCTGGCATTCCGAAAAACTGACCGGCAAAGTCATCGGAGGGCCGACTCTGAAGCGAACTACCCCGTCCGAGGTCGAACAGAAGCTTCTGGATCCTGTGCTGCTGCTGACAGGAGTGCCCACTACTACATATTCGTCGCAGGTTTGTTTCTTGCAGACCGCGGTAATGCTGAACTGAAATCCAGACTTCGTGCACCAGGTGCCCGCTGTGCAACTGGCATTGCCCAGCGTGGCGTCAATCACGCCGGCATGGTCGGCGGAAAATTTATCGGTTCCACGAGGATCAGGGCCAAGCGTAGCCAGGTCGCGCGCAAAGCCCCTCTGCGGATAGGTACCCGAGTAAGTGACCTGCGCGGTGTTCGCCATGCGTATCGTGGCCACAGCACTCGATTCGTTCGCAGCTATCCTGGCTCGCAGCAGGTTCGGAATCGCAATGGCTGCCCCTGCCAGAATCGCACCGGCGTCGACTCCGCCGCTGAGGCTGGCCTCCCGAATCGCGCTTTCCTCACCGTAGGCGCAGATCACCACTGGCTTGGCTTCTGCGGTTGCCTGCGAAAGGGTCTCCGCCATCCCTGGAAATACCTGATGCATGCTCAGCGCCGCCATCGCAGCCGGGTCCTCATAAAGAAGCGCGGAGACCTTCGAGCCGTCGCCTGGCGGCAAGGATGCCAGAAACTTCGGGGACTTGGCCAACGATTCTCCTGACCGGTGAAGCCGAACCGCAGCGGTAACGGCTTCGGGACTGGAAGCAATGACCAGATACCCGTCCACAAATGCATAACCGATTCCCAGGGTCTTCTTCGGAGAAGGAATTCGAAGGGTATGGTAAGTGATTCCTTCCTCCTCGGACTGCTGCGCCCCCAGATGCATCGCTGCCAGCAACGTGTCCAACGTCGCCTGCAAACGGTCCGGATCGTTGACCTGGAGTATCGCCTTCCACCCGGGATCCGGTGGTTTGAGACTGTCCACTTCGAGCGTGATCTCTCCCCCGAGACGACGGAGCAGATCTTCCTTCAAACTCAGTTTCAACGCCGCTTCCATTTGCGTGACGGGCGCGAGGGTTTTTGGATTCGAAGCCTCAGAAAGATCCCTGACGTCATCAAATATCTCTGCCGGATCCTTAAGTAATGCGGTGCTTGCCAGGACAGCCTGAGGCGAGACAAAGTCCAGGCTGCCCATAGGGCCGGGCGCCGCCAGCCAGGATGCTACTCCATGCCGCGGACCGGTGAAGCTCAATTCCGTCTGGCTGGCCGCCTGGCCCGCCACAGTCTTGTGGTCCCAAACCAGATACTTCATGTCGGCAAATCCAGACTGCTGGAAAATCATCTGGTTTGGGCCTGCTGGGACTTGCTTCAGAATCGTCTGCAAGTCAATCGCTCCCACAACTGTAGTTCCGCCTTCATAGGCTTGGGCCACGCGCTGCCCAAAAGGAGAAGAAGCGAAATCCCGGTGTTTTCCGTCCAGCCAAGCATTCAGAATGCGCAGTTGGGCGAAGTCGAGCGTTGCGACCAGAAGATCGGGGCGCACCAGAATCACGGGTTCCTGGGGCGGAAACGTATTCTTGGTAGCGGCAAGTTCCTGGACGTCGAATACGCGGAATGGCGGCTTCGATTGATCCGCAAAATGCCTCGCCATTTGCTGCAGGAAATCCTTCAGGCCCGGTTTGCGCACGTCCGCAAGAATAAGGAGGCTCGGGCCCTGGCGCCCCTCGGTTGCAACCGACACAACAATTTCGTCTCCCAGGAATTGAGACAGTTGATAAAGCGACTCGAGGGCGTCCTCAACCTTGGGTCCATTGGTAGCCAGCTCGCCGTGCTGCCACCAGGCACGCAGCACCGGGCTCTCCTTCAACTCCTGTCGGAAGATGGTCAGGGCCTGATGGGAAGCATCACCATAGTTGGGAAACGCGAAATACACAACTGTCGATTCCTGCAAGAACGGCAACAGATGGCTCTGGTCGCGCGGCGGCGGAAACTGAACATCATCCTTTAACTTCGTCAGCAATTGACCGAACTCAGCCAGTAATGCGGGATCCTTTTGCAGATCCTGCGGCCAGGTTGCTTCTGGTTGTACTGCCGCTGGGGCTTGGGCAACACAGGCCGAAGTAAGGAGAAAAAGCGCAGCGAAGAGCGCCACGCACTTATTGAAGTAACGATGGCGCTGTTGAAGAGTTTGTGCGGATCGCATTCGTCTTTGCCGCCTCCTATGGCTAACGACTACCCCGGGCTCACTCTTACTCTATTCCCAACTCCTTCGCGAGCGCCTTCCACTTGCCATCCACCAGCGCCCGGGTTTTCGCGTCCATCACAATCTCATCCGGCCAGGGACGCTGGAAGCCTTCGCTTGACCACTTGCGGGTGCCATCGATGCCCATCTTCGAGCCGTAGTCGGGCAGGCGCGACGCGTGGTCGAGCGAATCGACTGGGCCGAGCGTGAACTGTATGTCGCGCTCGGGATCGATGTTGTTCAGCACTTTCAAGGTGACGTCGGCGATATCCTGCACATCCACGTCCTCGTCCACTACGACGATGCACTTGGTGAACATCGCTTGCCCCAGCGACCAGATGGCGTTCATCACCTTGCGCGCCTGTCCGGGGTAGGACTTGCGAATGGAAACCAGCATCAGGTTGTGGAACACGCCTTCGATGGGCAAATTGATGTCCACCAGCTCGGGGATGGTCACCTTCATCAGCGGCAGAAAAATGCGCTCGACTGCTTTGCCCATCCAGGCGTCCTCCAGCGGCGGCTTGCCCACGATGGTGGCGGCGTAGATCGGGTCTTTGCGGTGCGTGATGCAGGTAACGTGAAACACTGGGTACTCGTCTTCCAGCGAGTAGAAGCCGGTGTGATCTCCGAAGGGGCCTTCGGTGCGGAGTTCATCAAGATTGACATAGCCTTCGAGGATGATCTCGGCGTCGGCGGGGACTTCGAGATCGACGGTCTCGCACTTCACCAGTTCGACTGGCTTCTGGCGGAGGAATCCGGCGACGATGTATTCCTCAATGTCAGGCGGCGCGGGCACGATGGCGGAGAAGGTTAGCGCGGGCTCGGTGCCGATGGCCACGGCTACGTCCATCTTGCCGGACGGACGGTCGCCGGAAGCGAGAATTGCGCCTCCCGAAGAGCGGGCCATGATGTCGACCGCAGTTGCTGCTGCGCTTCGCGCCGCTGGACGGCCGGGGGCGGCCATCCCTACGTGGTCTGGGGAGGCTACGGCATTTCGCAAGTGGTCGCGGTAATGCTCAGCCGCCACTTTCTGCCTTTGCCAGTGCATGCCGGCGGTGCGCTCGTCGTAGATCTGCAGCCGATACATGCCTACGTTGCGCTTCCCGGTTTTCGGATCGCGCGTGATTACGCAGGGCAGCGTGATGAAGCGTCCGCCATCCTTGGGCCAGCATTTGAGGATGGGGAAATCTAGCAACGAGAAATTGTCGCGCTTGATCACTTCCTTGCATGGGCCAGTGGCGACGGTCTTCGGGAAGAACTTGCCCATCTCGGCGAGCATGGGGAGCATCTTCACTTTGTCGAGAAAACCTTGCGGAGACTTCACGTCTATGAATCCGCGGATGCGTTCGGCGACTTCGTCGAGCGCGTCGACTTCGAGCGCGAGTCTCATGCGGCGGGCGGAACCGAACTGATTGATCAGAAGCTTCTGTCCGGGATAGCCCTTCAGGTTCTCGAACAGCAGAGCTTTGCCGCCCACACTTCCCCGCTGGTCGCGACTTTTCGAAACCCGATCGGTAATTTCCGTAATCTCTAAGATCGGGTCGGCTTCGGTGCGGATGCATTTCAGCTCGCCGGCTCGGTCAAGCGTTTTGATCCAGTCCCGCAGATCGTCGTAGGCCAAAATCCCTCCATCAATGACAGACGATTATATGACGACGCAGCGGCGCCGACGGAAACCTGTCACTGCAGGGGGCACAGTGGATCACCCGGGAAATCCGCTTCCACTCTTCCACATTTCGCGCCCTGCGACTAGGATATGGAAATCAATTTTGCAGCATCCGCGGTTCACGGGGGAACACACGGGGGACAAATGATCCGCTTTAAAGTGAACGGGAAAGAGAAGACGTTTGACGGCGATCCCGACATGCCGCTGCTGTGGTACCTGCGCGACGTGGCGCAACTCACCGGAACAAAGTTCGGCTGCGGTATGGCATTGTGCGGCGCGTGCACGGTGCATCAGAATGGCGCGGCGATTCGCTCCTGTACCACTCCTATGAAAGAGGTCGGCGGCGCCGAGATCACCACGATTGAAGGCATCGCGCCCATGCATCCCGTGCAAACGGCGTGGATGGAAATCCGCGTGCCGCAATGCGGATACTGCCAGACCGGCCAGATCATGCAGGCCATCGCGCTGCTGAAAGACAACAAGAATCCCAGCGACCAGGATATCGACACAGCGATGTCGGGCAACCTCTGCCGCTGCGGCACTTATCAGCGGATTCGCGCGGCCATCCATCAGGCAGCAAAGCATCAAGCAGCCAACCCTCAAGCGGCGAAGCATCAGGCTGCGAAGGAGACGGCATGAAGCTCATTGAAAATGTCAGCCGTCCCGTCGGCCCGCATGTTAGTCGTCCTGTTAGCCGAAGAGGATTCCTGCAAGGCGCATTAGCAGGCGGAGTTTTCGTGCTGAGCGCGCGCTTTATTCCTGAGCCGCTCTGGGCCGCGGAAGGCGAAGCGGCCGCGCCCTTCGAACCCAGCCTGTGGATGTCGATCGCTCCCGATGGCATCGTCACCATCGTCGCCCATCGCTCGGAGATGGGATGCGGCAGCCGCACGGCTTTGCCGCTGGTGGTCGCCGACGAACTTGACGCCGACTGGTCCAAGGTAAAAATCGAGCAGGCAATTGGCGATCCGAAGTACGGCGAGCAGGATACGGACGGGTCGCACTCGGTTCGCAGCTCATTCGACTTGATGCGCCAGGTGGGCGCTACCGGACGCGTGATGTTGATCGGCGCCGCCGCCGCGCAGTGGGGCGTTTCCCCGAAAGACTGTGCGACCGAGCCCCACTTCGTTGTACATCGTGCCAGCGCCCGCAAGTTGGGCTATGGCGAAGTTGCTGCCGCAGCGGCGAAGCTGCCCGTTCCGAAAAAAGAAGACGTCCCGCTCAAGCCGCGCTCCGAGTGGCGCTACATCGGCAAAGAAAGCAATTCTCTGTTCGACCTTCCCGAGATCGTCACCGGCAAAGCGATTTTCGGCATGGACGCTACCATGCCCGGCATGGTCCACGCGTCGGTTGAGCATCCGCCCGTGCTTGGACAGAAGATCAAGTCCTACGATGACCAGGCCGCGCTTAAAGTACCCGGCGTTCAAAAGACGCTGATCATCGAGACTTTCAAACCGCCTCATCTATTCCAGCCCTTGGGCGGCGTCGCCGTGATTGCCGACAACACGTACGCGGCGTTCAAGGGACGCAAGAGCCTGAAGATCGAATGGGATATTCATAGTAGTCCGCACTCGTCGTACAACTCGGCGCCGTTCCGCAAGACGCTCGAAACCACTTCGCGCCAGCCGGGCAAAGTCGTGCGCAACATCGGCGATGTGGATGCTGCATTCGTCCAAAGTGCGAAAACCGGCGGAAAGATCATCGAGGCCGAGTACTACACTCCGCATCTGGCGCACGTTTCCATGGAGCCGCCGGTCGCCGTCGCCGAGTACCGCGACGGAAAAGTGCTCGCCTGGGCGCCGACGCAAAATCCGCAAGCCGTGCAGGAGACGATTGCGGGCGTGCTCGGCATCAAGAAAGAAGATGTGATCTGCCATGTCACACTGCTCGGCGGCGGCTTCGGACGCAAGTCGAAACCGGACCAGGTGGCGGAAGCCGCCGTTCTTTCGAAACAGCTCGGCAAGCCAGTCAAGGTTGTCTGGAGCCGGGAAGACGATATTCGCTTCGATTTTTTTCACTCCGTCGCTGCCATGTATATGAAGGCCGCGATCGGGCCAGACGGCAAGCCGACGGCGTGGTTGCAGCGCACCGTGTATCCGCCGATCAATTCGACTTTCGACGCGTCCGCCACCTATGCCGATGACGAGATGGGCTTGGGATGGAACAATCTTCCTTTCGATATTGCAAACCATCGCGCCGAAAATGGCCCCGCCGACTATCACGTCCGCATTGGATGGCTGCGCAGCGTGGCAAACATCTATCATGCGTTCGCGATTCACTCCTTTGCCGACGAACTGGCGCACAACGCCAACAAAGATTCGGTCCAGTATTTGCTTGATCTGATCGGACCGCCGCGCATCGTCGCGCTTGACCTCAAGGGGGACGAAGCGGAAGACGCCAAGAATTACCCGCTCGACACCGCTCGATTGCGGCGCGTGGTCGAGATCGCAGCCGAGAAATCCGGCTGGGGCAAGCGAGCAATAGGCATGGGCAAAGGGCGCGGCATGGGCATCGCGGCTCACCGCAGTTTCCTGACCTATGTTGCGACCGTGGTCGAAGTCGAAGTCGACAGCAAGGGACAGGTGCATATTCCGAATGTGTGGACCGCGGTCGATGCCGGCACCATCGTCAGCCCCAACAATATTCGCAACCAGTTCGAGGGCGCCGCTGTATTTGGCACCAGCCTGGCTCTGTTCGGCGAAATTACGGCGACCAACGGAGTGATCGACCAGAGCAATTTCCACAATTTTCAACTCGCGCGCATGAACCGGGCTCCGCGGCACGTCGACGTGCAGATTGTGAAGAGTGAAGCGCCGCCGGCCGGAGTCGGCGAGCCCGGCGTGCCGCCATTTGCGCCAGCTCTGTACAACGCAGTGTTTGCGGCCACTGGCAAGCGCGTGCGTGAGCTACCGCTGTCGAAGACGAAACTGGTATAACGGCCGCAGCTTCCGCGTGTAGAGACGGGGCTTGCCCCGTCTCCGGCCGCGAAGGAGACGCGGCAAGCCGCGTCTCTACGGGAAATGGGACGCCCGTTAGGAGGTGCTCGAAAAATCTACCATGAGCAAACTGCTGGCACTACTACTCGTGTTCACAGGAGCACTCGCAACAGGACAGGAAATTACCGCGGCGGCGGCGGCGGACATGAGTTCCGCGCTTCCCGAACTCGTTGCCGCCTACACGAAAAAAACTGGACAGACGGTAAAGCTCTCCTTCGGAGCGTCCGGCAATCTGGCCAATCAGATACGGAACGGCGCGCCGTTCGATGTCTTCTTCTCGGCCGATGAACAATATCCTCAGCAATTGATCGCCGAGGGACTAGCGTCGCAAGAAACGCTCTATCGCTACGCCGTCGGCCGCTTAGTGCTGTGGATACCCGCCGACTCGCCACTCGATTTATCAAAGCTCGGCATCCAGGCTTTGCTCGACCCTTTGGTGAAGAAGATTTCGATTGCGAATCCTGCAACCGCGCCGTACGGGCGCGCAGCCGAGGCCGCGCTGCGGCATTTCCGAATCTACGATCAGGTTTCGAGCCGGCTTGTTGTAGGAGAAAACGTTTCGCAGGCGGCGCAGTTCGTCGAATCGGGCAACGCCCAGGCAGGACTGATCGCGCTCTCCCATGCGCTCGCGCCCGCGATGAAAGGCAAAGGCCGCTATTGGACCGTTCCGCTCGACGCCTATCCCACGCTGAACCAGGCCGCGGTCGTGCTCTCAAAATCAAAACAGCAGGATGCGGCCCGCAAGTTCCTCGACTTCTTGCGCAGCCCCGAGGCCACTTCCCTGCTCACGAGTTATGGTTTTAGTTTGCCCGCGGAGAAGCATTGAAATGGAGAAGCGCTGAAATGAACTGGGAGGCGTTCTGGTTGACGGTCCGTCTCGCCGCGATTGTCTCGATGCTGCTGCTCGCCATTGGAATCCCGATTGCTTACTGGGTGACTTACTCGCGCTGGCGCTGGAAATTTCTGATCGAGGCCGCCGTCGCGCTTCCCATCGTCCTGCCGCCGACCGTGCTTGGCTTCTATGTTCTGGTGGCGCTCGGTTCGCGGAGTCCGCTTGGCCGCTGGTGGGAGTCGCTCACCGGCCACACCTTGGCCTTTACTTTCGAAGGACTGGTGATCGGGTCGTTGTTATACAGTCTGCCCTTCGCCGTGCAACCGTTCGCGGCGTCATTCGGAGCGGTCGACCCCACGCTGCTTCGCGCCTCGGCGTCGCTTGGACAATCGCCGCTGCAGACCTTTCGCCGCATCGTGCTTCCTCTCTCAAAAGCTGGCCTGGTCACGGGATTTGCGCTGAGCTTCGCGCATACGCTGGGTGAGTTTGGAGTGGTGCTCATGGTGGGAGGCAACATTCCGGGCGTGACGCGCACCATTTCGATCGATATTTACGATCAGGTGCAGACGGCAAATTATTCCAGCGCGAACCAGACGGCGCTCGTGCTGCTCGTTATTTCTTTCCTCTTGTTGTCGATCGTGTTCGGTTTGAATCGGTTCGGCTTGAACCGGTACGGCCTAAACCGGCGTCCAGGGGCGGTGGGTCCATGGCGGTAAAGTTAAATCCAAAGGTTGCTCCCGCGCGAACCATTGCGCTCCCAATATCGACGCAGCCGATCTCCGCCGATCTCGAAGTCCGCATCCGCAAACGCTATTCGAATCCCGAGCGAAGTTTCAACTTGAATGTCCACTTCCGGGCGCTTGCCGGTTTCACGATTCTCTTCGGCGCGTCGGGCGCGGGGAAAACCACGCTGCTCGACTGCATTGCCGGGCTGGTCGAGCCAGACGACGGGCGCATTTCGGTTGGCGGCGAAGACCTTTACGATTCGGAGAAGAAGCGCAACGTCGCGGCCTGGAAACGGCAGATCGGGTACGTGCATCAGGATCTGGCACTCTTCCCTCACCTGACCGCCGAGGAGAACGTCGCTTACGGTCTTCGCGCGCTCAGCGCAGCGGAGCGAAAAGCGCGCAGCCGCGAAATGCTCGACGCATTCCGCATCGATCACGTGCGCGACCGGCGTCCGGCGCAAATCTCCGGAGGCGAACGTCAACGCGTGGCGCTGGCACGCGCGCTGGTGACCGAACCACGCGCCCTTCTGCTCGACGAGCCACTGGCCGCGCTGGACCGTCCGACGAAGTCGTCTTTGATCCGCGATCTGCGCCGGTGGAATCAAGAGCGTCGCGTCCCGATTCTCTTCGTCACCCACAATAGCGACGAAGTGTTTGCCCTCGGCGACGAGGTCATTGTGCTCGACGGAGGGAGAATCGTGGCGCAAGGGCGGCCGCATGAAGTCATGCGCGCTCCGCGGCTGGAGACCGTCGCGCAGCTGTCGGGATTCGAAAACATCTTCAACGCCACCGTGCTTGCGCTGCACGAAGATCGCGGGACTATGACTTGCCGGCTGGGAAGCGGCGCAGTTGATTTAGAAACGCCGCTGGTTCGGGCAGAGGTTGGCTCGCGCCTGCGCGTGGGGGTTCGCGCCGGAGATCTGCTGCTGGCCACGGAAAGCCCGCGCGGGCTGAGCGCTCGCAACCTTCTGCCGGGAACGATCCTTCAGCTGGAGCAGAGAGACGTAATCGTCTCGGCAACCGTCGACTGCGGCGGCGCCGAATTCGAAGTACACCTGACGCTGGCGGCGCGCGACAGTCTACAACTGGGCCCAGGAAAGAGCGTGTGGGTCGTGGTTAAGACGCATTCCTGCCACTTGATGGGGATGTGAACGCGACGGTTGCTCCCAGGTCTACTGCAAAACCCGCTTGCCATGGATCACGGCGGCGATCAGCACCTCGTCCGGTTGCAATCTGTAAATGATCCGGTAGCTGTAGACGACAAGTTCGCGAACGTTCTCATCGTCAAACTCAGGCACTTTGCGGCCTGCCTGCGGAAAGCGCGCGAGTATCCTTGTTTGATTCACAATGTTCTTGAGAACAACGCCGGCATAGGCAGGGGAATCGGCAGCAATGTAGTCGGCTATGGAATCGAGATCCTGGGCAGCGCGGCTCGACCAGACTATTCGGTGAGCCATTTGCCGACGCGATTCTCCACTTCTTCCTGCGAGAGAGTACCGTTGATGCGGGCATCCTCCAGCCCGCGACGCACCTTGTCGAGAACGTAGAGGTGGTACTGGATGTCTTCTACCGAGACATTGTCCGGCAGCCGGTTCAACAGCGATTCAACATCCTGTTTGACGGTGCTCATGACGCTCCTGCCGAAAATAATACCATGCTGGCAGCCCGGCAATTGCGCTCAAGCGAATTCAGCGTTTGGTACGGTAAGGGTGGAGCCGCGCTC
>CAVRNL010000070.1:0-78760 GCA_963722485.1 uncultured Acidobacteriaceae bacterium
TATGATCGAGCAATTCTGCTGACTTCAGCCGGTGAACGGGTGAATCGCCCAACCTTTGGGACGGGCACGGCGCAGCTGGTCTTCGCCGGCCTCAACGATTCTCTGGCGGCCGCACAGCAACAGCTCATCCAGGCTTCGCTGCAACAGTGGCTTTCCGATCTGGTCAAGGTGCAGGCGGTAACAGTCACCGTGCAGGAATCGACGCTGAACATTGTCGTGCAATACACCATCCTGCAAACGCAGCAGCAGCAAACCCAGCAAGTCAGCTTTGGAGTGACCGCATGATTTTCTTCTGTACCCAGAAAAATCGGCGCTCTCTGGTGCTGCAGCATCCCACGCTGAACGGCATCGACTTCCTTGAGGTCGGAACCAACGGGACAGACTGTGGATGCAAGCAACTGATGCTCTGGCTGCTCAAGCCCGCGACCAATGTCACGCTGGACGCGGCGCAGATTCGCATCAGCGGCGGTTCGTCGTCGAAGGCACAGGTCACGGTCGACTGCGTTACTCCGCCGAATACTCAAAATCCCAATCTGTTCGTCATCAACCTCAATCAGTCAGGCGACTTTTCGACCTACAACTTGACCCTCACCGCGAATGCCGACACCTGGCAGCCACCCGATAATATCGATCCGGCGCTGGCGCGCGTTTCCTTCTCGTTCAAGGCGGGATGCCCGACCAACAGCGACTGCCTGTCCGACAGCTGCTGTCCGCCCAGCCTTGCCAGTCCCCCCGACATCAATTACCTGGCGCGAGACTACGACAGCTTCCGTCAAACCATGCTCGACCGCCTCGCCGTGCTGGCGCCGGGATGGCAGGAGACGCACGTTCCCGACACCGGCATTGCCCTGCTGGAAGCCATGGCCTATGCCGCCGACCATATCAGTTACCAGCAGGACGCCATCGGCACGGAAGCCTACCTGAGAACCGCGCGCAGCCGCATCTCGGCCCGCCGTCATGCGCGGCTGGTCGATTATTCCGTCAACGAAGGCTCCAATGCCCGCGTCTGGCTCTATTTCCAAACCAACGCCGATGGAGTCGGCTTGCCTCAGGGTACGGCTGTGTATCCGCTGGTGCCGGGGCTGCCTCCGGTCATTCCTCCCACTGCGCCTTCCGAGACATTGCAACAGCTCGCGAACACTGGCCTGCAATTTTTGACGCTGCAACCGGCCACTCTTTGTCTTGAGCAGAACAAGATCAGCTTCTACACCTGGAGCGACGCGAACTGCTGTCTGCCGCCCGGCGCGACCGAAGCGACCTTGGCCGGCACGCTGACTTCGCTCGCGGTGGGCAGCTATCTTATTTTTGAAGAAGTGGTGGGGCCAGACACCGGCGATCCCGGCGACGCTAATCCCGCGAACCGCTGGGCTGTGCGCCTAACCTACGTCAATTATCTAAATTACAGTGGCACCGACTACCTCCGTGACCCGCTTACGCTCGACCCCATCACGTACGTGCGATGGGATCAAGCCGACGCGTTGCCTTTTCCGCTGTGCGTCTCTGCCACCACCACTGCTCTGCCTCAAGCCGAGCTCACCGACGTCAGCGTGGCTCGCGGCAACATCGTGCCCGCCGATCACGGAAGCTGGGTGAACGGCGAGCAACTGCCAACGGTCGGGCCGCCGCCTGCGTCTGCCATCGCCGCGTCGAGCTGCAGTTGCGGAACGCAGTCCATCGTCGACACGCCGCGCCCGCGCTATTTTCCGCAACTGGCGCAGTCGCCACTTACTTTTGCGCCCGTGTTCAATCCCCTTGCGCCCGCTTCGCAACTGGCGGAGACAGGGCAGACGGCGCGCCCCGTCATCAGCCTGATCGATGGCGCGGGCAACCCTTGGACTCCGCAAGAGGACTTGCTCTCCAGCGCAGCGGACCAGACGAACTTTGTGCCGGAGATCGAGAGCAGCGGCAACACCTTCCTCCGCTTCGGCGACGGCCAATATGGAGCGCCTGCGGACCAGGGAGAAAACTTTGCCGCCACCTACCGCGTGGGCAACGGAAGCGCGGGAAATGTCGGCCGCGACACGCTGGTTCACGTGCTTGCGCAGCCTACCCTCATCGCGCTGGTGCGTAATCCACTGGGTGCCGCCGGGGGTGTGGACGGAGAGACCATCCAGCACATTCAGCAAACCGCGCCTTTTGCCTTTAACACCCAGCAACGCTGTGTCAACGAAGACGACTATGGCAATCAGGCGGAGCTGATCTCTGGAGTTGAGGAAGCGCGCGGGACTTTTCGCTGGACGGGAAGTTGGTACACGGCATTTGTCTCCGTCGAAGCAACCGGCGGCAATGAACCTACAACTGCGCTCGTCAGCACCGTGAAACAAGGACTCAACCTGCTGCGCATGGCCGGAACCGATCTGCAGGTTGAAGGCGCGGTGATGGTGGGCCTCGATATCGCCTTCGAGATTTGCGTTGCCGCCGGTCACTTCCGCAGCGATGTTCGCGACGCCTTGCTGCAGCTCTTCATCTCCGGCAACCAGTGCAACGGACAACCCGGCTTGCTCGCGCCCAGCAACTTCACCTTCGGCGAGACCATTTACCTGAGCCCGCTGATAGCAGCGGCCCAAGGCGTGGAAGGAGTGGTCTCGGTGACGCCGCTGAAGTTCCGCCGCATGGACGCATCCGGTGTGGACGATCCTCTGGTCGACGGCATCGCGCAGGGATATCTGAAGATGGGACGGCTGGAGATCGCGCACTGCGATAACAATCCCAATCGTCTGGACCTCGGACAGTTTTCGCTCACCATGGATGGTGGCAAATGAGCTGTACCTGCCAGCCGAATGACGAGCAACTCTGCGGCTGCTGCGCCGGCGTGCAGGTGGAGACGCCCGAGGCCATCACCAACCGGCCCGCGTTGACCGCGGTCTCTTATCGCATCGGGCGCTATGCGACGTTTTATGCGAGCATGTTGGCTTCTCTATCCGACTCGGATTTGCCCGCGCTGGCAGGGCTGCGTACTCGCGACAGCTCGGACTTCTCCATCGCCTTCCTCGACACCTGGGCCGTGGTCTGCGACATTCTTACCTTCTATCAGGAACGCCTCGCCAACGAAGCCTATCTGCGCTGCGCCATCGACGAGCGCTCGGTCATGGAACTGGCAGCCCTGGTGGGTTACAAGCCATCGCCGGGGGTCGCGGCCTCCGCTTACCTCGCCTTCTCGCTCAACCCCGCGCCGGGCGCGCCGGACAATGTGACCATTCCCGCGGGCACGCGAGTGCAGAGCGTTCCCGGTCCCGGCCAAACGCCGCAGGTTTTTGAAACTTCGAACGCCATCGTCGCTTTAATCAAGCAGAACCAGATGGCGGTCCAGACTTCGATCCCGTGGGGACTCAGCAATGGTCAAACCTCCATCTGGATCGACGGCGTCAGCAACAACCTCAACCCCGGCGATGCGCTGCTGTTCGTCAACCAGGCGTTTCACCAGCAGGTCACGAGCGGAACGGCGAATTTGGCCGCGCAGGCCGACTTCCATTTTGTTTCCGCGGTGCAGATCGATGCGCCAGCGAAACAGACTCTGGTGGTGTGGGACCAGCCGCTAGCGTGGCCTACGTCGAACGATGCGACAGCCTACATCTATGTGTTGCGGAAGCGCGTCGCGCTGTTTGGAGCTCAAGCCATCGATCCCCGTTCGCTGGCGGTCGTCGCAGGAAGCGGTCTCGGGAGCGTGGTGGGTTGGCCTGGTGGCGCCAGTAATCCGCAAAAGCCCGCGACCAGTGACTGGAACTTTCTCGCAGCCTTCACTCCCCCAGCCATCAACCTCGATGCCTCGTATCCCGGCCTCGCGCCCAGTAAGGATCCGAGCGCCGAGCCGCAATGGGTTGTCCTGTTGAATCCCGGTGTCTATGACTTCTTCCCTGGTATAGCTGCCGTCTTCAATGTGACATCTACGGCAGAGACCTCGCCGAACGCTTTCCTCATCACCGGTAAGACCACGCAGTTGACGCTGGCCAACGAATGGTGGAACCCGCAAGGCTCCTCGCTGAACGAACCCTTGGCCGTAACCGTGGACGCTTCCGGGAATCTCTTCATCGCGGACGCCGGTAATAATCGAATCCTGAAGTTGTCGGCCAATGGTGGAGTGACGACGATCGCGGGCAATGGCACAGCGGGCTTCTCCGGCGACAACGGCCCGGCAACCTCGGCATCCTTGAACTACCCCTCCAACGTTGCCGTGGACGCTTCCGGGAATCTCTTCATCGCGGACGAATCAAACAATCGAATCCGGAAGGTGTCGGCTGGCGGCATTGTCACGACGGTCGCGGGCAATGGCACAGCGGGCTTCTCCGGCGACAACGGGCCGGCGACCTCGGCGGCCTTGAACTCCCCCTTCGACGTCGCCGTGGATGCTGCCGGGAATCTCTTTATCGCGGACAGCGCTAATTTTCGAATTCGGCAGGTCTCGGCCGGCGGTGTAATCACGACGGTCGCGGGCAATGGCACTATGGGCTTCTCCGGTGATGGCGGGTCGGCGACTTCTGCCTCGTTGTACTACCCCGAAAGTGTCGCCGTTGATACTTCCGGGAATCTCTTCATCGCCGACGCCGGCAACAATCGGATCCGAAAGGTCTCAGGCGGCGTCATCACAACAGTCGCCGGCAGCGCGACAGGGGGCTTCTCCGGCGATGGCGGGCCAGCAACTTCCGCCTCGTTGGACAACCCTTCCGGTGTCGCTGTGGACACCTCCGGGAATCTCTTCATCGCGGACTACGTTAACAATCGAATCCGGAAGGTATCGGCCGGCGGCGTCATCACGACGGTCGCGGGCAATGGCACAGCGGGCTTCTCCGGCGATGGCGGGCCGGCGACTTCCGCCTCGTTGAACGGCCCTGTCGGAGTCTCGGTGGACACTTCCGGGAATCTCTTCATTGCGGATACCTTCAACCAGCTAATCCGGAAAGTATCGGCCACCGGCATCATCACGGAGGTTGCCAGCGGTGATTATTTGCAATTTGTTGTCGCCGACACACGGGACACCACCGTCTATGTGCAGAGTAACCGGCTCACTCCGGTCGATCCTCCGTACTTGCCGACGGCGACGCTTTGGCCGTTTTCCTATCAACTCGATCCCACTCTTTTGCTGCCGGTGTTTGAGAAGCAACTTGAGATTATCGACGGCCAGCAGCTCGCCGCGGGGCAGCCCATCGCCATCAATGGAAACCGCCTGCGCATGAAGATCGGCCAGGGAACCAGCACGAATCAAGCGACTTTCTCGCCCAACGGAAGCGCCAGCGCCTTGAATGCGAACGATGGACAAATCTTCCTCATCGACGCCTTTCCGGCAATCAACGATCCGGTGAGCGGCGATCCCATCTGGCAGGTGCTGACCACGACGGGCGTCGCCGGTCTTTTGAATGCGATGGATTGGGGCATCACGCTGCTCCCCGCCGACGCCAAGAACGACCCGCTCGCCAGCGAAGCCGCGATCATCAGCAACTTATCGACTGCGGGCGATATTACTAAGTTAGAACTCACCGACACGCTTACTCGCGCCTACGACCGCAGTACGGTCACCGTAAACGCCAATGTTGTGACCGCGACCAACGGCGAAACGACCAACGAAATTCTCGGCAACGGAGACGCAACCAACGCCGCTCTTGAATTCACCCTCAAGCAGAAACCCTTGACCTACGTGCCCTCCGTGCTGGCCTCGGGCTCTGTCTCCACGCTGCAAGTGTGGGTGAACAATCTGCGCTGGTCTGAAGCGCCGAACTTCCTCAACTCCGGGCCCGCCGATCGCGTCTTTGTGACCTCGGTCAATGCCGATGGCACGGTGAACGTTGAGTTCGGCAATGGCGAAACTGGCGGCCGTCCACCCACTGGCTTGATGAACATCCGCGCTGTCTATCGCAAAGGAATCGGATCGGCCGGCAACGTTGCTACTGGACAGCTCTCGCTGCCGCTCGATCGGCCACAAGGTTTGAAGACGGTCACAAATCCGCAGCCCGCATCGGGAGGTGCGGACCCCGACACCGCAGCGGATGCGCGCGTCAGCGCTCCGCTCCAGGTGCAGACCATCGGCCGCGTGGTGTCGCTCGAGGACTATCAGAACTTTGCGCTGGCTTTCGCGGGCGTTTCGAAAGCCCTCGCAACCTGGACGTGGTTTGGCAGCGCGCGTGGAATATTGCTGACCATTGCCGGCGTAAACGGCGAAGTCTACAGCCAAACCGACCAGACCGTGATCAATCTGATCAACGCGCTCATTGCCAACGGCAGTCCCTATGTCCCCATTCAAGTAGTTTCTTACGCGCCGGTGTTGTTCGAAGTGGGCGCCAATATCCAGATCGACACTTCTCAATACGATCCCACCCTGGTGCTCGCCGCGGCATGGCAGGCGCTCGCCAATACGTACAACTTTCAGAACCAGCAGTTAGGTTACGGGGTCGCGCAGAGCCAAATCATGCAGACCGTGCAACAAATCCCCGGCATCATCGCGATGGAACTGACGCAGTTCAACCGGCAGGATCAGGCGGCGACTTCGCCCCTGCCGCAAGTTCTCCCGGCTGCTTCGCCGATTAGTGGCCTTGATACCGGAGCGACCGCGCCGCTGCCGCAGGGGGCTGAACTGCTCACCCTTGATCCCGCTTCGCAAGCAAATCTGGTGCAATCATGAGCCTGACCGCCGACCAACTCTACGCATTGCTGCCGGCCGTCTATCGGACGCGCGACCAGCAAGCCGGCGCGCCCTTGCAGGCATTCATGGCGGTGCTTGCCGAACAACTGGCGCTCATCCAAGACAATCTGCAGCAACTCTATGCCGACGAATTTATCGAGACCTGCGCCTCGTGGGTTATTCCTTACATCGGCGATCTGGTCGGAAGCAACGGGATCTACGAGATCAGCTCCGCCTCCGCTTTTGGCAGCCGCGCGGAAGTCGCGAACACCATCGGCTACCGGCGGCGCAAAGGCACGCTGCTGGCTCTCGAACAAGTAGCAATGGATATTTCCGGAATGCCGGCGTGCGGCGTGGAAGAGTTCAAGCGTCTGATCACCACCGAGAGCATGCGACTGGTGCGCCCGTATCACGACACCACGGTCGATCTTCGTCATGCCGAGCAACTCTGTCGTTTTGGGACTGCCTTTGACACGCTGAACCGGACCATCGACGTACGGCGCATCGCGCCGCGCAATTATGTTCCCGAATCTCCCGACCTGACTCCGCTCGACATCGTCCTGCATGGCGGCGGCAAATCCAACATCCCAGATCTAGCCATGTATCTGTGGCGCTGGCAGGCCTATCGCCTGCAGAATGCGCCCGGCGTTCGTATCGATGAGCGCCGTTGCATGTGCAGCCCACTTGGACAGAACATTCCGCTCTTCAATACTCGCGCGGATCGGACATCTTTCCAGCGCTTGACGACCCGGTACGATGTAGCGCAGCCGATCGGGCGCAGGGAATTCGCTCGCCACAAGGAAAGGTTTTACTCGGCCGCCAATTCGATCGCCTTCACTGTCGATGGAATCGCGATCTCCACCACGACCAGCATTCGGATTCTGCTTGATGGCGTTCCCGTCGACGTCTCGCAAATCTGCTGCCAGAATCTGTCCGATCGCGGCGCGAACTCGTTGGGTGCGAGTTCGAGCACGAACTCTTGGGGTGACACTCCACCCGGCAAAGTTGGCATCGATCCCGAACTGGGCCGCGTTCAACTGGGAAGCGGAATTCCGGTCCCGAACGAGATTCGCATCACTTACTGTTACGGTTTCCCGGCGCCGATCGGCGGCGGCCCATACGACAGGTCTGCCAACCTGTCCCAACTCGGCTCGCTCCAGCCTAGTTTCTACGCCGCAGTCGATTCCGGAGCTGACCTGGAAGCGGCGGTTGCCACATGGAACACGCAGCCCGCCGGCACAACCGGTTTGATCGTTCTCGAAAACGTCAACGCGTTGCATTGCGATCTGACGGGCGCGAACGCCATCCTGCTGCCCGCGACCAGCCAGTTGTGGATTGCCGCCGCGCAGGTGAGCAGCGCCAACGGAAATGTCCCCATCTACAATTCTTCTCTGGCTGTGCTCCACGGCGACATCGAGATCAGCGGCCAACCGATTCCGGGAGAGAATCTCGCATCGCCGCCCTTGCCGGGCAATTGCTACGTCAACGGCATCTGGCTTTCGGGCCGGCTCAAAGTTACAGGCAACGTTGCCGGCGACGCGGCCAATGTATTTCTCTGCGACTCGACCGTCGTGCCGGGCGTTGCCCTGCATACCAACGGACACGCGAAGCAGCCCGGTGAGCCCAGCATCGTCGTCACTTCCGCTGCCGCTACAGTGGTGTTGCAGCGTGTCATTGCCGGACCCGTCGTCTCCACCGTGGGCGCTTCGGTTCGCATCTGCGACAGCATTATCGACGCCGGTTCACCGTGTGCGGTAGCCTACGCCGCGACCGATCCGGCGGCCGCCGGCGCGGACCTGATCGTCGAAGACAGCACCATCATCGGCAAGGTTCATGCGCACACGCTTACTCTGGCTTCGAACACTATTTTTTATGCACGGCTGAAGCGGCTCGATTCCTGGCCCGCCGGGCTCTGGTGCGAGCGCCGGCAGGCGGGATGCGTCCGCTTTTGCTCGCTGCCCACTCCGGCAATCACGCCGCAGACTTACGAATGCTTGCCGGACACGTCGAGCGATGCGTCCGCGCTCTTGCCCCAGTTCATCACGTTGGAATACGGCAGGCCCTCTTATGCCATGCTCAGCGGCGATGTTCCGGTCTGCATGATGAATGGCGCCGACGACGGATCGGAGATGGGCGCGTATCACCTTACGCAAGAGTGGCAGGCCATACGAAATGTTCAGATTCGACTGGGAGAATATCTTCCCTTTGCGCTGGAAGCGGGAATTTTTCTGGTGCCGTCGGCTTCGCAGCCCGTGGTTCGTGTTGTTCATGGCTACGGCGAGCGGAGCACTCGCCCGGTCTGTGACGACGGCGAAGACATACAGATCGTTGGTATCGGCGTGGACTTGCTCTAGACGCAGCCATTTCGCGGTGAACGACCTCGCCCGGCAGTCCGGGCATGGAGATGGATGATGAAAGGTGACTTTAGTCGCATACGTTTCACTCCCGGCCAGCACTTTACTTCCGTGCTGCAACAACAGGGACGCGTCTCGCTTGACGCAGACGCGAACGAACAGTGTGCCATTGACGAGTATTTACGCGGCGTGCAGACCATCGATACCCTCGGCGACGTTGGCGGTCCCAGGGACGATGCTGGATTCAGAATTACCGTCGAGGATTCTTCCTCCCGCATCCACATCTCCGGAGGCCGTTATTACGTCCACGGTCTGCTGTGCGAGAGCTCAGCCACGGATTACATGGATCAGCGTTATCTCGTGAACTCCGGCGTTACGGATGAGGACCTTCTCAAAGAATTGTCGGGCGGAAAAATCGACGCGATTTGCGTTGAGCTACAGGTATGGCAGCGCCTCGTCACCGCGCTCGACGACCCTTGTCTGCTCGAGCCCGCCCTCAATCAGGCGGATACCACCGCGCGTCTGCAAACCGTCTGGCGGGTGGTTGCCTCTCCCGTCAGCACGCTGGCCGAAAGAATTGCCGTTTCAAAAGTGGAGAAACCAGGTAAGCTCTGCGCTAAGGTCAGCAACACGAGCGATGACTGCTCCTGCCAGCCGATTCCCCCCGCCGGTTATCAAGGCCTGGAGAACCAGCTCTATCGCATTGAAATCCACCACGCCGGAGATGAAACGACTGCCACCTTCAAGTGGTCGCGCGAAAATGCTTCGATTGTCACCGCGATTACCGGCTCCTCAACCAACAACGGACAGACAACAATTCTCGTCGACAGCCTCGGCAAAGACGCCAACCTCGGTTTCGCCGCCAACCAGTGGGTAGAGATCAGCGACGACACCAACGAGTTCGGAGATACTCCGAATCGGTCCGGCGAGCTCTGGCAGATTGCCAGCGTCAGCGCCGCCGGGCAACCGCCGTCGATTACCTTCAACACCATAATTCCTGCCGTCAGCCTCGGGTACAATCCCCGCGTACGCCGCTGGGATCAGCCCGGCACCGCCACCGCCGGCGATATACCGATCTCCGTCAATACGCCGATCGATATCGAGAACGGAATCCAGGTTACCTTCACCGCTGGCAAGTACTGGAGCGGCGACTACTGGCTGATTCCGGCGCGCACCGCGTCCGGCACCATCGATTGGCCGCCCTGTGGGAGCGACAAAAACTGCTACCAGCCCGCCGACTACATTCACCTTTACACCGCTCCACTGGCCTTTATTACGGCGCCTGCTCGTGCAGCAAGAGATCTGGCAAAAGCGGAGATATTGCCTCTGTTGGTTGAAGATCTGCGCAGCTTCTTCGCGCCCTTGTCAGCCAGCGCGATGCACATCGAAAATTTCAGTTGGACCAATGACGACTTGATGACACTGGATCGGCTCCTGATCGATGGATTGCGGCTTTTTTTTGATCGTGCTCCAACCAGCCGCGCTGACGCGCCGGTATTCAGTGTTTCGCTGGAAATACCCCAATTGCCACCAGAGCAATTCCAATACGAGGGCCGAGCCGTCAAAGGCACGCCGCCTCCGACGCCACCGGCACCGCCGCACCCAAGTCAACCGGCGAAGGTGGCCAAGCTCCCGGCACAGGCGTCTTCCGTTGTAATCAAACCAGTCATGTTAAGGCAGGAATACGTGCTCGATGGCATCGTCACGTTGAGAGGCCAGACTCTTATCTGGGGCCTCCCAACGGAGGGGGGAAACGAGGATTATTACGCCTCCCTTATCTACCAGCTAAACAACCTGTTGCAGGTTTCCTACGCTCCGGATCTCACCTGGTACGCGCGTGTGCGGGTTCGGCTGCTTGGGCACATGATTTATCTGCAGACGGCCGGAACCAGTGGCCAATGCGGACAGACGAAGACGCTGTTCTTGGATGGTCAGTGTTTTGGAGAGCTTGGCCGACGCAGCGACAACTCGCCGAGGGTCGCCTTGGTGCGGCCGTCGGGGAATAGTGCGATGGCCAGTGATTTTGAAAGCTGGTTCTATCTGGCTCCCATGGCTGAGTTGACGGGCGTCACATTTGACGCAGCCAGCATCACCGTCGACGGGTCCGGAGCTGGACAAAACACTGGCACCGTTACCCTTGCAGGACCTGTAGCAACCGCGACCACGATCAACCTCAGTGTATCTCCACTGGCCGTGGCCACTTTCACGGTCCCCGCAACCATCACAATTGATGCGGGCAGCGTATATCAGACCTTCACAGCGTCCGTTCAATTGACTGCAGGCACGCCCGATGCCGTTTGTGTCGTTCAGGCGACGCCGCAATGGGCGGTTGACCTCGGTTATCTTTTCCAAGCATCGGGATCCTTCCTTGCCTATGGGAACTGGCTTGCCATCTCGACCGCATCGCTACCGAATGGGACCTACAACACCGCGTACAGCACTACACTTTCGGCCACCGGGGGCACGCCTCCTTATTCCTGGCGCATTCCCAGCGGCAAGTTGCCCGACAATTTGATTTTGGACGCCACCTCCGGGACGATCTCCGGAACGGCTCTAACCGCTGGCACGTTGACCTTCACGGTCGAGGTAAGCGACTCCGAGACTCCGTCCGCCACCGCTACCAAGCAATTCAGCATCACCGTGTCTGAGCCGCTTTCCATCTCGACCGCACCGACGCTACCGAATGGAACCGAGGGCGCTTCGTACAGCGTTACACTCGAGGCCGCCGGGGGAACGCCTCCTTATTCGTGGAGCTTCGTCTCCGGCGCTATGCCCGAGAGTGTGCTTTTTTACTCCCCTAGCGGGTTGTTCTCGGGCACTCCTGGAAACTCTGGCACCTTTACCTTCAAGGCGGACGTAAAAGACTCCGCGTCTCCGCCCGCCACCCTCCAGGGGACATTCACCGTCACCATCAACCAAAAGTGAACTTCGGCAGAAAGGGGGAAACAGAAAATGCGCGCGGTCTGGTCATTCTGGAGCAAGCCCTTTCAGGCGTACAAAGGAAGCATGTGGCACCGCCCCTTGCACCACATGCTGGCCTGGGGGCTTTCGCTGCGTCTTGCGCGCATACACTACCCCGAGACCATGCTGGTTACGGACCGAGCTGGAAAGACACTGCTTGTCGATCGTCTGGGACTTTCTTTCACACATGTATCCACGGAACTGGACCGCATCGACAAAACTGACGTCGGTTGGTGGGCGCTTGGCAAGCTCGTCGCCTATAGCCTGCAGGAACAACCCTTCTTGCACCTGGACTCCGACGTCTTTTTGTGGAAGCCGCTGCCGGAGCGGGTTATCGCCGCCCCGGTATTCGCCCAATGCCCGGAGAATTTCCATGCTGCGGAGGAATGGCGGGGTCCACTTGAGATCGAGAACGCATTTGCCGAGCATGGTCTCGTACTTCCTCTCGAGTGGAAATGGTCGCGCTCGCGCGGTGGAAGCCGTTTCCGCGAAGAGAACTGCGGCATCGTGGGTGGAACGCGGGCCGACTTTCTTCGCTACTATGCCAATCTGGCCATCGATCTGGTTCTGCGGCCGGAGAACGCCGCAGCCTGGAAGAAGTTTTCCGTCAAGGAAGGCTACAACATGATCGTCGAGCAGTTCCTGCTTGCCGCCTGTGTCGACTTTCATAGCTCTCATCCAGAATCCCCCTTCAGTGGAATCGATATCAGATACCTCTTCCCCTCGTTCGAAGACGCCTATCAGCCCGCAAGCGCCGCGCGCGCGGGCTTTACACATCTGCTGGGACACGCGAAGTCAGATGCCGCCATCGCCCGCAGGCTGGAGCAACGCGTGCAGCGCGAAGACCCGAAATACTATCGCCATTGCGTGTGGCTAAACCAGAATCGCGAGGCTCTCGCGGGATTGGGAGTCTGATATGGGTGAGCAAACCGCAACGTTAGTGAAAAAGCCGAGGAGCCAGGCAAACCGGGCGCCGCAAGAGCACGCGCCCGGGCGTCGCGCGCCGGTCCAGCGAAAAGCCGCTGCCCCACAGGCGGACGCGCCCGAAAAAGAAGCCCCAGAAACCAAAGCTTCCCACCCGACCGCGCCCGCAAAATCCCTGGCCGGCATTCCCGTCTTCCCGACGGGAGAAAACGTCAACGCCAATGCGCCCGCCTCTCCGAGTTTTTCCCTGCCCATCCAGCGCAAGCTCGCCATCGGATCAGTCAACGATCCGATGGAAGGAGAAGCGAACCGCGTAGCCCAGCATGTGATGCGCGGGTCCGCCTCCAGACGCTCCCTCGCTGCCCTGCCCGCGCGCAGCATGGGCGAGTGCCGCAGTCGCGACGCGCAAACTCAGACGCTGCCAACCATAGCTGCCCGAGAGCCCAACACCAGCGACGCCCCGGCAATCGTGCATGATGTGCTCCGGTCACCCGGAGAACCGCTCGACCGGCGAAGCCGCGATTTTTTCGAGCCGCGATTTGGGTATGACTTCAGCCCGGTGCGCGTCCATGCCGGCATGCACGCGGCTACATCCGCGTCGGCCGTCAACGCCCACGCCTACACGGTGGGATCGGATGTGGTCTTCGGCGCTCGTCGATACGAACCCAATACCGTGCGCGGACGCGCGCTGTTGGCTCACGAACTAACTCACGTAACGCAAGCGACACCAAGACTCCGGCGGCAGATCTCGACCACTCTGGCCTCGCCGGCCGAACTCGAAGAATTCGGAGGTCAGGAGAAAGAGTTTCTAGATGAGTACGGCCAGGCCCTCGCACCCGACGTGAAGTTGGCGCTGGCGGGCCTCAACCTCGACGCCGGGTTCATGGTTGGCTTCCTCGACGAGCTCGCAAAGCTCGATCTCGGGAAAGCGGAGTCGATGCAGAAAGACCTCAGGAATCCCAAGAACGGCGCTCTTCTCATGGCCGGGGAATTCGTGGGCCTGTTAATCGGAATTGGCGAAGACATCTACGGGCAACTTGAGGGACTCTACGACATCGGAGCGTTCCTAATCAAACAGCCGGCGTTTTGGGCGGCGCTGATTGCTGGCCCCGTGATCGTTACCAGCGCCATGATCGCCCAGTTCCTCAGCGATCCGAAGAACCGCGCCATGGCTGGGCAGATCGTGAGCGGCCTGTGGGACTTCTACAAAGAAATCCAAAGCAACCCTGGAGCCTTGCTTGGGGTCGGCGAGGGACTGGGCCGAGTGGTCGGCAAGATAGCCCGGGACTGGTATTCGGAGAAGATCATTTCCGAACCCGACTACTACTGGAAGGGCGTAGCGATGGGCGAGATTTTGGGCATTATCGCGACAGAAATCGCGCTTCTGCTCCTCGCACCCGAGGAACTGATCGCGAAGGGCGGCGCTACCGCTGGGCGGGGCGCGGTCGGAGCCGCGAAAGGCGCAGCCAGGCTTCTGCAGGAATCGAGATTCGCGGAGAGTATTGCCAAAGTCCTCGAAAAGGTGCCGGCTCTCGAACGGCTCATGAAGGTGGCGAGAGAGACCGAAAAAGCGGCGGAGGTTGCCAGAGATGTAGAGAAGGGCGCACAGGTAGTGGAGAAGACGGCTGAGGTTGCCAAGGCGGGTGAGACTGTGCCGGCCGAGGCACGCAAACTGGCCACCGAGACGAAGGCTGCTTCAGCAGCAGATGTCGCTAAACCAGCAGCCAAGCCGGAACTGAGGTCCATCAAGGGCGGCGGAGAAACTACGCCTAAACGGGTAGGACACTTGGCGGACGTGAACAAGGCGAGCGAATCCTCAGGCGTCGAGCGCGAGTTTACCCAGGCGGCTGCTAACGAAGACGTCGAACAGCAGGTTTTCCAGAAGGCGGTGGGTGATCCTGCCACGGAAAACGCGCGGCCGACCATGCAGCGGCAGGGAACTGGGCCGCAGGCCAGCTCCAGCGGAAAGGGGACCGGGCCGACTAGGGGAACGGGCGGGTCCGGAAGCGCGCTAACTGGGAGGACTACGACGCCAGCCCGCGGAACAGGCGGCACCGAGGGGTCTCGCCGGTTGTCGTCCGTGCGTCCGAATACTGTCCCCGAGCCGTACCCAATTCTGCCAAAAGGTCTTTCTGAAGAAAACTATAGCAACGCCCAGATTCTCGAGTTCTTTCGTAAAGAGAAAGCCAATTATCCCAGCGAAATACAGAAGATGATCGATGACATTCATCCGGAAGGAATGAAAAAAACACCTCTGCGAGACAAACTGGCAGAAATCGACAGAAGAATTCGCGATCTTCACACACAGGAAGCCAATCGGTTGGCCGGCTACGCCAAAAACACAGAGAAGCCTTTCGTTAAGAGCGTCAGAGGGGCTTCGAATGAAGGCGGAGAGTTTAGCAGTTTGGTCACCGACAACAAGCGGCTAACCCTGCATGGACAATTAATGAGCGGAGGAACCGCCGAGTTCGACAGCGTCGAGTTTGTAGGAAATCGCATCCTAGAAACGAAGATGAACTTGGATCTGAAAACCCCAGAAGAGGTTTTCAATCAAATGATGCACCAGGCTGCCTACGCCAGGGATTACGGCTTCAGCGAGTTAAGGTGGGAAGTGTGGGACGAAGAAGGTGTTCTCAAGGCTCAAGCGGCTCTGGAAGACCTGAGGTCGTATCATCCTGATCTTGCAGGGCGAGTTAAGATCTTCAATCCGAACAGGGCGTGGTGACTCACGAACCGGATTGTGATGGCTGCGTGTAGCTGAACCAGAATCGCGCACTTTTCGCGGTTCCGGAAGTCCGACATCGGTGGACAAACCGCAACGTTGGTGAAACAGCCAGCCAGCGTCGCAACATGTTCGGTGGGAACACCGGCATTGTGAACGTATCGAAGCCTCGAGCCTCGGCAGGTGATATCTTTCCAACTGTCATTCTGTCGGTCTGCAAACCCCAATCCCTGATGAGACGATGACGAAGCATCGACCTAGATATTGAGATCGCGAGGAGATATGAAAACTTTTATTTGTTCATGCGCACTGTTGGCATTCACTGTCACCGCGTGGGCTGCCCATCCCTTCCATGTGGAAGACATGCAGCGCTTGTCGCGCGTCGGAGAACCCCATGTGTCACCCGACGGGAAATGGGTTGCCTTCACGGTGACGCGAAGTGATGTCGAGAAGAATCGGTCGGTCACGAACATTTGGAGGATTCCCGCGGCGGGTGGCGATCCGCAACAAATAACGTTTGCGGAGCAGGGATTCAACGGGGACGTGCGCTGGTCGCCGGACGGCCGCTACCTGTATTTCGTCAGTACGCGCGTGGACAACAAGCGGCAGATCTTTCGCCTGCCGGTGAACGGAGGCGAAGCGAAACCGGTGACGAGTGTTCCCACGGGAGTCGACGCCTACGTATTGTCTCCAGACGGCAAGACTATCGCCATTACGGCAAGCGTTTTCCCATCCTGTACGGACATGGCTTGCAACGAGAAAATGGCGAAGGAGCGCGCCGACAACCCGGTGAAGGCGCGGGTAATCATGGAGATCCCCTTCCGGCGTTGGGACACGTGGGTCGATGGCATGCGCAATCATATTTTCCTTGTCCCCGCCGAAGGTGGCGCCGCCAAGGATGTTACGCCGGGCGATGTCGATTCACCGATCTGGACGGAGAACGGGACGCAGGAAGTTGCGTTTTCTCCCGACAGCCGTGAAATCTGTTTTTCCCGCTACGTGGAGAATGAGGCTTTGACCGGCAACAGTGACCTGTTCGTGATGCCGGCAAGCGGGGGCGCGCCGAAGGCCATCACCACCAACAAGGCCACCGACAGCACGCCACTCTATTCTCCGGACGGCCGCTACATCGCTTACAGCGCCACGCTGCGGCCGATGCAAGAGACCGACCTCACCCGTCTTTTCCTCTATGATCGGACCACCGGAGAACACAAAAATGTTTTCGAAGCGACCGATCGGTCCATTGATTCGTACGTGTGGGCGCCAGACAGCAAGAGCCTGTACGTGACCTTCGAAGACCGCGGCCAGGAGCCTCTGGCGCAGTTGGACATTGACACCTTGAAAGTGACGCCACTGTACGCGGCAGGCACCTCCGCAGCGGCGGACGTTTCGCGGGACGGTACGTTCCTCGTCTTCTCGAACATGGATTTCTCCCATCCTGCGGAACTGTTTCGGCTGAACCTCGCGGCCGCCGCCGGTTCTCCCACACCTCTGACTGGTATGAACGCCGAGGCGCTGCAAGACATCGAGTTTGGCGAGGCTTCCAGCTTCACATTCCGCGGCTGGAACGGCGAGGACATTCAGGCGTGGCGGGTGCAACCGCCGGGGTTCGATGCGAACAAGAAATACCCGCTGTTGCTGCTGATGCACGGCGGCCCGGAGAACTCCTGGACCAATCTGTTCCACTATCGGTGGAACGCGCAGTTGTTCGCGGCCGCTGGCTACGTGGTGATTATGCCCAACTTTCACGGCTCGTCGGGCTTCGGTCTCAAGTTCATGGACGCCATCAAGGGCCAGTGGGGCGGGGCGCCGTATGAAGATCAAATGAAGGCCGTGGACACCGCGCTCACCTGGCCGTACATTGATCCGACCCGGGTGGCGGCCGCGGGCGCCAGTTACGGCGGCTACATGGCGAATTGGATGGAGGGCCACACCGACCGCTTCCGCACTATCGTGTCTCACGATGGCCTATATGACCTGGTGTCGTCGCTTTATTCGTCGGATTTGGTGGGTGGGATCCAGCAGGAGTTCAAGGGGACGCCGTGGGAGAACACGCAGGCGTTGATCAGTCAAGCGCCATCCACGTACGCCAACAACTTCAAGACGCCAATGTTGATCGTTCACGGGGAACACGACTACCGCGTTGACCCGAGCCAGGGTTTGGCTATGTTTCAGGTTCTTCAGGCGAAGCATGTCCCGTCAAAGCTGCTGGTGTTCGAGGAGGAAAACCACTGGGTACTCAAGCCCGCCAACAGTATCTTCTGGTATCACAACGTACTGGATTGGCTGGAGGAATGGGTTAAGCCGGACCACGCCGGCTACGAGAAGCGTCTTCAGGCGAGCTCCGGGAAGTGAAGTTAAGAAGTGACCGCCGCTTCGCGTTCGAGTGGACATTTTAGCACGCGGGACGCCCGGTCATGCCGACCATTGGATGGCCGTGTAGGAGCGCGCCGGCAACTCGAACTTCGTGCGCCCGCCGCTGGTCGAGGGTTTGTCCGCCGACTGCGGAGCCACCCGCTGCGGCGCCTCAAAAGTGTTGAAGGCTTTTAGATCGCTGCCGGTGAGGACGCTGGAACTCAGCACCTTGCCCGGCGTCCAGCCCTGCCAATCGATTTCGACCGTGCGCGCCTGGTTCAGATCGCGATTCAGGATGAACAACGATAACTTGCCATCCTCCGGGTTTAGAGTTCCGGCCACATCGAGGTACGGAACCTGACCCATTTCCGAAACTTCGTAAGTTGGCGATTCCACGAGCAGGTTGAGTACGTTGCCGCGCGCCCATTGCAGCGCCCAGCTATACGGATAGTAAATCGTCTGACGCAGCAGGCCTTTCGCATTGGTGACCAGAGGAGCTATGACGTTTACCAGTTGCGCCAGACACGCAATTTTAATGCGGTCCGCGTTGCGCATCAGAGTGTTGACGATGCCGCCGACCAGCAACGCATCCTCCAGGTTATAAACTTCTTCGAGCAGATGAGGGGCCTCCTGTTCATGTCCATCCATCGCGTCACCGGTGCGTGCGCGATACCACACGTTCCACTCGTCAAACGACAGCCACAGTTTCTTCGCCGACCGTTTGTGTCCGCGCACCAAATCGCAGACGGCCAGCGTTTCCGCAATCTGCTTCTCCATGCTTAGGTTCATGGCCAAAAACTTGGTGCTGTCTTTGCCCGTTTCTTCCTGAGTATTTCCGATATAGCGATGCAAAGAGAGCGCATCGACGTACTCATAACACTGCTCCAGGACCTCGCGATCCCATTCCAGATAAGTCGGCATGCCGGGACCACTCGATCCGCAGGCGATCAGCTTGAGGGATGGGTCCACAGCGCGCATCTGACGGGCGGCGTCCTGCGCTTTCATGCCGTATTCGGTGGCGGTCATGTGGCCGATCTGCCACGGGCCGTCCATTTCATTGCCCAGGCACCAGTGCTCTACCTTGTGCGGCTGTTCAACGCCGTGGGCGCGCCGAAGGTCGCTCCATTTCGTACCTTTCTCGAGGTTGCAATATTCGACCAGTGCGGCAGCCATCTCCGCCGAGCCGGTTCCGAGGTTGAGGCCCATCAGTGGCCGCGATCCGACGATTTTGGACCACGCCATGAATTCGTTGGTTCCGAACTGATTGGTGTCGATTGTGTTCCACGCTTTGTCGAGCGCTCGCGGACGATCTCTTTTCGGTCCGACCCCGTCGAGCCAGTTGTAGCCCGAGACGAAATTGCCCCCGGGGTAGCGGATGATCGGAACTCCGAGCTGGCGCACTTCATCCATCACGTCTTTGCGAAAGCCGGCGGCGTCCGACAACTTCGAGCCGGGATCGTAAATGCCCTCATAGATGGCGCGTCCCAGATGCTCCAGAAACGATCCGAACAGGTTGCGGTCGACCGGAGCAATGGTACGGCGGGAATCGACATAAATACGAGCCACATCGCCATGGTTCGCCGAAGGCTGCGCGAAGGCGAAGCGGCCCAAAATAGAATTCGCGGAGCATGCAACTCCCGCAGTAGCAGCTTGCTTTAAGAACTGGCGTCTTTTATCGGAAAACATGTTTGTAGTCTCCTGAGCCTGCTCTTTAAACCGTGAACCCTGGACTACGGATCTTGAAATCGAGGTCCGCGTTTGGCAAGTGAGTGCGGACCTTCCACAATTTACCGCAAACGTTTTCCTGAACCCGCTCTCTATATCACTACTGGCAGCTGCCGGTCAAATTGGTATGCCCTGATTGTCGTTAGCACACGATATGTCCGGTTGAGATGGCAGGTGATGTGTCCACTTTGCAGGCGGCGAGGGTAGGAGACGTAGAGCGAGAAATGCCGTTCTAACGCACGCCCGTGGCCGAGGTTTTGCCGGAACCGCGGACCCGTTTCCCTTTGGAGGGCATCGGCGAGCGCCTTTCAGTTCGGGCCATTGCGGTCGAACGCCTCAGCACCAGGCTGGTGATCAGTTCGTAGCTCTGGCGCTCCTGCAAAGGCGGCGTGCCTTCGACCTCGTTCAACAGGGCTTGGAAAGCGATCGTCGCCAACTCTTTTTGCGACATCTGAACCGTCGTCAGCGGAGGAATGGTGAACTCGGCCAATCGTATGTCGTCGAATCCGATTACGGAAAGGTCATCCGGTATCTTGATATTCTGCTCGTAGGCTTCGCGCATGACTCCGATGGCGGTCATGTCGTTGGAGCACAGCACAGCCGTCGGCCGCCGGCTTAGCCGGTTCAGTTCAAGGAGCGCTCGCATCCCGCCCTCCATGCCATGATCTCCCTCCACGATCAGGTCGGGAGAAAGCCCGATTTCCCGCATGGATGCCTGGAAGGCATCGCGCCTCGCCACGGCAGACTTCAAATGCAACGGGCCAGCCACAAACCCGATGCGCGTGTGCCGGAGGGCGGCGAGGTGTTGTACCGCCTGGCGAATTCCGTTTTGATAGTCGATCCGGATATTGGCGATTCCCGGGACCTCGGGTCCCACGTCGATGAATACCAGCGGAACCTTGCGGAAACGAAGGTGCTCCAGCAGCGCTTCTTCCATGCCGAACGTCAAAATCGCCACCCCATCGACGCGGCGTTCGATCATGCGCCGCACCGACGATTCCGTACGTTTTGGATCATGCACGGTCGAGGTCAGCAGGATTTCGTAATTGTTTTCGACGGCGAGATTCTCGAAGGTCTGTACGATCTCCGGGAAAAATGGATTGGTGATTTCGGAAACGATCAGCCCCAAGATGCGGCTCCGGCCCGAAACCAGGGCTCGCGCCTGGGTGTTGGGGAAGTACCCGAGTTCATCCACTACCTTCCACACGCGCTTGGCAAGTTGAGGATCGACCGTGGGAACACGGTTGATCGCTCGGGACACGGTGGCGGTGGAAACTTTCGCTCTCCGCGCGATCTCACGGATATCCATGGGGACTTGCCGGGGAGCCATGCCCCAGCGAAAAATGCATCTTACCATAGCCGTGCGGGCAGCTTCGGGTATGGATGCCAAATTCAGAAAACGTTTGCTAAGCCTCGCCATCGCTCTTCGTGCTCTGCCGTCATCGCCACCTGACGGGGGACCGAATATACTTCAAGCAACGATTCTTTCATGGCAGGAAGCGAACACAACTTGCTCAGAAGGAACAAGCCGGGCGGCCGGTGGCGCTGGCTCGGCGGAATTGCTCTGCTGTTCATGGCAGCGGCCGTCGCGGTCACCATTATGATCTACCGTGCTGAGCCGACCCTGCGCGCCATTGTCATTGAGACTTTGACTACCCGATTCAAGAGCAAGGTTGAGCTCGACGGCTTCCGGGTGTCGCCGTTTAAAGGCTTGCAGGTTTCGGGCAACGGACTCAGAATTTTTGGAGACGGCGGCCCCAACCACAACGAGCCGGGAGTGCAGCCGATCATCAGGGTTGCGGAATTCCGGTTTCGCATGGGCATCCGGGATTTTTTTCGCTCTCCCAAGCATGTCGATACGGTCTACATCAAAGGATTGCTGCTGGATTTGCCTCCCCGGGAACAGCGCGGCGAGATGAAGAACATGGAGCCCAAGGGCGGGAAGATAGAAATCGATGTCAATCGGCTCGTGTTTGACCAAGCCCAACTGATCATTAATACTCTGCGGCCGGACAAACTGCCGTTGGAGTTTGATATCGAGCGCTTGACCATGACCAGCGTCGGGCCCGGTTCCCCCATGCATTTCGATGCGGACCTGACCAATCCCAAGCCC
Organism: uncultured Acidobacteriaceae bacterium; assembly: GCA_963722485.1. Classification (GTDB taxonomy): domain Bacteria; phylum Acidobacteriota; class Terriglobia; order Terriglobales; family Acidobacteriaceae; genus Acidiflorens. Next base: position 21,765 of record CAVRNL010000070.1, read on the forward strand.
GTGGGACACATCCTTTCCAGTGGATGGTTTGGCCCCTGGCGGGCAGACAGTCCTCGCGACACTCCGGTGCGCGGGACCTATTCGTTCGACCACGCGGACCTGGGCACGATCAAGGGCATTGGCGGGATTCTTTCGTCTACTGGAAAGTACGACGGCATTCTTGACAAGATTGTCGTGGACGGCGCCACCGACACGCCGGATTTTCGCCTTGCAACCAGCGGCCGGGCAGTGCCCCTGCATACCGACTTTCACGCCATCGTGGACGGAACCAGCGGAGACACATACCTGCAGCCGGTAAAGGCAAGAATTCTGAATTCATGGTTGGTGGCGGATGGCTCGGTTGTGAGGACGAAAGATCCTAACGGTCACCGTGTGGAGTTGGGCGTGGTGGTTGAGAAGGGAAAGATCGAGGACCTGCTGAAACTGGCGGTACGAACCGAGCCGCCGATTATGACCGGCTCAGTTCATTTGAAGACGAAGTTGGACCTGCCGCCCGGTGAGCCTGACGTTGCCAATCGCCTGAAGCTGGCAGGTAATTTTGAAGTGTCTGGCGTCCACTTCAACAGCGAAAATATCCAGGGAAAGATCGACGCGCTCAGTATGAGAAGCCAAGGCAAACCGAAGTTGGCGGAGGACAATACTGCCGATATCGTCCGCTCCGACATGCAGGGTACATTCAGTCTTGCCAGCGGGCTCCTTTCCTTTTCGCAATTGCAGTTCCAGGTTCCCGGCACTCGCGTAAATCTGACAGGGACCTACAGCCTGGATGGGAACGAGTTTGATTTTCATGGCAAAGCGCGCATGGAGGCGAAACTTTCGCAGATGATGACGGGCTGGAAATCGGTATTGCTGAAACCGGTTGACCCATTTTTCAGCAAGGACGGCGCCGGAACCGAAGTTCCGGTTGCGATCACCGGCACGAAATCGGAACCACACTTCGGCGTCGACTTCGGCCACAAGGACGATGCCAACAGCGTGGTGAAGAAACCGTAGTGGAACCCGCGTGGTGGCAAATCCTGCGACAAAACTGACTGATTCCCCAGGGCGACTCGTTTTCGAGTTGGGTCGCGAGAGCGAGACTGTTCTTATCCTTTGCGGACGGAGATCACGGAGGCGGTGTAACGGTCGCCGCGCAAGAAGGATACGCTGTACTCGATGGGCACGTCCTGGATGTCGTAGGTTGTTTCTTTGATGACGAGCAGAGGACTGCCCGGCTGGGCCTCCAGGGATCGCGCTTCTTCCTCCCCGGCGTTCATGGCGCCAATCACTTCCTCGGCCCACTTCAGTTTGCGTTTGTAGACTTGTTCGAACACCTGGTACAGAGACTGTTTCTCCAAATCACACTTATCAATCCCAGCGAAGATGCGAGCCGGCAAATTGCTTGTAACCATGGCGACGGGTTCTCCGTCCACGCTGCGGAGTCGCCGGACGCGGTATACGCGTTCACCGGGAGTCAATTTCAAAGCCTGTGCGACATCGATCTCCGGCTCCACGATCTCCATGCTCAACATGTGCGCCGACGGCACCAGGCCCCGGCGCCGCATCTCTTCGCTGAACCCGCGCAGCTGCTGAAAATTCCAGGGCACGCGTCCGGAGCCAATCACTGGCCGTTTGCCTTTGGCGATGACCAGCAAGCCCTCGGAACGAAGTTTCTGAAACGCCTGCCGCACGGGCATCTTGCTAATGCCAAGCGCCCGCGCAATGTGTCCTTCCGAGCAGAAGGTCTGTCCTTCCTTGAGCCGCTTGGCCTTGATGAGCGACCGCACTTGATCCACAAGCTGCTCGTAGTAGGGCACGAAACTGCTGCTATCTAACTTGAGGCTCAGCTCTTCTGCGCTGATCGAATCAACCGCTTCGACGGAGTTGGGCATGTCCACGTGTCTCCACCATCCTCAGATTTGGTGTCGTATCATCGTAACATGCAACGGATGTATGTTCAGGAGAACATAGATTATTTCTGGGTGGGAACGACGGTCGATTTAGAATCGTAAGTATTTGTTTACAAACATATTACTGTCGAGTTCTGATGAGTATTGTCGCGTTACGCCGGGGCCGGCATCAAGAAACAGCCTGCCAACATATAGACATATGATGTTCAAGTGCTGGCGACTAGCTCTGCCCCCGGTTACACTTCCCGAGCCCTCAAGATAATCTTGCGGAACTGAGCAATTTTGGACAGCCAAACGATGGCGGGAAGGCTAGCGTACAAGAACTGCTTAACGTGGCGTCCCCTGAGCGGACTGCCCTTTGGGGCAGACGTGGGTAAGTGTCGACCGATCTGGCGACGTACGACCCTCACGTCTGCCCCAGTTTTCCGCCATCCAGACAGGGGCTGAGACATCAGCCAAGCCAGCGGAGAGGAACCGATCGAAATGCACTTGCTTAGATACTGGCATGTTTCCACAATTTTGCTGCTGGCGGCGCTCGTGGGCTGCACTCAACAACAGAACACGCAAAACACGCAGGAACTGAAAGAGAAAACCGCGCAAGCAACGGCGGAGGTGAAGCGCGATGCCGAGGCTGTGGCGGCCGGGGTGCGCGAGGGCTGGAGCCGCGACAAGCAACTCGATTTGAACTCCGCCACAAAAGAGCAGTTGCTGAGTTTGCCGGGCGTGACTGCGGCGGAAGCGGACCGCATCATTGCGGGGCGTCCCTATAACGAACCCGGCGACGTGGTAAAGCGGCGCATCCTGCCGAAGGCCGAATATGACAAGATTGCCGACCAAGTCACGGCCAAGAAATGACTGGCAGGAAATAGCGTCGGCGAGCCGCCGCCCGCGCTGAAACTATAACTGCACGAGTTTGAGCGCTTCCAAAGCCGCGCCCCGCGCCCCAGCGGTATCGCCATTCGGCATCACGTGGATTGGGATGCCGGCCTGCTCCTCGCGCTGAGTTGGCATTCCCACGCGGATCTCCGCCAGAAACCAGCGCTGGAACTCCTGACTCGCCTCCAGCGCGCCACCACCGACGATTAGCGCATCGGGATCGAAAGTATTGATCATTTCGTCGAAGAAGAGTCCCAGGGCGTGGGCCTGAACCCGGAAAACTTCTTTGCATAAAGGGTCGCCCTTATCCGCCAGACCGCGTACCAGTTTTGCCGCCTCGTGCGGGTCCAGTTTTGCCAGATCGTGGCCGGGATAGCGCGGCAGAAAATACGGCAGGATGTTCCGTTCAATGCCAGTGAGAGAGCAGAGCGACTCCAAGTCGCCGGTGCGTCCGCAATTGCATAGCGGTTTCATGCCAGCGGTTCCGGCGATGCTCTGGTAGGGAATCAGCACGTGGCCCAGTTCTCCGCCGAATCCGTTCTTGCCCTTCACCACGATGCCCTCGAGGATGATGCCGCCGCCATTGCCCGTGCCGATGACGACCGAAATCGATGTCTCGCGGCTGCCGGCGCCAAAGATCGAATAGTGTCCCCACAGCGCAGCCGCATTGGCATCGTTCAAGTAGGACACCGGCTTGCCAAGCTTATGGGACAGACCCTCGCGGATGTCGAATCCCGCCCACCGCGGATGCACGAAGTTGGTCGAGCCTCGCGCGCTGAACTGGCCGGTCGCACTGGCCGGACCCGGAGTGTCCAAGCCGACGGCGACCACGTCCGAAAGGAGAACGCCCGCCTTCTCGCTCGCGATCTTGAGACCATCTGCGATCTGCTGCAGGCAGACTTCTGGGCCCTGCTTCGAAAGGGCAGGGTGCTCGCACAGCCCCGCGATGAGGAATTGTCCCTGGCGGTTGACTAACGTGTAGTTGATGGCAGTTCCGCCCAGATCCACTCCGGCCACTACTGGCATGGTCTTCTCCTCTAGTCGTCGATGTTTGCCCCGCTCAGCTTAGCAGAATTGGAACGATCGGCTCACGGGGCCGGAGTCTAACGCCGGTCGCCCGCCAGTCGGACGATACGCGCCGAAGCGCGTGCAGATCGGATATAGTTGTGAGTTTTGAAGACGCCGTCACGCGTGCGCCATGTGTGCAGAGCAGATCGCTTCGGTCTCGCTTGTGGTGGCTTGCGGGTTCGAGAGATGCAGTCAGGTTTGTTCGAGACCACGAACGAATTTATGAAAGGGGTGAGGGAATTATGGAAAGCAGCGGGCAACGTGTTGGATGGAGTTATGGTAAAAGCTTGCGGCGATTTGCGGCCGCCCTTCTTATTGCCGCATTAACCGTGGGAGCAACTGTGGTCGCAGCTCAGACCACGGTTCCGGTGGTGACTGGCGACGCTCGGGTCGACAAGCTCCTGAGCCAGATGACGCTCGAGGAAAAGATGGCGCTCATCCGTGGCGCTTCCGAAGATTCCGTCACCAACCAGGGGCAGGCCGGGTACCTGCGCGGAGTGCCTCGTCTCGGTATTCCTGCGATTCGTATGTCCGACGGCCCTCCGGGAGTGCTCACGCGCCTGCCATCCCAGGCGGAGACCGCCACCATGGGCCTCGCCGCCACCTTCAGCGTCAAGGACGCCGAAGATAACGGCGCGGTCATCGGGCGCGAAGCCAAGTCGCTCGGCATCGACGTGGTGCTGGAGCCCTTCATCAATATCGATCGCGACATCACCTTCGGGCGCGGCTACAACACCTACGGAGAAGATCCGGTGCTGACGGGCGTCATCGGAGCGGGGCTGATTCGGGGCATACAGGGGCAGGGCGTCATGTCCCAGGCCAAGCACTACGTGGCTTATGACACCGACGGCAGCAATGTACGGGTCGATAACCAGGCGCTTCACGAGATCTACGTCGCGCCCTTCGTCGATGCGGTCAATGCCGGCGTCTCGTCCATCATGTGCTCTTACAACAAAGTGAATGGCGCCTATGCGTGCGGCAATCCGGATACGCTGATTAAGATTCTGCGCGACGAGGTTGGATTCAAGGGATTCGTCACTTCCGATTGGGGCGCCACGCACGCGGCTACGTTTATCAACCACGGCCTTGACATGGAAATGCCGGGACCGGGGCCCAAAGACAGCCCGCTGGGCTCGCTGATCTTTTCGTTTTTCACTACCGAGAAACCGGAACCGCCTGCCAAGAAGAAAGCCGTTGACGACCTTTTGGAAGAGTTTGAAGGAGGGCCCTTGCCGGAAGAGCCGCGGCGGGAGCCATCTAATTCCGACTCATTCGGCACCGCAAAAGATCCCAAGATAAATTTCTGGAACCTGCTGCGATCGGGCGAGCTGCAAGAAGAGACCATCACGAAGGCCGCTGGCCACGTACTGTACGAGATCGATAAGTTCGGCTATCTCGATCATCCGCCTACTCACCAGATTCAGCCGCACGAGACCGAGGCGAATGCGCGCATCATTGAGAAGACCGGCGAAGACGCGGCGGTCCTGCTGAAGAACGAAGGAAATATTCTGCCGCTTAAGGCAGCTGATCTGTCGTCGCTGACCATGATCGGACCGGGTGCCGGGCAGGTGGTGGCGATCGGCACCGCGGGCGAACGATCCCTGGGATGGCCCTGGCGGCAGATTGGTGCCTACCAGGCGCTGAAACAGTTCGCACCGGATGCCAAGATCACGTACGCCGTGGAAGACGACATGACAGGCGCGCCGATTCCAGCCTCCGCTTTCTCGCATGACGGCCAGCCGGGTCTGCTGCGTACTGACAAGGCCGACACTACGCATACTCATGTCGACCGGCTCGTTGACTTCACAAAGAAAAGCGGCAGTCCGCTGGCGGCAAACTCCGAAGAAACATGGACGGGCACGCTCACCGTGCCCTCTACCGGTTCTTATTGGATCTATCTCCAGTTGCTCAATGCCGCGGGCAGCGTGAGCATCGACGGCAAGCGCGTGGCGGGCGCGAACGGCATGCGCGGCGGAGTGCATGGCGACACCGTCCTCGGCGGCAAGGATGGCCTGATGCCCACCACCGACGGCCTCGACAATTTGCGCACCGCAGTCCATCTAACCGCCGGAGCTCACAGCGTTCGTCTCACCGTGGAGGGCGACACCTCGAACGATCCCGAGCAGGTGCGGCTGGCCTGGATGACGCCCGCGCAGAGAAGGGAAGACCACGAGGCTGCAATTGCCGCCGCGAAGACTGCCAAGACAGTCGTGGTGTTCGCCTGGACTCGCGGCCGTCCCGATTTCGCGCTGCCTGGCAATCAGAATAAGTTGATCGAAGAGATCGCAGCCGTGAATCCGAACACGATTGTCGTGCTCAACGTGAGCCAGCCGGTGGCGCTGCCGTGGCTGGATAAAGTCAAGGCCGTACTGCAGATGTGGTGGCCCGGCGACGAAGGTGGGTGGGCGACGGCCAATATTCTGCTGGGCAGGACCAGTCCTGCGGGACGTCTGCCGTTCACCTGGGGCAAGCGGCTGCAAGACTACGCGGCCACCGATCCGGCGCATCCCGAACGCTCAGCCCACGGCGTTAAAGGTGTCACGACCTTCAGCGAAGGCGTCGACGTCGGCTATCGCTGGTTTGACAAGCAGAAAATCGCTCCGCTATTTCCGTTCGGATACGGATTGTCCTACAGCACCTTTGCCTACTCGGAACTCAAGTCTGCGCCGGCCGGCGATGGCGGTCTCGACGTGAGCTTCCAGTTGAAGAACACCGGCAGCGTGGCCAGTGATGAGGTGCCTCAGGTCTACCTTGGCGCGCCCACCGAAAGGCCCAAAGGGGCCGATTTTGCCGTGCACGCTCTGGCGGCCTTTGACCGCGTCCACCTCGATGCCGGCCAATCGCAGTCCGTCACCCTCCACCTGCCGCTGCGGAGCCTGCAGTACTGGTCCACTGCGGAAGGCAAGTGGGTGAAGGCCACCGGTCCGCGCGACGTGATGGTTGGCGGCTCATCACGCGACTTGCCGCTCAATGCCACGGTGTCCATTCAGTAATCGCAAACCGGACGGGGTTTGCCCCGGCAACCCCGTCGTGCGATCCAATAAAAAACCCTGCCATCCGGAAGATGGCAGGGTAATTTCTAAGCAGTCATCCCTGGTTATTTTCCGTAGAAGGAATCGGCGAACGCTTGCGCATTCGGAGTTCCCACGCCGGTGATGTTATCCCAGCCCTTCTTGGTGGCCAGGCCGTAGTCGGTGCCAAAAGTAATGACAAGCGCTGTGTCCGCGTAAGAGGGATAGTCCCAGATCGCAGAGACAAATGGCCCGGTGACCCCGGCCACTTCCGCCGCAGTGTACTTAGTGGTGGTGGTGGCAGACTCCTGAATGCTTGCCTTGACGTTAGTTTTTGAGGTTTGGGGAACGACGTCGAAGATCGCTCCCGCCGGCAGTGAGTAAACATAGGGTGCAGCCTGACCGAGCTCGGCGCCGCCTCCAGCCAGGGCTTCCTGGTTCGCGATCGCCCAGAGCCCGGAGAACTGCGGGCAAGCGACGCTGGTGCCTCCCCAGACTTGCCATACCTGCTCTGGAACTTGACCGGGAACAGAAATCAGGATCACAACCCCGGTGAAGGGATCGGCCATCCAGGAGATGTCTGGGAGTTGACGGAATTTCCCTCCCACCTTCTTCTGGTAAGACGGTTTAGCAAAGAAACCGCTCGGGCCTCCGCCCGATCCCCCGTCGAAGCCGAAGTTTTCGGGCGGGTCGGGAATGAATCCAGAGTTGGCCAGCAGAATTTCATTCGTTCCCCAACCAGCCTGCCATGCGATCGAGTTGTCGGCGTTTAGTGCCACCGTAACGCCGCCCACTCCCGTCGAATAGGGAGTATCCGCGGGATAGCTAACCGAGGCCGGGTTGTACTGGGGATAGCCGAAGGTGAAGTTGCCAGAGTCGCCAGTGGAGAAGTTACTCGAGATTCCCAGAACCGCGCCAATCTCGGAAATGAGATCGCCGTTCTCCAACTCGCTCGCAGCAACAAAGTACTCCTCTGCCCCATAGCTGCCCGAGATGACATTGGCCAGGCCGCTGTCGATGGCGGTGTACCATGCCTCGTCGATGTCCTGGAAAGAGGCCGAGGGTGGAACGATCAGGTTGATGTTGGCGCCGGGTGCAATGGCGTGCGACCACTCGACGTCAATATTGATTTCCACCTGATCGGCTGAGACACAAAGGCTCGGCGTCGGGGTGTAAGTGATCGTGAAGTTCGACGAAGTCAGCGCCGGCAATCCGAAATATGCCGAGAATGCGTTGGCATCGTCCTGAATGGTGGAGGAACCGCACCAGTCGATAATTCCGATCGTCTGGCCGGTGCCGTCGTAGCCTTCCGCATAAACGCCGTTGAGGTTGTACGCGGTTTGAATTTCCGGCGGCGTGTAACCGCATCCCGGGCTGGTCAGGCTCTGCAGATTCAAATGATTTCCGGAGTAGGTCCCGATGGGGTACTCGCCGTCGTTGTTGGTGGAGAAGGTCTCGGTCTCCAGTCCATTGAAGCAATTGTTGGTGTAGAAACCGCTGTCACTTGGCGTTACGCTCGCGCTCACCACTGCGGCCTTCGAGTTGGAGATGGAAGGAGGGGTTGGTCGTGCCATCGCCGGGTGTTCAAACACGCCCGTGTCCAGACCGGAAACCGATCTCACCAGCGGTGCGGCTGCACCGTCGATAAAGGGATCCCGGTCATTGGCGCGGAGAGTCTTGTTTCCAACCTGGTAATTGTTCAGTTGCACGTGGAACGCCGACTCCACGTCACCCACGGTGCCTCGCGCTCTCACGAAAAAGTTGTGGGAGCCGACCTTCACTACTTTCAGGTTGTGCGCTGCGAAAAATTTCTGGACCGTCTTGGCTTCCGCCGCAGTCGGCGCAAAGCGTGCCGCGAACTGGGATCGGCTCAGGAAGTGACGATAGTTGGGAGAAGTTTTGTCGTAAAGCTGATTTGCCAAAGCATCGAGCTGGCTGCGATTGTGCGGATTCAGCCAGACGCTGACTTCGATGGTCTTGGATGGATCCTCGCTCCCGAGAACCTTCGCGGTAGCAACGTAGCCGGGGGTGTTGTGCGCAACCATTTGGCCGCCCACGGCACTGGCCGACAACAACGCGCAACTGACTGCGATCATGCCTACGACACTGAGCCATCTAAAACTAGTGACTACACTTGCCGTTTTGTTCTTTGTATTCATTACTTCCTCCTGGAAGATTGTGTGAGTCTAGACTGAGGAGCCTATGCACTTAGGATGCCCTGGGCTGCCTGCCCCAGGACTTCATCAGTTGTGAGAGTTGAGACATGGAACTGAAGTGTCGCCCCTGAAATGCGGACCTCGCGACGACTCCAGCCCGTTGAATAAAGTGGCGCGATGGTAGCACAGTTTCGCGCGATTGGAAATAATTTCTCGTGGTTTTTAACTGCCTGGGTTTTGTAACACGGCAGTCCCAATCATGTCAACGATGTCTATTGGATTGGTCTAGTTATGTGCGGGAATTCGCGAAGTGCAGGCGTTTGCGCAGGAGTGAACATTTCTTGCGTTTCGCGGAGAGGCCGTCAGCGCCTTCTCCTGCAGCCCGCACGGTATGATGACCGTATCGAAATCCCTTGCCGAGGATGGGCTGAATGATTTCCTGGAAAAAGTCGCCGGGTCTTGCCGTTACCGTTTGCTGGTTTGCCTTCATGGCCGCACTGGCGGCCAATGCGCAATCCCAACGCGCGAAAGACGTCGAATCTGAGGTCCGCCAGGACAGCTCCGCGAAGCCCCATGGCAGAGCTGGATTTCTGCAGCAGTTCAACGATTCTCTGGAAGCGCTGACGGACAAAGTCGCGCCTGCCGTAGTGCAGGTAGAGGTGGCAGGTTACGGGCCGGTCGAAGACGGAGGCGGAAACGCGGCTGCCTACATTGTCCGTCAGCACCGGCTTGGCTCGGGCGTCATTATCGATCCCGACGGATACATTATTACCAATGCCCATGTAGTGGAGGGCGAGCAACGCATTCGCGTGACACTGAACCGTTCTTCAGTATCGCCAGCAAGTGCGCTGGACGCCGGCAGCAAGTCCACTTTCGACGCCAAGCTGGTCGGGATTCATAACGAAAGCGACTTGGCTTTGCTGAAGATCGACGCTGCTGGCTTGCCCTTCCTGCCGGTCGATCCCAAGCGGACCGTGCGCCAAGGTGAACTGGTAATTGCACTGGGCAGTCCGGAAGGGCTCGCTAATTCGGTGACGATGGGCGTCGTCAGTGCGGTGGCGAGACAGGCTGATCCCCAGCGCGCGATGGTCTACATTCAGACCGATGCGCCGATCAATCGCGGCAATAGCGGCGGTCCTCTGGTGGACATCGATGGCTACCTGGTGGGAATCAACACCTTTATATTCTCGTCCAGTGGGGGCAGCGAGGGGCTGGGGTTCGCCATTCCAGCCAAGGCGGTGAAATTCGTCTATGACCGGCTGCGCAAAGTGGGTCACGTGGATCGCAGCGAAATCGGAGCCACGGCGCAGGCCATCAGCCCGACGCTCGCGGAGGGGCTGCATCTTCCAGTGAATTCGGGAGTGATCATCGCGGACGTTCTGCCCGACGGCCCCGCGGCCACTGCCGGACTCAAGGTTGAAGATGTCGTGCTCACGGTGGACACTACGCCCATTAGTAGCCTGCCCATGCTCGAGGCCAGCCTCTACCTGCACCCCACGGATGAAGTCATGACGCTGGTAGTTCTCCGCGGCAAGGAAAAGTTGACCCTGTTTGTGCCGGTCATTCAGCAGAGGCATGATGTCGATCGCCTGCTGGACCTGGTTGACCCGGAGAAGAACCTGGTGGGAAGACTGGGCGTGCTCGGCATGGACGTGGATAGCAAAATCGCCGAGATGTTGCCGGACCTTCGTTTCAAGTCAGGCGTGGTCGTGGTGGCCAGGACCGCGTACCGTGCCAGCGTTGTGGCTGGACTCAGCCCTGGTGACGTCATCCATTCGATCAATACAACGGCGGTGAACAACATCGAGGACCTGCGAAATGCGGTAAGGCCTCTGAAATTTGGGGATGCCGTGGTCTTGCAGATCGAACGGGATGGCAAGCTCGAGTATGTCGCGTTTGAATTCGAATGAGGCAATTGCGTACCGCTTGGGCGTTGCTATCTCGATCCGCCGTCTCACCAAGCGTACCGGTTGCTGCGCGCATCCTGTGTTCAATTAAGTCTCGAGATCGTTTTCTCGGCAGCCTCCAGTATCTTGCCGTCCTTGGCCACCCGCGCAAGCGTGTTGATGTCGTCGAACAGCGGCCGGTCTTGATCGAGTCTCTTCACATGACTGCGCACAACCTGGTACGCGGCCTCCGAGGCCGGCGAGGGCTTGACGGGCGCCCGCAGATCAAAAGCCTGAGCCGCCGCCATCAGTTCGATCGCGGCGATGTGCCATGCGTTCTCCAGTATCTGCCGGGTCTTGATGGCCGTGGTCATGCTCATGGAGACGAAGTCTTCCTGGTCAGCAGCGGCTGGAATCGAGCCGGTCGCGGCCGGGTGACACAGCACACGGTTCTCGCAAACTAATGCTCCGGCGGTGTACTGCGTAAGCATCAGGCCGGAGAACATTCCGGCGCCTTTGGTAAGGAAAGCAGGCAGCCCCATCGACAAATGAGGATTCATGAGCCGATTCAGTCTGCGCTCGGAGAGAGCGGCCACCGTGGTCACTGACATGCCAACGAGTTCGAGCGCAAACGCCAACGGTGTGCCCTGGAAGTTGGCGCCGGTGAGCACCAGATCTTCGTCCGGGAAGAAGACCGGGTTGTCGGCGGCGTGATTGAGTTCGATCTCCAGCATGTGCCGGCTCCAAAGGAATGCGTCCTTGGCGGCGCCGATGACTTGCGGGCTGGAACGGAGCGAGTAGGCGTCCTGCACTTTTTTGCCGGGCAGCTTGAGCAGTTCGGATCCCGCGGTGAGCCTGCGGATGTTCTCGGCGCAGGCCTGCGCTCCCGGATAGCCGCGCACGTTGTGAATTCGCGGATCGTAAGCAACCATGTTGGCGTTGAGGGCTTCAAGCGTCATCGCCAGGCAGACTTCCTGCGTCTTGAGCCATCGCTCCGCATCGTGGAGTTCCAGGCAGCCCATGCCGGTGGTGAGGTCGGAGCCATTGATGGTGGCCAAGCCATCGCGTTCGCGGAACGCAATTGGCGAAATGCCGGCGGCTGCCAGTCCCTCTTTCGCCGGCCATCGCTTCCCCTGGTAGAACACCTCGCCCTCGCCCATGAGCGTGATGGCCATCTGCGCCATCGGAGAAAGATCCCCACATGCGCCCACCGACCCCTTCTGGCACACCACCGGGGTGACGCCGCGGTTGAGCATCTCGATCTGGATTTCCACGACCTCGCGGCGAATCCCGGAATGACCCCAGCAATGAGTGTTCAGGCGTGAAAGCATGCCCGCGCGCACATCTTCCTCGCGGCAAGGTTCTCCACAACCCGCGGCATGGGAGTAGAGCAAGTATTTCTGGAATTGTTCGGCCTGCTCCGGAGTCAGCACGACTTCTGCCAGCTCGCCAATGCCCGTGTTGACCCCGTACATGACTTCGCGGGCCTGGATCTTCCGCTCGAGCAGCCCCCGGCACTTGTTGATTCGCGCAACCGCGTCCGCATGCAACTGGATGGGTTGACGATGGCGGGCGACAGCGGCGACATCTTCAATCTTCAAGGAATGCCCGTCCAACACCATGCCGATTCCCGCTTGGTTCGGCCGCACTTCGTCCACAACAACGGTCATACACGTACCCCCGCACTTACCCCCGGGTCACGTGGCGATGCACGGGACCGTCCACGGTTGCCCATCGAGTCCGGCCTGGTGAACCACGCTGCAATCGAGAGCGTCCAGGGTCCAAGAAGGCTGAGAGCGAATCGCCCAGAGCCGGACAATACACCCTCACTTCTCAACTCTCACTTCTCAACCAGGCAGTACGAGCCAACCTTCTCGGCGTCGTCTGGTTTGTCAGGATCCCCCTGATACATCTCAACGTTTTTGCAGTCGTACATCCCGTAGTTCGGGGGAAGTTCAAGCATCAGGTAGCTGCCGCTCTGCAGAGCCTTGCAACTGGTCACTCCCTGGTTGCATTGCAGGTCAAGAGTTTTCTTATCCTTCTGGACGTGAACAATCACAACCCCGGTCACCACCTGCGAGCCTGTCACCTTAACCGGCGTTTTGTCCTGCACGAACGCCAGTTGGGTAGTCAGGATGACGAAAGCCGCGGTCAATGCGATAAACAGAGAAACATCTCTTTTCATATGCCTCCCAATAATGCGAGAACTCTCCAATCCCATCCATATTTTCCAGCTTGGGGCAGTCCTCTGTCTGTGATCTGTGATCACATGCCTGTGATCTCCGATCACACTCCGAGAATTGGTCAGAAACTGCCTTTTCCCGCAGTCTGTTGAAGAAAAATTCAGGTCTTTCGCGGCCGGCCGATTGAATTTACCGCCCCGGTTCCGCCGCCTTCTCCAGATCGTCCGCGGCTTTGCCAATCGCGGCCGCGACGTTCTCCAGCACTTGGCCAACGATGGGAACCTGGGCCTCCGCTTCCTTCCATTTCTCCTGATCCATGTATTCACGAACCGCCGCAATCGGTTTGGCCCCGTAACCGGTGTACGCTCCGGGAGCATAGACCTGATGCTTGAACCACGGCCGCTCCGGCAAGCCTTTTTCGGTAAGAAACGTCCGCTGAATTTGTATCAGCTCTGCATTCAGAGCTGCGGCGGTCTGAGCCGGCAATTCGGTGCCGCCCGTCTGCCATTTGGCAAACGCCGACTGGTAACGCTCCGCGCTCTTCTTGATCGCCTCCACTCCGTTCTTCAGCGGCGCAAAATTCATGAACGGTGGATCCAGCTTTGCCGGAGGAGGGACAGAGGTTTTGTGTGGGTCTGCCGTGGCCGTGAACACGCCTTCTTTCAGTTCCAGATTGCGCTCGGTGATCTCGTCCTGCTTGTCTTTGAGCAGCTTCTCCAGGTCTTTTACATACCGTTCGATGGTTTCCGCTTCGGCGTTGTACTCGTAGGGAATCACGTCGGCATCGGCCAGCCGCATGACCGTAGTCCCTCCGGTCCGTGCCAGCGCGCGCCCGTAAGAGAAGTCGGTATCCACAAACTTGGTGTACCAGTAGAAATCGTCATAGATGGAATGGTAGGAGTCGCCATCGTCTTCACCGTCGAAGCCGATGTTGAGAACGGATATACCGGCATGGTCCATAAATGCCGTGTAGTCCGAACCGTCTCCGAGTGCGTGGACGCGTACATCGTCGCTTTTTCTGATCTCGGCCCGCTCCTCGGCATTGGCCGCGTGGGCGATCCGCTCCAGACGCGCTCGTTGCTGGACAGAGATATGTTTCTCCGGATCTTGAATGTCACGAGTTACATCGTTAATAAGATGTTGTAAGTCGTGCGTACCGCCGGCATAGAAGAAGCCCCGGTCATTGCCATCGGAATTGATGTAAGCGACAGCCCGCTTCTTAAGTTCGTCGCCGTGGGTTTCGACCCACTCTGTCGAGCCCAGCAACCCCGGCTCTTCGCCATCCCACGCGCAGAGGATGATCGTCCGCTTCGGATTCCATCCCTGTTTATGAAGCTCGCCGAGCACGCGCGCTTCTTCTAACACCGTTACCATTCCCGAGATCGGGTCCTCGGCGCCATTGACCCAGGCATCGTAATGATTGCCACGGATCACCCACTGCTCGGGCGCATCCGCTCCGCGCAGCGTGGCAATCACGTCGTTGACCGGCTTCAAGTCCCAGTTCGAAAGTACTTTCAGATGAACCTTCGCGGGGCCGGGGCCCACGTGATAAGTGATGGGCAAGGCTCCTCGCCATGCTTCCGGCGCCACCGGCCCCTGCAAAGCGGAAAGCAGCGGCAGCGCATCGCCATAAGAAATCGGCAGCACGGGAATCTTGGTGATGGTTTTGGCGTCTTTGATGTCGAGCCGCTTGGCGTCGGCAGTGGCGCCAACTCCGGGGGTCAGAGGATCGCCGGGATAGTCCGTGTCCATGACGCTGCCGCGTTGCACGCCGTCGCGCGGACGCCACCCGCCCTTAGGATAGTCGTCGCCTTGGAAGAAACCATCGTCCCGCGGATCGGAATAAATGATGCAACCGATTGCCCCATGCTCGGCCGCAACTTTGGGCTTGATGCCCCGCCAGTTTTCGCCGTAGCGCGCGATCACGATTGCCCCTTTGACGGAAATCCCCAGACGGTCGAGTTGCTCGTAATCTTCGCGGTTGCCGTAGTTCACGTACACCAGCGGGGCGGTTACGTCTCCGTCGATGGAATACGCGTTATAGGTCGGCAACTGCTCCGCGACTTGATTGGAGGTCGGATCGCCCGCGACCGCAGGCTCCTGCATCTTGGCTCGAAACTTAGTCGGCTCGACCATTTCGACGACCCGCTCTTTAGGCGTCGGGAAAAGCACCTGGAAGGTTTCAATGCGGGCGTCAAATCCCCACTCTTTGAACTTGGAGAGGATCCAGTCCGCATTGTCTTTGTCGTAGGGAGAGCCCACATGGTGCGGACGCGCCGTCAAATGCTGCATGTACTGACGCAGGTTCTCCGGGACGATGCCGGCTTGGAGCTTCTTCTCCCAGTCGCGCTCTGCCTGCGAGGATTGCGCCGAGTAGCCAGCCAGACGGGAAGTCTCCGGCAGGCGGGGTCTGCGTCGATTGCGCAAAAGTGAGATGAGCAGCGCCCAGCACTGCGAGACATGCGACAAAACGTAGTGAAGTCAAAAGAACCTCCTCAGGCAGGAACCTTCTTGCCTGGATTGATTGCGCGAACTTATTGGGATTCGGTATCAGCAAAGAGGAGTCGGCACGGATTTCTTTTTTTGATTTCGAAAACGTCGAGAATTGTACACCCCGGAGAGCGCGTCTATTCCTCTCAGGAGGCGCAGTGGTGCGCTATGCGCTCTTCTCTGCCGCCTACGACCATGAGCGAACTGCCAAACGGTATGGGAAAGGCACTCAGGGTTTTTTGTTCCAGACGTGAGGCCCAGAACAGCGTTTCGTTCGCCCAGTTCGCTGGGATCTTCGGCGCTTCCGGCTTGGGATGAACAACCCTCTCCATGATGCGAACTCCGAGCTTCACCGGGTATGTCCAGTGGTAGAGGTAACGCTCATCCTGTATCTGGAAACCGGCCTGCCGGGCAACCTTGCGAAAGCTCTGCTTCGTGTAGCGAATAAGGTGATGATTCAATATGTCATGGTTGGTCCACAGCGCCATGAAGGCCGGTACCGTAACGATCACGATGCCCTGCGGCGCAAGCAGGTCCTGCGCATGCCTCAATGCACCAACGGGGTCCTCAAGGTGTTCCAGCACATCCAGCATCAGAATGAGCGAATACTGCTTGCCGGGACGGAAGTTTCCGTCAAAGGGAAAGGAATATATGCGGCCCCGATGAGGATTATTTGGGCGAACCAGTTCCGCGCACGGTTCGACACCTTCCACGTCCCCGAATTCCGCGAGCCGGTCGAAAAACAGCGCGTCCCCGCAGCCTACGTCGAGAATGCTCTCCCGATGCGGCGCCGGTCGCAGATGGCGGAGTTTGTCAACGATCAGCTCGGTGCGAGAACGCCACCACCAGTGTTTCTCGAAAAGTTCGCGATATGCTTCGCCGTACTTTGGGTCCACCGGGAATCCGGCCCTTTCCGACCGCGTTCCACTCAGTTCGCTTCCGTTCGGGGATTCCTCTCTGCCGGGTCGCGTCTCACGATTTTGAGGACCACATAGTGCGGACGGCCCTTCGTTTCCTCATATATGCGGCCCACATACTCTCCGATGATCCCAAGAAAAAATAGATTTACCCCGGAGAAGAATATCGTGGCCAGGATCAGCGCAGTAAAGCCTTGCGGCGAGTGCATCCAGAACTTAGCGTACAGAGAATATAGAGCAAACGGGAGCGATAGGACAATCGCACCGGCCCCCAGCGCCGCCGCGGCGCGAAGAGGCACGATGGAAAAAGCAAAAATTCCATCGGACGCCAGCTTGAGCAACTTGAGCGGACTGTATTTGGTCCGGCCCGCATGACGGGCCGAGCGTTCCATGGATATTCCGATCTGGCGAAATCCCACCCATGTCCGCAGCCCGCGAAGATAACGGTGCTGCTCCGGCATCCTGCGGATTTCTTCGACTACCCTGCGCGACATCAAGCCAAAGTCGCCGGCATCCAGAGGCAACTGAACGGAAGAGAGCGCCGCGAGCAGCCGGTAGAAAATGTAGTAGCAGGCGCGCAGCCACCAGGACTCTTTCCGGTTCGCACGCTGCACGTAGACCACGTCGTAGCCTTGCTGGTACCAGTCCAGCAGAGTGGGCACAGCTTCCGGCGGATCCTGCAAATCTCCGTCGAGCAGAACGGCCACGTCGCCGGAAACCTGGTCCAGAGCTGCCGCCAAGGCCGTTTGATGACCGAAATTGCGGGAAAGTGAGACCACCACGATCCTGGCGTCTTTCTCCGCAGCTTGTTCCAGGAGTTCCAACGTACGGTCGGAGCTGCCATCGTCCACCAAAACAATTTCGTGTGGACCGCCGGGAATGCTGTCCAGAACCGCGGTCGTCCGGCGAAGAAGTTCCGGCACGACCGCTTCTTCGTTGAAGACTGGGATGGCCAGAGAAACCCGCGCCGGTCGGCTCATGCCCGCGACCTTCCCTTGAAGTACACCATGTTCCACAAGGTGGCGCCCATGCCGGTCAGTCGATAGGGCTCGAAGACAACCGGCTCGAAAAGCCTCTCGAAGAGGAGTCGCCACTCCTCCAAAGGCCGGGCAAATTTGCCGCGGTCCCAGTGTGCCAGCAAGCGGGCCATGGATGGCTTCTCGGGCAGCACAAGTTCCAGCATGTGAATGTGCCCGTCTTCGGTCAGCAGAGACCGCAGGTGAGCCAGAATCGCCAGCACGTCCTTGGTTTCAAGATGGTGCAGGAAACTGTTCACCAAAACGAAATCGAACCTATCCTCGGGAGCGGCGGCATAGTTCCGCACATCGGCAACCAGAAAATTGCGGCCGTGACGCCGGCGCGCATCGCGGATGTAGCGCTCATTGAAATCAATTCCAAGATAGTCCGCATCAGCAAAGTACTTCGTATTTGTGCCCGGCCCACATGCCACATCGAGCACCCGTCGCACACGCTGCAAGTTGTTGTGGGCAAGTACCGGCAAGAACTTCTGGCCGGCAAATGGCGCCTGCCACGCCCGATAGACCAAGGTCCGCTCCAGCACACTCTCCGCGAAACTCATGGCTGCCACCTCACCTCAAACCGCTCGGTAGCGGCATGACTGGGAAACTCCCGTTCGATGGCGGTCCTAAGATCGCTCGGCACCTGACCGGAGAAGCCTGCCGATCGGCCCAGCACAACCAGGTTGATATCGTGACTCCGAAGAAGTGCAAGAATTCTCGCTGTGCGGCCGGCAGGTTCGTCAAAGAAATCGAACAGAGTCCGGCCAGGATTTCGAAATCCGAAAAGAAAATACACCTCAGGGCAGTCCGGTGTGCAAAATAGATATGGCCCGCGGGCGTGTTCAAGAACAATGGCCCCGAGATCTCTGTACTCCCTTGCATCCGCGCCATCTACCAGTAACGATTCTGCCCGGGGAAAAGCGAGCGCGGCGGTTTGGATATCAGACGCATAGTAGTTCCCGATTTTATAGACAAATCCTGGCGTCACCTCGAGCACCGCGTACAACAGAAAAAAAACCACCAAGCCGGCCAGAGCGAACCGCGGTACCCGGCGAACCATGGAAAGCACGGCAGTTGTCGCCAATAATAAAAGTGGCGCTACGTAGCAGAAGTAAATCCCGCCACTGAATGGAAACTGGATCAGGCTGCAAGCGGCAGTAACGGACAACATGAGGAACACGCGCTGTTGCTGACGGTCGTCTGTTTCTTCCGATGTTTCTTCCAACGGGCGTCTGCCAGTCAAAACTACGAGCCCCAACACCACCAGGATGGGCAGAAGAGCCCAAATAGAAGTCCAGAGCCCTTTGTAGAAGCGCGTTTCCCTCCAGGCGGTGACGAGCAATACAGGCACGCCGACCCAGACGAGACTTCCGACAACTTTCTGAAGTCGTGGCCCAGTAAAGAAAATGGCTGCGATGACCGCCAAGTCGGCTGCAATCCCAGAAACAAACAATAGAGGCGGTTGGGTGTGGCTGGCGAAAGCGAATCTTTTCGTTGGCAACACAAACACCCCATACCAAAACTGTAAAACACTTCCGCCTGCCACGTAGGGCGCCAGGAAAGCCGCAACGGGAATTGCGACTCCAGCGCCGAACGGGGCCAATTTCAGCAAAAGACCCCCGAAGCTTTGACATCTATCCCTACCGCTGGCCAACTCACGCCCAACGATAACGGCTCCGACAACTAATTCCGGCACCACAAAATAGAGGAACGAAACCAGGCCGAATCCCTTTCGAACGAACGCCAAAAGTAGCCCGTTGTATGACAAGACAGAAATTACTAACAACGTTCTGTACAAATTTCTCTCGATTCGGCTTATAGGACGCCCGTCGGCAGCACTTTTGTCGGGAAAAAGGAAAAATAGCAAGACTCCGGCTATGAAAAAGAGACCGCTCACTTTGAACAGAAAAGAGATGCCGCCGCACAGGCCCGCAACGAACAACCAAAGCCGGCTCCGAGTCTCGATGTAGCGCAATAGCGATGCAACGCCAAAGCTGGCGAAGAACAAGTTATACCAGGACGGCATTGCTGCGGAGTAGTTCGGTACTCCCCAAGCCACAGCAAGCAACGTGACAATGCCCGCCATGGGCGGGGAGACAAACCGGGACGCTGCGTAGTAAACGACCGGGACCCAACCCAGGGAGAAAAGATAAAGCACGTAGCGCAAACTGATTAATTCAGTTCCGAATACACGAAAAGCAACCGCATTGAGGTAGCTCAGTCCTCCCGTGTAGATCTCGTCGAAATCGCGGTGGGGAACTTCTCCTTGCAGGACACGTTCTGCAGACTGGCCCAGTGCGCCTTCATCGTGAGGGATCCAGCCACGCCTCAACTCCTTGGCCATGTACAACGCTGACAGGGAGAAAACGAGAGCAAAAACCAATCGTCCAAAGACCGCCGGGGGAAACTTCAATAAAGCCGTCTTTAGCACAGGTGAATAATATCAAGGACCAAATGTCTCTTGCTACAGTCTCGCTGCAGTCCGAGTGCCATTTGCAGGCCGCGATGTTGCCGCAGCATTAGGACAGCGCCGAGGGTCTCAGGATAAAATCGACCCCGCGGAGCCTCCGCCAACTCCATTCTTGGTGCGGCGGCGTCAGCAAGAGGTTTTTCGTTGGCGATTCTGGTAACCGGCGGAGCAGGCTACATCGGCAGTCATGCGGCGCGCGCGTTGCGGCGTTCCGGCTATGAGGCCGTGCTCTATGACAATCTCTCCGCCGGATTCCGCCGCCTGGCGCAAGGCTTCGAACTGGTGGAGGGCGATATCGCCGACGAAGCCAGGCTCCGGCCAGCGCTCGTGCGCGTGGACGCGGTGATGCACTTTGCCGCCCACGCCTACGTCGGAGAGTCGGTCGAGAACCCGCGCAAATATTTCCGGAACAATGTTCTCGGCGCGCTCACCCTGCTGAACTCCGCGCTGGACGCGGGTATCCGCCGCTTCGTGTTTTCCTCCAGCTGCGCCGTGTACGGCGTCCCCGAACAAGTTCCGATCGCCGAGCGGACTCCGCGCGAGCCGGTGAATCCCTATGGCGCATCGAAGCTTTTTTTTGAAAATGCGCTGCAGGCCTACAGCCGCGCTTACGGACTACGCTCGGTGAGTCTCCGCTACTTCAACGCCGCCGGGGCCGACGAAAGCGGCGAAATTGGCGAGCTCCACCATCCGGAAACTCATCTCATTCCGCTCGCGCTTGCCGCCTCTACCGCGAACGGACCGGAGTTGCAGATCTACGGCTCCGACTACCCGACGCCGGATGGCACCTGCGTTCGCGACTACATTCATGTGAACGATCTGGCCGATGCGCACGTGCGTGCGTTGCAATATCTTGAAAAGGGCGGCGGCGAAAAAAGCGGCGGCTCGCTGGCCGTCAATCTGGGAACCGGCCAGGGGCATTCCGTTCTCGAAGTCGTCCAAGCAGCGGAAAGCGCCACTGGACGCCCGGTTCGGCGAATCATCGGACCGCGGCGGCCGGGCGATCCTCCGATTCTCGTGGCCAATCCGGCGAAGGCTCAGAGCGTGCTGGGATGGACCGCCAAGCGCAATCTCGCCGACATTGTGTCGAGTGCGTGGGCCTGGATGCAGAAAACCTCGAGCGGATCGTGAGCGAAGTTGACTGAACACCGCCCGGCTATGGCTTCGCCACACAGCCGGAGAGTCTCACAGAAACATTGAACCGTGGAACACGTGCGAAGCAGCAGGAAAAAACTCAGCGCATGGGCAGCGCGTACATGAGCCCGCCTTGCGTCCAGAGTTTGTTAGCGCCGCGGGCCAGCTTCATCACAGATCCGGAGCCCAGGTCGCGCTCGAACATCTCGCCATAGTTGCCCACGGCTTCGATCACTCGCGCGGCCCAGGCGTCGTCGAGTCCGATCAATTGGCCGTAGCCGCGCTGCACGCCGAGCAGACGCCGAATCACCATGTCGTCGCTCTTCTTCATTTCCTCGATGTTCGCCTGCGTCACTCCGCTCTCCTCGGCTTGGATCAGAGCTTCGACCGTCCAGTTGACAATGGCGGCCCACTGCGGATCGTCGAGACGGTAGGTGGGCGCCAACGGGTCTTTGGCGATGACGTCGGGCAGGATTTCAAAATCCTTAGCTACACCCTTAAAGCCGAGCCGCTCATATCCCAACTGCGAAACATCGGCGGTGACGGCGGCGCAGTTACGAGTGACCAAGGCCGCTTCCATCTCGCCTTCTTCCTGAAAGGGAAAGGGGAGCCACTTGATGTTCTCGCGCTGCATGTAACTTTGCAGCTGCATCTCGATCTCGGTGCCGCCAAGGTAACAGACTTTCTTGCCCGCCAAATCCCTGGGGGAAGCGATCCCCATGGTCTTATTGACGAAAAAGGCCTGGTAGTCATAGAAGATGGGCCGGGCAAAGCCGAAGCCCTTGTTGGCGCTATTAATAAAATTGGGAGATCCGGTGGCGAGCAGCGCGATCTCGCCGGACTTGAGGGCTTTCAGTGCGTCCTGCTCGTCGCGGAACTGCTTGACGGTAAATTTGGCGTTAGGCCCGAGCACAGCCACGGCCACTGCCTTACAGATATCGATGTCGAAAACAACGTGATTCCCGTGCGCGTCTTGAGTGGAGTACTCAGGCTCTTCGGTGTTGACTCCGCAGGGGAGCGAAGCGGCGGCTTTGATGCGATTGAGGGTGGACCCCGCGTGGGCGGTTGCGGTGGTTCCAATTCCAATGATCAGCCATGCCATTAAAAATAGGAGTGCTGAGATTCTGCTCATCTTCGAGTCTTGTTCCTTTCCAACATCAGCAACTGCCAAGCATACGAAAAATTCGGCGGTCGGATAAAGATCCGGCCGCCGGAGCAAGTGTTTAGAAGAACCGCTAGTTGGTCGGCCAGCCACCCTGATAAGGAACACCAGGGTTGGTGCCGGGACGGGGATTGACGTCCTGTGGGGCCGGATCAAGCACTCCGCCTTTGATGACGTCGGTCGGAGTGATTTGCAGGACGCGGCAACCTTGCCCACCGAAATGCGGCAGGCTGAATTCCGACTGCGGAATCATCGCGTACGAAGCTGGCAGAGGCGGCGTCACACCGGTCAAGCGGCCATTGTCAAACGCGGAGAATAGATCGCCGACTCCAGGAGTGCCGGCGTCGGACGGCCCGAGATACTTCTGTCCGAACAGTTTCAAACCGAGAGCGCGAGCCTGGGCTTCGTCGGGAAGATCGGCAAGCGGAGTCAGCTTGAAGAGCTCATCGACAAACTTGATGATCGAGCCATGTTCGGTGGCTTCATGAGAGATCCCATGGACCACGCCGAACGGCGAGATCACGATCGTGGGAATGCGCGGACCCTGACTCGAGAGCGGCATTGAGGGGGTCCCACGAGCGGATCATTCGGCTGGGTGTGATCGTAGAGGCCATCGGTTTCATCGTAGGTGATGATGATGGCGCTTTGCGGCCAATACGGGCTGTTGGCGATGGCGTTGATCGTGTCGCCCAGAAGGGCTTCGCTGATCTGCGCGTCGGAGTAGCCTGGATGATCGTCGTTGCCGGCGAAAGCCGCCTCGACCGCCGGGCTGGGCGAACGAGGAATCGAGGCTATCGAGGTTGCCGTATCCGCCGCGGACGTAATAGACTCCGCCGGTTCCGGTGCCGGGCAGGGCGGTCGCGTTGAGCGCGGTGAAGAAATCGCCGAGGCCCTTCAGGTGCGCTGCGGTTTCGTCCGGGTTGTTGGCCTCATAGCCGAAGTATTGCGGGGCATCGTGATGGGCGATGTAGTTGGCATGGGTGGCGGTACCGCCAGTATCGGTCGGTTCGTGATCGTAGCCTTCCTGGTACCAAGCCCAATTCACCGGTCCGTTGTGCTCGCCGGCGATCTTCTTGATGTCCTTCTGCACATCGAGCAAGGTCGAAGGCTGGATTCAGATCGGCGGCGGTGATGCTCTGAATCTGGTTTCCCATAAAAGAGAGCGGCAGGCTGGCGAACGTCAGGTTGGAAGCCGGGTTGGTGCTGGAGCGCCTCCGCTTTCGGTGGGCTGCCGATTGATCACGGTGGGGTCGAGAGCGGATCCCCAGAAGGGTTGTGGATCGGCGGTGACCGGTAGTTGCGCGCCTGTGGTGTTGATATTGCTGCCTAGCTGGGGATGCTTGACCCACTGCGTTACACCCGACTGGGCGGCAAACATGGCGATAGCGTTTGGCGTCGAAGGCCCGATCACGGTGTCAAAGAAATTATCGAAAAGCGTGAAGCGGTCGGCGTAGTTCCACAAGAAATGGAACGGTATTGCAGTCAATGTGGCTGACGACCAGTTCGCCCTTCTGCACCTGCGCCTCGGTCGGCGCCGGTCCGGTGTAGCTGCACGACCCGCCGCTGCAGGTCAGTGTTCCAGACAGGCCTTCTTCCGTAAACGCGTAGCGATCATTCTGGGCGACGTTGCTGCTGTTCAGATCCAGCTTGGCGTCGATGGCGGTGTGGCCGTGGTTCACTGAGTCCGTGTCTTCCGGATAGAGATTCACGGTTTGGCCATTGACGTTGGTGATCGATTGAGGAATCAGGAATGGAGAGATGGTGCCCACCGAGCCGTCCGTCAGAACGATCGGCTGGACAAAGCCAGGCGTCTGGCTGGCGGGTTGGGAGAACAGGCCGCGAGCTCCCGGGTAGGTGCCGAAGTGGAAGTCGAAAGACCGGTTCTCTTGAAAGAGAATGAACACGTACTTGATGTTCTGCTGGAGCAGAGCGAGTTTCTGAGCATGGCTGAGAACTGGCTCGCCTGCCAGGTCCCGTGTGAAGCGGGCGACTTCAGCGCTTGATCTCGGCGCGATTTCAACGACTTTTTTCTGGCCAGCGGCCCCGTCACTCTTGGGGTTTTCAGCCAGCGTGGAGACCGGCTGCATCATCAGCGCAGCGATCATAAGGGAAGTGCAACTGGCCTTCACCTGTTCTTTGATATTCATAGTTTGTTCCTCTCTGATTTGTAGGATCGAAAGCTCTTTGCTCGTGCGGTTTTCGCCGGTGTCACCCCACTCACCGCCAGAGCGGCTGGCGATCCGGCAAGGGAATACTTCGCGACCCATCGAATAGCAGAGGTATGTGAATGGGAAGTTAAGCTGGCGTGAAAAGTCGTTAAAACTCCTGTGTAAAACAAAATCCCCGGCGTTCGGGATGAGAATTCCGCCCCCGTAGTCCCTGATCTTCCGTGATCTCGGAAGGGAGCTCGCCACTTGCTAAGCTTCGAGTGAGTTCCACAGGAGGCCCCTTGCCCGCGACCGCGCAGAAATCCGCTCACCAATCCGCGTCCCCATCGGCTCGTCCATCAATCATCAAGATTCTGTATGCCGAGAGCGACGAAACGACACTCTCCGCCCAAGCCGCCGAAATGCAAAAGGCCGGCCATCGCGTGACCACTGTTCTCAACCGCCAGGCGGTTCAGGACGCTCTGCGCTACGACGCCTTCGACCTCGTGATCCTCGGCGCCACCTTGTCTAAGGACGATCGCCATCACCTGCCCTACATGGTCAAGAAGGCCCACGAAGGAACGAAAGTTCTGGTCATGCACGCCGGCACGCACCACCACGAAGTCGACGCCGTAGTGGATTCCAACCTGAGCATGCAGCGGATCCTGGAAAAAATCGCCGCCCTGCTTCAGCCCGAGCCGGCCAGCTAACTGCCAATCGAGTGTCCGCCACACAAGAAAGTTCTGGCCGGGGAGCAGAGAGCCGCACCCTCGCCTCGACGCCTGCTTTTTGTCCGAGAGGATTCAGCCGAAATTTAAAATGGGCCGCCAGCCAAGAAGCGGTGACTCTTCCTTGGCTATCGGCCCATTCGATCCGGACTGGGATCGGAGGTGATATCTACATCGTAGACCCTCCGCCTCGATTGTCAAGCATCATCTTCCGATCTCCAAAATTGTCTCAATATGGGAAGTTTCCCCGCAAAATTGCCCTCCAACCTGTTGAACCACATTAAGTAAGAATGTCCCCGTGAAACCACAATAGAAGTGTCCCCTTTTAGAGTGACTCCTGCGAAGGAGGCACTCAGATTGGGGAGGACGGGATTGAGCAGGAAAGAGCGGAGCCGAGTGGAAGGGATGGGACGGGTCAAGGCGCACAGTTAGCGATTGCGCGACGCGGCGGAGTTGCTGGACTTGAGATAACGGCAAGCCAAACGGATCTGGGCGCGGTATCGGGCGGGAGGAGCGAAGGCACTGCAGCATGGGAACTGCGGCCGAGTGTCGAAGCGGGCGTACGCGGTGAAGGATCTGGGCGGCGGCGGGAGTGTTGCGGCGCTGGATCGAGTGCTACGGAGTGCCGCGGGCCTTGTACACCGACGGGAAGAACGAGTCGCAGCATTCCTCCAGCTCCGAATCATCCCTGGAGAAAAGGCTTTTCCACAAAGGCACACGCCCGCTTTTCCGAGGCAGCGTGAAACCACAACCAGGGGACATTTCTATTGTGGACAAGACACGGACATCTCTAATGTGGTGTGACACATCAGCGCATCCGATATTGACCCGGCGGCCGGCTTCGGGATAAAGTTCAAAAGCAAGGTCCAGTTTCTGCCCCGTCCCGTTTTGCTTGCGATGGTTACCATGCGCTCGGCTGTCCTGAAACTCGTTGTCCCGAAACTCGCAGTCCTGCTGTTTGCGCTGGCCAGCGTGGCTTGGGCGTCGTCGCCGCAATTTTCCTGGCAGAATCGGGTCGGTCTCAGAACCGGCGACCAGTGGGAGCCGTCCGTGGCGGCCGACGGTTCGGGACGGATCTACGTTCTTTATCCGCACTACGGGAGGGTGGGCGATTGCCAAGGCTGCCGCGTGCCTACCATGTTGCTGGTGGCGAGCAACGACAACGGCAAAAGTTGGCAGACTCCGATCGTGATGCTGGAATCAGGTTCGGGCCAGTTTGATCCGCAGATTGCCGTGGATCCGGCCGACCGGCGCACCGTGTATGCGGCGTGGCTGCAGAACAGTAAACGCGTAGTGATTCTCGCCAAGTCGGTGGACTTCGGCGCCACGTGGGTTTTTACGATTGCGGTTCGCGGCGGCGAGGAACTCGATAAGCCGGCGCTGGCGGTGCGTGGCCAGAGCGTCTACGTGGCTTTCAATCATGAAGAAGAGGTGTGGGTGGAGGCCTCGCAGGATGGGGGACGCAGCTTCACGCCAACGCGCGTGAATGCTGACAGCCGCCCGGGATGGTCTCTGCTGGGTGCGGCTACGATCGATCCCGCGGGCAACCCTTATCTGGCGTGGGCTTCATACTCAAAAGCGGGAGGAGCGCGGGGCGGAGTGAATCTGTATGTTGCGAAGTCGGCGGACGCGGGTAAGTCTTGGACTCCGACTCTGCTCGATGTTTCCGCGGCAGCGCCCGACTGCAAGGACGAAGATTGTGGCGAGGCATTTCTGGGCGCGCAGGTCGCGCTGACCTCGGACGCCGCCGGAACTCTTTACGCGCTCTGGAGCGCGGGCAGTGCACCTATGCGGCCGCAGCGCATTTATTTTTCATCGTCCACCAACGGCGGCGAAAACTGGCTGCCGCGCGTCGGCGTTTCCAACGCTGAGCCGGGAGTGGAGCATGCTTTCCCGGCAATCGTGGCCGGGACCAGCGGCGACGTCCGCATCGGTTGGATGGATAAGCGCAATTCTCCCTATTGGAACACTTACTATCGGAGTTCGAGCAACGGCGGCGCGACCTGGGGTGACGAGGTCAGGATCTCAAGCTACGTGCGGGGCTATCGTTATATCGCTAAGGAAGGCTTCCGTTTTCCTTTCGGCGATTACTTTGGGCTCGCGATCGACAACCACGGAGATACGCACGTGGTGTGGGGCGAGGGTCTGAACTATGAGAGTCCGGGATCGATCTGGCACTCCAGCGGACGATAGCCTGCCGTCATGACCGAGGAAGCACTCTATAACGAACTGTACTGTTACACTCTCGAGCATCCCGATCCCTCTTTCATTCATCAGAACGCGGTGGACGCGTACGCTTGTCAGTACGCCAATGAGAGTACAAAGGCAATGACGATCGTGTTCGGACTCGTCGGCCTTTACCTTTATCTGGAGAAAGGTTACTCGGGCAAGCAGGTTCAGAAGGCCCACATGCAGCTTGCGAAACGCCGCAGGGACTGGGTTCGGCCGCCATTGCCGAAGGAAAGAGGAACGGTTTCCATCGCTGACGTTGTTGGCGCTCCTCCGGGGAAGCAAAGAGACGCGCTCATCCATGGATGGTGTTTATCGGTGTGGGATGCCTGGAGAGAAGATCGCGACCAGATCGTCGCCTTAGTCAGGGACGAACTGGGCGTAGCCTAGCCTCTCACTCCGTAATCAGCCCGCCTGTCAACTCGCTCAGCCGCTCGATGCGGTGTTCGCGGCAATATTCAGTTAGTTCCTCCACCAGCTTTTCGGTGGCCACCGGATCGAAGTAACTCACGGTTCCCACCTGCACTGCGCTTGCTCCTGCCAGCATGAACTCCACAACGTCCGTTGGGGTGGTGATTCCGCCCATGCCGATCACCGGAATCTTTACGGCGTGAGCCGCGTCGTAAACCATGCGCAGCGCGATGGGCTTGATGGCCGGACCAGAGAGGCCGGCGGTTACGTTGGCAATTCTCGGCCGGCGCGTTTCCGGATCAATCGCCATGGCTAGAAATGTGTTTACCAGAGAGATCGCGTCGGCGCCCGCCTCTTCGGCAACACGCGCCATCTGCGCGATCGAGGTGACATTGGGCGAGAGTTTGACGATGATCGGCCTCGCCGCCACGCGCTTCGCCGTCCGCACCACTTCGTCGAGCAAGTGCGGATCGCTGCCGAACTGAATGCCGCCCTGCGTCGTGTTGGGGCAGGACACATTAATTTCGAACGCCGCAATTCCCTCGCCCTGATTGAGGATCTGAATCGTCTGCTCGTAATCCGCGCGGGTGTAGCCGAAGACGTTGGCAAAGACGACCACATTTTTCTTCGCGCGCAACGCCGGAAGTTTTTCCGTGAGGAACGCAGGTGCGCCGATGTTCTGCAACCCGATGGCATTCAGCATTCCGGCAGCGGTCTCATAGAGGCGCGGCGGCGGATTTCCGGTCATCGGTTCTTTGGAGAGACCTTTGACGACTAATCCGCCGAGCCGGTCGAGATGCACGATGTCTTCGAATTCGATGCCATAGCCAAACGTGCCAGAAGCGGCGATGATCGGATTCTTCAGCTCGATGCCGGCGAAGCTGACACTCAAGTCCGGATTGCCGATCGGTGTCATTGGGTTCCCCCCGGGGGCGGCGTGGCGGGCAGTGTCGCGGGTGGCGCAGTGGAATGATGCGGCGGCTGCAGCGCCTCCGTGAGCACTCTTCCCGTGGCTTGCGCCGGAGCGTTGATGCCAAGCAGAGAAGCGAGTGTCACTGCGAGATCGACCGGTTCGGCGTGTGTCCGGTAAATCCCGGGCTGAAAGGCGAGGCCATAGAACGCGAGCGGCACATGGGTGTCGTACGAGAAAGGTGAAGCATGATCGGTACCCGTCTTGACTCCGACTTGAAATGGAGCCGGAATTCCGATTACATACCATCCCCCTTCCAGCGAGTAGCTGTGGGCATAGCGACGGCCGATTTCCGTGGCCGGAGTTTCTCCGCGCGCCAGTTGCGACTTGGTGAAGTATCCGGCCAATCCCACTTGCTTCATGGCTTCGCCCACGTCGGCTTCGGCCTCGGATTCCTTTTTGTTCCGCCGTGTGCCCGTCGAGGATTCCGCTGAACGCGCCTTCGTTCAGCCAGGCGAGCGGATAATCGACATCGAGCACGTAGTCGGCTCTTTTCGCGTATTTTTTCGAGAGCAGGGAATTGATCTGTTCGCGCAGAGCTTTCGTGTCGAGATTAGCGGCGGGCACACGAAGTGTTTTCGCGAATTCCGGCAAAGGCGCGACGCCGTGATCGGCGGAAAGGGCCATCCAGACGTTGGCCATCCCGATCTGATGACCGAGGAAGCCGAAGAACTCCGCTAAACTTCGATCGAGCTCAAGCGCCATGCCGCGCATTTGCGGAGAGTCGGGGCCAACCTGGTGGCCGAGAATATCGTTGGCCGAAAGGCTGATTACCAGCAGGTCGGTTGCCGAGCCTGCGCCCAGCTTCTCGTACAAAACGAGCTCCTTGGCGAATTCGAACTGGTAATCGTTGGCGAAGGGAGTGGAGCCGACGACCTCGTAGAAGCCAGCAGGCGCGCTGTCTTTGTTCTTGCCGTTTCGCGGCGCGGTCGAGCCGAGAATGTTTCCGTCGCTGTCTTTCCACTCGCGGTTCCAGTATTTTTCCGCGCGTCCTTCCCCAGGACGTCTGCCGTTGAAATTGCGCACCCACTCGGGCAGATCGGGACGGTAGTAAGTGGAGGTGATCCAAGCGCCGTTCTGGGGATCGATCCAGTAGGCGGCGTCTCCAGAGAAACCGGCGGGCAGAACGGCGGCGCGATCTTTCAGCGAGACGGCGAACACTCGGGCTTTGCCGCCAGTTGCCAGCTTCAGCTCATCGCCGAGCGTATCGCTCATAAGGTTGTGCGACGATGCGCCCGGCCCAGCGCGGTCCACGCCCACGAGTCTTGTGGTCTCGTCTTCCACCGACGTGACCCGCTTCTTTTTCTGCGGGTCCCACCATTCGTTCGCAATGATGCCGTGTCCGCTGGTGTAAGCGCCGGTGAAAAGGGTAGCGTGTCCAGGAGCGGTGCGGGTGTTGGCGTAGTCGTAATTGCAGTCGGTGAAATAGGCGCCGTGATCGAGAAACAGGCGAAAGCCTCCTTCGCCGAACTGATCGCGATAGCGTTCGAGGTAATCGCCGCGAAACTGATCGATCACGATGACGACAACAAGCTTGGGACGGCCGTTGTAAGCGGACGCGAACGCGGCCGGGACCGAGCAGAGCAACGCCAGCGCTACCAGCGCCACGTGCAGGGAACGGGGAAGTCTCATCGCGAGCTAGTTTACAGCAAGGCAACCGCAAAGGACGCGGAGATCGGAGAGGTATTATGCCCTTCTTTTCTGCGCTCTCTGCGTCCTCTGCGGTTCAAGGCCTTGTTGTCGGGGTGCACGGAATCGTGTTTTTCAGCTAAAGTTAGAGCAGAATGCTCGATCTGAATTTCGTTCGCGACAATCTCGCACTGGTGGAAGAAAAGCTGCGGCAGCGCGGAATGAATCCGGCGGAAGTGTTGAAGGACTTTGCCGCCATCGATGGCGAGCGACGGCAGGCGATCACCGCGGCGGAAACTCTGCAGGCGCGACGCAACCGCGCTTCCGAGGAAATCGCCAAGCTCAAGAAGAGCGGGCAGGATGCGTCGGCGCAAATCAACGAGACCAAAGAATTGCGCGAGCAGATTGCAGGAGTCCGAAAAAAAGGCGGCCGAACAGGAAGCGCGTCTGCGCGAAATTCTGACCTCGCTTCCGAATCTTCCCCACGCCAGCGTGCCCGTGGGGACGAGCGCCGAAGATAACGTGGAGGCGCGCCGCTGGGGTACGCCGCCGCAGTTCGATTTCAAGCCCAAGCCGCACTGGGAGCTTGGCGAAGAGCTTGGAGTGCTCGACCTAGAGCGCGCCGCCAAGTTGTCCGGCGCTCGCTTCGCCGTGTACTGGGCGCTAGGCGCGCGATTGGAGCGGGCTCTCGCCAACTTCATGCTCGATCTGCACACCCGTGAGCACGGATACACCGAGGTGCTTCCGCCGTATCTGGTGAACTCCGAATCGATGTACGGCACTGGCCAACTTCCGAAATTCGCGCCGGACCTGTTTCGCGTGCCGCACGGCGAAAAAGATCTCTGGCTGATTCCGACCGCAGAAGTTCCGGTAACAAATCTGTATCGAGATGAAGTTCTCGATGCGGCGAAGTTGCCGATCTCCCTGACCGCGTACACTCCCTGTTTTCGCAGCGAAGCCGGATCGTACGGCAAGGACGTGCGCGGAATTATCCGCCAGCACCAGTTTCAAAAGGTTGAACTAGTGAAGTTCTCGCGTCCCGAGACTTCGTACGATGAACTGGAGAAGCTGACCCACAACGCCGAGACCGTGTTGCAGAGACTTGGCCTGCATTATCGCGTGGTCACGCTGTGTACCGCCGATATCGGATTCTCTGCGGCCAAGACTTATGACCTTGAAGTCTGGCTGCCGGGACAGAATTTGTTTCGCGAGATTTCTTCGTGCTCGAACTTTGAAAGTTTTCAGGCGCGGCGCGCGAATATTCGTTACCGTCCCGAGGGCAAGAGCAAGACGGAATTCCTGCACACATTAAACGGCAGCGGTTTAGCGGTAGGACGCACCTGGGTCGCCATCATCGAGAACTATCAGCAAGCCGACGGCAGCGTGCGCATTCCGGAGGTGCTGCAACCCTATATGGGCACGGACCGCATTACGGCGAGAGTCCCGTAGGGACGCGGCTTGCCGCGTCTCCCGCAGCGCCCGCGAGGCTGCGAGCGGAGACGGGCAAGTCCCGCCTCCACGTTACTGTAATCGAGATTTGCTATCAAATGAATTCCCAAATAGACTGGCAACGACGCGAAACAGCCTCGACGGCGCTTGAAAGCGCTGTGTCTCCCATGGGCGCGACCTGGCGCACAATCCGCGGATACATTTTTTGGTCGTATGAGCGGGGCAGCCTGCACTACGACATCATGGTCACGCTGATCCTTCTTTTTGTTTTTATTTCGCCGCACGTCATCAATTTCAAGGACAAACCGGTCGAGCGCATTCCGCATCTTACTGGCGTGGTGGTGGTTCCCGGCGCAAAAGGAGAGCTTGTTTATCAGATCCAGGCCACGGCAGTGGATACGGCCGTGGGGGGAGACGTTCGCCGGCAGTTGGAGAAAATCATCGAGCCGATCTCCGGAGCGGTCAGCATCACCAATGTCGAAACCGTAAAAGACGTTTCGGGACATACGCAGAGTTATAAGGTCTGGGTGGAAAAAGAGTAGTGGAGCAAGGGTCAGAGCTTCAAGGTTTCAAAGTTCATCCATGAGAGTCACGCTTCAATCGCTTGTTCTCGGGACTGTGGTTGTCGGCTGGCTGTTGGCGTCGGCAGCGTGGCCGCAGAGCGAATCCGCTCTGCCCTTCACCTCGCGGAGGGCGCTCGTCTTTTTGTTCTTACCACAGGAGCCCTTGCCGCCCGTTACCGGACTGGAGCGCGTTCTCGATCGGATGGACACCGCTGCCCGAAACTTCAAAACCACCGAGGCAAGCGTCGTCTGGGAGCAATACCAGAAGGTGATCGACGAAAAAGAGACGGAGAAGGGGACGATTTATTTCCGGCGTGAAGGCGGCGAAATCCAGATGGCCGCCGACTTTGCCGAACCTGACAAGAAGTATGTCATCTACAGCGGTGGCAAACTTCAGGTGTATCAGCCCAAGATCGATCAGGTCAACGAATACGATCCGGGCAAGAATCGCAGCGACGTCGAGAGCTTTCTGGTGCTCGGCTTCGGCGGCAACGGGCATGACCTGCTCAAGTCTTATGAAGTGAAGTTCCTGGGGCCAGAGACCGTCAGCGGCGTCGCATCTGAGAAATTGGAGCTGATTCCGAAGTCGGTCCGCTTGAAAAACAATATCGCGCGCATCCTACTCTGGATCGACCCAGTGAGGGGAGTTTCGGTGCAGCAGCAATTCTTTGAGCCGAGCGGCGATTATCGCCTGGCGAAGTATTCCGAGATACAGATCAATAAAAAACTTCCAGAGAGTGCCTTTAAGCTGAAGACCACCGCGAAAACCAAGATCGTCCCTCCACCAGGATAGGTGCGCGTGGTGAAGCGGCCCTTTCATGAATTGCCATCCCGAATGAAGTGATCTGCATCTTGCGGCGAACTGCAGATCCCTCACTTCGTTCGGGATGACAACGGCTGGCGGAGCTGAAAGTTGAACGGCGGCGTCTCAAATCAGGCAAAATCCGAACCAACAGAATCAAGCTGAAAAAGACCGGCAGGGGCTATATACTGCATGAGATATTCAAAAGTCGAGTTCGAATGGCCAAAATGTTCACCATTACCGTTCCGCCGGATCTGTCTCGCAAAAAACGTGAGCGCACGGCCGATCCCCGCTACGTGGACGGCCAGAAGATGCTGGTGAAGGCGATGAATTATTTGGCGAAGGCCGATCCCATCGCCAATCGCGCGGCCGTCGAACTGCTGTCCGAACACGTCCGCACGCGTTTCCGCATGACCGACTCGCCACTCAGCTAAGATAGGCATTGAATCATTAAATCATTGTCCGGCATTGTATTGACTCAACAACTCACTGACTTTGCGGCTCCACGGTTCTGTGAGCGTCCCGCCAGCAATGAAGACGCAAGCACAATGATGGCGGGATAGCACTCCAAGGTGTAGCGGGGTTCCGGATTTTCCAGCGTACCCAGAAATGCCGAGCGCAGCAGCAGGAAGCCGACCAGCAATCCCGCCCAGCGAATTGCCGACGGCCCGCGGGACTTTCTATGGACCAGCGCCAGCAGCGCTGCTGCCACATAAACTAGGTTCAGCAGGCCGAACCCGACCGCCAGTACCGACTGCTTCGCGTCGTCGTGAAATTCCCACCAGCGCGGGTCGGGAGGCAGGAGTTCGGATCGCGGACGCAGCCACATGTCCGCGACCCGCAGCGCGGGCAGCACAACATGGTAGCGGAGGGGATGAGCGCGAATGCGCTCCGCGGCGATTTGGCCGAAACGCGCGTCCAGTTCCGGCGTCATATCGTGCGACTCGTTGTAGTCTGCAATGGCGCCCAGAGTTGCGTCCCTTTCATCCGCGTTCTCGATCGCACGCGACGGCAATTTCTGCGGGTCAATCTGGTCGTCGGGAACATTCCAGTAAATTTCCTCCACCGACACGTAATCGACGATCCAGGTTTTGACCCAGCGGTTGAAACCGCGGAGGACGAGTTCATCATTGTCGTTAGCGTAGCGCGGCGCCAGTGGCTGGAAATGATGGAGCGTCCGAAAATTACGAATGGTCCAGGGAGCAAGCGGCGCCAGCGCAAATACCACGACAATGATTCCGGCGACCAGAACATCCAACAAGTTCTTCCTGCCGGCTCGATCGTTCGACGCCATGATCTTCCACGTCAAGACCGCCAGATAAAGAAGCAGCGCCGCCAGCAGAATGCCGCCATCGGGACGCAGCAGGATGCAGCCCGCAATCGCCGCGCCGGTCGCGGCCCAAAGCTTGCCTCTACTCCAATCCACAGCCTGTCCTGGGCGCGCGGAAGAAACGCCCGTCTCGACCCGCGCCCCATACATCCGATTCAGCGCGGCCGCCGCGCCATCGAGAGCGAGCGCGGTAAAGAAAATCTCCAAAGTTTCGGTGAGCGCGACAGCGGCATAGTTCGCCAGGAATGGACACAGCGCCGCCAGGAGAAATGCAATTCTCGCTGCGCGTCCGGAGACCGTCCGGCGGGCCAGGTCGGCAACGATCAGGCAGGTGGCCAAATCCACCAGAATCTGCGCCAGCATGACGGCTCTGAAGTTGCCCACTCCAAAGAGCCAGAAGATCCCAGCCAGAAAAGCGGGATACCCCGGCAGCCGCGCGTCGGTCGGCAAGATCGGCATCTCCGGGTGGCCGCCTTGCGACTGGCCATAGATGCCGTGCTGCAGCCAGTTGGTGGCGAGGTCGGCGTAAACGCGGGAGTCATCGGTGACCGCCGGGAAATGGACGAAGAAAAATAGCCGCAACACCAGCGCGGCTAGTGTGGATCCCAGAAAAAACCAGCGATGTTCCCGGATCAGGGTGAGCACGTTGGAAATATATCGCGAATGAAGCGATTTGCCGCGCCCCTAAACAAAAGACGCGTCGTTCGCTGTTCGCTTTTCGCTAAGACTGGCGATCCGCGAAGGCAAGCGAATAGCGAACGACGAACGACGAACGCCGAACCGCGAACAACGTCTGACTGGGTTTGACCCCCCGCCCCGCTCACCTTAGGATGAAGGGACCACAACGAGATGGCCAAACAGGTTTTTTACGATCCTCTGCAAGCGCGATGGAGGCGGATTCGCCGCTTTGTCGACGCGTCTGCCCTCGCTCTTTCTTTGCTGGTGATCTTTTTTATCTATAGCGCATTGCGCAGCGAGCCTCTTCCCGACCTTTCCTGGCTAACAGAAAAGCGCCCTTATCACGCTCTGAAAGAAAACGAAAAGACGAAAGCGCGCGAGAAGCGCCGCCTCGCCACGCTCGCCCGCACTGGACACCGCCACCCATCGCGCAAAGCTTCCCAACTCACGCTGAACTCCGAGCAAGGAGTGCGCGCCGCATACTACGTTTCCTGGGACCCGGCCAGTTTCTCGTCCCTGCGCGAGTATGCGCGCCAGATCGACTTGCTCTTTCCGACCTGGCTGCAGGTGCTCGGCGCGGACGGCCATCTGCAAGCCTCCGATCCGGATACGAACACGATGTTTGACGTGATTCACGGACAAACGGTCCGTACCATCGACGAAAAGGTCATGCCGTTTCTGAAGGCGGAAGACACCGAGATGGAAGTGTTTCCGGTGGTGCAGAACTTCGACGGCACCGACTTTGTTCCGGGCATCGGCGATTTCCTGAACAATCCGGAAGCGCGCGCCCGGTTCCGGCGAGAAATCGGGCTTTTTCTTGCCTCCGATCACTATCGCGGTTTGATGATCGATTTCGAGTCTTTCCCCAAAAAAGGGCAGACCGGATACGTGGCTCTGCTCAACGAACTCGCGCCCGACCTGCATGCCAAGGGTATGAAGTTGTACGTCAGCGTCCAGGTGCGGAACGAGGATTTTGATTACGCGGCCATTTCGTCCGCCGCGGATGGCGTCGTCATCATGAATTACGACGAGCACTTTCCCGGCGGAACTCCCGGCCCCGTCGCTTCGCAGGACTGGTTCCTGGACAACCTTCAATCTGCGGTCAAGGAGATTCCGAAAGAAAAGCTCATCTGCGCCATCGGCAATTACGGATACGACTGGGTAGAGAAGCCGAAAAAAGGCAAGCTTCCACCGGGAGAGGCCGACAAGAGCGTTTCCGTGCAGGAAGCCTGGATCGGATCGCGCGATTCCGAAGAGGAAGTCGATTATGACGGCGACGAACTCAATCCGCATTTCAGCTACCAGGATGACGATAACTTCCGCCACGATGTCTGGTTTCTCGATGCGGTAACGGCGTTGAACGAGATGCGCGCCGCCCAGACCCTCGGCATCCAGACTTTTGCCTTGTGGCGACTGGGCGCCGAAGACCGCTCCCTGTGGCGTGTCTGGGACATGCCCGGCGAAGCCAATGCGTCGGATCGGCTGAAGGACGTTCCTCCCGGCCAGGACGTCGATATGGAGGGCGAAGGCGAAATTCTGCACATCGAGGCGCGGCCGGCCGATGGCGAGCGCGATCTAACCCTGGACAAGGCCACGGGTCTCATCGATGGCGAGACCTTCAAGAGTCTGCCCGAGCCGTACCGTGTGGCGCGTTACGGCGCCAGCAAGAACGAACTCGCCATGACCTTCGACGACGGTCCCGATCCGGAATGGACCCCGAGAATTCTCGACGTCCTCCAACGCGAGCATGTCCCCGGAACCTTCTTTCTGATCGGAATTCAGGCGGAGAAGTTCAGCAGTTTGACGAAGCGCATTTACCGGGAAGGTCATGAAATCGGGAACCATACTTTTACTCATCCCGATATCAGCTCGATTGGCTCCGGATACATGCGGGTGGAGATGAACCTGACCGAGCGCTTGTTCGCCAGCCGCTTGGGCATTCGCACCATGTTGTTCCGACCGCCCTACTCCGTCGATGCCGAGCCCGACACCGAAGACGAGGTGAAGCCGCTCGAAGTCACGCAAAGCATGGGCTACATCACTATCGGCAACAAGATCGACACCAAGGACTGGTTCGACGATCCACCGCTCACGCCGCAACAAATCGCCGCGTCGGTGCTCGATCACCTGCCTCCCTGCCAGCCGAACGATCAGAAGTGCGGCAACATTATTCTCATGCACGATGGCGGCGGGGATAGGTCAAGAACGGTGCAGGCGCTTCCGCTGATTATCGATGGCGCCCGCGCCCGTGGATTTCAATTCGTCCCCGTATACCAGCTGATGGGCAAAACGAAAGCGGATGTGATGCCGCCGCTCCCCACCAACGAGTATTGGTCCGCGCGTCTGAATTGGATCGGCTTCTGGCTCTTCAGCGCGACCATGACCGGGATCACCGTCATTTTTTTCCTGGGTGACATCCTGATGACCGGCCGCCTAATCTTCATCGGCGTCCTCGCCATCTATGACCGTCTCCGCTCGCACGTCTATGGAACGCCGGCGCAGATTGCGGCTTACCGGCCCCGGGTCGCGGTTCTCATTCCCGCGTATAACGAGGAGAAGGTCATCGAACGCACCGTCCAGGGCGCGCTCGATTCCGACTATCCCAATCTGCGCGTGATCGTCATCGACGACGGTTCCAAGGATCCAACTTTGGAAATCGTCCGCCGCACATTTGCCGCCGAAGAAGCTGCCGGCAGGGTATTGATTCTCACCAAGCCGAACGGCGGCAAGGCCGAGGCGCTGAACTTTGGACTGGAGCACATCGGCAATGCAGAAATTTTTGTCGGCATCGATGCCGATACCATCATCGCTCCCGATGCGATCCTCCGCATGGTGCCGCACTTCCTCAATCCGAAAGTTGCCGCCGTCGCCGGCAACGCCAAAGTCGGGAACCGCGTCAATCTCTGGACGCGCTGGCAGGCGCTCGAATACATCACCAGCCAGAATTTCGAGCGGCGAGCGCTCAACACCTTAGGCGCGGTGAGCGTGGTGCCGGGTGCGATCGGCGCCTGGCGCATTGCGGCGGTGCGCGGAGCGGGCGGCTACCATGTGGACACCGTCGCCGAAGATGCCGATCTGACCATGGCGCTCTTGCGCAACGGCTACCGCGTGGAGTACGAAGACCTGGCGCTCGCCTTCACCGAGGCTCCGACGACGGCCAACGCGCTCATGCGCCAGCGCTTCCGCTGGTCATTCGGAATTCTGCAAGCCGTCTTCAAGCATCGCGGCGTCTTCGCGCGCAAAGGCGTTCTGGGATTAGTCGCCCTTCCCAACATCCTCATCTTCCAGATACTGCTTCCGCTGGTCTCGCCCTTCATTGACCTGATGTTTGCCGTCGGGGTGATCTGGTATTTCATCCAAAAGCACTTTCATCCCGACACCACCGATCCGGCTAGCTTCCAGAGGTTGCTGATCTTCTTCGGCGCGTTTCTGGTGATTGATTTCCTGGCCTCGGCGCTAGCCTTCGCGTTAGAGCGCCGCCGGCCCGAAGCCCGCGAAGACGCCTGGCTGCTCAGTCAAGTGTGGCTGCAGCGCTTTGCCTATCGCCAGGTCTTTTCACTCGTTCTATTTCGCACCCTGAAGCGCGCCATCCAGGGTCGGCCCTTCGCCTGGGACAAACTGGATCGCACCGCCGCGGTGAAATACGTCCCCGCCGAGCGCCGGGACTCGGTCAAGGTTTCCTGATCTGCCGAAGTCGAGGATTCGCATGGAAGCGGTATGATTTGGACCGGCAGATGATCGGATGAAGGAAAATTCGTGCCCTCAAATTAATACGTAACCGATATTTAGGAGGGCAAGATTAATGACCAAGTGGACAAAAACACGCCGCGATCCGGGACGCACATACTGCGATCCGGAAGAGGCAGCAAAACTCCGCCGCGACGTTCAGCGAGTCCAGGAACTCGTAAAGAAGGGATTTGACGCTGAGCCTGAATACGTGGAGCTTATCAACAAGCTGGAGCCGGATATGACTGCAGCGAGACGGAAAGAATTGATTATGCAGTTTCGCGACGCGGTTTACGAACAGCAGCCCGATCTACCAGGTCGTTGATCTGCTTTCGTACCTTGCGGACTTCGCCCGTG
Organism: uncultured Acidobacteriaceae bacterium; assembly: GCA_963722485.1. Taxonomy (GTDB): domain Bacteria; phylum Acidobacteriota; class Terriglobia; order Terriglobales; family Acidobacteriaceae; genus Acidiflorens. The sequence continues at coordinate 61,045 of CAVRNL010000070.1, forward strand.
GTCATTCTTTTGGAGGCGGCGACCGCAAGCTCGTCCATGCTCTTGAGCAGTGTGTCCATCGCGGTTTTTTGCTTGAGTGGTGCAGTAGCCACGCGGCATCCCTTCTTGCGATTCATCTTAGGCATTACAGTTTACTCTACCCGTCAATCTCGCACCTGAATACATCACGAATGTACCCACACCGATAAGACGAATTACGATGGTAATCAGTTGCCATATTTCGCAAATTATTGATTCTGTTTCGTCTCCTCAGTGACTAGCTCTCGCCCTCCCGTGATCCCTGTCACTGACATCTGCAGGCGAAGAGCGTGTGGTAGAAAGGAGAAGCCGACATGCCCCACACCATCATCGAACCCTTCCGCATCAAAAGCGTCGAGCCCATTCACTGGACGACCCGCGCGCAACGCGAGCAACTGCTCCGCGCCGCGGGCTACAACCTTTTTCTTCTGCCCGCCGACGATGTCCTCATCGATCTGCTCACCGATTCCGGCACCGGCGCCATGTCCACCCATCAGTGGGCGGCCATCATGGAAGGCGACGAGAGTTACGCCGGCAGCCGCAGCTTCGAGCGCTTCCGCTCCTCGGTGCAAGACATTTTCGGCTATAAGCACGTCATTCCCACTCACCAGGGACGCGCCGCCGAGCGCATTCTGTTCAACGTGATGTGCAAGAAAGGCGATGTCGTCCCCAACAACACGCACTTCGACACCACCCGCGCCAACGTGGAGTTTGTCGGCGCTGAGGCGGTGGATCTCGTCATCGCCGAGGGCCGCCAGCCCAGCCTGAAGCATCCTTTCAAAGGCAACATGGACGTCGCCGCGCTGGAATCTCTGATCGAGAAAGCCGGCCGCGAGCGCGTGCCTCTGGTCATGCTGACCGTGACCAACAACTCTGGCGGCGGCCAGCCAGTGTCGATGGAGAACGTCAAAGCGATCAGCGCGGTTTGCCGGAAGCATCGCATTCCGCTGTACTTCGACGCCTGCCGTTTCGCCGAAAACTCTTACTTCATTAAGATTCGCGAGCAGGGCTACGAGCGCAAATCGCCAAAAGAAATTGCGCAGGAAATGTTCAGCTACGGCGATGGCTGCACTATGTCCGCGAAAAAAGATGGCATGGCAAACATAGGCGGATTCCTCTGCACCAACGACGATCTGCTAGCGCAGCAGGAGAAAAACCTGCTCATTCTCACCGAGGGTTATCCGACTTACGGCGGCCTAGCCGGCCGCGACCTGGAAGCCATCGCCGTAGGACTGCAGGAAGCGCTGCATCAGGACTATCTCGAATACCGCATAGCCTCAACCGCATATCTAGGCAACCACATTGCCGAGCAGGGCGTGCCCATTGTGCAGCCGCCCGGCGGCCACGCGATCTACATCGACGCGCGCGCGTTTCTGCAGCACGTTCCGCCCGATCGCTTCCCCGCCGTGGCGCTCGCCAACGAGCTCTATCTCGAAGGCGGGATTCGCTCGGTCGAGATCGGCACGCTGATGTTCGGAGCCTCGGCGACGATGGATCTGGTGCGCCTCGCCATTCCCCGCCGCGTCTACACCCAGAGCCACATCGATTTCGTGGTGGAAATCATTCTCGAAGTCTGGAAGAAGCGCGAGCAGATCCAAGGCATGAAGCTAACCTACGAAGCACCGTTCCTCCGCCACTTCACAGCAAAGCTGGAGCCCGCGGAAGTGTGATTTTGAATAGAGCGTGTTTCTTAAACCGGTTTCAGGGACACGGGCAGCTCCCTCAGGGGCTGAAGCCCAGTGTTTATACGGCTCGTAGTGGCACGGCTGAACAGCTTGCGGAAAAAGTACCTTCCATCCCGCACCCTGACCTCAGCGGCTAAAGCCGGTGCTAAAAAATACGCCAGTTATCGCAGCGGTGAACCGCTGCGCCACCCAAAAACAAATGCAAAATCGAGTTTTTCCGCAAGCTGTGAAGCCGCGCCCTTCCCAAGAACCTATCCAAGACCATTTATGAAATACTCCTTAATCACCCTGAAGAGTCTCAAATGAGTTCTCACCAGCGCTTGATGATAAAGGCTGTCTTGTCGTCGATCCGGTCGATTTCGCGAATCTGTTGCAGGTGCTCGTCCTGCCGAACCGCATAATCCAGAATCGCATTACAAATCCCTTTTGCCGGCTCATCTTTGTGCTCACGGATTACCTGTTCAATCTGCAGCCGATCCTCCTCATCGCTGCCATCGTAAACTCCGTCTGTATACAGGAAGAGGATGTCGCCGGAACTCATGAGTGTGATTTCCGCCAGGTCCGAGGATTTCATTTTCCGTGTCCTGAGCGCCATCGAAAAGTACTTGTTCCGGTCAGGATTGTCCTCGGGAATTTCCAGTCCGAGCGCCACGAATTGCACCATCCGCGCCTTGTCCATCTCCATGAACCTTCCGTATTCCGCGGAAAAGACCAGCGGTGGCGGGTGGCCGAAATTTACAAAACGGAAAGATCCACTGGGACGTATCTCACCGTAGAGCATGGTCGCGATCTCGCGCGAACTGTCATCCTTATCCCGTCCCAAGGCATTCCTCGCGGTCACCGACTGTGCCAGCCGAAGATTGATCTTCTCGAAAATATCGGGGGTGGTTGTCCCGTTCCGATCCAGCTCGGAAAGCATGAGGGCATGAAAAGTGTCGTGTATGGTGGACGCAATTTTTGCCGAGATCACGCCGTGCCCCTGAGCGTCGACCAGCAGCACTCCCGCCGTCGTATAGAGTTCGCGCAGATTTTCGGCGATTCGCAGTTGCTCTGAGCTCTTGGCCCTTCTGTATCCGGCGGCGACAGAAGAGTGGTAGCCCGGCTGAGACTTCAACCACTGCACATGCTCATCCACCGAGTTTCGCGGCGGCTGGCCTTTGGGAAGAGGCTCAAGGTACAGCTTCGACCGCTTGAGGGCGCCGGCGATGCGGGCGTCAATGTTGTAACGCTGCTGAAAGTTGATGTACTCAAAAAGGTCGCCCCCCACGCTTCCGGCCGGAATCGAATTGCCATACATATCGATGCCGTCCAGTTGGGGAATCACGCCCTCGACTGGCATCAATCGCTTGCGTAAGTACTCGTCAATGCTCGGTTCTACCGGCGTCGCCATAACAAAGATCCTGTGCTCCTTTTACTATTCGTGCATCCTAGAGTCGACAATCGGGCACAATTGAATTATACGAAAGCCTGCCCCATGGCCCAGCACAGCCCCCTGCAGGAGTTGGCGCCATTTCCAACGGAAAGCGGGCCCCGGCTCAAGCGCTGCGGCCTCAATCGCCGAGCTGAGGCTGCGACGCGGTTTGGTTTTCCGCGGGCTGCCAGGCCCCTCCCGCCGGTGTAAAATCGAGGGTCGCGAACGTCCGTGCTAATGTTCCGTCCTAGAAAGGAATGTATTCCTATGGCAACCATGGAAGCCCCGCCGCGCCTGCAAATCCGACTTCATGAAGGTGCGTTCAAGAATGAGACTTTTGTCGATTTCACCAAAGAAGAAAACGTGCGCAAAATGCGCGCCGCCATCGATAAAGTTCGCGGCCAACTGGGCCGCGAATACGACCTGATCATCGGCGGCAAGCGCTCCAAGACCTCCGATAAGATACGCTCCATCAATCCCGCCAAGCCTTCGGAAGTGGTCGGCGTCCACCAGAAAGCAGGTATTGAGCACGTCGAGCCCGCCGTAAATGCCGCGTTGCAGGCGTTTGCCCACTGGAGCCGCACGTCGGTCGAGGAGCGAGCGTCGCTCCTGTTCCGCGTGGCCGATGTGATGCGCGAGCGCAAGCTTGAATTCATGGCGTGGCTGGTCTTCGAAGTCTCGAAGAACTGGTTCGAGGCCGATGCCGACATTTCCGAGGCCATCGATTTCTGCGAGTTCTACGCCCGCGAGGCCCTGCGCTTCTCGAAAGCCGAACCGCCCGTGCAACTGCCGGGCGAGCGCGACACGCTGGCCTACATTCCGCTCGGCGTCGGCGCCGTGATTCCGCCGTGGAACTTCGCCTGCGCCATCATGGCCGGCATGACGCTGGCTTCGATTGTCAGCGGCAACACCGTAGTGCTGAAGCCCTCCAGCGATTCGCCGACGATGGCGGCGAAGTTCGTGGAGCTGCTCGAAGAATGCGGCCTGCCCGAAGGCGTCGTGAACTTCTGCCCCGGCGGCGGCGCGAGTTTCGGCGACGCGCTGGTCGCGCATCCGAAAATTCGCTACATCGCTTTTACGGGTTCGCGCGAAGTTGGATTGCGCATTAACCGGAACGCCGCGCAGCAGCAGCCGGGACAGCTTTGGATCAAGCGCACCATCCTCGAAATGGGCGGCAAAGACGCCATCGTCGTCGATGCCGACGCGGACATCGACTCCGCCGTGGAAGGCGTAGCCGCAGCTGCTTTCGGCTTCCAGGGCCAGAAGTGCTCGGCCTGCTCGCGGGCGATCGTCGACGAGCGCATTTATGACAAGTTCCTGGAGAAACTGAAATCGCGGGTCGAGCGCATCACGGTTGGCGATCCCACTGCGAACCCGAACATGGCCGCCGTCATCAACGAAGGTTCGATGAACGACATCCTACGCTACATCGAGATCGGCAAGGAAGATGGACGCCTCATTACCGGCGGCGCGCGCGACACCAGCGCGGGCGAAGGCTACTTCATTCAGCCGACCGTGATTGCCGACATTCCGGCGAAATCGGCGCTCGAGCAGGAAGAAATCTTCGGCCCGGTGCTGGTGGTGATCAAGTCGCACAACTTCGACCACGCCCTTGAAATCGCCAACGACACCGAGTTTGGTCTGACCGGCGCTGTCTATTCCAGTTCGCGCGAAAAACTCGATCGCGCCGTGACCGAGTTCCACGTGGGCAATCTTTACCTGAACCGGAAGTGCACCGGAGCGATGGTAGGCGCACATCCCTTCGGCGGCTTCAACATGTCGGGCACCGATTCGAAATCCGGCGGGCCAGATTATCTCTACCTGTTCACGCAAGCTAAGAGCGTCGGCGAAAGAATTTAACACCGTGATATCGGTGGAGCGACGGGGGGCGTCTCGCTAGCCCAGTTGGGAGCGGACTCCTGACGCTCCACCGGCTGATCAACGATCATTTCACCTTTCCCGCCAGATACATTTCCGCCACGTGGTCCGCGACGGTCGCCGGCTCGGCCTCCGCAAGATTGGTCAGAACGACCACGGTGAGCCGGTCGTCGACATAGCGCGAAATCTGCGTTTCGAAACCCTGCCATGCACCTGCATGTTCAACGACGCGATGGCCCTTCTTACTCTCAATAAACCAGCCAAAGCCGTAGTGCCCGGAGTTCGGCTGCCCATTGCTGAGCTTGGACACAGTCCACATCTGCTCTAGGCTCGATCGTTTCAGAAGTTTCTCGGTGTAAAGCGCGGCGTCCCATTGGGCAAGATCCGCGATGGAAAAGTACAGACTGCCATCCGCCGTTGTGTTCACGGTGGGCGAAACCCATTCCTGGTTCTTGAGCTCCCCTTTAACCAACCGGTATCCCGCGGATCGATTCGGCACGATGTCCGCTTCGCTGATGATGCGAGTTGCGCTCATACCCAGCGGCCGGAAGATACGCTGCTGTAGGAAGTCTCCGTAAAACTCGCCGGTGACTTTATGAATCACGATGCCTAGCGTCAGAAAGCCCAGATTGCTGTAGCTCCAACGGGTGCCGGGCGGGAACGCCAGCGGGATGTTCCCGACAATTTTGATCAAATCCCCCTCGGTATAATCTTTCCGCATGTCAAAATCTTTTGGATAATCCGTGAACCCAGCCGTGTGGCTCAGCAGTTCACGAATCGTGACCTCCTTCCACGCGGCGGGCCCATCGGGAAAGTACTTCGTGAGCGGATCCTCCAGGCCGATCTTGCCCTCTTCAACCAGCATCATGACTGCGGCCGCCGTGAACTGCTTGCCCACCGAACCGGATTGAAAGATGGTTTCCGGTTTGACCGGAACCTGCAGTTCCACATTCGCTAAGCCGTAACCTTGCGCGCGGACGACTTGTCCTCCACGCGAGACTAGCAGCGCGAGCCCGGGAATGTGTTGCTTCGCCATTTCCGCCCGGACGTAGTCGTCGACCGCATCCGTTTGATCCGCGGCCGATGCCAAACCTGCTGACCGGACAACAATCGTAGCGAGCACGGCCCAACGGCAGAGCCTTTGATTGATCGGCATAGTTTGCAGAATATGCTATAGTCTCGGGCCATGCTAGCGAAACGCGGTTTGCCCGTTTGCATTCTCTGGACAGCGATCCTGACGGTTTCCGTGGCCTTTGCTCAATCGGTCCATCGCGACATCACGATTGGCGACGATGAGCGCGAGCCCGCGCCTCGTTTTCACGCCAAGACACTTGACGGCGAACAGTTCACCAACGATTCGACAAAAGGCAAGGTTGTTCTTTTGCAATTCTGGACGACATGGTGTCCGTACTGCAAAGGCGAAGAAGGTTTGGTGAATGACATCACCACCGAATTTTCCGGCAAAGGTCTGGTCGTGCTCGCCGTGGACGTGGGCGAATCCAAGAAGGTCGTGCAGCAATATTTGAAGGACCATCCTCGAAAGTGCCGCATCGTGATAACCGGCGATACCAATCTCGCTGCCATGTATGCCGCCAACCGTTATCCCATCTACGTTGTGGTCGATCGCGACGGGAAAATCGTCGATACACTACGGGGATCGGGTGGGGAAAGACGCCTGCGCAGGTCGCTGGCCCGCGCCGGGCTCGAGTCCAGTGAGAAAAAAGACAGCGAGTGATTTGTTTGGGAGAAATGCAAAAGGCCGCTCGCGGGCGGCCTTTTGTCATTCCAGCGAACGCACTCTAGTTGCTGATTCCCGCACTCTGCGGCGGTAGCGGGACGGCTGCCGCTGCGGTCGCGGCGGCGGCTTCGTTCAATATTCGGTGATGAATGGTGAACAGCGCCAATTCCAATCGGTCCGACACGCCGATCTTGTCGTAAACATTGCGCAGATAATTCTTGATCACCTGTTCGGTCGTGCCCAACTGGGTGGCAATTTCCTTGTTCTTGTAGCCCTGGACAATCAGTGCCACGATGCGCAGTTCCTTGGCCGTCAAACGGTCACGAACGCGCAACCCGACCATATCGTTCTCGGTCAACTCGCTCGGCACCGCCATATCCTGCACCCAGTTTTCGCCGCGGGCGATTTTGCGGACGCAGTCCACCAGCGCCGGACTGGTGACGTTGCGGTAGACGACGCCATGGGCGCCTGCCGCCATGTAGCGCTGTGCGCTCTCGCCGGTGTCGGCGAGGACGACGACTCGTGTCTTGTTCTTGTTGGCAGCCAAGAGGACGGAGTTGAAATCGGAGTGAAAGCCTCCGGCAATGATCAGCACCGCGGCGCGAAACTTGTCGAGTGCCATGAACATCTGCTCGGCAGTTTGCGCCTGGGCCACAATGCGCATTTCGTCTTCCACGGCCAGTACCTTGGCGATGCCAGCGCGGAAAATCGCCTGATTGTCGGCCAGAATAAGCTTCAGCATGGATCGCGCTCCCAGTTAACTATTGCGAACGAATTCGTAAGAATCGATTACGCAAGCGACGCCCCGGCTGTCTCCGGAGTCGGCGCTGGCATTCGGCTCATCGGTCCGCACCACGCGGCCGCGGCACTGAATCACAACATCGTCCTTGCCGCCCGTTACCTCCGGCGGCAGGGTGATCTCAAACTCTACGGGTGAGCCGACCTCAAGCGAAGCGTCGGCGCGGATGTACACGCCGGCGGCGCTCAGATTACCGGTCACACCGCTGGCGTCAACCGCGGTATCTTCCTTGTGAATCTTGATCGGCAAGTGCAGCGGAAATCTTTTCCCGGTACGCGCTTCGGACACGACTCCTCCTCTGCCCTGGCTCTGCGTTTCAACCCAAAGCCAGAAGACCACGAAATGCCTAGCCCAGAGCCTGACGAGCAGCTATCGGCGTTATATCACGGAAAATACCGCAAAAGAAGCATAGATTACGGAAGTAATCCCGGTAGGAACTAGGTACCTCCCTGGGAAGCGTTCCTAGTACACCGTTCCGAGAGCGCAGCTAAGGGGGCCTTCTTGGGGAGCATTTTGCAGTGTTTCCTTGCCTGCTTACTGGTCAGTACGGCTTCCCCCGTCCATTGGAATCATGGGGTTAGCTCGGGGATCACCAGGAACAGAATTCCAGGGAGTCTATTCGCAACGTATCGCAACAATTGGAGTTAGGGTCTGCCTGGTAGGTCTCGACATCCCATGAGGGGACCCGAACCTTGCCACGACCGAAGGACGATAGTAGGCTAGCGATGCTTCTTCCCATGCCGACAAAAGTAGATTCCGCGGATCCAGCCTCGTCTGTGCGCGTGCCTGCTTTGGACGGCATCCGAGGGTTGGCGATCTGTCTTGTCTTGTCGTGGCACGGATTTTTCTCATCGTTGTCGAATCTGCCAAATCACCCTTACGCCGAGCGCCTGATTGCTCTCGGCCGGTTCACGTGGAGCGGCGTCGACCTGTTTTTCGTGCTCTCCGGATTCTTGATCGGCGGAATCTTGTTGGATGCAGCTGCGGCAGAACGTTACTTTGCCCCGTTCTACATTCGCAGAGCGCACAGGATTCTGCCGCTGTACGGCATGGTTTTGGTGCTGGTATTTTCAGGGACTTATTTGTGCCGCCATCTCGGAGCGACCGGCTATTGGGTGGATGAGCATATTCCATTAATTTACTATCCCACTTTCCTCCAGAACTTTTGGATGGCCAAACACGGCGCATTCGGCTCGTATACGCTCGGCGTGACTTGGTCATTGGCCGTCGAGGAACAGTTTTACTTGACGCTGCCGCTGATCATCCGCTATGTCTCCAGGCGGCGGTTGTGGTGGATTGTCAGCGGTATGATCGCGGGAGCGCCCCTGCTCCGCATTCTCCTGGATCATTCAGTTTCGAATGGCGCGTACGCCGGTTATGTCTTGATGCCATGTCGTGCCGATGCTTTGGGCTGGGGTATTGCCGCTGCGCTGATAACCAGAACTTCAGTAGTGTGGGAAACGATTCTACGGTTCCGGCGCTATCTGTATGCCGCCTTCGGAGGGGTTGCCGTGGCCGTGGTGGCATTGCTCTTGAGCGGGTTACAATCCTTCGGCGGCGAAGTCTTCGGCCTCGAATACTCACTCCTGGCTGTTTTCTACTTCCTGCTCTTGATGAGTGTGTTGATCAATCGCAAGTTCGAGGCAGTATTCTCCGCGCGAGGTCTCCGTTACATGGGAACCATTGCCTACGGACTGTACCTGTTGCATTACCCGTTTATCGCGGCGGGTCGCGACATTGCCGCCCGGATCCATCCGGGACAGTCCGGATGGTTTTCGCTCTTGGTATCGATTTCAGCGATCGCACTGGCGACAGTGGTGGCCGCCATCAGCTGGGAGTATCTGGAGAAGCCGCTAATTAAGCGTGGACATCGCTACGGGTACGGCAAGAAAGCAAAGCATGCTTTGGGCTACCTGCAACTTCCGAGACCGATGAAATCGGTTGCGTCGCGCTGAAGATCGTTGCTCTCTCAGGTCCCGTTCCGCCAGAAATCAGCCGACTGCGCGAAGCGAACGGTATCCGCCCATCACGGCTCCGGGGTTTCCGGGCCAGGTTCCACAACCATACTGTGTCGGCGAACGACGCGGCGGCGCTGGGATTCGTGCAGCGGAGCGGAAGCGGCAATCGCGCAGAGAACGTAGAACAGGGCGGCATTGGCCGGGATCTGCAGATTGAAATCGAGAAAGCTGTGCACCAGGATCCCCACGCATCCTAGCAGAGCGGCCACGGTCAGCGCGCCGCTGGCGGTGTCGGTCCAATTCTTGATCTTGCCCGCAGCTTGCCGGAAGACCAGCACCAGAAACCAGACGGCGATGGCGAATCCGGCCAGGCCGGTCTCGACCAGGAGTTGCAGATAATCGTTGTGCGCCTCGTTCACGAAGAAGGTGGTGTAGAAGCTGCGGAATTCGGGATAGACGATCGGGAATGTGCCGAGTCCCCAACCGAGGAAAGGCCTTTTGAGCAACATGCGCAAGCAGTCGCGATCGATGCTAAGGCGAATGCCTCCGTTGATCTCTTCACGAGTTTCGGAGTGAATGCTGATCAGGCGCTGGGTGAGTTCGTTGCCGCCCATCCAGACGAGAAATACAATCACCACCGCGAGAAATACGCCCAGCATCAGCGGCTGTTTCCAACTTCCTTCGCGCTTGCGAACCAGAAAGACACCCAGCACCACGATCTGCGCGACGAACGCTGCCATACCTCCGCGCGAGCCGGAAAGAAAAATGCTGGCAGCCATGACGGCGGCGATTCCCGCCACTGCAATCTTGCGGTTTTCGTGAGTGTAGTGACTTGCAGCCAGCACCAGCGGGAAGGGGGTGAGCATCTCCATCAGGCCGGCGTAGTGATTGTGATTGACGTAGGGTCCATAAATCGCCCCACCTTGCTCCAGAGACCAGATCCAGTAAAGCTTTCCATTGGGCGCCATACCCTGCAGCACCGCAAACAAAGCCACCACCGCCCCGTAAGCCGTGAACAACGTAGCCAGCAACTCGAATTGAGAGGATCGATGCAGAGTCTGGGTCACGACAAACACCAACATGCCGTAAGCAACGTAGAGCAGCAGGTGAGTGTAGGTCGCGTGCCGGTAGGCGGTGGTTCCGGCCACCCACTGCAGCAGCACCAGCGCAAAAAAGGCGGCCATGGGGCGATAGAGCACGTTGTCAGAGACGTGGAGTTCATGGTTCATCCACTGGCGGAACGACCAAACCGCCAGCAGCAACATGGCGCACGCTTCCAAAGCAAAAATGGACCAGGGTTCAACCGCTCCAAAGGCCAGCGGCCCCAGCAACAGCACGGCAGCGGCGCCCAGCAGCAGGGCGTTGTTGGTTAGTCGCGGGTGCGACGATTTAGCGAGGGGCGCGGGTTCAGGCTGCGTTGCCAGGGCGGAACTCACGGGTTGTCCTTGGAATCGCCGGACGAATCATCGGAAGGAAGTTCGGGAGAAAGTTCGAAATCGTCGAGCCAGAGCATGCCGCGAATGGCCGCGCCCGCCGGGAAACGCTCGATGGAGAGCAGGAGGAGTGTGGTGGTGTCCGGAATCGTCACTTTGGAATGAACTTCCCTCCAGAAATCGGCATCGTTCAGCGGGTCGCTGGCGTACAGGGGCGCGCGCGAGTAGTAATCGCGGAGAACGATCTGGGGTCCGCCGGCTCCCTGAAAGTCCGCCGACTTGTAGTAGGCGGAGAAGTCGTAAGTGGTTGCGCCATGCACAGGAATGAGCTGTTGAATTCCCGCGTCATTGATCCCAGGGCCCTCGAAGGTCAACGAAAGAGAGCGCGAGCCTTCGCGGAAATCGCTCGGGTCGAGCAACGGCCGGACGCCGATTCGATTGACGTAGGTCCAGTCGAAGCCTCCGTTCAGGATGTCGAGGCTGAAATCGCCGTTCACTACCAGGTTGTCTTCGGTGGGCAAGTAAGCGGAGAGGCCAAGAATGCCGGCGGTTTGTTCCCAGGCAGTCATGGCGGCGTCGGGACGATGCGCGTCAATGAGGTAGCGCACGTATTCGTACAAATGCCGGTTGTCGAATTTTTCGTGCAACTGGGCGAGCCGGTCCCAGGTCTTGATGGCGCCCTCGGTTTCCTGCTTGCTCATCAAGAAACCGAGAAAAGAAATCAGGCAATCGGCGCGAGCCGGAACCACGTCGCGCAGCATGGCATCGGTGTCGGGACGCACGCGCCAGGATTCGCGCAGGGCGGGTTCCACCAGCACATCATCGTTCGCGATGACGACGTGGAACTCGTGCAATGCGCGATCGATATCGCCGTCGATGAGGAAAAAATTCGCCGCTTCCCACGCGACGTCGGGAGCGGTGGGCTCCGCCTTCAGCGCGCCATCCAATGCTGCGCGCTGGCCCGCGAGGTTCCCGGTCACCTGATAAGCGGCTGCCAGATCGAACCAATAGTGGGCATCGTGGGGGTTGAATTCGACCGCGGCTCGAAGGCTGTCGATGGCGGACTGCGGCTCACCGGCAACCAGTGCCAGGAACCGTCCTAGCCGGTGATTGTAATCCGCATTACCCGGCGAGAGCCGCACCGCGCGCTGCAGGGACGACAATTCCGCGCGCGAAGCAAACACGCTGGCCGCGAACTCTGCGCCCGTCAGCAAAAGATAGACGCACGCGAGAAAGCCCGCAACCGCGGCGAACCGCAAACGGCGCCGGTTTGAAAGTGGAATGTCGATCAATGTCGAACCGCTCTTTCCTCCGCAACCTCAAACTGCCTTGGGTTCCGCCTCGCTCCCGGTGCTGGGAGGATCTTCCTGATAGTAGTGACCATACTTCCCCTGATACTCGTAGTAGTAGTAATAATCGGGAGAGGTTAGATCCACCGCGTTGAGCAGCACGCCGGCGACGTGCGCATTGACCTGTGTCAATATATCGCGGGCACGGCGCAGCGCTTGTTTCGTCGTCTGGCCGGAACGAATGACCAGGATCGTGGCGTCGGCTCGGGGTGAGAGCACGACCGCGTCGGTGACGGAAAGGGTTGGCGGCGTGTCGATCACAATGTGGTCGTAGAGTTCGCGCAACTCCAGGATCAGGTCCCGCATGTTGGAGGAGGCCAGCAACTCGGCGGGATTCGGAGGCGGCGTCCCGGCGGGCATGATGAAAAGATTGGGCAGGATCGGAGAGGCCGTGATGGTCTGCTGCAGGGTAGCGCTTCCGGTCAGCACGTTGCTGAGACCACTGCGCGGGCCCATACCCAGAGTCTTGTGAACACTGGGGCGACGCAAATCTCCATCCATCAGGAGAACGCGGACTCCTTTTTGCGCGAGCACGATCGCGGTGTTGATGCTGGTAGTGGTTTTGCCTTCCTGCGGACGCGCGCTGGTTACCATGATGACTTTCGGAGGCGCTCCTAGATTGGAGAGCAGGAGCGAAGTGCGCAGCGCGCGGTACGATTCGGCCATCTGCGATTGGGGGCGAATCTGGGTTACGGTCTCCACCACTTCCTTGGAGCCAGTCAAGGCCAGCCGCTTGCCCGTCGGTCCATGGTTGCCCGACTTGGAGCCGAGCGGAATCATTCCAAGAGAGGGAAGGCCGGAGACGGATTGGGCCTGCTCGGGTGTGCGGACGGTGTTGTCCATGTTCTCGAGCAGGAAGGCCAAGCCGACGCCGGAAATGACGCCCAGCACGAGTGCGAAAGACAGGTTGCGCGGAATGTTCGGTTCGCTGGGAGATGTCGGAACCCGGGCCGCATCGATGATGCGAAAGTTATTGGAGCGCAATCCCGCGGTGACGCTCGCCTCTTTCATTTTTTCCAGCAATCCCTCGTAGAGGGTGCGGTTGCTGTCCAGGTCGCGCTTCAGGATGCTGTACTCGATGGCGCTCTCGTTGAGCTTGTTCGCTTCCTGTTTTTGTTTTTCAAAGGAGCCGCGCAACATATTTTCGCGCTGCAAAGCGGCCAGATACTGTCCCTTGAGGTGATCGACGGCCTTGTTGGTTTCGGATTGGAGCTGGCGGTCGATTTCCTTGAGCTGGTTGTTGATCTGCGCGATTTTCGGATACGAAGGGCCGAACTGAGTGCTGAGGTCTGCAACCTGGATTCTGAGACCAACCTGCTGTTCGCGCAACTTGTCCAGGAGGCCGGAAGTTGCGCCGCTTGCGCTGCCGGTGGTATCGGCAATGATCGCTGCCGCGACCGCGTCCGGGTCGTTGGACTGGGTCTGGCGATAGACCGCTTCTTTCTGCATGCGGTCCGATTCGGCCATCGTCATTTCTTTGTTAAGTTCGTCGAGCTTTTCGGTGATGATGTTCTGCTTTTCGTCAGTTCCGAGAATCTCGTGCTCCTTCTGGTACTTTACGAGCTTCTCCTGAGAGGTTTCCACTTTCATCTGCAAGTCGACGAGCTGTTTGGAAAGCCAGTCGGAGGCCTGCATAGTGGATTCGAATTTGGTTTTGTAGTTCTCGTCTTTATACGTATCCATGAGGGTATTCACGGCGCTGGCGGCGAGTTGCGGATCGGTGCTGGTGAAATGGATCTCGATGATTCGGGTGTTGGGAATCAAAGTGACGTGGAGGTTTCCATGAAAGCCTCCCAGCAGAGCCGAGGCGCGGTTCGAATCGGTCTGCAGCGGATCGGCGACCAGGTTGGCTTGCTTTTGATCGGAATGGCCGCCAAACTCGGGTCGTTTATTCAGATTCAGTTGCCGGATTACCTGCAGGGCCATGATATCGCTCTGCAGAATGCGGACTTCGGTATCGAGGTCGCTCGGGTCGTAGTAGTCCATCATCGGCCCCGAGTCTTTGAAGGTAATGGAATTCGAATCGGCCTTGTTGATGGCGATGCGGCCGACCGCTTCGTAGACGGGCGTCTGGCGCAGGCTGGCAATGGCAACGGCCAGGAAGATGCCGGCCACAACCGCGGTCACCATATATTTGCGCTTGATAAGAACGCGCAGGTATTCGCGCAGGGTGGATTCCTGCGACGGCAGCACGTTATAAAGCGAGGCGCCAATCGGCTTTAGGAATTCGGCCGGTTCGCCGGGCAGCAAGTGGCGCGATGCTTCGCTGCGTGGAACGTCACTTTGCGGATCGTTATTTCGTGGAACCAAGGGCCCCGATGACATCGTTACTCCTTGCCCGCCACAAGCTCAATGCGACAACGCGCCGCACCCGACACACAGGTCTCCGCTCCAGCCTGACCTTGTCACAGCAAGCCGGGCAGACAGAAGCGGGCTGTTATGAAGAATTGGCCTGATTTTAGCATCCCCGGAGTGAGAACCGGCCAAAATTTAAGGGTGCCGATACAGTTTCGGATACTGGTTCCCGCTGAGCGGACGCCGACGCGGCGATGAATCGTCAGCTATACTGTCGAACACAAGAACTTACTCGAAAAGCGAAGATTCGTCGGGCTGCCTGCGGGAAAAGTCAATATTAGATGCCCGTCTCTGCAGTGGCGTCAAGGCTTGGCGGTACGGCGCCCCGGAGCATGACTCGGCAGAAGCAGAATGAGGTCTCTAAGGAACGGGAATGGTGAATTGGCCGCAGGAATCGATACTGGTAACGGGCGGAACGGGGTCGTTTGGGAAAAAATTTGTCGAAATCATGCTGCGCGATTATCAGCCGCACCGATTGGTGGTATTCAGCCGGGATGAGTTGAAGCAGCATGAGATGAGAACGTCGGGCTTCGATCATCGCAGCCTGCGGTATTTCATTGGAGACGTTCGGGACGTGGAGCGCTTGAAGCGGGCGCTCTCGGGCGTGACGGTGGTGGTGCATGCGGCGGCGCTCAAGCAGGTGCCGGCTTGCGAGTACAATCCGTTTGAAGCGATCCAGACGAATATCATGGGCGGGCGCAACGTGATCGATGCGTCGATCGATCAGGGCGTGCGCCGCATTCTGGCGCTCAGCACCGACAAGGCGGTGAATCCGATCAATCTTTATGGCGCCACCAAGCTGTGCGCGGAAAAAGTGTTTGTGCAGGCTAATGCCTATGCGGGCGCTCGAAATACGCGCTTCAGTTGTGCGCGTTACGGCAACGTGGTGGGAAGCCGGGGCAGCGTGATTCCGGTTTTTCTGGAACAGCGGCGGCGCGGGAAGATCACGATCACCGATCCGCGAATGACGCGATTCTGGCTGACTCTGGAGCAGGGCGTGAAGTTTGTGATCCGCTGCCTGGAGCAGATGCACGGCGGCGAGATTTTTGTCCCGAAGATTCCCAGCATGCGGCTGGCGGATCTGGCCGAGACCATCGCTCCGGGATGCCAGGTGGAGTACATCGGGATTCGTCCGGGAGAGAAGTTGCACGAAGTGCTGGTTTCGGAAGACGAGTCGCGGCAAACGGTCGAGACGGAAGACATGTTCGTGATTCAGCCGTCGCATCCGTGGTGGAAATCGGAAAACTGGGACAATGCCAAGCCGCTTGCGGAAGGCTTTCGTTATTCGAGCGACACGAACGATCGCTGGCTGACGCGGCGCGAGTTGGAAGAATTAGTGACGCCGGAAACCAGCGGCGCGGAGGCGGTTCCCACCTCTGCCTAGCATGAGTGCCCTACCTGCAAACCTGGAAACGCTCGCCATCCATGGGGGGAGGCCAGTGCGGGAACGACTGTTGCCCTACGGGCGACAGAGCTTGGATGACGCGGATGTGCAGGCGGTAGTTGAGGTATTGAAGTCGGACTGGCTGACCACCGGGCCAAAGGTCGGCGAGTTTGAAGAGCGGTTTGCAGCGTGGGTCGGGGCGCGGCATGCGATCAGCTTCAGTTCGGGCACGGCCGCCTTGCACGGCGCGGCGTTCGCCGCGGGACTCGGGCCGGCGGATGAGGCGATCACCACGCCCATGACTTTCTGCGCGACCGCCAACTGTATTTTGTATCAGGGGGCGACGCCGGTGTTCGCCGATGTCTCGGCGGACACGCTGAACCTCGATCCGGGCGAGGTTTCCAGAAAAATTACTTCCCGCGATTCCTCTCGGGTGAAGGCCATTATCGCGGTCGATTATGCGGGACATCCGGCCGCGCTTGATGAATTGGGGGAACTGGCGAAGACGCAGTTCCCGCGAGCGCTGCTGATCGAAGACGCCTGCCACGCGCTGGGTGCCGAGTTCCGCGGGAAACGCGTCGGCGGGATTGCGGACATGACTGTGTTCAGCTTTCATCCGGTGAAGCACCTGACGACAGGGGAAGGCGGCATGGTTGCCACCAACGATGCGCGGCTGGCGGAGACGCTAAGACGCTTTCGCAATCACGGCATCAGCAGCGAAGCGCGGCAGCGCCAGGACTCGGGCCAGTGGTTTTACGAGATGGTGCTGCTGGGGTTCAATTACAGGTTGACGGACATCGCCTGCGCGCTGGGACTGTCGCAGCTGGAAAAGCTGGAGGCGAACCTGGCGCGGCGGCGGAAAATTGCAGCACAGTATGCGGCGGCGTTCCGGGATTTGCCGGCGATTGTCGCTCCTACCGTTCGCGAGGGAGTGAATCCGGCGTGGCATTTGTATCCAGTCCAGCTGAAACTGGAAATGCTGGCCGTGGGGCGAGCGGAAATATTCCGCGCGCTGCGGGCGGAGAACATCGGCGTGAACGTTCACTATATTCCAGTGCATCGGCATCCGTACTATCGCGAGCGCTTCAAGACGGAAGAGAGCTATCCGGTCGCCGAAGACGCCTATGAGCGGCTGATCAGCCTGCCTATGTTTCATGCCATGACGGCGCAGGATGTGGAAGACGTGATTCACGCGCTGCATAAAGTTTTGACCTGCTTTGAAGGGAAATACGAAGAGGGAAAGGCGAGCGCTCGCATGGGCTCGAGACCAGGCAATCAAAATAAGTCATGTCGATGATTTCCGAATGGGTGGGATATCGGGCTCTGGTAGTCGGCTGCGGATCGATCGGCCGGCGGCACGCAAGGAACCTCAAGTCGCTCGGGGTGCGGAAACTTGGTTTTTGCGACACCAGCGCCGAAGCGCTGAAGCGGTGCCGTGAGGAACTGCAAGGGGAAACTTTCGGCGACTATGGCGAGGCGCTGCGGGAATTCGGGCCGGATATGGTGCTGATTTGTACTCCGCCGGTGTGCCACGTCGAGGAGGCGCTGGCCGCTTTGCAGGCTCGAGCCCATGTCTTTATCGAGAAACCTCTTTCGCACGAATCGGGTGGGATCCAGGTTCTGATTGCCGAGGCGCGCCACCACGACCGGAGCGTTCAGGTCGGCTACAACATGCGGTTTCATCCCGGCTTGAAAATATTGAAGGAAC
>CAVRNL010000071.1:0-98683 GCA_963722485.1 uncultured Acidobacteriaceae bacterium
AAATGGGCGTTTCGCCCGTCCGAGCCGGGCGCAAATTCGCTGACATGAGACCAGCCCATTTCAAACCCCTGCCCCTGAATTAAAATCCACCCGTTGCCAACTTCTCCGCAGATGTGTATCGCCGAACCCGCCGACGCGCCCGCCATCGCGTGCCTGGTGAACGCTGCCTTTCGCTCCGAGCGTTTCTTTATTGATGCCGATCGCACCAACCTTGAGAAAGTTGGCGCCCTTCTTCAGAAAGGAACATTCCTCATGCTATTCGAAGATGGAGTGCTGCGGGGTTGCGTCTACGCCGAGATTCGCGGCGAACGAGGTTACTTCGGGCTACTGGCCGTCGATCCGCAACGTCAGCGCTCCGGAATCGGAACTCGCCTGATCGCCGCCGCCGAACAGCACTGCCGCTCCGCCGGATGCCGGTTCATGGATCTCACCTTCGTGAATGTGCGCCAGGAACTGCCCGCCTACTACCAGCGATTTGGCTATGTCGAAAACGGCGCCTTACCCTTTCCGGCAGATCAAATCGCCAGAATCCCTGTACACCTCGTCCGAATGTCGAAGCCGCTGTAAACCTTCACTGACAAAAAAGGGCGCGCCGAAGCGCGCCCAAGGCTCAGGAGGAACAAATTTCAGAAGCAACAGCCTTCAGCAGGACAAACCCAATCTCCATCCCAACCTCAGCGTCCAAACCCCGCCGACTGCATCGATTGCCGCGAAATATCCGCCGTGGACGCAATGCCCTGCATGCGCAGCTTGAATTCATCCGCGTTCGAGGCGCTCTCCAGAGCCGTTTCGTAATCACCAGCCCCGCCTGGAATAAGTCCCAGAGCGACTGGTCGAAGGTCTGCATGCCGTACTGCGACGTGCCCGCGGAAATTGCTTCGCGGATGGCGCGCGTTTTCTCCGGCACCAGAATGCATTCCCGTATATAGGCCGTCGTCACCATGACTTCCACCGCAGGCACTCGGCCCTCGGTATCCGATCGTCGCACCAGGCGCTGGCTGACAATGGCGCGCAACACTGCTGCCAATTGCAACCGTATCTGTTTCTGCTCCGGCGGCGGAAAAATTGCGATGATCCGGTTGATGCTTTCAACCGCATCCAGCGTGTGCAGCGTGGAGAAAACCATGTGGCCGGTTTCGGCCGCGTGCAGCGCCGTTCCGATCGTTTCCAAATCGCGCATTTCGCCCACCAGAATCACATCCGGATCCTGACGCAGAGAAGCCCGCAGCGCCGCCGAGAACGAGGGCGTATCCACTTCCACTTCGCGCTGGTTCACATATCCTTTTTTGTCGCGATGCAGAAATTCGATGGGGTCTTCGATGGTGATGATGTGCTCGGCGCGAGTCGAGTTGATGCGGTCCACCATGGCGGCCAGCGTCGTCGATTTGCCGGAACCGTCACCCCCGTCACCAGCACCAGGCCGCGCGGCATATCGCAGATCTGCTCCACCACTTTCGGCAGAAACAGTTCGTCCAGCGCGCGGATCTTCGTCGGAATGACGCGCAGCACCAGCCCCACATTGCCGCGCTGCTGAAATACGTTCACACGGAAGCGTCCCAGGCCCGCGACGCCATAGGCCATGTCGATTTCCGTGGTCTCTTTGAATTTTTGCTTTTGCCGAGCCGACATCATGCTGAACGCCATGTTCAGCATGTCTTCGCGCAGACACACGCGCCTGGTCGGTCAAGGGCACCAGATCGCCATCAATGCGCAGGTGAGGATAGTTCCCCACCTTCAAATGCAAGTCGGAAGCGCGGCGCTCCATCGCGATACGGAGCAGGTCGTCGATATTCATGCAGGCGGGACTCCAGCTACAGTCCCTATCATGACCCGAACCGCCGAAGCACACGAGATGACGGAAGTAACGAGACCATTGGCCACGAACCGCGGGCCATTGGCTGCAGGTCCGGCGATGGGCTGCGACCTTCCGACCCGCTTCCAGATTTGTCGCCCTGAACGGAGCCCCGCCCCGTTCGCAGCGGCCAGCTTCGCTTTACGCCGCCGCCTGAAACGGCTCGTCGTAACTCCCTCCATAAATCGAAGGCACCTTCGACCCCATCGGACGCAGATATGTCACCAACTCGCCCCGATGATGAATACTGTGGTTGTTCAGGAACGCCAGATAAAACGCTGCCGGTAAATCGAAGACGCCCATAAAATTAACCGGCGTCGCCAACTGTTCCGCCGACAGAGCGCGAATCCCATCCGCCCCACGCTTCATGTTGCGGTCGTACCAATCCACCAACTCGGCGACCGTCTTAGGCTGTCTGCCTCCGCCGGATTGGCCATGGTGAACTTCAGATCCGCGATTCCGTCCATAAACTGGACGTCGGTGTTCGCGATATGCCAGGCCAGTTCCCAGGCCGTGCGCGCGTGTGGATCCGGCCGGTAGTCTCTTTTCCCCTCAGGGACGGCCGCCAAAACTCTCTTGGTAATTTCAACTTCACGGGCCAGGCCATCAAGCATCATGGCACGATAGCCCAGGACAAAATCGGGTGTGGGGCCAGACATAACATTTCTCCTTCAGGTTGGGGATTAACGAAAAAACATGGTCGCCTGCGATCAGGCGCGCCTAAATATAGTTCAAGGGAACAGGAAGCGCAAACGCCGAATTTATCCTATTGACCGACGCCAGGCATTCTCCCGATCAGCGCCGAAACTTCCCCTTGCGATAAGGGTTTCATTGTTTTGTATGCAGCGTCATACTGTACTGGTGACTCGTCTTTCGCTAACCCTAGCTCTTCTCCTCGCGAGCTCACTTGCGTCCGCCTCGTCCGCTGGCCCCTTAGTTGTGGACAGTAACAGCCGCATCGTAGTCATGGAGTATGAGGCCTGGTTCGGCCCCCACGCCGTGACCTTCCAAGGCTTCTCGGCTATGCCGCTGCTGCAGTCGGCGGACATGCAGGTGGTCGGAGGAGGCTATGACAGCGCCGATCCGGCTGTCATCAAACAGCACGTCGCATGGCTGGAATACATGGGAGTTGACGCGGCCATTAGCGAAGTGACGAATAACGTGAGCTGCATCTTCAATAGCGAGTGGTTCGTCAAGAAATATGTCCGCAACTGCTCGCCATCCTTCCGCTCTTACAACCAGACCATCCGCAACAACACAGGCAATCTATATCCCGCATGGACGGCGCTCGGAACCCGGCTCAAGCTGATTCCCCTGCTTGGCGGCATCGACAACAATGTTTTGTACAAGGATCAGGACGGGAAAACGGCGTTCGAAAAAGAAGTGGAATACTTCGGCGCGCGTTTGCGGCGCTATCCCGATCTGAACGTGATTTACGAAGGCAAGCCCCTCATGCTGATTTTTGTGGGCGCAGCCCAGGATCCCAACCCTGCCGATCATCCTCTCTGGTTTCGAATCGAGCAGTTTTTGCAACACCATCCCGAGATTGGCGAGAAATATACCTTCAAGCTGATGGCCGGATACCTCGACAGCCAGCCCGATCTGTGGGCAACACAGGGCACGCCCGACGGGCCGGTGGAAATTAGTCCTGCCTATGGATTCTGGAGTTGGGTCGATCGGCTCAATACTTCCTGCACCGAACCGTTATGTCCGTACTACCCTTCCTACAATCAGGCCGGTTCGCGAGTCGAGAACTTTACCGCGTCCATTGCCACCGCCGGGCAGGATGGATGGGGTTGCCCCAATCCAAACACGCTGCCCTACTGTCCCGACGACGCACTCCGTTTCGGAAGCGAGGGAACCTACGCTACTTTCGCTGCCTTCATGACCTATGCGAAACAGCTCGATCCCATCTTTTTGATCGTTCACCAGTTCAATGAATTCGGCCCGCCCGACGAGGGATTCGACGCCAACACCCACGACGACATCGAGCCCGCAAATCTGTGGGGCAAAGGCGCTCTGAAGATTGTGAAGCAAGAGATCGAAGCCTACCGGCAAACACGCCGCTAAATCGGCACCGGTTTTGGGCTTCCTCTATTGCTTGTCAAACTCCGACCGGCTGCTTCGCTCCCACCGGAACTGAAGTTAGCCATTCATAGCGGTCCGCCTTCTCGCCGCGAACAATGGCGTAGAACTCCGCCTGCAGAGATTTGGTCATGGGGCCGATCTTGCCCTTGCCCACAGCGATTTTGTCGACCGAGCGAATGGGCGTGATCTCGGCGGCGGTGCCGGTAAAGAAAACTTCATCCGCAATGTACAAGGACTCACGCGGAATCTGCTGTTCCACGATCTTGATGCCGAGGTCGCGCGCGATCTGCAGCACTGAGTCGCGGGTGATCCCGGGAAGCACGGAGTTCCCCAGCGGCGCCGTGTGCAACACGCCGTTGCGGACGACGAACAGATTCTCGCCCGAGCCTTCGCTGACATAGCCGTTCACATCCAGCGCGATGCCTTCGGAGTAGCCGTTGACGATGGCTTCCATCTTGATGAGCTGCGAGTTCATGTAGTTCGCTCCCGCTTTGGCCATAGCGGGCAGAGTATTAGGCGCGATTCGCGTCCACGAAGAAATGCAGACGTCCACTCCCTCATTCGCGTCCGTCCCCAAATATTTTCCCCACGCATAATTGGCTATATACACTTCGGTGGGGCAGTTGAAGGGATTGACCCCCGCCTCGCCGTATCCGCGGAGAACGATGGGGCGTATGTAGCACGGCCACACGCCGTTCTGGGTCACCAGTTCGACCATGGCGCGCACGATCTCGTCTCGGGTGAAGGGGACGTCGATGCGATAAATGCGGGCCGAGTCGATGAGGCGCTGCATGTGTTCGGCGGCGCGAAAAATCGCCGGGCCGCTGGGCAGCGCATAGCAACGAATGCCTTCAAACACCGAAGAGCCGTAATGCACGACGTGAGACATCACGTGGAGCGTGGCGTGGTCCCAGTCGATGAATTTGCCGTTGTGCCAGATTTTGTCCGTCTTCTGAATGGCCATGCAGACTCCTTACGGTATAAAGATTCGCGAAAGCGGGCCGCGGATTCCAAGGTAGTACAACGATCAATGATCGATCGTCTTCCAGAATGGAATTATAACGTGGCCGCGGGCTCGCCCCACGAAATCGGGGATTCACAACCCGGACTGGGCGTCCGGAAGCGCGATGCGTCTGCTCTTTTATTCTTTGTTCTTAATCCTTAGCGAATGTTCTCAGCGAATCGCAATGATGTTGTTGGCGACGAAGCCAGCTTCACCGGCAACGAACATTCTCATCGTGATGCGTTCCGCTTTGTAGTGATGGGTCCGATGCAGCAGGTACACGACGCCAACTCCCGCGCCAAAACCTAGAGCCGACCCCGCAGCCTCTCCGGCCGCGCCTCGCGTCACCAAAGGGCGCATGACGGGATTAACTTCGTGAAGCCCTTGGTTCAGACCCCGTTGAGTAGTAATGGCGTCGGCGGCGACGAGTCCGGCCAGGATGCTGAAGTTCATCTTGTTTTCGACCGTCCAGAAAGGGCGTTGGCTGGGCGCATCGGGGAGCGAAGAGCTGCTGCCCGCCGTGAAACTCTGTGCCTGCATGGCAACGCTCAGCAAAAGAATCGAGAGGAGGAATCTCATCTGGTCTCCGCTACTTAGTTGATTCGGTAATTTGAGACTAAGTCAGGGACACACGAGAGTACATGGCCCGTCTCGTGGGGGCAAATGGCCTCTTGGTAATAGTAACTGCTTGACCATGGAAAGTTACTTGCTATAGGCTATCACGTCAGAATGGGCTGGCAGAAGGCGGTTTGAGGTATCGCCAGAGGCCACGGTTGTTTTGTGGTTATCGACAGATTCCGCGGCACTTATGATCAACCAATAGTCGAGTTTTGTTTTGATGACTGTGTTTGCGTGGGGTGTTAGTAACTGTTACCTTAGTTCTCCACGGCGGACGTTTTCCTAGAGTCCGATCAAGGCGGACGTCGCGGCTTCAGGATTCACGACCAAAGACTTGTTTATGGATGAGTGGCGCTCGCCGGTGACAGGCGATACAGGACGCTCCCATGGGGCGGCAATGTCACCGACAGGGAGGGGGCGGAATCCAGATCCCGCCGCGCCCAAAGATCGCGCACCTTATATATCTTCCCCGCCAGCCCCACATCCTTCCATTCGTATCGCAGGGTTGCGGTTGATTCACTGATATTGAACGCGGCCAGGTAGCGATCATCTCGCTGACCATCGCCCTGAGCATCCCCCAACCCACACTGCGCCAGCCAGACCACTGCCTTGCCGGTATTGATCACCGGATGGTTCCCGGTCGAGCGCTGGTCCACTGCAATGACCTCGGGATTCGTGAGCAAAGATAACGTCCACGCGTCCGCAGAGGGCAGTTCGCCGCCAACCATAAGAGGAGAGGGAAAGATGACCCAGAGGGTCATCAACATTCGCTGTTCATCGTGAGTTAGTCTCGTAGCGCGCGGCTCACCCCAGCCGGCAGCCGGCCCCAGACGCCCTAGTGGAAGCATGTCCGCGTCGGGCCAATGCCCCGCTTGGGCCTTCCCGGCCCACTTGGCAGCGTTGTCAAACTGATCGCCGAGCCCCTTGGGGTAAGGGCCATCGTTATGCCAGATATCCCAAATGTCGTCAGAAATCCTCCACATTTGCGCATACTTCCGCATCTCGTCCAGCTTTTCCAACGGCGCTGGCCCAGGGGAAAGGCTAAGCACAACGGGCCTACCGGTTTTGTCCAGGGCTTGACTGATCATTCGAATGTCATCGCCTTTGTAGGGATGGCTGCTGATGCAATCCACTTTGATCAGATCGACTCCCCATGCCGCATACAGCCTGGCAATGGAATCGTAATAGGCTTGCGCTGCCGGTTGGGCCGGGTTCGTGCCAAAGTTATCGAAGTTCCAGGGACAGGTGTCGGAGGAATCGGCGCCGTCCGCGGCCGCGAAGGACGAGTCGGCAATCGGAATTTTGTTGACTACTGCTTGTTTGGGAATGCCGCGCAGAATGTGAATTCCAAATCGAAGGCCAAGCGAATGAACATAGTCCGCTAGAGGCTTGAAACCGGCATCGTTGGCGGCAGACGGAAACCGGTTCACCGCTGGCATGTAACGGCCATACTTGTCGAGGCTGTACTGAAAAATTCTGGAGTTGCCCTCCGCCGTAGGGTTCGCCACAAACCACTCCATGTCGACGACCACGTACTGCCAGCCGAAGGCCTTCAGATGTTCGGCCATCCACTGGGCATTTGCCCTGACCTGGACCTCGTCGACCGTCGTCCCGTAACCATCCCAGCTATTCCAGCCCATCGGCGGAGTCAGGGCCAATGACGTTGCGTCAACGGGCGATATGGGGACGGGCGCGTGCGTCTTTTCCTGGCAGAGCAGGCCGCGTGAACAGAAAAAGACCAGGCAGACGAAGAGTAGAATCGGCCTTTGCATACGACCTCCGCTTTCATGAATCTGCATCCACTACGCGGTGCCGCCTTGGCGCCGGAAGCTCGGTCTGGACGCCGAAATCAGTGCGATTGTATACCCCTTAGGCCTTCGATTTTAATTTACCATTAAGGGTTCTTGCGGAAGTCTTGCTTGTGCGCTAACGAGAGAGGAAGCGAGATGGCAAGCTACATTGGCGCTATTGATCAGGGAACGACAAGCTCGCGTTTCATCGTGTTTGATCGTTCCGGACGCATCGTGAGCACCGCTCAAAGAGAGCACGAACAGATTTACCCCAAACCGGGATGGGTCGAGCACGATCCCGAAGAAATTTGGCGGCGCACGGATGGCGTCATCCAGGAAGCCATGGACGCTCGCGGGCTGCGGCCGGAAGATTTGGCTGCGATCGGGATCACCAACCAGCGTGAGACCACCGTGGTCTGGCACAGGAAAAGTGGAAAGCCGGTTTACAACGCGATTGTCTGGCAGGACACGCGCGTGGCTCCCGCGGTCGCCGAGTTCGCTGCGCGTGGCGGACAGGATCGCTACCGCGCCCGGACTGGCCTTCCGCTCGCTACTTATTTCAGCGGCCTCAAGATTCGCTGGATTCTCGAAAATGTTGCGGGCGCACGCGCACAAGCCGAAGCCGGTGATTTGCTGTTTGGCAATATCGATACTTTTCTGATCTGGCACCTCACCGGCGGAACGCATGGCGGCGTCCACCTGACCGACGTGACCAATGCCAGCCGCACACAACTGATGAACCTCAACACGCTGCAGTGGGATCGCGACATATTGAAAGACTTCGGCATTCCGATTGTGATGCTGCCGAAGATTGTTTCGAGCAGCGAAGTGTACGGCGCCGCGCAACTGCCGGCCGTTGCGGGCGTCGCGATTGCGGGCGATCTCGGCGATCAGCAAGCCGCTCTGGTCGGCCAGGCCTGCTTCAAGCCAGGAGAAGCCAAGAACACCTACGGCACCGGCTGCTTCATGCTGATGAACACTGGGGAAAAGGCAGTGCTCTCTAATTTCGGCCTGCTGACTACTCTGGCCTACAAGTTCGGCGCGAAGCCGGCGTGCTATGCGCTGGAGGGAAGCATCGCAATTACCGGCGCGCTGGTGCAGTGGCTCCGCGATAATCTCGGACTCATTGAAAAGAGTTCCGACATTGAGGCGCTCGCCCGCACCGTAAATGATAACGGCGGAGTCTACTTCGTCCCAGCATTCTCCGGCTTATACGCGCCGTATTGGAAAGACGACGCGCGCGGTGTGATTGCCGGCTTGACCCGCTTTGTGAACAAAGGACACATCGCCCGCGCCGTGCTGGAAGCGACCGCGTTCCAGGTGCGCGAGGTGGTCGGCGCCATGGCCAAGGACTCCCACATTACGCTCGACGTCCTGCGTACCGACGGGGGCATGGTGATGAATGATCTGCTGATGCAATTCCAGTCCGACATTCTGGCGAAGCCGGTGGTGCGTCCGATGGTGAAGGAGACGACTGCGCTGGGCGCTGCCTACGCGGCCGGACTGGCAGTTGGCTTCTTTAAGGATACCGACGATCTCGTCGCCAACTGGTCGGTCGATCGGAAGTGGGAGCCGGAGATGGACGAGGAATCTCGCGAGCGGCTTTATCACTTCTGGAAAAAGGCGGTGACGCGCTCGTTCGACTGGGTGGAATCGCCGTAAGTGCAGGGACGCCCGGTTCTCAACAGAGAAATTAAACAGGGAGGTCCGCACACGATGCATGGACCGTTCTTAGGCGAATTCATGGGTACGCTGGTTTTGATCTTGCTGGGCGACGGCGTCGTCGCCAATGTTCTCCTGAAGAAATCGAAAGGCGAAAACTCCGGATGGATCGTCATCGCAACCGCATGGGGCTTGGCCGTGGTCGCGGGCATCTTTACGGCCATCGCTTTCGGCAGCCCAGGCGCCCACATTAATCCGGCGATCACATTGGCGGTGGCCCTGCTGTCGAGAAACTGGTCGAACGTCGGGCTCTTCTGGACCGCGCAAATCCTGGGAGCCTTCGCCGGTGCTGTTCTCGTCTGGATGACTTATCTGCCCCACTGGAAAGTAACTCCTGACGCGGAGGCGAAGCTGGCGATTTTCTGTACCACACCGGCTATCCGCAAACTTCCGGCAAATCTGTTGACCGAGATTATTGCCACCACGTGTTTGATTGTGGTCGGCTTCAGTTTCGGGAGCAAGGCCGTGTCAACCACCGGGCTTCCGGCTGGATTCGGTCCGTGGTTGTGGGGAGTCCTGGTGTGGGCGCTCGGGCTGAGTCTCGGCGGGCCGACCGGGTACGCGATGAACCCAGCCCGTGACTTTGGTCCGCGCGTCGCTCACGCCGTTTTGCCCATCAGCGACAAGGGGAATTCAGATTGGGGATACGCGCTCGTGCCGATTGTGGGCCCGTTGATCGCCGGCGGCATCGGCGCTGCGATTATCAAGCTGGTACAGTGACCGACATGAGTTATACGGCGGAGCGGCGGGCGTCTCGCCCGTCTGGCCGGGCGGGGACGCCCGGCGCTCCCCTGCAAAGAGAGCAACTATGAATCGAACTGACATGTGGCGCCGTATCGAAGCGCATCCCAAAGCTTGGGACATAATTGTCGTCGGCGGCGGAGCGACGGGCGTGGGCGTTGCCATCGATGCCGCGTCGCGCGGCTACGACGTGCTGCTGCTTGAGCAGAGCGACTTCGGCAAGGGCACCTCCAGTCGCAGCACCAAGCTGGCACACGGTGGCGTGCGCTATCTGGAACAGGGCAATATCGGCCTGGTCATGGAAGCGCTCAAGGAGCGCGGACTGCTTCTGCAAAATGCGCCTCACCTGGTGCACGATCTTGCCTTCGTCGTGCCCAACTACGACTGGTGGGAAGCTCCATTCTACGGTCTCGGCCTGAAGCTCTATCAGTTGCTGGCCGGCAAGTACGGGTTTGGCGCTTCAGGCATTCTTTCCAGAGAAGAGACGCTCGAACATCTGCCTACACTGAAGACCGAAGGCCTGCGCGGCGGTGCCGTTTACTACGATGGACAATTCGACGACGCCCGGCTGCTCATCCACATGGTGGCCACCGCTTTCGAGCAGGGCGCCACGTTGCTGAACTATGTGGAAGTCACGGGACTGACCAAGGACACTCAGGGATTTGTGGATGGCGTCAGCGCGCGCGATGTCGAAACCGGCAACGAATTCCGCGCAGGTGCGAAGGTTGTGGTCAACGCCACCGGCGCTTTCAGCGATCTGCTTCGGCTCCAGGCGGAGCCTTCCGCCGAGCCGATGATCGTCCCCAGCCAAGGCATTCATCTGGTCTTCGACGCGAGTTTTCTGCAGGGTGAAAGCGCGATCATGGTGCCGCACACGAGCGACGGCCGCGTGTTGTTCGCGATTCCATGGCACGGTCACACCCTGGTCGGAACCACTGACACACCCATCCCAGCCGCAACGCTTGAGCCCGTCGCCATGGAGCAGGAAATCCAATTCATCCTGGCGACCGCCGGGCAGTACCTGACGAAAGCGCCCATGCGGGACGACGTGTTGAGCGTATTCGCCGGCATCCGGCCGCTGGTACGCGCTTCGGGGGTGACAAGCACGGCGGCGCTGTCACGCGATCACGTCATCCACATCGATCGCTCCGCGTTGGTCACCATTTGCGGTGGCAAGTGGACGACGTATCGCCACATGGCAGAGGATTGCGTGGATCAAGCGGCAACGCTCGGGCAGTTGCCGGAAAAGCCATGCGTGACGCAACACCTGAACATTCACGGTTTCCACGGCGCAGCCGAACAGTTCGGCTCGCTGGCGGTCTACGGTTCGGATGCGTACGAGATTCGCAAGCTCATTGAGACGGACGCCGGGCTCGCCGAACCGCTGCATGCGGCACTGCCCTACGTGAAAGCGGAGGTGATCTGGGCGGCCCGGCACGAAATGGCCCGCACCGTGGAAGATGCGCTCGCCCGGCGCACCCGCGCACTGTTCCTGAATGCGCACGCCGCCCTCGAAATGGCGCCCGCTGTCGCCGACTTGATGGCTTCAGAACTGGGTTGGGACGAGAAAGCCCAGGCGAAACAGCTGTCTGCGTTTCGCGACGTTGCTTCGAACTACACGCTTCATCCCTGAGTCCCTGATCCGGCGCATTCCGCGCGGCTCGGAGTTCAGATAATAGCTTCTAGTGTCCTGAGTCTGAAGTCCGCTGATGAAGTATCAGTCGCTTTGAAAGGGCGCGGCTTCAGCCGCGCCGATTCCGAGCTATTGAAAATCGGGGCTTTAGCCCCGAGGTGACGATAGTTCGAATCCTCTGAGTCTCTATGATTTTTCAACGAACACTAGACTCACGACACTAGATAGTCTCCCCACTGCTGGCGACAACCGCGATTTCCGCCTGCTGTTTTCCCAACCGCGGGTGGATGGCGGCGATCCGCACCTTTCCCGGTTGTTCTTGGGCGCGAATCCAAATGGCTCCGGTGCCTCCGATCAGCGCAAATGGATTATCGCCAATAATCGAGGCTGGGCCTTCCAACTCAAACTTGATGGCGTCGTTCGCAAATGGCTGAACCGCGCCGAATTCGTCAGTAACGCGCAGCACTAGCCGAGTGGTGTCCGCGCCATCGGCGATCAGTTCGGTATCGTCGGGCAGGAGCATGAACTTCGCATCGATACCCTTTCCCGAAAGATTTTTCGTGATCGCCAGTTTCCCCTGGATATAACCCTCGATCCGCAGATCGCCCCAACCATGGAAGATCTCTCGCAATTGAATCACGAATGGAGAGTAGCGAAGGTGGGCGAACTGTTTCCGGTCTGGATCCGCTTCTGCAATTAACTTGTCATTGATGTACAACTTGATGTGGTCGCAATTCGAACAGATCACGGCCTTTGAAAATCCTATGGATTCGTCGCCGCGTGCCCAATGGAACGCGGGCTCCAGCACAACCTCTTCCGCCGGATCGCATTGCGACTTGTAGAATCCAGCGGCCGGTTTTGGCTCGCGAAACATGTCCGTGACCCCGTGATAACAAATTCGATCGCCCGAGCCGAAATCGCCATGCGTGTTGTAATCGAAGGCGCACCAGCCAATTCCGCCGGCATACTGCGGATCGGATGCAAGCTGGTCGTGGATGCGGGCATGACGCAGCGTGTGCTCGGTGAGGCGCTCGACGTTGTCGATCGTCTTAGTCGGATAGGTGTGGCCGACGAATTCCGTATTTAGATAACGCGGGTGGTTGGGTGGTTTCAGCGGGAAACCGAAATCGTTCATCGTGAACACGTCTTCCAGGAATTCAGATTCCTGGAAGTAGCGGATGCCTCCCGTCTGGCGGGTCGGGTCGAGTTGATGGGCCGCCGCGTTGGTGCGCGTATAGAAATCGTGGTCGTCGAGGGACTCGTTGATGCGCACGCCCCAGAGAATGATCGAGGGATGGTTCCAATCGCGGCGGATCATGCGGCGAACATTGTCGATGGAGATCAGCTTCCAGGGTTCATCGCCGATGTGTTGCCAGCCGGGAATCTCTTCCAGAACCAGAAGGCCGATTTCGTCGCACGCATCGAGAAAATGGCGCGACTGCGGATAGTGAGACGTGCGGACGATGTTGCACTTGAGTTGGCCACGCAGAATCTGCGCGTCGCGGCGTTGGACGCGGCCCGGCATCGCCTGTCCGGCGAAGGGAAAAGTCTGATGCCGATCGAGCCCGCGCAGTTTGATGACCTTGCCGTTGAGTTCGAAGCCGTGGTCGGTAAATTGGGCCTCGCGGAAACCGAAACGGCGTGAGTCTTCATCGATGGTTTGGCTGCCGCGCTGCAAGCGCACACGAGCGGAGTAAAGATTCCGTTTATCCAGATCCCACAATCGGATGCCGCTCAGGCCCGCAAGATGCACGGTACGCGCGGCCGGTTCATTGCTGGACCCAGGGGAAGGCAATGGTTGCGAAGCTTTTGCGATAACGCGCTCGCCATCGAGTAATTCGACTTCCACGGTAAGGGCATCATGCGCCGTCTCCAGATATTGAATGAAGCAATCGACATCGAGACCTGGACTCGCCGTGACCACATCCCTCGGCCGCACGAAAATGTTCTCGATAAATGTTGCCGGCACGATCCGCAGAGAAACTTCACGATAGATGCCGCCAAAGGTGAGATAGTCGACTTCGTAACCAAACGGGGGAATGTCGGGGCGCTCCGTGGAATCCAAATCCACCGCGAGCACGTTCTCTCCCTCAAAATCGAGGTGCGGCGTCAATTCAAACGAGAATGGAGTGTATCCACCCTTGTATTCCCCGAGGCGCACGCCGTTGACCCAGACTGTGGACGCGGTCATCGCTCCTTCAAAATCAACGAAGACATGCTTCCCCCGAGCTGACGGCGGAAGCTTGAACCGGCGCCGATAAAGAGAAATGAATTCGTAAGTCTTCTCATCAAAGCTATGCCATGGAAGGCTGACATTCGTATGGGGAATCACGACGCGCTCGAATCCCGAATCGTCGAAATCTTTCGCGTGTCCGCCATCAACAAAACTGTGGCTGTAGCGCCAGTTTCGATTCATGGGGAGCACAAGCCGTCCGGCGGTGGTAGAGGTTCCAGGCGGCGTGCGATCGTTCGAGAACGCATAGGGTGCGAGCGTGGCTCCAGCGATCAGCGTACTTGTGTTTTGCAGAAATCTGCGTCGGTCCATTTTTATCCATCCTCTCCGGTAATTGTCGATTGCACGCGACTCGCGGCCCGCGGCGACGATCAAGGCTTCGCCGGCGTTCCGCCCATTTCCGAGTACACAAACTGCCGAATCTCCGCTTTCTGTTTGTCGACCTCCGCCAGGTGCTGCGCGCGGACTTGCTGATAAACCTCGAA
Organism: uncultured Acidobacteriaceae bacterium; assembly: GCA_963722485.1. GTDB lineage: Bacteria > Acidobacteriota > Terriglobia > Terriglobales > Acidobacteriaceae > Acidiflorens. The sequence continues at coordinate 14,166 of CAVRNL010000071.1, forward strand.
CTGCTGCTGCGCCCGTTCTTTTTCGCCGGTGTGAACGTAGGCCTGCCCGAGCCGGTAGTGCGCGTCCGCGAGATCGGGATTCTGTGCCAGAGCCTGCGTATACTCCGGAACGGCCTCGGCATACTTACCCTGGTCCGAGTAAAGATTCCCCAACTGCAAATGCGCCTCGGCCAGGTTCGGATCGAGGGTGAGCGCCTTCTTGAGCAACGACTCGATCTGGTGAACATCGAGGCTCGCATCCTGCGCACGCTTTCCTTTCCACAAACTCATCGCGTAGTAGTAGAGCGCGCGCGGGTTTTGCGGCTGCAGTTCGGTAAAACGGCGGAATCGTTCGATGACCTCGTCGGTGTGGACTGGCGAACTATCGTATGCCCTCGAAAGGAAGAGATAACAACGCGAGTCCGACGGATTTAGATCTGCCGCCTTCAAGAGCGACAGGATCGCTTCGTCATACTTGCCGCGAGAATAAAGGGCCATCCCCAGCCCGATCGCGATCCGCGGCGAGTTCGGATAGCGCCCGGCAGCCTGCCGGAAGACTTCAATCGCCGGTTCGAGCGTACGGTGAATCAGAAGTTCGCTGCCCCAATCGAACAGGTTGGTCTCGCTCGGATCCATGTGCGCCGCCTTTTCGAACTGGTTGGCCGCGGCCACAGGGTTCCCGTCCTTTTCTTCGATTTGAGCCAGTAGATTGTGCAACTCGGCCGTATCCTTCCGCTGCAGAAGTTCGTGTACCGCTTGCCTGGCGTCGGCGAGCTTCCCAAGTTCGAGCTCAGCGAGAGCCAAATCGTAACCGTTATCGTAGGACGCCGGTTTGATCTTCTGCGCCCGCGCCAGTAAAGGCGCAGCCTCGGCCAGCTTGCCCGATTGAACATAGAGCTCGCCGAGGTTGTGATTCGCGTCGAAACTGCGCGGCGCAAGCTTGAGCGCCCGCTTAAGTTCTTGCTCCGCTCGTTCCGGATTTCCCAGCCGCACCAGATTATCCGCCAGGTTCGTTCGCGCCGCTGCCGAATCCGGTTTCAGGCGCACCGCTTTCTCCAGGTGCTCATTGGCTTTTCCGTCCTGCGATTCCGCGGAGTAGGTCAGCCCCAGAAGTTCGTTGACTTCAAAGCTCTCCGGAACCTCAAGCAGAAGTTTCTCCAGTTGGGCGGCGGCGTCAGCGAAATGTCCCGCATCGTACGCGGCGGAGGCGGCTCGGAATTGCCGGTCAAGCTGCGAATGACTCACGCCGGCAGGCTGGTCCTGCCCTGTGGCGGCCGCAGGACTCGGCAAGCACGCGAGGAGGGCGGCGAAAACAATACCCATGAGCCGGCGTCGGAGAATCACAGCATTCGTATGCTAACACCGTGGTGAGCGGGTCGAAGCACTTGCCGAAGAAAACAACAAGGGAAGGCGTTCTGCTCGAACGCCTTCCCTGGAGGAAGAACAGCTTAGAACAACAGCTTCAAAGCGAACTGAATCTGTCGCGGATCGTAGGGTGCATTCCGTGTGGACCCAATCTCGCCAAAGCTCTTCTGGGTGTAGTCGCCCGAGCCTGAGACCCCAACCACTCCGTTCCCACTGAAGTTTGGGTTGTTAAAGTTCGGGTGGTTGAGGATGTTGAAGAACTCCGCCCGGAATTGCAGATTGAACCGTTCGTTGATCGGAATCTGCTTGAACGTGGAGAAGTCCATGTTCTTGAAGGGCTCTCCGGCAAGCTGCGTTGCGGGACCGCCTAATGCGGCCACACTGCACGGCGCAACCGTACAAGGTGCCGGCTGTGAGAATGCCGCGGGGTTGCCAAAGAAACTCAGCTTCCCGTTGGCGTCGATGTGGTTGCCTCTGCCGAAGTTCCTGGAGACAACGAGATCATAGCAACCCGACGTGGATGTGCCCGAAGGGCAAGACAGCGTAATCGGTTGGCCGCCCTCAAGCACGACAATCGTATTGATGCTCCAACCGCCGAACACCTTGCTGCCGATTCCATTCTCGTCGGACAGATATCGCTTGCCTTTACCAAAGGGCAGGTCATAGCCCGCGCTCAGGTGGAAGACGTTGCGAATATCAAAATCAGCCAATCCGTAGTCATACTTGATCCCGACTCCAGGAACGCTCGGAGCGCGGAAACCCGCCGTGCTCCCGCCGTTCAGCAGGTCCCCGGCGTCGGTCGTCGCGTGCGACCACGTATACGTAGCCAGGAAGTTCAGGCCGTGTCCAAACCGCTTTTCCACTTTGGTCTGAAGCGAATGGTAGACACTGTTGCCAATAGTGGCTGCCTGGCTGTTGCCTTGTCCGAAGTCCGGGAATGGGAGACCGCCTTGGGACAAGGGAAGACCACCCGTCCCCGGAGTGCCACCGGGTCCGGCGGTATTTGCCAATTGCGTGCCCGTAGGATCGATCCCGGTAGGATTGTTGTTGCTGGGGAACGATTCCAAGTGGCGCGAAAGCGATGTTACATAGCCGGCTTGGATGCTTAACGTGGGAGTGAGCTGGTACTGTAGCGTAAGGTTGCCGCTCATCGAGTAGGGTGTCTGGTAATCGAACTGAATCCCGCGCAACGCCAAACCGTTGGCCAGAACCAAAGTGGGATCGAGCGGCGCACAGGAGAACCCAGTTTCGAACGTCGCAGTGCCACCGGCAGTTGTGCAGCCGCCGCCGGCGCTAAACGTCTTCGGGGTGCCGTCGTTCGGAGGACTAAAGCTGAAATTGAACTGGTACGGATAGTTCTCGCCCAGGTTCGGCGAATAACCACGGTTCTCGAAGCCATTGTAGAACATGCCGAAACCGCCGCGCACCACCAACTTGGAGCTGGCTTGGTAGGCAAAGCCAAAGCGCGGCGCAAAATTCGCCTTCTGTGAGTTTCCGAGCCCTTTTCCGTACTGGTTGCCTTGCACCAGACTTATCCCGTCAGCCGCCAGCAACTCCGAGAAGCTCGTAGAAACGGTAACCGGGTTCGGGACCAGATACTGGGCAGAACCTAAGGGAGGTCCGCCCGGAACGAAGTTGGCTTGGGCGCCGTGGTGCTCATACACGAGGCCGAAGAAATCCCAGCGCAAGCCCAAGTTAACCGTCAACCTGGGAGTGACCTTCCAGTCGTCATTGAGATAGAGACCGTAATAGTTCTTTCCGTTATCGGTTAAAGAAATGTTGGATTCGTAAATCTGGGTCGTGCCCCCTTCGTAACAGGCAAACTGAGCTCCGGTTGGCCCGCAAAGTGGCGCCTCTGCCGCATAAGTCGGAGCGATGGGCGTCAGCAGGAAAGCAGCGCGCCCTGTGTTTCCTTGGTCGGCCTGACCCGTAAGCGCTCCACTATTTGGTATTTCCGTGAAGTTTCCGTTGTAATCGAACTCCCCGCGCGACCATGGTGGCTGCAGCGTGGAAAAGTTAACGTGTTGCCACTCCACGCCCATCTTAAAGGTGTTCTTACCGTAAATCTTGGTGAGGTCATCGGTGAGCTGCGTGGTCGAAGTGATTTCATCCGACGGCAGGAAGGCGTTGCTTCCCAAGGTTGCCAGTCCGTTGATTCCGAAGGCGGGAAGTCCGCCATTCTCAGTCTGCTGCGGAATGCCTTGGATGCCGTAGTTGCCAGGAAGGTTCGTCAGATTGTCGGCTTCTGGCGATATACGCGTGGTGTGCAAGTGATTAAGCCCGGCGCGGGCAACGTTCACCGTGTTCGGAGAGAAGACATGCGTCCAAGCCACGGCACCCTGCTCGGATTTCGCCGTCTGGGTGCCCTGTTGGAAAGCGCCGCCGTCAGCTAAGCCTCCGAAAATCCCAGGGATGAACTGCGGGTCGTCTTCGTAGCTGAAACGAATGAACGCCTGGTTCTTGTCGTTGAAGTTGAAATCCACTTTGGTGTCGAACTGATTGCGGTGTTCATCTAGCTTCGGGGAATTGGTGTAATTCGAAAAAAGCGAAGTACTTTCTGTGGCGGCCGGATACAGCTTCAGGAGCGCGATAGCGTTCGTATCCAGCCGGCCGGTCGGAATTTGGTTCACCGTGGAGCAGGTAGTATAGTCTGTGATTGTCGGCGAGCAGCTAATGGGGTCACGGACGTAGCCTGTCGTTGCCCCACCTAGCGTCGCGGTCGTCGGCGTTATGCCTGAAGGGACATCTTCCACGCCCGCTGTGACTATACGTGTGGTTGCGGGGTCGAGAATGGTTCCATAGTACATGGTTCGGCCCAATTGGTCAGTCAACGTTTCTTTCGACTGTAGGTTGATCAGGTCCGAGAAGTCAGTGAAGCCGCTGCTAACCTCCGCCGCCGTGGGAACCGAGCCCGTCAAGACCGTTCCCTGAATGCGGCGCAGTCCTTCATAGTCGGCGAAGAAGAAGAGCTTGTTCTTGACGACCGGGCCGCCCAGGGATCCGCCAAACTGGTTCAGCCGAAGCTCGCCCTTCTTGATGGTTTCAAAATAGTCGGCCGCGTCAAAGATATCGTTGCGGAAGAACTCCCAGGCCGTGCCGTGGAAAGCATTGGTGCCGGACTTAATGGTTGCGTTGAGAACGGCAGCTCCCGAACGCCCGAATTCCGCGCTGAAGTCCGAGGTTTGAACCTTGAACTCCTGAATCGCGTCGACCGGCGGCAACACCACGTAGTTGGTGCCGTTCAGAAAGTCCACGGTATCAGAATTGTTGTCGATACCGTCGAGCATGTAGTTGTTCTGCGCCGGCCGGTTGCCATTGGCTGTGAAAGCGCCAGAAGCCGCGTTGCCGCGGGTGTCCGCTTCAGGCGTGCCCACGCCGGCGGATAGTTGAGCCAGGAACGTGAAGTTGCGGCCATTCAACGGGAGATTATTGGTGCTGCGCTCGTCGACCACCTGGCCCACCGACGCGTCCTGGGTCTGGAGCACAGGAGCGGCGGCCGTGACTTCCACGGTTTCGGTCACGCTTCCGGGCTGGAGCTTGAAATTGACTAGGACTCTCGCGCTCGCATCCACGGTGATGTGCGACTGGATTTCTGTCTTGAAGCCCTTTGAGGCAACGTCAATCTTGTAACTCCCAATCCTCACCGGGCTGAACTCGTAGTTGCCAGAGCCTCCAGCCGTGGTGGACAGGGTAGCTCCCGTGTCTTCGCTGGTGAGCGTTACTTTCGCCCCGCCGACGACGGCTCCCGTGGTGTCCGTGATCGTCCCGGTGATGGACCCGGTGTCAACTTGAGCTTGGAGCGGGCAGACGTTGAGCATAGCGCAAACTGCCAGCAGCAGAAGGCCTCGCAGTATCCAGGAAACGGATTGTCGATTCATGAGCTCTCCTTTGAGCTACTAAGGCTTGCATCCCGGCAAGCCCCGCACTGCAAAAGACTACGATTTCACGATCCTCGGCAGTGACCGCGCGACACATCGCACTGGCCACTTTTCGCCAAGGGCAACAACGATTGCCCTCCGCGAACCGCCCTCCTCAAAAATTAACCGCTTAACATTAACCGCTTAATCCAAATCTACTAGTACACGGGAAATATCACGGTCATACGATTGTTGTCAAGTTTTTTTTTGTGGTCTATACTCCCACCTGTCCCGGACGCTCGGGGACAAAGGCTTTCGAGAATATCGATTTGCGCCGCTTCAGAACGGCTGGGTACTGCGCGCTATGAGTCTAACCATTCGCGATGTTGCGAAAGCGGCCAATGTCTCGACCGCCACCGTTTCTAACGTCTTGAACAAGACGGGCAAAGTTGGGCCTAAGACTCGCCGCCTTGTCCTTTCGGCAGTCAGGCGGCTGGGATACATTCCCGATGTTCATGCGCGCCGCCTGGCTTCGCGCGAGCGCCGCACGCTCGGCATCATTGTCTCCGATATCGAGAACCCCTTTTTCCCCGAAGTGATCAAGAGTTTCGAAATTCGCGCTGCCCAACTTGGCTACGACGCAATCCTCAGCGACACGAATTACGATCCGCGCAGAACCCGCGAGGCCGCCGCGAGAATGATGGAAAATAAAGTCCGCGGCGTCGCCATTATGACGTCGGAGATCAGCCTGCGCCTGCTCCACGAACTCGCTCGCAGAATGATCGCCGTGACCTTCCTCGACCTCGCGCCGGTCCGCGCCTACATGAGCAATCTGGGCGTCGATTATTTTTCTGGCATTGAACAAATCGTGAAGCACCTCTATGCCAATGGACACCGGCGCATTGCCTTCGTTGCCGGAAGGCCGCGGCTCAAATCTAATCTCGCGCGCTTGGATGCATACGAAAAAACCATGCGCGTTCTAGGACTGGAACCGGGGCCGGTACTGGCGGGCGACTTGCGTTTCGAGGGTGGACTCGCCGCCGGAGCAGCGATTGCAATGCTGTCTCCACGGCCCACCGCAGTCATGGCGGTGAACGATCTTACCGCCGTGGGGGTCATGAAAGGCTTACTGAATGCGGGCTGCCGCGTGCCCCAGGATCTCTCCGTTACCGGATTCGATGGCATACGCCTAGCCGAATACAGCAACCCATCCATCACCACCGTCGACATTCATCGCGACACTCTGGGTCGGCTGGCCGCCGACGCGCTCCACGAACTCTCCAGCTCTCCCAACCCTCAGGGCAAGGAATATAAGATCGCGGTCGAGTTGGTGATTGGAGATTCTTCGGGACCTGCTGCTCACGAAGCGCGGCCTCGACCTCTCCGTTGACAGATTCGTCAAAGCTGCTAGCATCCGAAGATTGGGCCATGGTTGAGCGGACATTTTCGGGATGCCGGGGAAAAAAGACCGAAATTACAGTGCTTCACGCCGCACGTTCCTCAAGCAGATGCAGTGGGCGCCCGTGCTTCTACTTTCGGCGCCGTTGGACGGTCTCTTTCTCAGGCCGGAACCCGGGCGGATCGCCGCGGCCAAGTCTTCAGCTTTCTCTTTCGCTGATTTTCGTCTAACGCCGCATTATCCGGCGAAGTCTCCCCTGGATGACGTTCTTCGCCGGGTTGCTCCCGGCACGGATGAGTACATCACTGAGAAGTACGCCGATGAAATCGCGCAAATACTCAGTGAGTGGGGGCGGGCTCTCAAGGCGGGGCTGCCCACGGCTTCCGCTCTGGCGAAATTCATCGATCCTTTCATCGCGGCCACTTCGCTGGTTCCCGCTCACGAGGTCCCAGTGCGCGCGGCCGGAGGGATCGAGGTGTTTCGGAGACAGTTTAACTCCAAGACCGAACTCGGCCACGAGCGATTTCTGGACGAAAACAAGACCTATTTCAGTCAGATGCCGCGTGTGGAGACGGCAGAGTTCGAAATCGCTGGAATCGAGGAAATCACAAGTTCCCCGCTAACCGTCGGGATTGCAGTCCGCTATTGCTTCGTAGGCGAAGGAGCCGGCGCGAGGCGCGAACAACGCATGGGGAATTGGCTGATGCGCTGGTCACGCAACGGCTCAGACTCATGGCGAGCCGCCCGGTGGGAGGTGACGGAAGAAACACTCGCTCGCGCGGACGGCCCGGTTTTCATCGACGTTACTTCTCAGGCTCTCGGCAATGTTGAATCCTACAGAGATCAGATGCTGCGCGGCGTCGACTACTGGCGAACCGTCATGGACGGAGCTTGCGGTGTTGACGTTTACGGAAACAACGGCGTCGCGGTGGGCGACTTCGACAAAGACGGTTTCGACGATATTTACGTTTGCCAGCCCGCGGGGCTTCCCAACCGGCTTTATCGCAATCGGGGAGATGGCACCTTCGAGGATGTAACCGAATCGTCCGGAGTAGGCGTGCTCGATGCCACGGCCTGCGCTCTGTTCGCGGATTTTGAAAACAAGGGGTTGCAGGATCTGCTCGTGGTTTGCGCTAATGGACCGCTGCTTTTCCTGAACCAGGGGAATGGAAAGTTTTCCCCCAGGCCCGATGCCTTCAAGTTTGCGCAACCTCCCCAGGGAACGTTCACGCACGCCGCCGTCGCCGACTACGATCGCGACGGACGGCTCGACATTTATTTCTGTCTCTACACCTACTATCTCGGCTTGGACCAATATCACTATCCAGTCCCCTATTTCGACGCGCGCAATGGACCTCCGAACTTCCTGTTCCACAATGAAGGCAACGGAGTCTTTCAAGACCGGACGGAAGCTGCCGCCCTGAATATCGACAACGATCGATACAGCTTCGCCTGTTCCTGGGGCGACTTCAACGCGGACGGCTGGCCGGACTTATACGTGGTGAACGACTTTGGCCGTAACAATCTCTACCGCAACAATGGCGACGGGACATTCGCTACCGTTTCCGGCGAAGCGCAGGTGGATGAGGCTGGAGCTGGCATGAGCGCATGCTGGCTGGACTTCGACAACGACGGTAATCAGGATATCTATGCCGCAGGCATGTGGGTTGCGGCCGGCATGAGAGCGTTTGGGCAACCGCATTTTCACGACAAAGATCCGGAAAAAATTCGCGCGCTTTACCAGAGGCACATGCTCGGCAATTCGTTGTATCGGAACCTGGGCAACGGCCGGTTTCAGAATGTGGCCATGTCCGCTGGGGTTGAAAAGGGCGGCTGGTCGTGGTCCACCGATGGGTTTGACTTTGACCATGATGGCTACCCGGACCTGTACGTGGCGAATGGCTATATTACCGGCGTCGGTGGTCCCGATGTTTCGAGTTTCTTCTGGCGACAGGTCGTCGCGAAATCGCCGCAGAATGCCAGCCCGTCACCCAATTATGAAGTGGGATGGAATGCCATCAATGAACTCATTCGTTCCGACTGCACCTGGAACGGTCGCGAGAGGAACGTTCTCTTTGCCAATAATCGCGACGGCACTTTTTCCGACGTTTCCGGGATCGTGGGACTGGACTTCATTGAAGATAGCCGATCATTTGCGCTTGCCGATCTTGATCACGACGGGCGGCTGGAGGTCGTAGTAAAGAATCGCAACGCGCCGCAAATCCGGATTGCGCACAACGTAACGAAGAATCTCGGCAACGCGATTGCCCTCCGCCTGCGTGGAACGAAAAGCAATCGCGACGCGATTGGGAGCGCGGTCACGGTTGAGGCCGACGCACAACGGCAGACCAAATATCTCCAAGCCGGCTCCGGATTTCTGTCGCAGCACACAAAAGAACTTTTTTTTGGGTTGGGAAAAGCGGAGGGAACGGTGCGCGCCACGATTCATTGGCCCAGCGGTCTGACCCAGACATTCGACGCTTTGCCCGTAAACCATCGCATCGAGATCGAAGAAGGCTCAGAGAAGTTGCTGGCGACGGCCTTCGTTGCGCCGCCTTCCTCCTATCTCCATGCGGGTGAGCCCCGGAAAATTGAACCTCTGCCCTCATCGGCCGAGACGTGGCTCGTCGAACCTTTGAGCGCCCCGGACTTCTCCCTGCCCGACACCTCAGGCAAGACGTGGGATCTGCAGGCGTTTCGCGGCCGCTTCGTACTGCTGAACGTGGGCGCGGCCGCTTCTCCGTCCAGCCTCCAGCAGTTGCGGATCCTTCGTCAATCGCACGCCCAGCTTGCTGCCAGCGGTCTTCGTATTGTCGCGCTCAATGTCGATGCACCCACGAGCGAAAAATCGAGCGATGCGGAAACGGCACCATTGTTGGCCCCAGAACAATTTCCCTTCCCCGTTCTGCTGGCCACTTCAGAAGTGGCCGGCATCTATAACATCCTTTATCGCTATCTCTTCGATCGTCACCGCGATCTCTCCCTCCCAACATCTTTTCTCATCGACGAATCCGGCAGCATCGTGAAGCTGTACCAGGGAACCGTAAGTCCCGAATCCCTGCTGCAAGACCTGGCATCGGCGCCACGCACTGCCGAGCAGCGATTGGTGAAAGCGCTTCCCTTCGCCGGAACTCTCTATCAGACCCAGTTTCAACGCAACGCTTTCACTTACGCCGTGGCGCTCTTTCAGCGCGGTTTCTTCGTTCAGGCCGAGGAGGCGTTCAAGCAAGTGATCGCGGCGACGCCCAATGATCCCAAGGCTTATTACGATCTGGGAACGCTCTATCTTCAGCGAAACTCTCTGCCGGAGGCGGAACGATATCTCCAGCAGGCGGTAAAGTTGCGCCCAAACTATCCCGAAGCATGGAATAATCTGGGAATGCTGGCCGCGCAGAAAGGTCAGAGCGACGAAGCCATTCGAAACTTTCAACAATCCCTGCTGCTGCGGCCCGCCTACGCCACCGCGCTTCTAAATCTCGGGAATCTTTATCGGCGGCAGGGGAATTTTGACGAGGCGGAAAAACTTCTGCGCCGCGCATTCGACAACGAACCCCAGAATCCAGAGGTCAATTACAGCCTGGGAATGCTCTATGCCCGCCGGCATCAACCCGATCGCGCCGAGCAATATCTGGACAACGCGCTCGCCCTGCGCCCGGATTATTCCGAAGCGCTCAACAACCTGGGCGTACTGTTGGTTCAAGAAAAGCGCTACCCCGAAGCGGAAGAGAAATTCAAGACCTGTATCCAGGCCGTCCCAAATTTTGACCAGGCGTATCTCAATCTCGCCCGTCTCTACGTCATTTTGAATGACAAAGAAAAAGCACGAGCGGTTTTACAATCGCTGCTGCGGCAACAGCCGCAACATAAGCTGGCTCAGCAAGCGCTCGAAATGCTATATTGAGCCCTCGAAGAGGCAAGAACGGATGTTGGGTCCCGCCTCACTTCAAATCCGGAACGCCAGCCGCAGTCTGGGATTGCCCGGAGTGCTTCTGCTGGCTGTGCTTGCGATTCCCAGCCCTGTTCCAGCTCAACAACCCCCGGCTAAGCGCCACAGCACGCCGCCAGCGGCCAGGATCGCTTCCCCTCTTCAGGAAGCCGAGACGCTGATTCAGCAAGGCCTTTTCGAACAAGCCAAGGAAAAGATCCAGGAACAGATCAAGCTGAATCCAGCTAACGTGGACGCTTACAACCTGCTGGGAATTGCCTGCACTTACGAAAAAGACTACGACGGTGCTTCGGACGCGTTCCAGCACGCACTGCAATTGGCTCCTAACTTCACTGTTACTCACAACAACCTGGGCAATCTATATGTCGCCCAGCAAAAACTCGATCTCGCCGAAAAAGAGTTCACAAAGGTACTGAGCGTAGCCCCGGCAAATCGCGATGCGAACTACAACTTAGGTCTGCTTCTAATGGCAAAAGGAGAGCCGGCCGCGGCCATACGTCACCTCCAGCGGGTGCGCCCACTGACCGTCGAAACCCGGTTCAACCTGGTGCGCGCGTACCTTCAGGCCGGCCGGACTTCCGAGGCATTGCAAACCGCCCGCCAAATCTCAGCCGAGAAGAAGCAGGATGTTCAGTTGCACTTCACGCTCGGCGTGCTGCTGGCCTCCGAAAAGCAGTACAAGGCGGCGCAACTCGAACTGGAACAGGCAAACGCCCTGCAACCTGAAACCTTCGAGACTTTGTACAACCTGGGGCAGGCATATCTCCGAGGAGGTGAAAACGCGAAAGCCGAACTCGCGCTGAATCGCGCACTGAAGCTGAAGCCCGATTCCGCGGAAGCCCTGAACCTGCTGGCGCAGGCTTATTTCGCACAGGCCAAGCCCGTGGACGCTCTCGAACTGCTGGCGCGCGCCCATAAACTGGCGCCGGAGAATACCGACATTATCTTCTTGATGGCTCGCGTCAGCATGACCCAGCACTACTTCGAAGACGCCATCCCGCTGCTTGAGTCGGGCTTGAAAATTGCGCCGGAGCGAGCCGATCTCCGCGCCGCCCTCGGCGAAAGCTACTTCATGGCCGGCAAAGCGGAAAAAGCCATCGAGGAATTCAAGCAGTTGATTGCCGTCGACCCCTCAGCGCGCTCCTATGTTTCCATGGGACTCTCTTACCGGCATCTGGGACGGTTCGATGAGGCCCTCAAGTTTTTCCAGGAAGGACTGAAAAAAGACCCGCACGATGCTCAGTGCCTGTTCAACATCGGCTATATCGAAGAGCGGCAAGGAAATTATGCGCGCGCCGAAGAGCTGTTTCAGCAGGTGCTTGACTCGCATCCGGACACTGCCGATGCGCTGCTGGAGTTAGCGAATCTGCGGACCAACGATAAGAAATTCGTGGAGGCCGCTGCGCTTCTTCGGAGATATGTGAAAGTAAGCCGCGATCCCGCCAACGGCTACTACAAACTTGCTATGGTGGAAAGGAGCCTCCATCAGACTGCGGCCGCCGAGCGAGACTTGAATGTCTTCCAAACCCTCTCGAAGAATGCCTCCGCCGGGCCTTATCCCTATCAGCACCTTTTCGACTATCTCGACAATCGTTCGAACCTTTCTCCAGAACAACGCACTCAGCTCGACGTCACCGAACTGCTGGAGCAAATCCAGAAACACCCGGGCCAGCCGCAGAACTTTTATCTGCTCGCCGAAGCTTACCTGAGGCTCGGGAAACGTGACGAGGCCCGGCAAACCATCGCGCAACTCGATCAAATCAGCGCCGATGACTATCGCACCCAGACTGGCATTGGCGTATTGCTCGCGCGTTACCGTTTGTACAACGATGCCATCCAGCATTTTCAGACCGCGCTGCGATCCAATCCCGATTCCGACGACGTGAGATTCGATTTGGCCGATGCCTACTTCCGCGCCGGTCTCTTTCATCAGGCGCTCGATGCTGCCCAAACGGTTTCCGCCGCTGGCCAGCAGGATGATGCCTTTCTCGCCCTGTTGGGAGACATCGAGGCTCACGTGGGCGACAGCGCCAAGGCAGCCGAAATTTTTCGCCGCGCCATCAGCCAGAATCCCGACAACGACCAGTACTATCTCTCGCTCACTTTGGTCCAGCTTCGCGAAAACGATCTCCACGGCGCGGAGCAGACACTGCAGAGCGGTCTCAAGCGAATCCCCGGCTCGGGCAAAATCCTATGGGGCCTGGGCCTGGTTTCTGTACTGCAAGGAAATACCCGGCAGGCCGGCGAGCGCCTGGAGCGCGCGGTGGAGTTACTACCGGAGTGGGCTGGCAGTTATTCCACGCTCGGCGTTTTTTATTACCAGACGGGACAGATCGAGAAAGCGCGCGAAGTGCTCAACCGCTTTAAGGGAAGCAACGCCGGGGGCCTGGACGTTGGCCGGATCGAAGAAACCCTGGCCAAGACTCCAGCCAGCCCTGCCCCCGCTGGCCAGTCCATTCCGATGGCCGCCCGCCAGCAGGTGCTTCAGTTAGCGCTCATGATCGCAGACCGGACGCTGTGAACAGGACAAAGCTCGCCCTGGTTTGAAATGCCTGGTTTAAAATTCCTGGTTTAAAATGCAAACTCCGGTCAATCCCGAAAACATGCAGAGTGGTCGCGCATCTCAGATCGTGTCAAAAGCCGTCTATGGCGCCATCCTCGCCATGAGCATTCTGGTTGGCCTGCTCGTCCACGAGAAGGTCGTCGCCGCGCAGACGCCAGCGAAGCAGGAGCCCGCAATTCCCGTCCACTACACCGATATGCGTCAGGCCGCCGGAATTACTTTCCAGCAGGACTCGACGCAAACCGAAGAAAAGTACTATCTCGAAACCATGGGCACCGGCGTAGCTTGGCTCGACTATGACCAGGATGGTCTCATGGACTTGTTTTTTGTCCAGTCCGCCGCTACCGACATCTACAAACCACCGCATCCCCTGCGCTGCGCGCTTTACCATAACAACGGCGACGGCACCTTCACGGACGTCACCGAAAAAGCCGGCGTAGGAGGTGAAGGTCACTACGGCCAGGGGGTTGCCGTCGGTGACTATGACAACGACGGGTATCCCGATCTGTATGTGACCGGATATGGCCGCGCCATTCTCTATCACAATAACGGCGACGGCACTTTCACCGACGTCACCGCCAAAGCGGGCGTCGCCGATGAAGGCCAATGGTCCACCAGCGCCGGCTGGTTCGATTACGACAAAGACGGCTGGCTCGACTTAGTCGTCACCAACTACATCGACTGGACGCCAAAAAATAACATTTGGTGTGGCGAGCGCCGGCCGGGCTACCGCGCCTACTGTCATCCCAACAACTACAGAGGCCAGCACATCAAGCTCTACCACAACAATCACGACGGAACCTTCACCGATGTAAGCGACGCGTCCGGAGTAGGAAAGCCCGAAGCCAAGGGCATGGGCGTGGTCCTCGCCGACTTCAACAATGATGGCTGGCCCGATATCGCCGTCGCCAACGACACGTGGCCGAACTTTCTCTTCATCAACAAACACAACGGGACATTTGAAGATGTTTCATTGATCTCTGGCCTGGCCGTGAGCGAGGACGGAGGCTATGAAGCCGGCATGGGCATCGATGCCGCCGACGTGGACGGCGATGGCTGGCAGGATGTCTACATCACTCACCTTGACTTCGAACTCAATCGTCTCTACCACAACAACCGCGATGGCACCTTCACCGATGTCACCTATCGCTCCGGCATCGGTAACAAAGCGGTCTTGATGAGTGGCGTGGCCATGAAATTTCTGGACTATGACAACGATGGCTGGAACGATATCGTGCAGGCCAACGGCGCCATGGTCGACAACGTTGAACTCTATCACGGCGAGGTGTCCTACAAAGAGCCGTTGCTGATGTATCGCAATCTCGGCAAGGGACAGTTCGAAAAAGTGTCGGAGGCGCTGGGCCCCGATTTCATGCGCCCGATCGCGGGGCGCGGCCTTGCCACCGCCGACTACGACAATGATGGCGGCATCGACATCGTCACCAATAATCGCGGCGATTATCCATCACTTCTGCACAACGACGGTGGCAATGCCAATCACTGGCTGACCGTTCTGTTGATCGGAACAAAATCGAATCGCGACGGTATCGGCGCTTCGCTCAAATTGACTTCGGCAGGTGTCACGCAGGTCGAACAAGCCAAGGGCGGCATGAGCTACATGTCGGCAAGCGATCCGCGAATTCATTTTGGCCTGGGAAAGCGCGCCGCGATCGAATCGTTGGAGATCGCGTGGCCGAGCGGACAGGTGGATCGATTGACCAACCTGCCTATCGACCAGATCATCGCGGTGAAAGAAGGATCCGGAATTGTCCCGCGCCGGTTTCCCAAATTCACGGTAAAGAGCGCGGCAAAGATCGAGGTAAAGATCGAAGGTGCGAAATGAATTATCTTCGCCGCCATTTTCTCGGCTCTTCCCTGGTAGTGCTGGGCAGTACGCTGCTCGATGCGCTCACCACGCCGCTCTGGAAATGGCAGCACCGTCTTGTGCTTCAGTCCGCCCCTGCCCCCGCGCCCACATCTCCAGTGCAGTACGTGGACGTGGGTCGCGAAGCCGGACTTAACATCCCGAACGTCTGGGGAGCCATCGATCACAAGCGCTACATCATCGAAGCCAAAGGGAGCGGGATCGCCTTTTTCGATTACGACCATGACGGCTGGCTGGACATTTATCTGACCAATGGAACGCGGCTGGGAGAGCACTGGCCTGCCGGACAGGCGCCCACTTCCCATCTCTACAAGAACAACCGCGATGGGACCTTCACTGACGTCACGGAAAGATCGGGGCTCGCTCGCACCGGCTGGCAGACCGGCGTCTGCGTCGGCGACTACGACAACGATGGCTGGGACGATCTTTTTTGCTGCTTCTGGGGACACAATATTCTTTTCCACAACAACGGCGACGGCACCTTTACCGATGTCACGCGCAAGTCCCGCCTTTACGATGAACTCGTCCGCTGGGGCTCGGGTTGCACCTTCCTAGATTATGACCGCGACGGACATCTCGATCTCTTCGTATGCCACTACATCAAGCTTGATCCAGCGAACACGCCGGCGGAAATGGACCCCGAGTCTTGCCAATGGAAAGGTATCCCGGTGATGTGCGGCCCGCGCGGCCTTCCCGCCGATACCAATGTCCTTTATCACAACAATGGCGACGGCACCTTTACCGATGTCTCGGAAAAGTCGGGGATTCTGAAGCCGGGTCCACGATATTCCATTACCGCGGTCTCTTACGATTTCGACAACGACGGCTGGCCCGACATTTATGTAGCCGTGGACTCCGAACCCAGCGTCCTGCTCCGCAACAATCACGACGGCACTTTTACCGATGTAGCCGTCATGGCGGGATGCGCGTACAGCGAGAATGGGCACGAGCAGGCAGGCATGGGCATCGCAGTTGGCGATTACGACTGCGATGGCTGGCTCGATATCTTCAAGACCAATTTTGCCGACGATACCTGCAACCTCTATCACAATAATGGAGACGGCACATTCAGCGATGTGACCTTCTCCTCAGGACTCGGAATCAACAACCAGTATGTCGCTTGGGGATGCGGGTTTGTCGACTCTGACAATGACGGTTGGGCGGACCTAATCCAGGTCAACGGACACGTCTATCCGGAGATTGCCGGCCACGAAATTGGCCAGACCTTCAAAAATCCCCGCCTCGTATACAAGAACATGGGCAATGGCCAATTCAAGGATGTTTCGTCCTCAATGGGACCGGGCATCAGCGAGCGCTTTTCCAGCCGCGGCGCCGCGTTTGGCGACTACGACAACGACGGCGGCATCGACGCGTTGATTCTGAACATGAACGATTTGCCTTCGCTGCTGCACAACGAGGGCGGCAATAAGCAGAATTGGATCAAGATCAAGTTGATTGGAACAAAGTGCAATCGCACCGCCATCGGAGCTCGCGTGCGTGTAGTTACAGGCAATCACTCCCAGACGGACGAAGTCCACAGCGCATCAAGCGTCATGTCGCAGAGCGACCTCCGTCTGCATTTCGGATTGGGAAAAGCGCAGACCGTGGACCTGATCGAAGTGAAATGGCCGACCACACAAAAGATCGAACGCTTCATCCAGGTGAAGGCCAACCAGATCCTCACCATCCGCGAGGGGGAAGGCATCGTCGAGCCGGCCAAGTCACAAACGAAAACCGCGTGATGGTTGCTAGTGGAGAGCCGGGCGTCCCCGCCCGGCTGGACTGCTAAGCAACTTACTGATGAATTCTTGCTGCCCAGCCACCTCCACTTGCAAGCTGGAGCTTCAGCTTGGTAGTTCTATCGACCTTGGTGGTTGTCTTCTTATAGTCGCTGGCGTAACGGTCGGCATTTACGCCGTCCTGGTATGCCTCCATCGTGAAGCTTCCCTCGGGCAAGAACGACAGATCAATTTCGAGATCGCGCGGCGTCCAATCGGTCATCGCTCCCACATACCAGTCATGGCCGTTCCTTCTGGCCACCACGACGTAGTCGGCGATGCGCGCGTCGAGCACTTTCGTTTCGTCCCATTCGGTTGGCACCGGAGCTAGAAAATCCATAATCTCCGGCTCGCGCATATAGTTTGACGGGCTGTCGGAGAGCATCTGCAGCGGGCTCTCATACACCACGTACATGGCGAGCTGTTGGCAGCGCGTGCCCAGGGCCATGGGCTGGCCGAAGATGGGCGCAAAGTTCAGCTTCGTGGCATTGCGCATCGCGCCCGGAGTGTAGTCCATGGGCCCCAGAAACATTCGCGTGAAGGGAAGAGTCACGTTGTGTTTCGGTTCGGAATCGGCGCTCCACTTGCTCCATTCCATCCCGCGCACACCTTCCGTGCTGATCAAATTGGGCCAGGTGCGAGTCATGCTAGCGGGCTTTTGTGCGCCGTGGAAATCCACCAGCATCTTGCGTTTCGCGGCTTCGCGGCTGACCTTGTAATAGTAATTAACCAGTAGCTGATCGTTGCGCTGCATGAAATCGACCTTGATGCCCTTGATGCCCCACTTTTCGTACTGATCGAGAGCGGGGATAAGTTGATCGTCCAGCGTTTTCCAAACCAGCCACAAGATAACTCCAACATTTTTCTGCTTCCCGTAAGCGGTCAGCTCCGGGATGTTCATGTCGGGAACCACTTCCAGCGCATTGCCCAGCTTGTACCAGCCCTCGTCGAGAATAATGTAGGGAATCCCGTACTTAGACGCGAAGTCAATGTAATACTTGTAAGTCTGGGTGTTGATACCGGCTTTGAAGTCAACTCCGTAGATGTTGTTTGCGTTCCACCAATCCCAGGCAACCTTGCCGGGCTTAATCCAGGAAGTGTCCTGCAGTTGCGACGGCTTCTCCAGTAGATAGACGATCTGGTTGGTAAGCAGGTCGCCATCTTTCTCGGCAACACCGATCACACGCCATGGAAACGCGCGCGTGCCTGACGTTATCGCGATGTAATCCGCGCTCTTCACCACCCGGAAGTCGCGATCGCCCTCCAGCTTCTCTTCCAGCGGATAGGGAGGGAAAGTTGCGGCAATGCCGTTTCCACCCGTCCCCCGCAAGTACAAGCCCGGGTAATCCTCCAGGTCCGACTCCGCGATTGCGACCTTGGCGCCCTGTAACACATCGACGACTGCCGGCAGCGAAGCGATAAACTGGGGAGCGATTTCACTCAGATGTTGCGGAAGATATTTCCGTTCATTGTGCGAGAAGAGACTGTCTTCCTGCGGATAATAAACAATGAAGTTGGCGGGAAAGTTGAAGCTGGCTTCTTCGCCGTAGACTTTCACCTGCTTCTCCGGCAGAGAGGTTTCCAGGCGGTAGGCCGCGCCTTCGTTGTACGCGCGGAAGACGACCGCGTATCCGCCTTCAATGGTGAGGCGCAATTCATTGTAGTGATCGCGAATCTTGGCAAATTTCTGCCGGACAATCGGCTCGACGATCTGATCGTAAGAGCTCTGCTTGGCGTCGACGACCTTCGGATCCTCGCCCAGTTTCTTGTGCTCTACGTCGAGCGAGAGAGTGCAGTTTTCGAGCAGCGCGCGGCCTTTCAGCAGGACGTCGTAGCGAACGTGGTTGGCGGTGCGAATTCTGATTTCGATTCGACCATCGGGCGAGCGCAAGTCGTAGCTCGATTGCGCAGCGGCATTTACGGTCAGGATAATCGCGGACACAAGTAGCGACAGCAAAAGAATGGGCTGTACCCTCATCACATCACCTTTCCGCCGCAACGCCATACGCGCTGCGGCACGCCGAATCTTACTCGCGCGCGCGGCGCAATTCAAATGTTGACACTAGCGTGACGCGGAGAAGGCGGCTGAGTTAGACTTGGTCAGCGCGGAGCGTACGCAGCCAATGGAGCCATCACCAGATTTTGTCTCGCGCGTCATCCCCGGTGATTGCGCAGCGGCAGTAGACAGATCCAGGCGGGACTTTTTGCGCGCTGCCGCGGCCTTGCTCGTCGGCCTTAATCTGCCTAAGTCGTCCTTAGCTGGCGGAGGCCAGCACGGGGCCGGCGGCTCCGGGCAGCGCGCGGTTATCGTCATTTTTGGCGGTGTGCGCCACTCCGAGACGTTTTCGCCAGAGGGATTGGAAAACATTCCGCACCTGTCGCGCGACCTGCTTCCCCAATCCTTGTTCTATCCGAACGCCCGCAATGAAGGTGTGACCGCCCATTTCAACGCCATCTCCAGCATCCTCACGGGCAACTGGCAACGCGTGGATGACTGGGGGAAAATCGCGCCCACCACGCCAACTCTGTTCGAACATTTTCGCAAGCGGCTGGGCGCGGCGCAGAGTGACACTTGGGTTGTAGCCAGCAACAAAGCGCTCACCAGCCTGATCGGCGCCAGTTCGGCCTCGGATTATGGGCCGGTCTACGGCGCGAACGTCGTATTCCCGAAGCAACTCATGGTAGCGGCCGTCGCCAATGCTCTGCACGCGGGGCGCAGCCGCAATATGGCGGATCGCGCAAAAATCGAGACTGAGCTGGAAAATATGCTGGAAGCGGGCAACTACGAAGGCTTGGGATGGACCGTCTTCGATGCGGCCGATCGTCTAGATCCGCGGGTGCGCGGCATCATTGAAGAGGCCATCACCACTTTCGTGCGCGATGGCGGCCCGACTTCGGGCGACGAACTTACGTTCCTGGTCAGCCGCGAGGTCATGCGAAAATTCTCACCGCGCCTGCTAGTGGTCATTTTTTCGGACGTGGAAGTGGCGCACTTCGGTTCCTACGCGCTCCACGTCGGGGGCATTCGCACCGGAGATCGTCTTGCCTATCAGTTATGGCAGGAGATAGAAGCGAACGCCGAATACAAGGGTAAGACTACCATGGTCGTTCTGCCAGAGTTTGGGCGCGATCCGGATGGATCGACGACCAACGGCTTCTTCAACCATCGCGGCGACACCGACTCAACCCGGTCCACCTGGATGATGGCGTTGGGCGCGGCGGTGGATAAGCCTCAGATCGTTGAACGGCCCATCCGGCACGTAGATCTCTGCGCCACGCTCGCGGACCTGCTAGGCTGTCCGCCCATGGAATCGCAGGGCGCGCGCCTGAGGGAGATACGCGTCTAATGTAACTCGTTTCTATCTGCGTCGCGAACTTACTCGGCGCAGTAACAAGCAATATAAGAAGAGGTTGGTGAGTGTCCACCCAGGTCCAGGAAAAGCTGCCGGAGCCGCTTCAGGATGCCTTGAACAAGGGCTTACTGAAGCGTCTGCCCATCACCTTCCTACCCTTTACCCGCCAGCAACTCCGCGACTGGGACTACCTGTTTCCCTATGAACGCCGGTCGATTCTGCACTTATTGCTGTATTTGGCCAGTTTGAACGACGAGCAGCTTGCGTCGCTTTTTCGCGAGGTCATTCAACTCGAGGAGAAGATGGGGGTGCGCGGCTGGCAGTTCTCCACCGATGAACAGACCATTCTGAATGCCTCGCTGCTCGCCCGCTCGCCCTACTATCAGGACTGGCGCAAAGCGGTGCAGAAGGTTTTCGACGCGGCCGCTCAACATGCCGAGAAAGAGAAGCCCGGCGACACCGGGGGCAATCGACTTATTCTGCTGGCGATGCCCAGCCGTCTCCCACTCGATCGTTCAAAGGTCTGGCAAGGATGGCGCGGGACCGGCCGTCCGGTGCGACTCGATCTCGCGGTGTCCGCATCGTCCGGCGAGTCTCGCACTCCCGCCGAAGCGCTTCTCAGCGCCAGTGACGGTGGACGCCTCCTGGAAGTTGTGTCGCGGCGGTCTGACCCTTCCCCCGCCGACGCGTGGATCGTGGACGCGGGAACCGGTCTAGTGGACTGTGCGCTGAACCAGGAACCCTCCGGCACGGGCGCTCCATCCGCCACTCTGCTCAGCCATGAGCGGCTCGCCACCTTTCGCCAGAATTTTTCGCGCGAAGTGAACACTATCCGCAAAGACTTGGCCGACGCCGACGCCATGTTCGATCATCTGCGCAAGGCCGATGTAACACCGTGGTGTCCTGCGGAGGTGGCCTCAGTACCGGTGATTCGCGAGTTCCTGCGGTCGCTCTATCTCAGCGGCAACGGAGCGTTAATCTACGGAAATTCCTTCGTGGAGTGGAGCGCCTCGGAAGCGTTTCGTCGCGCGCGGCCTTCATTTCTGATGGCGCAGTTCGGGGTGCGCAGCAAGCCTAAGCCTTTCACCAGCGTGGCCGTGTTCGAGAACCCGGACGAGGTGAACCCTCTTCCTGCCGTCGACGATTTGCCGGGCAGCGCCTTGGACGCGCAGGAACTTGCATTGTATGTGTGGCTGGCCGCCAGTCGTTATGACGAGTATAGGCGTAACACGATCTGCCTCTGCATCGCCGAGAATCTGTCGGAGGCGTATGTTATCGCTCCGCCGGAGTTTACGCTGTGGCATGAAGCCGAACCAGTGCCCCTGGACCGGCTTCGTGCTGCGTTGATTCACTGGCTGGCGGACGAACACCCCGCCGACTCCTAGCACGCCTCCGTTTTCCAGAGCGGCTACTGGTTGACGCCGCTGGACAGAAAGCCTCCGTCGACGACCAGGGTCTGCCCGGTAACGAAGGAAGAGGCATCGGAGGCAAGGTAGACCGCAGCTCCGACGAGCTCTTCGGTCTTGCCGAAACGGCCCATTGGCGTCCGTATCAGCAACTCCTGGCCGCGCGGTGTGTTGTCGAGCAGCTCTGTATTCATGGGCGTGCGGAAGACACCGGGCACAATGGCGTTCACCGTAACGCCTCGCTTCGACCACTCCACGGAAAGCGAGCGCGTCAGGGACGCAACGCCTGCCTTGCTGGCCGCGTAGGCGGCAACTTCGTGGAAGGCAACATAACTGTTGAGCGAGGCGATGTTGACAATGCGGCCATAGCCACGATCCAGCATGTGCTTGCCGAAGATCTGGCAAGCGCGCAGCGTGCCGGTGAGGTTCGTGTCCAGGATGTCGGCCCATTCTTCTTCCGGCATGGTGAGTGTGGGCGTGCGCTTCGTTTTCGCGGCACAGTTAACAAGGATGTCGACCTTGCCGAAGCGTTGGAGTGACGCCGCCAGCAGTCGTTCGAGCGAAGCGCGGCTGCGCAGATCCGACGAGAGTCGCAGTGTCTGGCGTCCGCGCCGTTCGATCTCGGCGGCTGTTTCTTCGACGAGTTCCGGACGGCGCGCCGAGGCGATGACATCGGCTCCAGCATCGGCGAGGCCAAGGCTCAGGGCACGCCCGATTCCGGAGGTGCCGCCGATCACAACGGCGGCTTTGCCGGCAAGGCTAAATATATTGGTCGTCATTGTTATTGTTTCCCCGCTCCGCTTGCGATCAGACCTGCTTCGCGCAGCCGTGCAAGGGTGGTGAACCCTACCGCTCGATGCGCGCCGATCCGCCTTTGGCGAGGGCTCGCACCTGATCCACCGTCGCCATGGTTGTATCGCCGGGAAAGGTCGTCAACAACGCGCCGTGCGCCCATCCTAGCTTGATGGCTTCCGCGGGCGCTTCACCGGTCAGCAGGCCATAGATGAAGCCGGACGCAAAACCATCCCCGCCTCCCACTCGATCCGCCACCTCCAACTCTGCCATAGGCGCTGTGAAAGTCTTGCCGTCGATCCAGGCAACCGCGCTCCAGCTGTGGCGGTTGGTCGAGTGCACCTCGCGCAGCGTGGTGGCGACCACTTTCACTTGAGGATGCTTCTCCAGCACCTTGCCGATCATACCGAAGAAGACGCTGGGGTCGAGTTTCGACTTGGCCGCGATTTCCGGCCCCGGTATGCCCAGCCCCTTTTGCAGATCCTCTTCGTTACCCAGCAGCACATCGACGTTCTTCACGATCCGGCCGATGATCTCCACGGCGCGCTCGTTGCCGCCGGAAATCCTCCACAGCTTTTCGCGGAAGTTGAGATCGAACGACGTGATTGCGCCCGCCGCTTTGGCTTCTTTCATCATCTCCGCAGCCAACTCGGCCGTCGTCGGCGAAAGCGCCGCAAAAATCCCTCCGCTATGCACCCAGCGGACGCCTCCCGCAAAGATCGCCTTCCAGTCGAAATCCCCCGGCTTCAGTCGCGCCGCAGCCTCATTCGCCCGATTGTAAAAAACCACCGGAGCGCGCAGACCAAACCCACGGTCGCTATACACGGCGGCCATATTGGGGCCGGTAACGCCATCGTGTTTGAAGTGCTTATAGAACGGCTTCACGCCCATCGCGCGGACCCGCTCGGCAATCAGGTCGCCGATCGGATAGTCGGACATAGCCGAGGCGATTCCTGTCTTCAGGCCAAAACAATCCGAAAGGTTGGCAGCCACATTGAACTCGCCGCCGCTGACGTGAATCTTGCACTCCGTCGCTTTGCGAAAGGGGATGATCCCCGGATCAAGCCGGTGCACCAGCGCTCCCAACGATAGAAAATCCAACTCAGCATTCGTGCGAATATTCAACCCACCCCCCATCGGTCGTTCACTCCTTTCACAATTTGCCGCGGCAGGCCCACAGCCCTAACCCTGGATTTGCGATGAAAAAGATCTCTTCGCCGTCGTTGTCGTCATCAATTCGATTGTAGCCATGACGGAGCTTCCGCGGGTCGTAGCGCGCGAGCATGGTTTTCAAATCGCCATACTCGAAGCCAACGCCTTCAACTTCTTCCTCGCTGAGATGTCCGGGGCACCACCGAATCGTGAAGCGTCCTTCGGAAGATCCGTGAATAAGATGCGCGGCGGCGCTCAGATCGCCGGCGAGATCCGCATTAGCACTCACCGCTTCGAGCGTCGCCGGAGTTCCGCGATAGCCGTACTTGCGGATCAGCAGGTCGATGGCCGCGTCTTCGCCAAATTCCTTGACGCCCGGCGCAAGGATGATCAACTCGGCGCCGTCGGCCAGTGCCATGCGTGTACGGTAGATAGCCTTGTTGCCTAGCCATGTGCTGTGAAACTCATGCGGATCGAGATAAACGACGGCCTTCTGGATCGGCGCGTCCAGCGTCTCGATGTTCACCTTCAGACTCAGTTCGGCAGCGCGGTGAAAGCACTCGACGTCATCGCCGATGAAAAGGCCGCGCACGGCCAGCCGTTCGTCCGCTGCATCCTCGGTGCGATCGTCCGCCATGCGCCCGACAACAGTAAGCGCGTAAACGATAGGCAGGTTTCGCAGGAAATGATCGGACGCGTAATTGAGAACATTGCGCACCGGGTTTTCAGCGCGGCCCATGATGCGCTCCATGCCGTAAACCGCGCCGAGGTAATGGCTGCGGTTGATCCCGTCGCGGCCGCCAGTGCCGACAAGAATGTTCTTGTTGTAATTGGCCATGCCACTGACTTCATGGGGCACGACCTGGCCGATGGAGAGGATGAGATCGAAGCCGCCACGCGCAATGAACCGGTTCACCTGTGCCGGCCACGCATAGTTCAGTTTGCCTTCCGATTGCTCATGAATGAACTCCGCCGGAACTTCGCCGAGGGTCTCGACATCGGTTCGCCAGTTGTGGACGCGGAAGAGCTTTTGCGGCATGGCTCCGAACATGCGTGCGATCTGGTCGGGCTGCATGGCGGTGTGTGTGCCAAGCGCCGGCAGAACCGCCTTGAGGCGATCGCCGTAATATTCCCACGCATAGCGGGTCAGCTCACCGGCGCGCGAATGCAGGCGGCTCAGATCAGGCGGCACGGCGAGCACGCGATTTCGTTGGCCGAGTTTCGCCAGGCTTTCCGCCAGCAGATCTTTCAACTGCGGAAACAAATCGGCTTCGACACTGCCCGTGGCGCAGTAGAGGCTCATGCGGTGAATTCCACTTTCTTCAGTCCGGGAGCAAGCAGGTACAAAACGAGCAGCGCCAGTACATACGCGCTCGCGGCGACGCCGAAAAGACTGGCATAGCTATGCGTCAGTTGCAGAATGTGGCCGGCAAAGAACGCGAAAATTGCGCCGCCGACCGATCCTGCCATGCCGCCGATGCCAACGACCGCGCCCACCGCACTGCGCGGAAACATGTCCGACGGTGTGGTGAACAAATTGGCCGACCATCCCTGGTGCGCACCCGCCGCCAAGCTGAGCAGCGCGATGGCGGCCCACTCCGACTTGAGGATCGGAGCGGTAAAGATGGGAACGACCAGGCAAGCGCAGAAGAGCATGGCCGCCAGCCGCGCATAGTTGGACGAGAGTCCCAGCCGACGAAAGGGCGCGGGCAGCCAGCCTCCCCCTATGCTCCCAATGGCCGAGACGTTATAAACAATAATGAGCGGCAGCCCAAGATGCGAAAGATTCAGATTGAATCTCGAACTGAAGTAAGACGGCAGCCAGAACAAATAGAACCACCAGATCGGATCGGTAAGGAACTTCGCGGTCGAAAACGCCCAAGTTTGGCGACAGCCCAGCAACCGGCGCCAGGGCACGATGGGAGACGGCCCCATCTCCATCGCCGCTTCCTGGTAAATGTGCCGCAGCTCAGCACTGGTAAGCGTAGGGTGTTCGGCGGGCTTGCGATAATTGCGGAGCCACCACACGATCCAGAGAGCGCTGAAGAAACCAGTCGTCAGAAAAGCCGCGTGCCAACCATAGCGCAGAGTCACCCAAGGCACGATCGCCGGAGCAAGAATGGCTCCGACATTTGCTCCGGAGTTGAAAATGCCCGTAGCCAGTGAGCGTTCATTCTGCGGGAACCACTCGGCCACGGTTTTGATCGCCGCCGGAAAGTTTCCGGATTCGCCGAGCCCGAGGAAGAACCGCGCAAAACCGAACTCCATTGCCGTGCTGGCCAGCGCGTGGCCCATTGCGGAAAGGCTCCAGACGGCCATCATCAAAATGTAGCCGATGCGGGTTCCGAGTTTGTCGATCAGCCGCCCGGCGGCCAGAAGGCCCAGCGCGTAGGCGATCTGAAAGGCATCGACAATGTAGCCATAACTCACCTCCGTCAAGCCAATGCTCTGCTGGAGGGTGGGCTTGAGGATCGCGATTACCTGGCGATCCATGTAGTTGATCGACGTAGCAACGAACAGCATGGCGCAAATCGTCCAGCGCACCCGTCCGAGCCGTGCGCCGGAAGACGAGCCGGGAGAAGATGAGCCGGGAGATGCGTCACTTTCCATTCGGTTATCGATCTCTGCTCGATCTGCCATTTTCGCGTTCGTTACAACTTATATGCCTCTTTCACCAACCCGTAGGCGAGGTCGTGGGCCACTTCCACAGCCTCTTCTTCCTCCAGCCGGTGCTCGGCGACAAGCTTCGCCAGGAAGGCGCAATCCACGCGCCGCGCCACATCGTGCCGCGCCGGAATGGAAAGGAAGGCACGGGTATCGTCGTTGAACCCTACCGTATTGTAGAAGCCCGCCGTCTCCGTCACGCGTTCGCGGAAACGCATCATTCCTTCCGGACTGTCGTGAAACCACCACGGCGGCCCCAGCCGCAGGCACGGATAATGCCCGGCCAGCGGAGCCAGTTCCCGGCTGTAGGTCGATTCATCCAGCGTGAAGAGAATGATCGTCAGCTCGCGCTCATTGCCAAACTGATCGAGCAGCGGGCGCAGCGCGTCCACGTAATTCGTCGGCATCGGAATGTCCGCACCCACGTCGCGGCCGTAGCGCTCAAAGAGCTTGCGATTGTGGTTGCGCGCGCTGCCCGGGTGAATCTGCATGACCAGCCCGTCTTCGAGGCTCATTCGCGCCATTTCGGTCAGCATCTGCGCGCGGAATAGTTCCTGCTGCTGGGCATCAGCATCACCGGCAAGCACTCGATGAAAAAGTTCCGCAGCCTCTGCCGCGGAAAGACTTGCCGTTCGTGCGGTAGGATGCCCGTGGTCGGTTGCCGTACAGCCGATCTCGCGGAAGCGGTCGCGCGTCTTGCGCAGCGCGTTCAGGTAGTTCGCCCACCTCGACGTATCTTCCCCGGTCTTCTCGCCGAGCTGCGCAATATTTTCGCCAAATCCCGCAAACTCCGGATCGACCACCGGGTCGGGCCGAAAGGTCGGCAGAATCCTTGCCTTCCAGTTCGATTCCCGTATGGCCTTGTGATCGGCCAGTGAATCGAGCGGAGAATCGGTCGTCGCCAGCACTTCCAAATTAAAACGCTCGTAAAGAGCGCGTGGCAGGAACTCCGGCGTCCGAAGCTTTTCTGAAATCGTGTCGAAGTACAGATCGGCGGTCTTTTCCGACAGCCGCTCTTCCAGCCCGAAAAGTTCCTGGAAGGCAAAGTCCAGCCACATTCGCGTCGGCGTTCCGCGAAACAGATAATAATGACTGGCGAAAATGCGCCAGACTCTTCGCGCATCCTTCAGCTCCGGCTGCCCCAGTTCGAGTTCTTCAAGCGAGACACCCTGGCTGTAGAGCATGCGATAGATGTAGTGGTCGGGCTGGACGAAAAGCTTTGCCGGATCGGGGAAAGGCTCGTTGCTGGCGAACCATGCCGCTTGCGTATGTCCGTGCGGACTAATGATAGGCAACGTCCGAACCTGCTCATAGAGCGTCCGGGCGATCTTTCGTGCACCGGGTTCGGCGGGGAACAGACGGTCTTGATGGATCAGCATGACTCCGACTCCACCTTCTTGCTTCGCATCGGCGAACGGCGTTGCAGTAGCGGCGATGCAACCTGACCACCAGCATACACGCGCTCCTCGTGTCGCGAGTCTCAACGCGGCGGACTTGCCTTGACAGTGAGATTGCAATGGCCTAGTCTGCGAATCGGCAAGCGAATCCAGCAACCGAACAAAGGCGGAATGAATGAAGAGAGCGACGTGTGCCGCGCGAGCAATGCGAGTGCGGATGCATTCCCGTGCGCTACTAGCTTGTTGTTTCGTCGTCGTCCTCATGGTCCTCGCACCGGCCGGAGTCAGGGCGGCGGATAGAGATAGTTACGAAGTGACCGTCGAGCGAGGAGTGCCCGCGAAGATGCGCGACGGCGTCACGTTGCGCGCAGATATCTGCCGCCCCAAGGCGGATGGCAAGTTTCCAGTGCTGTTGACACGCACGCCCTATGACAGAAACGGATCGGCAGACTTTTGCCTGAGGGCTGCGGCACGCGGCTATGTAGTGGTCACGCAGGACGTCCGAGGAAGATATGCCTCGGAGGGTGATTGGTATCCGTTCAAGAACGAATCTCAGGACGGCTACGACACGGTTGAATGGGCGGCTGCGCTCGCCTATTCCAATGGAAAGGTCGGAATGTTCGGCGGTTCTTACGTCGGCGCGACGCAGTATCTGGCGGCCATTGCCCAGCCGCCTCATCTGGCCGGAATCTGTCCCAACTTTACGGCGTCCAACTATCACGACGGATGGACTTACCAGGGTGGCGCGTTCGAACAATATTTCAACGAGTCGTGGACGACGATTCTGGCGGAAGACACCATGCATCGCCGCGTAGATTCAGGCAGCGACGCGGTGGGTTGGACACAAACCCTGCCGCTGCGTTCGTATCCCGTGATCGAGACACCGTCGGCTGCAGGACTGGCACCGTATTTCACCGACTGGTTAGCGCATCCCGACTACGACGACTATTGGAAACGGTGGTCGATTGAAGATCGCTACGCGAACATTCAAGTTCCAGTATTCAGCCTGGGCGCGTGGTACGACATTTTTCTGGGCGGAACGCTAAGGAATTATTCGCGCCTCAAGAACGAGGCCGGCACGGAAGCCGCGCGGCGCGGCCAGCGGCTGATGATCTACGTTGGGGGCCATGCCGGTGGATGGAGTGAGGGAAAAGTTGGCGGCGTCGATTTTGGAAATAAGTTGCCGTTCGATCTGGATGAAGCGATGCTGCGCTGGTACGACAGTCTCCTGAAGGGAACAGGGAGTGCATCGGACCACGAGAAGCCCGTAAAAATCTTCGTCATGGGCAAGAACGACTGGCGCGAAGAAGATGACTGGCCGCTGCCGCGCGCAAAGTCGACGCGGTATTACCTGCACTCGGCCAAGCCCGCGAACGGTCTTGAAGGAGGCGGCACGCTGAGCACAACCGCGCCGGCCGAGGAGAAACCCGACCAATACGTCTACGATCCAAATGACGCCGTCCCCACGATTGGCGGACCTCTTTGTTGCGATCCACTGCCGACGGGGATCGGTCCCGAGGACCAGCGGCCTGCCGAAGCGCGCGGCGATGTGCTCGTATTCTCTACGCCAGCATTTACCCAGAACACCGAAGTCACGGGTCCAATCTCGCTCGACTTGTATGTCAGCAGTTCCGCGGTTGACACGGATTTTACCGGGAAGCTGGTGGACGTCTGGCCGAACGGTTTCGCCCAGAATTTAACGGAAGGTATTCTGCGCCTGCGTTACCGCAATTCGCAGGAGAAACCGGAATTTGGAAATCCCCGGGAGATCTATCACATCAATGTGGACCTTTGGGCGACGAGCAATGTTTTCCTGCCCGGACACGTACTGCGGCTTGAGGTTTCCAGCAGCAATTTTCCGCGATTCGATCGAAACTTCAATACGGGTGAGGATCAGTCGCGTGGAACGCACGGGGTGAAAGCGACCAACGTTATTTACCACGACAAATCCCGACCTTCGGCTCTGGTTCTCCCGATTGTGCCGTGATAACTCAAAGTGCGATTGGCTAAGTTACGGTGCGGAGTTCGGGTAACTGAAAGCGAAAACATAGTTCCCGGAGCCAGCTTCCGCGAACACGGCATCGTCGCTTTGCCGCGCGCCCGAAATCCCCGGACTCGACTGCAGAGTTTTCTCGCTCTCAGTCACCTGCTCCAGCTTGGCTTTGGGCAGGCGTACGGTGGCGGTCGTGTTCGCGGGAACCTCGACCCGCAGCGTCATCTTCCCGTCTTTCAGTTCCCATGACGAAGCGACTTTGCCGTACATGCTGTGCACCGAAGCTTTCGCCATGCTCAATCCCCCTCCGGGATGCGGCTGGATCAGGATGTGTTTGTAGCCCGGTTGCTTGGGGTCGATCTCGATGCCCGCGATCACGCTATACATCCACTCGCCAATTGCACCGTAGGCGTAGTGATTGAACGAATTCATTCCGCTGTCCTGGAAAGATCCATCCGGCTTGATGCCATCCCATCGCTCCCAGATGGTGGTGGCGTCCTTCGTGACCGGGTAGAGCCATGAGGGATACTCTGTACGGTTCAGCAGCAAATAAGCTTCGTCGAAATATCCGTAGTCGCTCAGCACCTGGCAGATCAGGGGCGTGCCCAGAAAACCCGTCGTGATGTGCTTGAACGCGCGGACATCCTCGGCTAAACGTTCGGCTGCCTCCTTGCGCTGCGATTCCGGCAAGAGATCGAAAGCCAAGGCAAGCGAATATGCGGTCTGGGTGTTCGAGGAAAGCCGCCCATTCGGAGTGACGAACTCCTTTTGGAAGGCAGCCCGTATGTGATCGAGCAGCCCAGTATAGAAAGCGGCGTCTTCCTTTTTTCCGAGAACTTCGGCCGTCGCTCTCAGTAAGTCGGTGGAGCGGGCAAAATAAGCAGTCTGAATTAGGTCCTTGTCGGTAGTGGCTCCAGGATAATCCGATTCCGTTGTGGCGAAAGCGAGCCAGTCGCCGAAGCTAAATCCACTACTCCAGATGAATCGGTCGCCCGCTTCGCGCCGCATGTATTCCACCCAGGCCTTCATGCTGGGATACTGTTCCTCCAAAATGCGCCGGTCGCCATAGGAGAGATAAAGCGTCCAGGGCAGCACTGTCGCTATATCGGCCCAGCCGGCCGAGGCGGACTCACCCTTGCGCGTCTTGTGAGAAAGAATATTCGGAATCACATGCGGCACAGCGCCGTCATCTTGCTGATCAAGAGCAACGTCCTTCAGCCACTTGGTGTAGAAGGCGGCGGAGTCGTGATTGAAACATGCCGTCATTGAAAACACTTCAGCATCTCCGGTCCAGCCCAGCCGCTCATCGCGCTGCGGGCAATCCGTCGGAACGTCGACGAAGTTTCCTTTCTGCCCCCAGACGATGTTGTGCTGCAACTTGTTCAGCAGGACATTCGAAGTTTCGAAGGTGCCGGTAGGGTCGATCGCCGAATGGGCAACAACCCCGGTGAAGGCATCGAGAGGAAGTTCTCCGGGCCATCCGTCGACGGCTACATAGCGGAAGCCCTGAAACGTAAAGTGTGGTTCGAAGGTCTCGACGCCTTGGCCTTTTGCGGTGTAGCGATTGGTCTCTTGTGCCGCCCGGAGATTCTCCGTGTAGAGATTACCTTTGCTGTCGAGAACCTCGGCATGACGCAGCGTGATCGTGGTGCCGGCAGGCGCTGTCAGTCGAAATCGCACCCAGCCCACCATGTTCTGTCCCATATCGAGCACGGTATCGCCGTTTGGAGTCTTGATCACTTTTATCGGTTTGACTTCCTCAATCGCCAGCACCGGCGGCCCAGCGGGAGCCACTAACTTTGCCTTGGGCGAGTCGAGCAGACTTACGTCCTTCCAATCCTTGTCGTTGTAAGCAGCGTCGCTCCATCCAGCGCGCTCCAAACGCGCGTCGTAAGTCTCGCCGTTGTAAATATCGGACGTCAGAATGGGGCCGGTCGTCGCCTTCCAGTTCTCGTCAGTGCCGATGACATCCTGCTTGCCATCCTTATATGTAATGACCAGCTGCGCCAGCAACGCCAACTTCGTTCCGTAGGAATTGCGGTTGTGTCCCCACGCCATGTTTCCCCGGAACCAGCCGTCACCAAGTAGGGCGCCGACGCAGTTCTTCCCCGGTTTCAACTGCGCGGTGACATCGTAGGTCTGGTACTGATAACGAAAATCATAGGCGGTCCATCCCGGCGTGAAGTACTGGTCGCCAACCCGCTTGCCGTTCAGTTCCAACTGATATAACCCCATCGCGGAGGCGTAGAGCCGGGCGCTGGCGACATTTTTCTTCGCTTCAAAGACGCGGCGCAGCACCGGCGCACGGTTGGATTTCGCCGGATCTTCCTGCAGATTGGGAGTGATCCAACGGGCCTTCCAGTCGGAGGCTTGGAGTAATCCCATTTCCCAATAAGCCGGCTCGCTCCACGCCGAGGTACGGCCCTGATTGTCCCAGACCTGGACCTGCCAGTAATAGCGCTGGCCGGTTTGCAACTCCGGCCCCCGATAGACAACTTGAATGGAAGCATCCGAGGTTTGCTTGCTCGAATCCCACAGCAACCGGTTCTTTGTCAAATTCGCGGCGGAATTTGCCACGCGGATTTGGTAGGCAGTCTGCGCCGTTCCTCGTTCCGAGGAGACGATCTCCCAACTCAGGCGAGGTTGTGGAACGTCAATCCCGAGGGGGTTGGATTTGTACTCGCAGCGCAAGTTAGTAAGAGTCAGGGGCGTAGCAGCCATACTCAATGAAGCAATAAAGAGGATGATGACACCGGCACAATATTCAAAGACGTTGCTCAAACGCATGAGGACCTCTTCGGCTGAGACAGCCTGCGTTTCGATTTGCGATTCGACGCCGGAATCATTTCACACGTGATACTCAAAGTCCATGCTCACCGGGATGAAAGACGGGAGGCACGCAAGGAGAGTGGTAGTTCGGTCGAGACGGAGCACCAACCCGGGTTGGGTTGCTACGGATCGAAGTGCCGATTGCCCGGGCCGCTTGCCCCAGACAAAGCCCATTACCCCTTCAAGGGCAATGCGCCCCGGCCAGCCGCGTTCCACTGCTGGCGCATGAAATTGGCGAGTGCGTTGCGATCGCGAAACGCTTCGGTGCCACCTTCCTTGGTGGTTGAGTACGCTCCCGCCAAGTTGGCAAATGCCAGGCAATCGTCGAGCTTCGCTTTCCGCAATAGCTGGTGGATGAATCCCGCATCGAAGCTATCTCCGGCCCCAACGTCGTCTACGGTCTTCACGGTTGGAGGCATCAGGCTCGACTGCTCCGGTCCGGACCGGCAGATAGCAGCCGCAGCACCACGCTTCACTACTACGACCTTCGCCAGCCCCGCGAGCATGTTAATGGCTTGGGAAAGATCGTCGGTGTGCGCAATCTTCTTCGCCTCACGGTCGTTCGGAAGAAAGACGTCCACATACTTGAGAACTTCCAACAAATCCCGATCCCACTTGTTCTCGGGGTCGTCATTGGTATCGAGTGAGGTGGACAACCCCGCAGCTTTTGCTTGGCGGAACAGATCCAGGATTCGTGAGCGCAACGCGCGGTGCAGAAAAAACGACGAGAGGTGCAGGTGCCGCGCCGACCGGACGTATTCCATGTCGATGTCGGAGTACTGCATCTCAAACATAGTGCCGGGAAATGTGAGGATGTAACGGTGCTGTAAGTAGGGCAAAGCAACGGTTACTCCCGTCGGTGTCCGCCCGGCTGTCTGCTTTACGCGGCTTACATCAACGCCAGAAGCCGCCAGCCGTTCCACTGCCATTCTCCCCAGCGGGTCTCCGCCGGTTTTAGAGATGAAACCGACCTTAGTTCCGAGCATGGCCAGGTTATGGGCAAAAATCGCGGACGAACTGCCCAGCGTGAGCGACAGACCACTCGCCAATAGCTCACGATCCAGCACCAATTCCTTGGGCAAGCCGTAAAGGATCAGATCCAGATTGATTTCACCGACCACGCATACGTCCAGTGCCGGCATCTTTGCCCTCATTCCAAGTACACTTGCGTTTTAAGACCCAGTAATCAACCCATGGCGGATCTGCGCGGCCGTCGCGTTTCTAGTCGTCCCGTTTCTAGTCGCTCCTCAGATAAGACCGCGCCCTGACCATCATAGCTTGTTACCCATTCCACATGCTGCCGTGTAGGAACGCAAGACCAATTGAATGTGATAGCGAATGATTGCCTCCGGCTCGTTCTCGATTTGTTCCGCCCTGATCGCCTCGTACTCCAGGGGCAGATACTGGCTGATGAGCGTCAACGGGACCGAGTGCGTTGTGAGATTCTCGATTAGCCGTTCGATCTCTTCCTGAACCGCGGTTTCGTGCCAATAGTACCGGCAACGGTCGCTATAACTGTAGGCCCGCGAGAAGCGCAGCTCCGGTTCATCGCCGTGATAGTAGGACCGCCAATGCGAGGGATTCTTCATCATGGCCTGATCGAGCGCTTCTCGCACCTGCGACAATCTGAGTCCTCTTCGCCCGGCAAGCAGCTCTCGTTCGATCGCACTCAAGGAGAACACCGCTTCCCGGAACGCAAAGGTCAACCAAGGACCCACTTTCAGGATAGCAAAGTGGTCTTCCACCATCCCCGCCAAAGCACTGGGAGGCTGGTAGTCCGTGGAGTGTGCTTCGTATACGAGCGCGGGACTCTGTGGCAATCCCGCCGATAGTGCGCGTGCCTTGCCGCGATCGTATTCAAACACGACGTTGTCCCCGAACTCCACTCCTGGCTGCACCACGACAGCGATCACTCTTTGCCAGGCAGCGGACAGGCCTCTCTCCACAAAGGCCGCTTCAAAGATCTGCAGAGTCTGATGGAGACTCTCGATCGTGGTTACGGCAGGAGGCGCTCCCTCAGCCGACTCACCCCCCGGGGCGGGGACTTCGGTCCCGATGACATACAAAGGAAGGTTGGCGCCGGGCGGCAAGTCTTTCAGCGCGGCTTCAGCAGCTTCGCAAAGCACGGCGGCCCGTCGCGCAACGATGTGTTCAGGAAGGACCTTTGCGTCATCGGCACACGCCATGCTCGCATCAAGATGAATTTTCCCGTACCCGGCCAGCACACAAGCGCGGACCAGTTCGCAAGCCTCTCTCAAGGCGCGCTCCGATGCCGCGGCCCTCCACGGAAATGGGCCAAGATGATCCCCACCCAACCGTATTCGTTCTCTGGGGAGCCCCAATCGTCGCGCCGCTGCGTGGACAAAATCTGCGAACTGGCTAGGCGTCTGTCCGGTGTAACCGCCCAGTTGATTGACCTGACTCGAAGTGGACTCCACGTGCAGGATAGAATCGTCTTCCTTGGCCTGCTGGATGGCCGCGTCGATGACCCAGGGATGCGCAGAGCAGACGGCATAGACACCCCCTTTCCCCGAGAGGCGATTGCGGATTGCGACATCCTGTAAGCTGTCGCCGGAGTTCACGGCTTAGTTTGATCCCCCGTGTCTTTCGGTCCGGCGGGCTCGAACCAGACCACGGCCCCCTTGTCGATCTCCGGCAGATCGAAATGCGTGCTCCCACTTTCGAAACGGCCAGCGATCGTGGTTTCGTCGCCGAGAAATGGCAGGAAGTGCCCCCGCACCTTGCCCGGCACAGTTACCTCGGCGTGTTTCTCGGGAGTCTGCACCGCGTTTTCTTTGGAGCGGAGGCCCTGGAAGTTCGCGAAAAACACGTGCAGTGCGCCGTCCACGGACGCGATGTGCGCCGCAACCATCGGCGAGGCTTTGACTCGAATCTCGCCCCCACCCAAGCCGTCCAGAAAATTCTTTTCGCTATTCGGCGAGCAATCGTCGAAGCGACTTTCCGCCAGCGCGATGTAGCGGGATCCTGGCGAATCCGCGAGGTGCGTCACGTTGGTCTGCCCCAGCAACTCTTCGCTCAAGGCGCCGGTTGCGATAATCTTTCCAATGCTCCCGGCATATTTTCGCAAAGCAGCCGTCTCCTCTTTTGAAAGGATCCGCACATCCGGCAGAATCAAAGTCTTCCCGCGGAACGAACCCAGCGTCCTCGGCGTCACGATCTGATACTCGCGGTGGCTCTGCATCAGGAGTAACAGCGTGCCCTGGTACGAACTAAGAAACTCTTTTGTGAAGTAGTTGCGCGTAGCCGGAGAGAAGTACACTCCAACGGGATCAATTGCCGTCCGCGGACGATAGAACGTCTTCTCGTGCGCTGCAATCCATGCAAACACTTGCTTGCGCGTGGCCATGTCGTTCGAGCCCGACATAACGTGCGTAGCAGCGTCCCAAACATTTGCTCCCGCCATGACCTCTGACATGAAGAGGTTCCGCATCGGCTCAGAGGCGCTGACCTTTTTATCGCCATCCCACGAGTAATTCAAGATCCAGGTCGCCTTGCCCTCGGCGAATGCGCGGAATGTCTGTATGCCGATCTGGTAACGGAACCAGTCGAACGGCGTTCGCGAGGACGCCATGTGATCCCCGCCACCAAATTCGTACTCGTGCGCAATGGCATCGTTCACCGCGTACAGGCTGTACACGTCCGCTCCAACGCGCACCGCTTCTTCCTCGATGCCCGGGTAAATCTCCGGGATCGTCTTGATCTGCGGATTCACAGCCTTCGCCGTCTGATCGATTTCGCGCATAAAATCGGTCAGCGACTGGATTCGAAAATCGACCCACCGGCGAAAATTCGGATCCGAGAAATCGCCCAGCTTGAGGTCGCGCCGCGCGTCGAGTCCAGTCTGCTTGCGAAACGCTGCCACGGTCCCGTCATCAAAGCTGGCCCAGGTGTCTTCCCAGCCATCGAAGTGCGTCATCCAGTACGGGATATCGACGTAGATGCCGTCAATTCCCGTCGCGGCGATCTGCCGCACCCGCTCCATGTAAATCTTGCGCCACTCCGCCGCGTAGGGGCTGATCCACACATCCTCGTCGCCTTTTACAATCCAGAAGGCATCACCACCGCCAAAGACCGCGGGTTCTCCTGTAATCTTGCGCTGCAACCACTCCGGATGGTCCTTGACCACCGAATGCGGCGATCGGTCGGCGTTTGCCGTGATGCACTCCAACCCCGCGATATACACGAATGCCCGGTTTCCCGCTTTGTGAGCACGCTCGGCCACGGCACGAATCGCGGCGAGTTTCTCCTCCGGATGCAAGAAGCTCTCGTAGCGGCCCGGAATGTCGTTATCCACCTCGATGCCGAAGACGTGGCTATCCTGCGCATTTCGTACGATCTGATCGGCGTTGTTGCCCTGCAGTCCGTACGCCGCGATGCGTACAAAATTCGTCCAATTCGGTTCCGGTGAGTCGGGAGCAGCTGCCAACATCACGGCGAACAGCATCAAGAAGAACATGGCTAGACAGGTTTTTCGTTTCATGCCTGGTCCTCGTCATAAGTATGGTGATTGCGACGTCCATTGCTGCCACGCACGAATTCCGCCATCCGTGTTCTGCTCACCGCGCGTGCTAGAAACCAGTTGCTGGCACGCCACCCGTTTCGTCGCTCTGGCCGAGACCGGCCGTCGGGCGCAGCGTCAAACTGCCATCCGCATTCAGACCTTGTCGGCAAGCCCAACGCACCGGATAGTGTTGCCCTTTGACTTCGATTTCCGCTCGGAGTCTCAGTCCCTTCCAGTTGGTTCCCTTGGGCAACGGGAACTTCGCCTGTCGGACTTTTCCTGGAAGAGGGTAGCCGGCGTCAAGGCTTCCTTCCGCGCTCACCTTCCCATCCTCGCTGGCCAAAGAAACGCGCAACACGCCGGGGACGCCAGCAATCCCGTCATTCGCAAAGCCAATAATCAAGCCCGGATAACCCGCTTCCTCATAACTCCACACCCATGAGGGCCGAACCCGGTAGCCAATCTTGCGGGCCAGTCCGTCAATCGCGCCGGGAAACTGGTGATAGTAGTTGAGGATTCGATCGGCCTGGATGTGGTGCCAGTTCCATAGCGAGAAATAGCAAGTGCCCACATCCTGCACGTGATGGATGACGTTGTCGGTATAGGTCACGCCCTCATCCATCCTTAGGCTTTGCGGCGACCCATCCGACATCCCGACTTCCACCGTAACTCCCGTCCAAGGCGGGCGGTTGCTCAGTTCTTCGATCTGCTCGTTTTCGATGAAAATCGTATCGGTCCGCAGCCAGTTACAACTTCTTACGGTGCGTTCGAGCAGTTCAGAATTGCCCACCTTGCTGAAGTCCGGCTGCGTGTTAGTGGTCAGCGGCGTTCTCCTCCAGCGCTCTGCCTGGTGCTGGAACATACTCACGAAGGTTTTCTCCGCAGTGACGGAATCGGAAAAGGGATTCGACTCCAGCGGCCAGGTGTGTCCCTCGCCCCAGAATCCGTACATGATCGTGTCAACGTACTCCACGTCGGGATGGCCGTCGTAGGCATCCGCCAGCAGGTCCACCAATTCCCGAAATGCGGACTGAAATGCGGGATCGTCATAGCGAGGTTCATATCTCACACGACCCTCCCATTCGCCCAGCTTCACCATCGGAACCTTCTGCCGCAAAAAGTCGGGTAGCGCGAGATCAGGAATGTCGGGGTTACTCACCATCACGCGAAATCCGATCCGCTTCTGATACTTCCGTGCCAGATCGAAGGTCAGTTTCCAGTGCTCGCACAGGTCGAGCTTTCCGGGCCGCTGCTGCACGTCTTTCCAATTCACGCGGATATAGAGCTTCGTCCCTAGCGGCAACTTGGCCAGGTTTTCGATGGACTGAGCCAGCGTCTCTCCCTCTTTCTTCCCTGGCCCCACCTCATCGCACACGTAGGTGATGAGACCCATTCCATAGTTGGGCACGATCTCCTCGGAGGGAGTCAGAGCCATGGCCACATTCCAACTGGGATAATCGTCGGCGGAAAAAGGTCCCTGATAGAGCCGGTCAGACACCGGTGGCCCGGAACCGAAGTCGTATTTGTCGAAGTTATGAGTGGGAACATGTCCCAGAAGCGGTTTGCTCCCAAGCCCTGCCGCTACCGCGATCGCACCGCCAGCTTTCAAGAATGATCTTCGTTGCATAACTCAGCCATACTCTTTCTCATGGTTGCTTCGCGATTACTGCGGATGGTTGGTGATGTCGAACACCAGCCCGGCGTTGTTCAGGCTAAGCGGTAAGACGTAGCTGTCATACGTCGGATGATCAGCGGCGTTCAAGGCGCGAATCTGGTAATTCAAAGCCTTCGTGCCGCCGAGGCTCGCCGTGTCGAAGCTGGCGGCCTGAACGCCGGGATCGAGGACGTCGAGCGTGGCATTCGCGGCGACTTCCGTCCAGTTCCAATCCGTGCCTGTGCCCACGTATTGCCACAAACTAGCCGCGCCGCCCTCGGTTTCGAACATGTATTCCGCGCCAACCGCAATGCCACCGCCGGTGTACCCGGTCTTCGAATTCTGATCGGTGTCGAGAAATATCCGCCAATTCGCCGCGTTCGCACCGCTCCAACGAATCGAGGTGCGGCCAAGCATACGAGTGCCCTGGGCATCGAATGAGTCCGGCCATGCGCTGGCGAACGGGGCCTGCACCTCCTGCTGTTCCACCGCCTCCGTTTCCGCCTTCCAGTATTGCGCTGGGCTGGCATACGGATTCCCTGTTTCCTGCGTCAAGTAAACCCAACCGGCGTTGCGCTGCTTGGCCAGCTCCAGCGCCGCCGGGAGTTGGTCCGCGCTCATGCCATAGACGATGTGCCAAAAGCGGTCGGGCGGGTACTTGTGCACCCACGCATAATCGACATAGTAGTGTTGATAAGCCGCCAGGCCCTGGTCTTCCCAGTTCATCAGGATGTTCGTAATCCCCATCCAGCAGTCGCTTGGACTGTAAGTTCCCGGATTGAGCACTGTGATCCGCGCCCCAGCTTTTTCGCGCACGTAGTTTGTCAGTGACTCGTAGTACTGGAACTGTGTGGGAAAAAATTGGTCGCTGGCGTTGCAATCGGTTGGCACCTCATCGAAGAAGATGCCATCGACCAGATAGTTGCGGTACACCGCATCGATCTTGCGCCGGATAATCTTCGGATCGCGCGCGCCGTAGCCGGTGTATGTATATCCGATCACGAAGATGCCCTGCTTGCGGGTGGCGCGGATCGCCCGGTCTACGCTGGTGTAGTAACCCTCATCGTCGCCGTTGTCGAGGTTGACGATCATGATGCCGACGGCTTTGGCGCCCGGCGCCGCCCACGCGGTCCATTGGGACGACCCCGGGTCCTGGTAGGATGGCACGCCGAGCCGCGTTTGGCCTGCGGCGATTACTGCCGTGAACAGGATGATGAGCCATCCGATGAGCCTCACACCGCGCTGCCCGCTTGTCATGGCTTAACCTCGGTCAATGTGTGAATCGACAACGCTCAGAACTCGAACCTCAACCCAAACTGGAAGTAGCGGGGCGTTTCCCCTCCCGCGTCACCGGAAATTGCCCCGAAAGCGGAATCGACCACACCCGCAGCCGGCACACCCGAGGCCGGCTGCCCAAAGCGAGGGTGATTGAAGAAGTTGAATATCTCCGCTCGTATGTCCAGCTTCATCCCTTCCTTGGGCACAAACGACTTGTAAAGATTCAGATCCACGTTGTGAATGCCGTCGACGCGCAGACCGGAAAAGTAGCGCGGAGCATTGCCAGGATTCTGGTCGCCAGGGTCGGCAAAGCAGCTGGAGTTAAAGAAAGGAGCTGGCAGTGGTTGCCCAGTGCCGATCGTGGCGCTATTGTTTTGCCAGTTCAGGGCCACATC
The DNA here is from genome assembly GCA_963722485.1 of uncultured Acidobacteriaceae bacterium. Classification (GTDB taxonomy): domain Bacteria; phylum Acidobacteriota; class Terriglobia; order Terriglobales; family Acidobacteriaceae; genus Acidiflorens. The sequence continues at coordinate 54,373 of CAVRNL010000071.1, forward strand.
ATTCATGCTGAGCCCAGACCTGAGTTGCGGGCACACCACATTGGGACGCTGGCCGCCATTCGCCAGCCGCGCCGTGGCCATGCCAATCGCCATGGGTTGGCCCGATTGTTCCGTGATCATCGTCGCGATCGACCAGCCTCCCACCACTGCGTCGAGCGCGCGATTCATATCGCCGCCAATCCATTGATTGCGGCCGACCGGCATGTCGACGATGAGGGCAGCCGCCAGACGCTGCGGTGTGTCGTTGGCGCCGATGCTGTGCTCCAAATTCAGGCGGTCCAGTTGCTGCACCGTGCCGTTAGAGAGCGCGCCCACCCAATTGTTCCTGCCCGCCGAGGAATCGTCGGTCTCCTTCGACACCGTGTAGCTGCCATCGAAGCTAACGTGGTGCGTAGTACGCTTCTGGAAACGAATCTGCATCGCGTTGTACCAGGAGCTGGCTTCCTCCAACATCAGGCCTTCAAAGTCTCCGGCGAATTGTGGGTAGGAATCCAGCAGCGTTCCCAATGGGAGCGTCGGCTGGCCGTAGTTCGAATCGGGCTCGTTGAAGCACGGGGCGGAGGGGGTGGGGGTACAAGGGGCGTTGAACATGTTGTAGAACGGGTTGGCCACCTGCGTATTACTAAGAAAGTAACTCACGCAACTGTTTTCATCGCAACTCCCAGGACCATTGCCTGGCTGGCTCTCGTAATTCGAACGCACGGCCGCTGAAATCTGCGCCAGCAGAGCCGACGGAATGAAATCCCGGTTGTTCGTGCCGGACCACGGCAGATGGGTGCTCCGGTTTGCGGAGTAATCCACTCCGAGCACGAGTTGGCTGGGCAGCTCCCGCTGGATGCCAAGATTCCATTGGTAGAGGTTGGCGTCTCGCGCCGCCGTCGTGCCCAGATCGTTGTTGTTGACGTACCCCCAATTCGCCAGACTGCCGTACTCCTTATTCTGTGGGCCGGTAAATCCGCCGGGGAACGGATTTTCCAGGGTCGCGGATTGATTCGCAAAATCGTTATTGGTGAAGAACATGGTAGCGGTCTTGCGGAAGGCGGTTCCGGGATACTGGAAGTTCGTGGCCGGGCTCATTCCGAAATACACGCCTGCCCCACCGCGCACCACCGTCTTCGAATCGAGCTGATAGGCGAAACCCAGCCTCGGGCCAACGTCTTTGCGGTACGTCGGTACACTCCTAGTGCTCGAGGTGGGGAACACGGTAGTGCCGAGCAACTCCTCAGAAGCAGGGAAATTCACGTTATACGGCTGCAGCGCCTCCTGGACACTGCTCACATCGAGATTGACGCCTGTGTCGGCTGTGAAATCGCTGAATTCGATCCGGTTGTGGCGCTCGTTATAGGGCGTACTCCACTGGTAGCGTATACCGAGATTGAGTGTGAACTTCGAGTTCACTTTCCAGTCATCCTGGAAATAGAAACCCGTCTCCGCCGACCGGTTGGCCACCGAGGGATAGACCTGAAGGTAAGTCGAGGCGTTGATATTGTCGGCGTAGCCAAAAAGAAGGCTGGCGAACGGATTGCCGGTAGGATTCCCATTTGCGTCGGTGTCGCTGTTCGGAGTCGGCGATGTGACAAAATCCGTAAAGGTAAAGAGGCCAGTCGGATTCGGCGGCTGAAAGAAGTTGTTGTAGAAAAGTCTCTGCTCCCCGCCGAACTTGATCAGGTGCGAGCCCTTGGAAACTACCAACTGCGACGAATAACTGTACAGGGTGTGGGCAAAGGTGGTATTGATGCAGCACTGGTCGAAAAGATCGGTCCACGGCGACGCCCCCGCCATGTCGAACGTTGGCATTTGATCGATCCCGTTGGCCTGCTGGAACACGGCCGGCAATCCCTGAACGCCGCTCGGTAAGGAAGCATTGAAGCTGGAAATCGAAGGAATACCGGATGTCGCTTTTTCGTGCACGCGATCCACAGCCACGTGGTTGGTCCAGACAATCCGCGGGTTGACGGTCCAGGAATATTCGAATGATCCGTTCTGCGCCGTTGTCGGCCCGCTTGCGATTCCGTCATTGTCAAAGCCGTCTCCCAGAGTCTCCGCCGTGGTGTAATTGCTCCAGCCCCGGCTGTAGCGCGCGTTAATGCGCTGCTTGTCATTGATCTGGTGGTCCACCTTGATGTCAAACTGGTAATCCGGTGAAGTCGCTGTCGTGCTGAAATTGTAGTTATCGAATTCTCCCGGGAGGTTGGGTTTCGGATAGAGGTTGAGGACGCCCTGCCCGATGGGGTCGATCTCGTTTTGTGGAATTACATTCGGGGAACCAATCGGCTGGCCGCTGCTATTAAATCCAACCTGCGGCCTGATGCAGTTCCCTGACGAACAGTCAATTTGCGTCGGGTCGTAGATATTATTCGCCGCCGCCGAGAAATCGCCGGTTCGCTCCGCCAAGGTTGGCACCGACGCGACATAACTGGACGAAGAAATGCTGCGGACTTTCTCATAATCGGCGAAGAAAAAGGTCCGGTTCTTCCGGATCGGGCCGCCGATGGAAAAACCGCCCTGGTCACGCCGGCTGTCTGGTTTGGGGTTGGGCTCGGGATTAAAAAAATCGCGGGCGTCCATCTGCGGCCGCTGCAGGAAGTACCAGCCGCTGCCATGGAAGGAATTTGTCCCGCTCTTCAGAACCATGTTTACGACGGTGCCGCCGTTGTTGCCGAACTCCGCCGAGAAGCTGTTGTTCTGCACTTTCACTTCCTGCATGCTCTCGACCAACGGCTCGTAGTAAACGTTGGAGTTTCCTCCCTCGCCCTGTTCCGGCGCGCTAATCAAGGCGCCATCCAGCCGTACCTCGGCCGTCGCATTGCGTTGCCCGTTAGAAACGAAGTTGGTCCCCGAAGGATAGTTATCCATCGTGCCTGACCCTGCCACCTCGGTTACGCCCGCCGATAAGAACATCAGACCGAAGAAGCTGCGGTTGATCAACGGGAGTTCTTTCACGTACTCGCTGGTGATGTCCGTGCCCAGCGTCGCGTTGTCCGTGTCCAGCAGCGGCTGCGTCGTTGTAACGTTGATCGTGGTCGATGCGCCTGCGATGTCCAGTTTGAAGTCCAGCGACGACTCCTGATCGACCGCCAGAACCACGCCGGTCCGCTCCGCCGGACGAAAACCGGAGGCCTCGACCTTGAGGGCATAGCTGGAAGGCCGCAAATCGGTGAAGAAATACGCGCCCTTGTTGTCGGTGTGCACAGAACTGGAAATATTCGTGCCGACGTCCCGTATGGTCACCGTCGCATTGGCGACAACCGCTCCCGTCGCATCGGAAACAATACCGCGCAACTGCGCCCGGTACGATCCCTGGCCCCAAACGGACAGAGCTAGCCCCAGGACTGTGACAATGGTGGAAAGCAAACGATGGCGAACCGGCAAACACTCAGAACATGGCACTCGCATGGACGGCCTCCCGCGACGATCTAAGCATGCAACGTTCGTATACTTCCGCTTAATAACTTTTACTTTCGTATATTCCGCCTTGTCAAGAATAAAATACGGTCCGATTTCGGCCCTCCCGGATACATGTCACTTTCGCTAGCGGGATCCAGCACCCGCAATCGCTTCTTGACAATACCCAACAAAAGAAAGTAAAACGAATCGAATCGCAATACATCACAATCCGTGGCGTGCGCCCAAAATCATCGAAGGTAGACAGGTGGCTGTGTGAATAACCAAACTGACCTAGACGTGAGAATCCGACAGAAGAAAGTCCGACAGAAAAATGCCCGGTGGTACCCTTCGATGATGCGCCGCAGGTTGGCCGTCGCTCAGACATGCTGTGTTTTGCTGCTCCTTGTGCTGCCCGGGTGGAACTCCGGGCAAAATAATTCGGGTCAAAAATCTCCTTCCGACGGTGCGCTCAAGGGCGCAACGGATCTTCAAATCCAAAGCTCAGTCTTGCGAATCGAATTCGACCGCAACCTGCGCAGCCAAGTCGTCGCGTTGTTCGGTCCAACTCCAAAAATCCTGGCTCCGTTTTCCGCGTCCGAAACGGTTACCGGCGTTCGCTCCTGGACGGACTTCGTCCTGTCTGCAAGCCACCGGGAATCTGTGTCTGACGCTTTTGGTGCGGGAGAACGGCTGTCGCTGACAGGCAAGTCCGGCGACTTGCGCAAGGACGTATCCGTCACGATCTATTCCGATTTCTCATCCATCGCCATCTTTGACGTTACCTACACGAACGAGGGCCCCGCTCAGCTCGCAATTCGCGGTTGGGCAAACCAGCAATATGTGCTGAGCTCAGTCCCGGCGGCCCGCGGCCCCGCATTCTGGTCCTACCAAAGTGGTTCCTACGAGAAGCGCCCGAATTGGGTGCTTCCGTTGCGCGCCGGATTCAAGCAGGAAAATTATCTCGGCATGAATGCTAGCGACTACGGCGGAGGCACTCCCATTGTCGATGTATGGCGGAAAGACGTTGGTCTCGCGGTCGGCCATGTCGAACCTGGACCGCGTCTCATTTCACTTCCCGTGTCCATGCCGGATGCGCGTCACGCGCACGTGGCTGTCCGCTCCACTCGGGAGCGCACGCTGCAACCGGGCGAGAGCTTCCACACTCTTCGCACCTTTGTCTCGGTGCATCAGGGGGACTACTTCCGCACGCTCACGGAATACCGCCGTCTCATGATGCGGCAGGGATTTCAAATGGCGTCTGCGCCCGACAGCGCTTTTGGCCCGATCTGGTGTGCCTGGGGCTATGGCCGGTCGGTGCAGCTTAAACAGGTCTACGACACCCTTCCCACCGTCAAGAAAATGGGCTTCGCCTGGGTCACGTTGGACGATGGCTGGCAGAATAACTACGGCGATTGGGGGCTCGACCCCAAGAAATTTCCGAATGGCGACGCGGACATGAAAGCCCTGGTCGATCGCATCCATGCGGAGGGTTTCAAAGCGCAACTGTGGTGGTCGCCGTTGAGCGCCGTCACAGAGTCACAACTGCTGAAAGATCATCCCGACTTCCTTCTGCTCAATCGTGATGGATCGAAGCGGAAGATTTCCTGGTGGAATTCGTTTTATCTGTGTCCTGCCGACCAAGGGGTTGTGGAGTACCACAAAGCGCTCGTCCGTAAGATCCTCGGGGAGTGGGGATTCGACGGCCTCAAGTTGGATGGCCAGCACATGAACGCCGTTCCTGCCTGCTACAATCCCGCGCACCACCACCAACGCCCCGAGGACTCGGTGGAGGCGCTGCCCGATTTTTTCAAGGAGATTTACGAAACCGCCCGCAGCGTGAAACCCGACGCCTTGGTTGAATTTTGCCCTTGCGGCACGGCATATTCATTTTTCACCATGCCGCATTTCAATATGTCCGTCGCATCCGATCCGGAAAGTTCGTTTCAGGTTCGATCCAAGGGCAAGACTTTGAAGGCTCTTATGGGCGACAACATTCCCTATTTTGGCGACCACGTCGAGTTGAGCGACGGAGCGATTGATTTCGCTTCGACCGTGGGTGTGGGCGGAGTCGTGGGCACGCAGTTCGTGCTCCCGGAACTGGTGAAAAAACACAGCAAGTTTGATCTCACGCCGGAGCGCCGGAAGATATTTGATAAATGGATCGGCATCTACAAGGAGAAAATGTTGTCGCACGGAGAATACCTCGGTGGTCTCTACGACATCGGCTTTGACCTTCCCGAGACCCACGCCATCCGCAAAGGCGGGGAGATGTACTATGCATTCTTCGCCCGCCATTGGAGCGGACCGATTGAGCTTCGCGGTCTGCAGGACAGGGCTTATCGCATCGTCGATTATGTGAACAACAAAGATCTCGGAAGCGTACACGGCCCCCAGGCTACACTTTCCGCAGAGTTCAACCAGCATCTGCTGATCGAGGCTCGGCCCGAATAGTGCGGCCTGGAGTGGAGCCGCACCCCACGGAAGTAGGCGAACTCCTGCCTGCGAACCGAATCGGAACTTTTCGCTAGACAACCGAAGGCCATGCGAGATAAAAGGGAAGTGCCCGCGAGTAACCCCACGGGCGCGCGGAAGTGGTTTGAAGTTCCTGAATGCTAAGCGAAGAGCGGCAAAGAGCGATCCTTGAGTTACTGCGTCGGGACGGCCGGGTCCTGGTCGTGGACTTGGCCAGGCAGTTCCACACTTCCCAGGTCACAATCCGCAAGGACCTGGAAATCCTGCATGTACAAGGCCGCGTTCACCGCACCCATGGTGGGGCTCTGCCGGCGCGCGACGGCGCCCTGGAAGACCCCACTCTACGAGAGAAAGAGAAGCTGCATCGCAAGGAAAAGTTGCAGATAGCAGCCGCCGCCGCGCGCATGGTCGCGGAAGGGCAAGTGGTCATCCTTGATTCCGGCACGACAACGACGGGCATCGCCCGCGCCCTCCGAAACTTTCAGAACCTGACGATCATCACCAACGCGGTCAACATCGCCGCCGAACTCTCGGGGTCGGCTGTGGAAGTGATTCTGACCGGGGGCAATCTGAGAAAGAACTCCTTTTCACTGGTGGGGCCCATTGCCGAGGAGACACTCCACCGATTGCATGCGGATATCCTTTTTCTAGGGGTCGACGGATTCGACGTTCAGTACGGGCTCAGCACGCCCAATCTTCTGGAAGCGAAAGTAAACCGCGCGATGATCGAGATCTCCAAGACAGCCGTGGCCGTTTGCGATTCCAGTAAATTCGGGAAGCGCAGTCTGTCGCTGATCGCTCCCCCCACCTCTCTTCAACATGTCATCACCGACTCCGGCATCCCCAAGGCCGACCTGAGCGCGCTGAAGAAATCCGGAATCGAAGTAACTCTCGTCTGACGTCTTGCTCCGTGGGAACTCGAAAAGATCAGAGTGCCCGCTTCAGAATCCGCTTTGCATTGTCCCGATACACACTGCGTAGAACTTCATCGGGAAGAAACAGCCCATGAATGTTCCACCGGCCCTGGCGAGATGCATGGGACGGATATTCAAAATACTGGTCGTCGGTTTCCAGAAAGCGATAATGCAGCCGGTACATCCCGGGTTCGGGGACTAGGTCGGTGCCAAACAGAATGCGGCCGGAATACTTAAGGAAGAAATTGCGGGCGGTATAAGGTTGACGGCCCAGTTCCGCGCAACGGGCGCCGATGTCCACCGACACATTCGGATAGGTGTCCAACAGGCGGCCAACGTATTCCAGATTCTCCGGACGCTCGGCAACGTGCGCCGCCACGAACGTGGTTCTTGGATGCCGCGCGAAGACGCGGTCGCGCTGGGCCAGAAGTTCCTGCTTGCTAAAGTGCGATCCGTGGAAGCTCCATTCGGGATGCGCGGCTAACTCCTCGTAACGCTCGTTTTCCGGGTCGATGGGCAAGAAGAAAGCGTCCGGGTCCGCAATGTGAAACATAATGGGAACACCCAGTTCGGCCGCTTTATCGAACAGGGGATCGAGCCTTTCATCATCCACCTGCAGAAGCTTGCCATCCGCGGAGAGGCTGGTTCCGAGGTCCTTCCACAATTTCAAACCGCAGGTACCGTGCTCGACCAATTCCTCCAGCCGATCCACGACTCTACGGAAGAACCCCGGAGACTGCAAGTCGGACCAGTCCATCCAGCCATAAGTCGCAAAACGGTCCGGAGCAGCCGTGTGGTACTTGCGAATCATTTCGAGGGCTTTCCGACCAACCCGCATGGTGATATTGACGATCAGTTCAATACCGCATTCATCCATGATTCGCAATACACTCTGCGGATCTTGAGCATCGAGATGGTTGTGGTAGTCAATGACTGGAAATCTGGGACGACGCACCTCGTGTTCAGGAACAACGAGCATGGAGCGGGGACGGTAATCGCTGAGCCGCAGGTCCACGGACGCCTTGGCGGTTACCATTTCGATGAAAGCATCTTGGCGCGGCGTGTCATCATTCATGGGTCTCTCCAACTTGCGTCTTCGCAGCCCGCGACACGCGCCGAACGTCCACGAGACGACCATTGCGACTGAGGAAACTCGACAAGCGTGCTAGGTCCGGCTGCCCGCCTGTGCCTCCAACTTGCAGCGTGGACAGAGCGCCGCAAGCGTTGCCTTCAATCAGGCAGCCGTGCAAATCCCGGCCAGAGAGGAAAGCATGCACAAATCCCGACGCGAACGAGTCCCCTGCGCCCGTCGTGTCCACGGGAGAAACTTCAAACGCCGGCACCGATTCGACCTGATTGTCTGCCGCCGCAATGGCGCCGCGGCGGCCGAGTTTGACGACGACGCAGGGTGCTCTTTTGGCCAGTTGGTCCAGCGCCGCCCGAACATTTGTTTTCCTCGTCAACTGGAGCGCTTCTTCTTTATTGATAAACAGAATCGTCGTCTCATCAATCACGCGCCAAACGTCCTGGCCCCACGAGGACAGAGGGTCCGAGTTCGGATCGAACGATGTAGTCAATCCAAACTTCCTGGCTTGACGCAGAATGCGCGGAAAGGACGGCCGCAGAGCTGTCTGCAGAAAGAAAGAAGTCATGTGCAGATGGCTGTGTCCCCGTAAGGCTTTCATGTCGAGATCCGCAAATCGCAATTCGGAAATCGCTCCCAGCACAGTCACTAATGCGCGATCGGAGCGCGTACTCAGCGAGATCGTGACACCCGTCTTGGTTGTGGGGAGAATGCGGACATGCTCGGTGGAGACGCCGGCTTTACGCAGTGACCCCAGGCAAAAATGTCCATACTCGTCGTCCCCGACTCGACTGAAGAAACTCACAGGATGCCGCAGTCGTGCCGCGCCACAAGCGAAAATTGCAGAAGCGCTGCCCAGAACGGTCTGAAAATCCTGCGCCAGAACCTCCTGGCCGAGCACCGGAGCGGAGGCCAATCCGCTGGCCACAAGGTCGACGTTGAGTTCGCCAATGACGGCAACCGCCCGGCCGTTCGCCGCGGATTGATGAAGTTTCGTTTCATTGCTATAGTAGTTTCTAAACATTTCTATATATTTCGCGATCGTTTGGTAGTATAGTGCACTTCGTACAAGTTGGGAAGGAGGGAGCTTGATTCAGGGGCACGTGACAGACGGACTGCAGGCGCTGCTCGGCGCCAGCGAAAAAGAAAAAGAGGCCCGCGGCACCCAGTACACTCCGCAGGAAATACAGCATCAGCCCGCGACCTGGCAAACGACTTACAAGATCTGCGCGGAGCGGCGTCTTGACCTGATCAAGTTCCTGCAAACGACAGGCATCGGTGCAGAACACATGCCTCGCCCAACCGTGTACCTGGTAGGCGCGGGTACTTCCGATTACATCGGCCGGGCTCTGACGCCCTTGCTGCGCCGCTTGTGGGGATGTGAAGTGTGGGCAGTTCCCAGCACCGACCTGCTGACAAACTTCGAGGACTTGGTCTTCGCCGACCGGCCCTATTTGTGGGTTTCGTTCTCGCGCTCTGGCGAGAGTTCCGAAGGGCTGGCCGTGCTCGAAGCCGCGATCCAAAGATATCCCAAAGTGCGGCACCTGTTGGTGACCTGCAACAAAAAAGGCGGGATGGCGGCGATTTGCGAGAAGACGCCCGACAGCGCCTTTGTGCTTGCCTTGGACGATACCGCGAACGATCGCGGACTGGCCATGACCAGTTCTTTTACCAACATGGTAGTTGCCGGACACTGTCTGGCTCACGCGTTTTCTCCCAACGATTACGAGCCTACGTTTTCCGTGTTGCGGCAAGCGGGAGAACGGTTTCTGGAGCGCGCACAAGAAGTTGCCACTGCCATTGCCCAGGAAGATTTCTCGAAAGCGTGTTTTGTGGGTTCTGGAGTGCTGCGAGCCGTGGCGCTAGAATCCGCCCTAAAGCTGGTGGAGCTGACCGCCGGCAAGATACAGACCATGTCCGAGTCCACGCTGGGGCTGCGTCACGGCCCCATGTCGGCGTTGGACGAGAATACGGTATTCGTGAGCTTCTTTTCCCGGGACCCGCGCCGGCGCAATTATGAATTAGACCTGCTCAAGGAGATCCACAGAAAGCAGCTTGGAAAGCTGCGGGTGGCAGTGGTCCCCGACTCTAGGGATATCGACGGGATCGGCCAGTTCGCGGATCACGTGCTTTCCTTGCATGCACCCGGCCTCGGCGACGAATACCGCGCGCCCGTGGACGTGATCCTGGCCCAGTTACTGGGGCTGTTCTGTTCGTTACGGCTGGGGCTCAAACCAGATTGTCCCAGTCCGAACGGCGCCATCAGCCGCGTTGTTTCCCACGTGAACATTTACCGATGAGCACGATGCCAACTTTCATCTCAGCCATCGCCACCAGTCTGCGAGCAGTGTTTCTCGCGTTTCTTCTCTTGTTTCTTCTCTTGGCCGGTATCCTCGCGGCGGGGCAGACTCCCGTGCTCTATGGAGTGTCTCCGGGCACAGCGAAGGCGGAGATCCGGGGCGCAGTCTTGTCGTTGTCGAACCAGGTCATGAAAGCTCAATGGTCGGTTGCCGATGGCAAACTGACTGGGCTGAAGTTGGTCGTCCGGAGGACCGGAGCGGAAGTGTCTCTTCCGCACGATCCCTTCAGTTATGCGTTCAAGGACGGGACGTCAGTTCGCGCCTCGGATATGACGATCACCGGTAGTCCGCGAATCGAGGCACTGCCTTCGAACTCCACGGCGTCGCGTGCCGCCGAACACTTCGCGGGCCAAGCCATTCGGCTGCGCCTGGAAGACCCTGAGAAAAAGGTTTCCGTCGTCTGGCGCGTCGTGCTGCGCGACGATTCCAACTATGTTCGGCAGGAGATCACCCTCTCAGCCCCTGATAGCGATCAGCCGGTTGCCGAAGTCTATTTGTTCAATGGCAGTCTGCCTAGCGCGAGCGTGATCGGCAGCGTTAAAGGTTCTCCGGTGACGGCGGGAGATATGTTTCTCGGTTTCGAAGATCCCTTGGCACAATGCCAGACGACCACCACCGTGACCTGCAGCATGAAACGCGAACTGCCGTTGAGGAAAGGACAGACGGTCGGCTATTCGCTTGTCATCGGTGTGTCGCCTCCGGGACAGATGCGTCGCGGGTTTCTGAACTACGTGGAGCGCGAGCGAGCTCATCCCTACCGGACATTTCTCCACTACAACTCCTGGTATGACATCGGCTATGGCAAGCCTTACGACGTGGCCGCTGTGCTCGATGTCATCGATGCGTTCGGAACCGAGCTCGTCCACAAGCGCGGCGTAAAGCTAGATTCCTTTCTCCTCGATGACGGCTGGGACAATCCCCGGTCGCTCTGGCATCTGAATTCTGGTTTCCCGGATGGGCTTACTCCGCTGAACCGCGCTGCTCAAAAGTATGGTGCGGCGATCGGAGTATGGTTGTCGCCATGGGGTGGCTACGAAGAGGCCAAACAGGAGCGAATCGACTTTGGCCGAACGAACGGCTTTGAAACCAACGGAGGAGGGTTTGCGCTCTCCGGTCCGAAGTACTACGCAAAGTTCCGTGATGTGTCCCTCGACTTCATCCAGAAAGACGGAGTCAACCAATTTAAAATTGACGGCACCGGCAATGTCGATAGCGTTTTTCCCGGCAGCAGTTTCGACAGCGACTTTGCAGCAGCCATCAGTTTGATCCAGGACTGGCGCGCAAAGAAACCAGACCTTTACGTCAATCTCACCACCGGAACCTATCCTTCGCCGTTTTGGTTGCGCTATGCAGACTCGATCTGGCGCGGCGGAGATGACCACAGCTTTGCGGGAGTGGGGAGCTGGCGAGAGAAATGGATCACGTACAGGGACGCGCAGACCTATCAGAATGTAGTGCAAGCCGGCCCGCTCTTTCCGCTGAATTCCCTGATGTTGCATGGGCTGATCTATGCCAGGCAGGCCGAACATTTGGACAGCGATCCGGGAAATGACTTCAAGAATGAAGTCCACGCGTACTTTGGCAGCGGAACGCAGCTCCAGGAGTTATACATTTCGCACGTTCTTCTTTCCAAGAACGACTGGGACCTGTTGGCGGAAGCTGCGAACTGGTCACGGCGCAATGCGGAAGTCCTCAGGGACACGCATTGGGTAGGCGGCGATCCGGGTAAGTTGGAAGTCTACGGCTGGGCGGCTTGGTCGCCGGCAAAAGCTATACTCACGCTGCGCAACCCGAGCGACCATCGCCAAACTATATCGATCGATGTGGGCCGGGCGTTTGAGTTGCCGCCGGAGGCGCCAAGTCGATTTCTGGCGCGCAGCCCCTGGGAGCAGGACCGCACCGCGACTCCAACGTCATTGGCAGCCGGACAGCACCACGTCTTCACGCTGGAGCCTTTCGAAGTGCTGACGCTGGAGGCGCTGCCGACGCAGCGATAGGCCTTTTCCTCGCGCAAGAGTCCACCGAAGTCTGGAAGCGCGACCCGAGTCCCCCTCGGAAGCCTGGGTTTGCCTACACCTTCAGCTCAGATCGTGCGAGGTGCGGCGGATGATGTCGTCTTGCGTCGCTTTGTCGAGGGTCACGAACAGCGCACTGTAGCCCGCTACGCGCACCACCAAGTCACGGTACTTTTCGGGATGCCGCTGGGCGTCGAGAAGAGCCTCGGTGCTCACCGTGTTGAACTGAACGTGCCAGAGCTTCAGATTTCGAAAACCCTTGAGCAGCGTTACCAGGCGGCGCAGCCCTTCTTCGGATGCCAGGCTCCCCGGCGACAGGCGCAGGTTCAACAACTGAGCAATACTCTTGATGGTCGGCAGCCGGGCGGCGGAACAGAGCACTTTCGTGGGGCCGCCCGTATCGCATCCGTGCACGGGCGACACACCTTCGTTGATCGGTTCTCCGGCACGGCGGCCATCCGGCGTCGCGCCTACGCTCGCTCCCAGCGGCACATTGGCCGAGATGTTCGAGGTGGATCCCGCATAGCCACCGCCGATGGGACCACGGCCGTAGCGCGTGTGGTGATAGCGGCTCGCCTCCGCCAGATACTCGTTCAGGACGCGGGTCGCGAATGCATCCACCTCGGCTAGGTCATTGCCGTACTTGGGGGCGTGCAGCAGACGCTGGCGCACCGACTCGCCGCCCGGATTCTGGAAATCGGCGGCCAGCGATTCCAGCACCTGGCTCCCCGTCAGCACCTTTTCATCGAAGACCCGCGCCTTGAGGGCCATGAAGGAATCCGCCACGTTCGCGGCCCCGGATTGCAGGCCGCTAATGATGTCATAAACCGCGCCACCTTGCTTGATGGTTTTGCCGCGCGCGATGCAATCGTCCACCAGCGCCGAGCAAAACGCATCTGGCACCATGGTTTCGAGACACAGGTCGGCGACCGTATCCATCTCGATGCTGAGGCGGGTGTAGAAGCGCAGCTGTTCGCGATAGGCGTCGTAGATAGCTTCGATGGAATCGAACGCAGTGAGGTCACCGCGTCCAGGCAGTAGTTTAATGCCGGTGGCGAGATCGGCGCCGTTGTTCAGGGTTAGCTCCAGAACCTTGAGCAGGTTCAGGAATGACATGCCCGTGTTGCGATAACCCCATTTGCCGGGCACGGCGGCTTCGATGCAACCCACGATCGCGTAGTCGAAGGCGTCTTCGGATCGCACGCCCTTTTCGAGCAACGCCGGTACGATGATCTCGTCGTTCTTGATGGCGGGCATTCCCATGCCAAGCCGAATGGTCCTGGCGCACTCCATCAGGAAATGGTCCGGGGTACCAGTGTGGATGCGGGCCGAAACGTTGGGCTGGGGGAGACGAGTCTCGCGAATGGTTTCGAGCACCATGAAGGAGATGTCGTTAGTGGCGTCTTCGCCACGGTTTGTCTGCCCTCCAATCGTTACGTTCTGGTAGGTGGGATAGCCGATGCCGTAGCGCGTGTGGCTCCAGGAGCGGATTTTGATGATGGAAAACAGCTTGAGCCACAGCAGCTCAAGCAGTTCCTGCGCCTGCTGCGGCGTAATGCGGCCAGCTTCAAGATCAGCTCGATAGAACGGCCAAGTGTACTGATCGAAGCGACCGAGAGAAAACGAATGACCGTTGCTTTCGATCTGGCTGACCAAATGCACGAACCAGGCGCATTGCACAGCCTCATGAAACGTCCGCGGCGGCTGGGCCGGAACCCGCCTGCAAACTTCGGCGATCCGCAGCAGCTCTGATCGGCGCTCGGCATCGCTCGCTCCGGTGGCCTGACGCTCAGCTTCGGCGGCATAGCGCTCCGCGAACCGGACTACTGCCCGCAAGGCGATGGCGGATCCTTCGAGGAACGCCCGCTTTCCGAACTCAATGGCATCGTAAGGCGACAACGCGGCACTGGCGACCTCAACCTCTTCGAGGATTCCGGTCAGACCTAGGCGCAGCACTTTCGGGATGTTCACGATGATGTGGCCATCCCCGGAAGAGATGTTGCCGCGGCCCGCGATGGCGCCGATCTGTTCAGCCTGGCTGACTTCGGAAGGCCGCATGGCCTTGGCCCGGTCGTAGAGCGTCTTGCCGCGCCAGTACGGACCGATCTTTCCGAGAATGGCCTGCTTGACCTCTGGGGAGACGGTGTAGACATCGGCGCGACGGTGGGGAAATTCGTCGATTTCATCGACCAGAAAATCGATAGCGTATTCGGGGAACAGGGGAGCGGCGCGCTGGGCGCTGGCCTGGTTGCCAACGATCAACTCCCCCTCGTCGATGCGAATCGTCATGTGGTCCAGAATGTGGGCCAGGGCCTTGGCGCGGCGCAGCACCGGCGGGTCCGGCGCGTACATCTGGTACGCTTCGGTCACCAGCAATCCGCGCTCGGCGCAGACCGAGGGCGTGGTGTCTAACACCCGCTCGCGCAGCTTCTGGACGCGCGCCGAGCAGCCGGTTGGGGACGTGGTCTCGGTGGTTGTCTCAGTCTCAGTCTCGATCATGGAGTCTCCTTGCCGGATCGATCTCCGACGATTCGTACCGTGAGGTTGTAGGATCGCATCAACTTAGCCGCAGCCTGTACCTGGTCGTCCGGTATCAGTTCCGCATCCCACCATTTGCTGCCGCGCCCGAGAGCCTCGTATTTCGCGCGGGCCAATTTGTGATAAGGCAGGAGGTCCAGCGATCGAACGGACGGACCGAGCTGGGCGACAAACTCCGCCGTCCGGCGAAGGTTGTCGTCGCTGACGTTGACGCCGGGGATCAGCGGCATCCGTACACAGATCGGCGCGCCGAGCGCGGCCAGCTTCCGCAAGTTGGAGAGGATCAGCTCGTTCCCCAGCCCGGTCCAGTTATGGTGCGCCTGGCTGTCCATGTGCTTCAGATCGAAGAGCCACAGGTCGAGATACGGGAACAGCGATTCGAATGTTTCCCAGGGCGCGTTGCCCGTAGTTTCGATGGCGGTGTCCAGATGCTTCGCTTTTGCCAGGCGAAGAAGCGCTTCGGCGAAAGCCGGCTGCAACAGCGGCTCACCGCCCGTGAGCGTCAGGCCGCCGCCGTCCTCATAGAACGCGGCGTCGCGCAGCACTTCAGTCAGAATATCGCCAGCGGGCTGGCGGCGGCCGGTCCATGTGGTCGCCTGCGCTGGACAAGTGCGGACGCACTCGCCGCATCGCGTGCACACCTGGCGATTCCACTCGATGTGATCCCCGGCGAGAGTTCGCCCTTCGGCGGCACAGGTTTCGACGCAGGCTCCGCAGGCCAGGCAACTGGCAGCGAACAACAAAAGCTCGGGCCTGACTTGCTGCGATTCCGGGTTCGAGCACCAGGCGCAGCGCAGCGGGCAGCCCTTGAAAAAGACAGCGGTGCGGAGACCGGGTCCGTCGTCGAGCGAGTAGCGCTGAACATCGAACACGGTTCCTTCCACTCGCTCCAGCGCACTCCGGTCCGCGTCGGTGAGGGGTAGGGCAGCGCGGGCGGCCGCAGTCCAGTCGAGCGGCACTGGGGCGACATACTGAATCTGCGCGGCGTCCTCGCCGGACTCGATCTCACTGAAGACTGCCGCGGCCCCGCCGATGACGCTGACATTCGCCTGGAAGCGGCCCGGCACAATGCGCCCCGCACCCCACAACACCGGGTGGATGTTCTGCCGCAGCGATTCGATGCAAGGATCAAGGAGCATCGAACCGATGTTGGTCAACCCTCCGCCGATGACGATCACCTCCGGGTTCAGCACCTGGACGATCGTCGACAACGCGATTCCGAGATAGCGGCCGGTGGAGATGATGAGATCCTGCGCCACAGGGTCGCCGCGTGAGGCAACTTCGCAAATCAACTCGCCGTTGATGAGCTGCGGGTCGTCCCAGCACAGGTCGCGCAGTTCGGTCTCTTCGCCGGATTGGATCCGTTCCCATGCGCGATTGCGGAGGGCAATGCCACAGGCGTACGCCATGAGGCAGCCGCGCTTGCCGCAACTACAGCGGCGGCCGTCGGTTTCGACCACCGTGTGTCCGATCTCGCCGGCCGTGCCCGTGTAGCCCTGATACAGCTTGCCGCCAACGATGATGCCCATTCCGACACCGGTGCTGAACGTGACGTAGACTACGTCGTCAGCGCCGCGCCCGGCACCATAGCGATGCTCCGCCACAACGGCGAGGTTGGTATCGTTATCGATCAGGACATGTTGGTTGAGCCGTTTGGAGACAATGTCGCGCAACGGCACCTGGTCCCATTCCGGCATGTTGGAGCTGGTTAGGACGACGCCGCGGCGGCCGTTGGTGTGTCCAGCAAAACTGAGGCCGACGCCGGCCACCTCATCGGCGGAGATTCGAGCCTGTTCCAGAACCGCCCGGTAACCTCGTTCGATGGTGTCGACAACCTGTGCCGGGAGTTGACCGGCGTGCTCCTTGCTGACGTGGACCGATACCACGTTCAGGGAGCGGTCCAGCACGCCCGTAGCGATCTTAGTTCCACCTACGTCAATGCCGATTGCGTACGGCTTCATGGGGCAAGAGTCCGCTCAGGAGGGTCCACTCTGATTGTACATCGCGGAAAGTCGCGGGTCCGCCCTTCCCTTGGATGAACAAATTGTCATCTTCCGGAAAGGGCGCCGTAATGTTGTGGACATATCGTATTTTGTAGCCGTTTAACCACACGAGGCCATGGCACCATCGGTGATCGGAGACTCGTGTGGGGATTGGCTCAGATCGTCGGCACCAACCCCGAGGAAAGTCAGGCTACCGGATTACACGATGCTGCGCCCGGTCGGTGCGGCTCATCTATATTCGTTTGCACTCGTACCGTTGAAGTGGGAAAATTAGCGAATTGTGGGGGCATGTGGGGCCCCGACATCGCTCCTTTCCAACAACCGAAAGTCGGCCACTCGCGTCTCGCTGCGGACTCGATTCCGCAGAACGAAGTTTGCTCACGCTTCTCAACGCTGGCGTTGAGGAGGATCCATATGTGGAGGAAACATTGGAAGGCTAAGCAACTTTTGGAAATGCGGACACCGGCTACCCTGAGAAAGAGCATCTACCATTTCAAAGAGTCGATAAAAGAAGACCCCAGTTATGCATTGGCCTATTGCGGACTCGCTGATGCTTACACGATGGGCGCTATTCACGCCATCATGCCTCCCAAGGAGGCCTTTCCGAGGGCGGACAGTGCGATAAAAAGGGCCTTAGCGATCCAACCTGACTTGCTGGACGCCAAGGTGTCGCAGGGTTGGGTCGACCTCTGCTTCCGCCGCGACACCGCATCTGCAGAAGGCCTCTTTCGCGATGCTATCGATCACAAGGCGCACTGCCCGTATGCACACAATGGACGTGCGCTTCTGTACCTGGCTCTCGGCCAACCTCAAGATTCCCTTGAAGCCCTTCAGTCCGCATGGAACCACGACGCAATATCTGCGCCGTTGACGGCATTGTTGAGCAATGGTTACTACTACGCGCGAGACTTTGATAGAGCTGTCGAACAAGGTCGAAAGGCCATAGAATCGGACCCGACCTTCCCCGTCGCCCACGCGTGCATTGGGCAGGCCCTTACTCAGATTGCTCGGTTCAGCGAGGCAATTCAACATTTAGAAGTGGCGAGGGATCTATCTGGGAAAAGCTCCATCATGTTGGGGCTGCTCGGCTACGCTAACGGAAGGAGTCAGCGTGCTTCGAAGGCGCTCGCGATTCGTCAAGAGTTGTTGGAGCGTTTAACAACCGAATACGTACCGGCGTATTTTGTCGCTCAGGTATTCTTGGGAGTTGGCAAGAAACAAGATGCGATGGACTGGCTCCGGATTGCCTTTCACGAACGGTCACATTGGGTGCTTTTCCTGAAAGTGGACCCAATCTTCGACGAACTACGCTCTGATGCTCGATTCCTGGAGCTCTTGAAACAGGTGGACCAAAAGCAGGATTGAGCCGGGCCGGCCTCCGACGCTTTCCCCCCATGGCATTCTCGCGTGCAACCAAAGGAAACAACCGTGCCAGCGAGGACGCCACCGCGGGCTTCGTGCTGGTCAGTACTCGCTGGGCAAGTGGATCACGTTGTTGGCGAAATACAGCGTGATTTCATCCAGAGGGAAATCGGTGTGCTCGATCTCCTTGGTGAAGACGATATTGCCGTTGCCATCGTCGCACGTAAGCGTGGCGGTTCGGTCGGGACGCACGGCGAGTTTCCAGACTTGAAATTCCTCGGCGGCCACAGCCTTGTTGTAGGGCTGAATGATCGCGATTTCGTCTAGAAGCCAATACGCTCCGCCGTGCTCGGCAACGTGCTTCGCGCCCTCGGTGTAAAGGACATTGCGGTTGATCGAATGGCGATACCAGTTGTCGCTGCCGGTGAACTGAGCCAGGGCGGATTTGCTGAGAGTCTTCGTCGCCATAATGTGCCTCTTTTCTTTGAAGTGACCCCCGCGGCGGGGGCGAGAGAGGCAACAGGCACAGCCGCACTCAAGGCGCGGTGTCATAGGTGACCGTGGAATAAATGAGGGGCAGCCCGTAGGGAATCATCGTTTATGCTGCGAACATGTTGTATCCAACATGTTCGCGAATATGTGGTCTCCGCACTTATGTGGGGCCCGGCGTGAATCGGGCCTTCACGCCCCCTGGAGGCCCTATTTAGAGCAACATAATTTTCTTATGGCTGCCTGTCGCACCTTGGCGTGGGGGTCAGCGAATGAATACTTATTGCCTTTCCGCGGTGAGCGGCTGGTCGCAGTGGCGGGTGGCGTCAAGGATCGTTTCAACGATGCCTTCGACGTGGCGGTCTGTGGGTTCTCAAGTTTGCTCGGCGGTTGGGGAGCCAACGCCGTTATCTCATCAGCCGAGAAAAGATGGGAGTCGCGGTGCGGGTAGGAAGTCAAAATCCCCGCCCTGTGTCTGCAAAGAACGCGGACACAAGGACGGGCACCCTCCGGAGTCAAGACGAATGAAAAGGGGGCCAGCCCCCAGGAATCTGTCCTCCGAAGAGTGGGCGGTCACGATACGTTCGGTCCACCAGGCGTCTAGCAGTCGCCAGGGCAATCTACCGCGCTGTTTCACTGTAGTTTTTGAAGCGCGACGAGCGACTCATCGGCGCTCCTCTTGAGCGTATTGTTGCTCGTTTTTGTTCGTAGCTGTTGAAGGTAGCGGATAGCCGTCTGCACGCTGATATGTGGCTCGGCCTGCCCTTCAATTCGCCATTCGAGAGGCCCCTCCATTTCCTTTACTACACCGTTGGGTTCCACCTGAGCATATTTTCCCGTAAGCACTAGGGTGCGCTCAAATGTTATCTTTTCAGGGTCCATTCCGCGGGGCCCGAATGTTAGATTTCGAGCGTCCAAGATTCCCAGTGTTGTGTATTGAACGATAACCTTGGCCTCATTACCCTCGATAACCGGATCACTCACGACAAAATCCTTGATCACAGCCATCTCTTCTAGGCGCGGCTTAGCAGTCGAGGAGATAAGCAGTTTGGTCATCTCTCGCCAGCTGTCGGGCGTGAGATGTTTGCCGTCTGACTCCATCCTGCAAAATCGTTCCGCGACCGCTTTCGGGGATTGTCGAGGAACCGTGGTTTGCGCAACCACCCCAAGTCCCAGGAGACCAAGAATGCTTGGCAATACCACTAGCGCTGCCGTCCTATTTTGCATTGCCGTTATGATCGAAAAATGCATTAGCAAGCCTCCGAACAACTTTTGGGTATACTGCTCATTTCGTTAATCCTACAAAATACACAACGTCAACCCGCCCCACTCATTGCGGGAAAAAAGGCTTGAGCGGAGCATTGCTATTCGGCACCATGTACGTCGGCACACCTGTGGGATCCGCATCGGCTGGGCTCTTTGGATTAAAGAAATGGGGATTCGAGTTTGAACTGAAGAACATATCCACTGGAGCGGCGTAAACAGTCCTCTTTAGCTGATTCGCCATTGACTGTGCTATCGATGTCCGTCCTCCAAGGCCAGCGTGGCAAGCGTTTAAGGTTATGGTGACGCCGCTTGCTAGGTTCTTATTTGAGAGCTGCCTCACATTCAAGAGTGTGATGTTATAGGAATTGCTGCCCGCCAGCTCTCCCGGAAAGATTGCTGAGTAGCCATGGCTGTCCCTCCCTCCATGCCCGAAGAAGTAGACGCCTCCTGCAATTATGCCATTTGTTGTCAGCCCGTTATTGAAGTCGGTAACCGACGACACTCTCTGAGTGATGACGTTATTGTTCCCCGAAAGACTCAAGCTGTTGGCGAGGGTTTGAGCCGCGAGGTTGAAGGCGTTACCCATATTATGATCGTGGCCATCGCCGAGATTTAGTTCGGCTTTGCCGCCCGCGCCTTCTCGTTGGCGGAAGAGTTCCTCGCGTCCGATTGCGTCGACCAGACCAGATGCCTGATCCTCGACATCGCCATGCCAGGAATGACCGGACCCGACCTTCAGCGGGAGTTGAAGATTCGCCAGCAAGAGATTCCGATCGTCTTCATCACCGCTCAGAGAGATGAGGCTGTCCGCCAGCGAGTGCTCGAACAGGGCGCGGTGGAGTGCCTGTTCAAGCCATTCAGCGACACGGCTCTGCTGGAGGCGCTCAATGCCGCACTTCGGGTGAAGTGAGCGATCCCCACTCTCTTAGGCGCTCTCGGGGAATATACAATGAACTTAGCTCGCGCACTTGGCCGTGAATTGGGGCCATCGCCCATGTCGCCCGCCACACCAATCGTGTTCGTTGTTGACGACGACGTCTCCGTGCGCGAATCGCTAGAATTGCTCATCCGCTGCGCAGGCTGGCAGCCGGAGCTATTCGCGTCCGCGCAAGAATTTCTCACCTGCCCACAAGCCCTGGTTCCGAGCTGTCTCGTACTCGACGTTTCTCTTCCCGGCCTCAATGGTCTCGACTTGCAGAAGCGCGTCGCCGTCGAACGGACCGACATGCCGATCATCTTCATCACGGGCTACGGCGATGTGCCCACGACGGTCCAAGCCATGAAGGCGGGAGCTGTCGAATTCCTGACGAAGCCATTCAGTGATGACGTGCTGTTGAGCGCCATCCGGCAAGCCCTCGAGCGCAGCCGCGTTGCTCTGAGTCACGAGGCGGAGATGCGTGCGCTTAGGGACTGTTACGCGTCACTCACCCCTCGCGAACGGGAGGTCATGGCGTTAGTGGTCTCCGGCCTGTTGAATAAGCAGGTCGGTGGCGAGCTTGGCATCAGCGAAATCACAGTGAAGGCACACCGCGGCAAGGTGATGCAAAAGATGAAGGCCGACTCCCTCCCCGCCTTGGTGAATATGGCTGCGAGACTCCGCCTCGCGGTGGCGCCGAAGGGCTGACGCTCCACAGAAAGGTCGTTCTCAGCTTGCGCTTCAGATGACAGCAAGTGCGCTTCGCTTCCTGTTTGGACGAGGTGTAACGGGCCGAGCCGGCCGATTGATGTCACCTTGGCTAGTGATGCCCTGCTTCCGTCAAGACGCGGGGATGGCGAACTGCACCACTCCTTGATCAATTGGTTGATGGTTGGCATTGACCAGTTGGATCAGGATCTTGTGCCGCCCGGGCGCGAGGCCCTGGATAATGACCGGATTGCCGCTTGCGTCTGCCCAGTGCCAGGTGGCGTCATCGACCGTCACATGGATGTGTCCGATCCGGGGAGACACGGCAAGCGTGGCAGGCCCGAACACCGGCACAATGTGCAGATTTTCCGTGCGATATTGAATCACCACCCGGCCATGCGACAGGGATTCGGCAAGAGGCGGATCGATGATGATCTTCGCCGGTGGTTCGTTTTGAAGCGGCTCGACAGCCGCTGCTCCGCGCACCTCCCTGGCGGTTTGCGCAGCGGCAACTGACGCCGCCATGAGCAGGGAACCTATGACTAGATTGCTGACGACGATTGTCATCGTACTTCTCCATAATTGAAGTCTCGGCATACCGATTCCTTTCCCAACGTCATTCCTGCCAGGTGTACTGCATCTGTTCGTCCGCAACTCCTAAGCAGACCAACGCCGATCGTTACTAATGACCGCGATCAATAACCGTCGACATCGACGACAGCTTGGGCGAAGGCCTGCGGAGCTTCTTGCGGCAGATTGTGCCCGACGCCTCCGTTAATGGTCCGATGGGCATATTTGCCGGAGAATTTCTTGGCATAGGCACTGGGGTCCGGATGTGGCGCCCCGTTGGCATCGCCTTCAAGCGTGATGGTCGGCACAGTGATGACCGGGACTTCGGCAAGCCGCTTTTCCAGATCATCATATTTCGGCTCGCCTTCAGCCACGCCGAGCCGCCAGCGGTAATTATGGATCACGATGGCGACGTGATCCGGATTGTCAAACGACGCTGCGCTGCGATCGAACGTAGCGTCATCGAAGTTCCATTTCGGCGAAGCCAGCTGCCAAATCAGCTTCGCAAAATCGCGCCGATATTTGTCGTAGCCGATGCGACCGCGCTCCGTGGCGAAATAAAACTGATACCACCATTGGAGCTCAGCCTTCGGCGGCAACGGCGCTTTGTTAGCTGCCTGGCCGCCGATCAGATAGCCGCTCACCGAGACGAGCGCCTTGCAGCGTTCTGGCCAGAGCACGGCGATGTCGTCAGCTATTCGCCCTCCCCAATCGAACCCCGCGAGAATTGCCTTCTCGATCTTGAGCGCATCCATCAAAGCGATGGCGTCGAGAGCAGTTACCGAAGGCTGGCCATTACGGAACGTTTCACTGGAAAGGAAGCGGGTCGTGCCATAGCCGCGCAGATACGGGACGATCACCCTATATCCCACCGCTGCCAACAAAGGGGCGACGTCGACAAAGCTGTAAATATCGTAGGGCCAGCCGTGCAGAAGAACTACCGCAGGGCCATTGGCAGGTCCAGTTTCAGCGTGGCCAACATTCAGAAGGCCGGCGTCGATTTGCTTCAGTGGGGCGAACGACGTGCTTCCAGCGTTCGCAGTGGTATTGGCTGCTGTTGGCGCAGTCGCGTCCTCACGGGCGAGGAGTGGGCTCCGGGCGAAGAGCGTGGCTCCAACGGAGGCGCCCGCGATTGCCATGAGACGACGGCGTGACATTCCGGTTGGTTCTGTTTGCTTCATGGGTAATCTCCTTTTTGCTTTGCCGCGCGGCCGACCCGTTGTGAAACGGATGACGCCTGCGTCCAACGTCACATCGTCAGAACGACGCGAAACTGTGCCTTGCCGCTCAACATGCGCGCATAAGCTTCGGCCGCTTTTTCGAGCGGATATTTTTCAATCATGGGACGCACGCCGGTTAATTCGGCGAAGCGCAGCGTGTCCTCTGAATCTGCCGGCGTTCCCGTGGGCCAGCCCTGAATAGCTCGACTTCCAGTGATGAGCTGTATCGGTGTGACTTCAATGGGGTCGAAGGTCGCACCGATCACCAGGAGCTTGCCGTTCGGCCCCAGACCGTCGATCAACTCAGACATCGCCTTCGAGCTTGGAGCTGTCGCTAGAATTACCTGTGCGCCGCCCAGCTTTTGCAATGCCTCGGCGGCGTTCGTCGATGTGCTGTCGATGTAGACGCTCGCTCCCAGTTTCTTTGCGAGGGAAGCGTTTTCAGACCCGCGCCCGATCGCTGCGACCTTATAACCAAACTTCTGCGCGAATTGAATCCCAAGGTGACCCAGACCACCGATACCCTGCACCGCGACCAGGTCGCCGGGAAAAGCGCCGCTGTGCCGCAGCGAGTTGTAGGTGGTAATTCCAGCGCAGAGCAACGGTGCTGCATCGGCATCACTTAGACTTTCAGGTATCGCCACCAGTGCCTCGACAGGAGCGACCATGCATTCCTGGTATCCGCCGTCATAGCTGATGCCCGGAATTTTCAGATTGCGGCAATTGCGAAAGTCTCCCCGCCGGCACTCCCGACACGTGTTGTCCTGGCCGCCGTGCCAGCCGACACCGACACGCTGCCCCTGCTTCCATGCGTAAACACCGTCACCCACTTCATCGATGACGCCCGCGACTTCATGTCCTGGAACGCGAGGATACTGAATTCCGGGCCACAAGCCTTCTTTCGTGAGCGCGTCACTGTGGCAAACGCCACAGGCCTGCACCTTGATGCGCACGTGTCCTGTGCCCGGCTCAGGAATCTCGCGCTCGACGATCTCGAAATCTGCTCCGGGCTTGGAAATCTGTGCCACCTTCATTGGCGCCAGCTCTGGTTCTGCCGCTACTCTCATCGTTGCCATAACTCCTCCTATGAATTTTCAGCCAATTGTCGACAGGCAAGCACCGCCCACAGTTGCGATTAAGCCAGAAGAGTGGAAGTGAATCTATTGGACGATGGTATTGGTCGATACCTTCGCACGAGTAGTACAACGAGCGGTGTTCGATGGTGGAGGACGAAAAGCAGGTGCCCGGGTCGTCTGCTAAACAGGTTTCTCTGCAGATATCGAGGCTTCGGCCAGGGGTAGCCAGATTTGAAAACGCGTGTCGCCGGGTTTCGAAGTGACTTGAATATTGCCCTTGTGTTTCTTCACAATGCGCTGAACCGTGTCCAAACCGAGGCCCGTTCCCTCGCCTACTCCCTTGGTCGTGAAGAACGGCTCAAAGATGTGGGGCTCGATTTCGGACGAAATCCCTGGGCCGCTATCACCAATCTCAACCACAACGCAACCGTCGTCGCGATAGGTTCGCAATCGAAGCTCGCCTTTCCCCTCCATCGCGTCGATGGCATTATCAATGAGGTTGGTCCAGACCTGATTGAGTTCGCTCCCGAATGAATTCACCAGGAGCGGAATCCGTTGATAGTCGCGCTGCACAGCGACTCCGCGTTTGAGCTTGTGGTTCAAGATGGTTAGCGTCGTTTCCAGGCTCTTCACGATGTCGACATTTTGCACCGGCGCTTGATCCATGTAGGTATATTCCTTGATCGCATGGACCAGGTCGGAAATTCGCGATGTGCTGCTCTCGATTTCGTTCAGCAGGTTCGCGATCTCGACCGAGGCGGCAATCCGCACCAGAGCGGCTCGGGCAGTAGCCGGATCGAGGGCTGCGAACAAGGATTCCAAAGCCTCTGGTTTGATGTTCTTCCTTGCCAGGTCGGCCGCCAGTTGCCACAAGTCGCTCTGCCCGTGACTGCGCAACAAGGAATCGACCTGCTCTTCCAGATCGCTGACCGCCAGCGCATCGGGTGGAGGTTCGTCTCGCTGGATGAACGAAGTTTCCAGTTTTTCGATTTCCGCTTTCTGCGCAGAAGTGAGATCGCGCCTTCCCAGTTCGAGACTCGCGTCCTTGATTTTTTTCAGGATGTCACGCAATTGACTGGTGGCACGTTTGGCGGCCGAGGCAGGATTATTGAGTTCGTGAGCCAGGCCCGCGGAAAGCTTGCCTAAAGCGGCCAACCGGTCTCGTTGTTGCTCGATCCGGGTAGTTTCGCGGATGCGGTCGGACATCAGGCCCACCAGCCGCTTGGCCAACTCCGGCATCTTCTGCACGAGATCGGGAAACAGTTCCGCCGGAAATCGCAAGACGCGGCTGTCGGTGACGGCGCGCCCATTCACCATAAACTGCTTCATCCTTGAAAACGGTAGGGTTCCGGTAACATCGCCCGCC
Organism: uncultured Acidobacteriaceae bacterium; assembly: GCA_963722485.1. GTDB lineage: Bacteria > Acidobacteriota > Terriglobia > Terriglobales > Acidobacteriaceae > Acidiflorens. Next base: position 80,119 of record CAVRNL010000071.1, read on the forward strand.
TTCATGGAGAATGCGACGGTCTCGCCGCCCATCTCCCCGTGGAGCTCAAGTTGCCCCTCAAGGATCACAAACATCGCATCCGCGGGAGTGCCTTGGCGCAGGTAGGTGTCGCCCGCCTTGTAGTGGAGTTCTTGCGCCTGGCTGATGAACCAGCCGATCTGATCGTCCGGCAAGTCCGCGAAAGCGGGAACGAGAAGTAGCTCTGAAGTTTCGACCATTTACACCTTGCTCAAATACTGATGAATGAATTGCACCGCGACCGATCCTTCGCCAACACCTGAAGCGACCCGCTTCACTGAACCATGCCGCACATCGCCCACCGCGAAGATGCCCGGAACGTTCGTCTCGAGCAGAAATGGATCGCGGTCGAGGGTCCACCCTTTAGGGCGTTGTCCGTCGCGGATAAGATCGGGGCCAGTCAAGAGAAATCCCCGTTCATCTCGCTCAACCAGATCGCCCAGCCAGTCCGTTCGGGGCAGCGCCCCAATAAAGATGAACATCGAACTTGCTGACACGCGCTCGACTTTGTTGGTGTCAGAACATAGCACCGAAATCTCTTCCAGGCGCGTTTCGCCATGCGCCTCGGCCACGCTGGCGTGGGCCCATACCTGAATGTTGGGCGTCTCTTTAATCTGATCGATCAGATATTGCGACATGGTGGCGGCCAGAGAACTGCCTCGCACCAGCATGACGACGCGTTCCGCGTATCTGGCAAAGTTCATTGCTGCTTGGCCCGCCGAATTTGCGCCGCCCACCACGTAGATGATTTCTCCTTTGCAAGACAGGGCTTCGGTGGCGCCGCCGCCGTAGTAGACTCCGGCGCCCTGCAGCCGATCGATTCCCGGAGTTTCCAGCCGGCGCCACTGCACGCCGCTCGCGATCATCAGTGCGTGGCAGGAGATTTCGTTGCCGTCCGCCAGTTTGATCATGCGATACGATCCCTCGACGCGCACACCGACCGCTTCCTGGGGAGCCAGAATTTCCACTCCAAAACGCTGAGCCTGCACCACCGCGCGCCTCGCCAAATCGTTACCACTGAGCCCCGCTGGAAATCCGAGATAGTTCTCGATTCGCGAACTCATGCCCGCCTGGCCACCCGGCGCTTCGCGCTCGATCATCACCGTATGCAACCCTTCCGACGCGCCGTAAACGGCTGCTGCGAGGCCAGCGGGACCACCCCCGATAATCGCCAAATCGTAGAAGTCGGTTTGCGCCCGCGTCCGCAAGCCGACTTTTTGCGCCACATCCGCGGGCAGGCTCTCCAGAAGCTTCGTCCCGTCGGGGAAGAGCACGACCGGCAGGCTGGCGGCTTCCGGCCCCAGAGCCTCCAGGAGACGCTTGGTTTCGGGATCATTGGCGGAAGACTCCACGTCAATCCACTGATAAGGAACGCGATTGCGCGCCAGGAAGTCCCGCAACTCATACGATTTCGGCGACCACCTGGTGCCGAGAACTCGGATTCCCTGAAAGGCAGGCCGGTAGGAAGCCTGCCAATCGTCGAGCAAGTCATTCAGTTGCGGATACAGATGCTCTGCCGGCGGATCCCATGGTTTCAAGAAGAAGTAGTTGATGCTGGCTTGATTGATGGCACTGATCGCAGCGCTGGTGTCGGCATATGCGGTGAGCAACGCACGCTTGGCATCGGGATAGATGTGCATTGCTTCCTGCAGGAATGTAACCCCGTCCATGCGAGGCATGCGCTGGTCTGCTAGCAGCAAGGCCACGCTGTCATTGCGCACCTTCAGCTGTTTCAACAGATCCAAGGCCCCGTCGGGAGAATCGCTCCCTATAACGCGATACTCCGCACCATACTGCGAGCGCAAGTCACGCTCAATCGCCCGCAAAACATCGGAGTCGTCGTCGATACTCAGTAAGATCGGTTTCGGCATGTTTCGGTCTCAGCCCAGATGTAGAATCTGAATCCCACGCACGCGTTCAAGCTGCAATCTCGCCCGCCTCAATCTCGTCCACATAGCACCAGATCCAGCTTTCTCCCGGTTCGATTGAACGCATAAGCGGATGTTTGGTGTGGCGGAAATGCTTGGTGGCGTGCTTATTCTTGGACGAATCGCAACAGGCCGCATGTCCGCAGATCAGGCACATACGCAGGTGAACCCACGTATCGCCAGTCTTAACGCAGTCTTCACACACATGCTTGTTGGTTTGTCTTACTTTGATCTGGTCGAGGTGAGTGCATTGTTCGGGCATCGATTCCTCCGTCTGTTTACGAGCGAAAAAAAGCACTATAAAGTCATTCCGCGATGAGCAGGTTTTCGGCAAAGGGCCACTCGTCGTCAATCCATTGCGCCTGACAGACGAATCCCGAATCCCGCGCCATTTGGAAGACTTCTTCCGCCGAGTATTTGTGGCTGCTCTCCGTCCAGATGGTTTCACCCTCGAAAAACTCGACGCGCAAATCCGCCGCCGCCGGGATGCGCACCGTCTGCCGCCGCTTGGATTGCAGATGCATTTCGACGCTTCGAGCGTCGCGATTGATCCTGGCGACGTGAGCGAATTGGCTCAAGTCAAAATTGGCGTCGAGTTCGCGATTGATGCGGGCCAACAGGTTGAGATCAAAAGCGGCAGTCACTCCCAGTTCGTCGTCGTAAGCCCCGATCAGTTGTGCGTTGGGCTTTTCCAGATCAGTCCCGAGAAGAAGTGAATCGCCCGGTTCGAGAATACGCCGAACCTCCGCCAGGAATTCAATTCCGGCGGGACGATCGAAATTTCCGATGGTGCTCCCGAGAAACAGCACGAAGAGGTGTTGCGCGCGGTGCCGGTGCGCGGCCACCTCCAGCAATCCATCAAGATATTCGCGCTCAAAACCTACGATGCTGAGCGCATCAATGTCACTGAGTTCGCGCTCGCACATGGCCAAAGCTGAGCGAGATATTTCGACCGGATAATAAAATGTGCGCTCCCGACGGCTGAGCGCCTCCAGGATCCAGCGAGTCTTCTTGCCGCTGCCACTGCCGAGTTCGGCTACGGCAACCGGAGAGTCCAGGTGGTCAACGATCTCGCACGCATGTCGTCGCAGCAAACGCTCATCGGCGCGCGTGAGTCCGTACTCGGGCAGATGGCTGATCACTTCAAAGAGCGCCGTGCCCACGTCGTCGTACAAGTATTTCGACGGGAGTTCCTTCTGTCCCGGCCGCGTGAGCCCGGCGCGCACGTCGGCAGCGAATTCGTATGCGGTATCGGCCGTAATCGCATGAACTAGCATTTCTGAATTCCCTTCAATCATCATTCGATGATCATCATTTCGATAATCAGCGGCGCACGCAGCGGAAACCCGCGTGCACGTATTGGTAATGGGCCTGGAACCAGTTGCGGAACGTGGGCCGCAGCATGCACGCTGCGGTACGCGCCGAACCACCCTTCATGACGAAATGCTTGCCATCAAAGAAATCAGCCGAGTACCCGCGATAGAACGGAAATGGCTCAAAGCCTGGAAACGGACCGAAAACGGTGGAGGTCCACTCCCATCCATTGCCCAACATATCGTGAATGCCGAAAGCGCTCTGGCCTTCCGGAAACGAATTCACGGGCGCGGGATCCCAGCGATGAAAATCAAAATTCCCAAGGCTGGGCTTGGGCGCCTCATTGCCCCACGGGTAAGCTCTTGTCTGTCCGTCGAGAGTGCCGCAGGCGGCCCGCTGCCACTCCGCCTCCGTGGGGAGCGACTTCCCTGCCCAGCGGGAGTAGGCCATCGCCTCAGCGTGACTCACATACACGGGCCAGTCCAGCGGCAGCGGCACTTCGTTGAACATTGTGCGGCAAAACCAGTGATTGCCCTGTTGCTTCCAGAACAACGGATGAGTGATTTCACGACCAGTCTTCCAGTCCCAGTCATTGTCGTCCCAGAAAGCCCGCGTTTCGTAGCCGCCGGCCGACATGAACTCGAGATACTGCCGATTTGTAACCTTGTACCGATCAATCTCAAATGCAGGAACTTCCACCTCGTGAGCTGTAAACTCATTGTCCCAGCCGAATCTTTCGCCGCCCCGCGGGAGACCCAGTGTCACGACACCAGCAGGAACGGAAACCATCCGGTGGGCGACCGGCGAATCAGCGAGATTCAGCGATTCGCGTTCCCGTACTTTCAGAGCGAGCGGCAACTGATGGAGCATGTAGGCCAGCGTTTCGGCGTGCATCAGCCGATGCTCAACCGCGACGTTAAGCAAAGTGGAGAGCGGGAAGCCGTTGCCTGTCGCGGAGTGTGGATCGAGAACTACCTTCTCAAGGCACTTGTCGAGCGCGCTGCGGATATTGCCCACATAATCGCGGACCGGGTCCACCGAGGGCCAGTCAGACGGCAAATCGGTCGGGAGTCCGCCGCCAACTGGATCGATGCCGAAGGCAAACAGCCGATCATATTCAGGCTGGACGCTCTTCAGTCCGAAGGCGCGTTCGCTAAGTAAATTCCAATCAAATGCTTCGAGGTGCCCGACATAAAAGATGATGCGGTGACGCTCCGGTATCGGGCGCTCATAAAGTGATCCGGCGCGGACCAAGCTGAAGAGTGCATCGCTTTGGCGGCGAGCATCGGACATCCTCTTCATGAGCTCACGCGGAACTACGGCGCTTTCTTCTGCAACAAGCATTCGGCGCTCCCGGTCTGACAGCGATGATCGAACGAATGGTGCGTTTGAAGGCAAGCCGACCCCGGCTCTACCCTCTGAGGCTTGGTTAGATGACGTGTGGCTTCGAGCGGTCGCAGGAGAATCTATTCTTATTTCGACCCGTTTTTGAGGGCCCTGCAAAAGTCTTCCCGCCGTGGCAAGAGATTCACTTGCAGCAAATCGAAATAACTGCGACACGGAGGGCTCCTAAAAGCTATATCGCGAGTAGAGGAGAAGTTCAGCTCTAGGGAAGCTGCGAACGAAAACGGCGAAGATTCAGGTCCAACCGCGAGGAAGAAAACTGATAGCAGATTCCAGTTGACAATGACGGCGATCAGATTAAACTTGGCCAAAATACTAAGAGCACCGCCATAACTTCCCCTTAGGGACAAGGAGCCATTCGTGAAAAAGCTCCGTAAATGCGTTCATATCTGCGACAGTGCACTTAGGATGACGCTAATGCACTTACTGTTAGTAGTGTTTTGTTCTATCTCATTGCTAGCGGTCCCAACCGCGACAGCGCCCCTCCGTTGTAGCGACCCTGTTCTCGCAGTGCCAGCTTCAGTGGAGATACCAAAACCATCTCCATCGGAAAAGATTGTTGTCGATCCTAGTCAATTGGATCTTAAGGTCTACTCAGCGAGCGATACTGCCACCATCACGATTCAGAACAGCACAGCGACCACCATTAACGAAATCAGTTTCAGTAGCTTGGGGCTTCTGGATGGGAAGACTGGAATACCCATTCCATCCTGGAACTGGAGCTTAGAACTTAATACCCAGCTAAAACCCAACGAGCGAACCGACTGCACTTTTGATCTGCCAGTCAGCGATCATGCGGGAGCCTTCACCGGAATCCTCCGCGTAGGCGGGGGAGGACGCATCGTCCCAGTTCCCCTTACGCTTCGAATGCGTGGACCATATGTGCCGGTGTGGAACGGATTCCCCCTCCTGTTTCTCACGACAGTTTTTCTTTGTGGATGGGGCTTGTCGCTGTGGCTCGACAACTGGTACACGAAACAACTGCCGCTCGTCCAGGTGGTTCTCCTCCTTCGAGAGCAGCAGGATGCGTTGAAACGTTTTCTCGACGAACTCACGGCATGGGAGAAAAAGTACAGCGCAGTGTTGACGCAAGCCACTGGGGCCGCCATCTTCGACAAATCAACCATTGATTCTATGCTGAAACGCGTCGACTCCATCCAATTGGCTCCCTTGCAGCAGGCCGAGCAGGGATTTGATCTTGCCTGCCGATTGAATGATGTGTTTTGGACTGCGTTGCAGATAGCGGAAAGAACATTTCCGAATAACCTGCCGCAAATCGGCCATCAACTGGATCTAGTGGACCGAGGGACCGACCCGAACGCTTATCGGTCGGCACTGCAGCGAGTTCTGACGACTCCCGTTTCAATTGTGTCCCACGCCGGCCGCACCCTTGCGCCTGGCTTCGTCGCCGCGTTGGGCGGTATCGATCTGTCCAAGGCCACCTCGGCCGGTCTCCACCGCCGAAAATCTGCGATGGATGCGCTGAAAGGCTGTGTCCTCGGTATTGTTGTATGGATCACCGCGTTCACTGTGTACTACTACCCCAACCCATCGTTTGGAAGTGTGATTGACTACTTAACCCTCCTCATCTGGGCGCTCGGGCTGACCACAACCGGTGCCCAACTGATTGGAAGCGTACGCAAACCGTAGCGGACCGGTGGCCGAAATTTTGCTGAACCACTAACTGGAGTCGGACTAGACCGCCTAAGTCACATCTTGCCGGGTGCCTTGACATTGTCTGATCTCCGGCATATTGTGATCGACAAATTCGGCGAACGGGAGAGAGAAGCATTCTCGATGCTTCTCATCCGAGGGGACTTCTACTCGCCGATTTTCCTGGGAATAGGATGAGTCCGCCAAGTCGCCGACCAGGCGCTTGCTCAAGCATAGATCGCATGAGCGGGCCCAAGTTGCTTCGACTTGTGTGGACCCTCGCGGACCCGAGCCGCCGATGTATCGGTGCGCTTAGTGCGGTTCGGGCGCCTGCGCATAATTTAAGGAACGACTTTTTCATCAACCGAGCCCGTGCAAATTTACGAAAATACCAGGAGTTTGCTTCGATGGTCCTGCGCACTCTGCTTCTCGGATTTGCCATAATCTCGGTTATCCCCACCACAACTCATGCGCAGGCGCAGTCGGAGCCCGCGGCGACAAGCAAGGCTCCATCTACCAATTCCGCTTCCGCTGACGCGATTAAACAGGCAAACGCCGCCATCGATAAGGCTGCCACAGCTTTATCCCAAGCCAAGGATGCCCTGGACAAAGCCGGCAAATACCAGAAGGCCATCCAGGATATTACTGGATCTACCGCTAAGTCGTCGCAATCCGAGCTCGACAACTTACAGACCTTGCAGGCCACCATTGATGCCATCAATCAGAATAGGGTACTTACCGCGCTAACCACGGCGCAGGACGACCTCGATAAGAGCAAAACAGGCAAACCGGAGGCCGCGGTCCACGACGCCTGCAGCGGTGACAAGCTGAAGCAACCCGCGACTGGAGAGCAGCCAGACATCACCAGCGCTTTGGCGAAATGTGACGCCGCCGAAAGAGACGCCGACTCTACCCTGGCCGCCGCGACTAAGGCGCTCACCGCTTTGCAATCTGCGCTGCAGAGTATCTCGCCCTATATAGCCAAACAATTCGATAACCTCGCCGCTAATCTCCAACCCTTCACCGATGCAAATCTCATTTCTGCCGGCGGCAGCGCCGAAGACGCCACCACGCCGAAGGGAGGAGGAGGTGCCGCCGCGCAGCAGGCCGCCGCCGCTCCGGCCAACGCCCCCTCGGATGCTTCTGCGACTAAGAAGCCTGCCGCCCCCGCCTCCGGTCCATCTCCAACCGTCCTTCTCCAGGTTCTGCCAAAGGGGCTGCCCGCGCTCCAGCAAGTGCTACAAAACGCCAGAGAATACAAAGCCGCTTGGACCGCTATCAAGCCCACGGTGGACTCGGAGAGCGCGGGGAAGAAACCCGCACCGAGCACAGCGGACGCATCCGCAACCGCCGCATCCGACAAAAGCAAAGATGCCGCTCCCGCTAAGAACGCCGCTCCCGAAGCCGACGCCGAGTTGCAAAAGCTGCAAGACAGCGTCAACAGCATCCAGGCAAGTCTTGCCGCCTGGTTTGCGGCCATCTCTGACCAGCTTCAGGCCGATTCTCAAAAGCTCGATAGCCAAATTTCCGGCGTGGCCTCCGACCCGGCAAAAAACAGCGCCGCCGCCCTGGGCGATGTTCGCGATGAAACCGACACATTAGCCTCCGTACAGTCCATCGTCGATGCCTGGCCGCCGCTTGTAGGCTTTCTTGTGGACGGCCAACCCAAGGGTTTCAGCCTGGGCACTGTCAGAAAAAACTTCGAAGATCTGCAGAAGTGGACCAACATTTTGCGCGCTTCGATCTCCCGCGTCCACGACGCTCTCGCCGGCGACTTCACCGATTTTGAAACCGACCAGGTTTCGCTCTATTACTTCTCTGACATTCCGCGCCTAATGTACGCCTTAAACGATCGCTTCCAGACGATGGGTGGCGTTGCCGAGGCCAAAGCCCAAGCCGACGCCCAGCGCATCGCCCTCACCCAGACCGAACTCGACCTAGCCGACGCCCAGGCGACCGTAAACCGTTATCAAAAGCAAGTGCTCGACCTGCAGGAACAGCAGCGCCAGGCCGGCGAAAAACTCAAAGGATTGAATTCCAACCTGAGCAAACTTGCCAGCCGCCTCAAGCAAGCACAGGACGCCAAGCAAACGGCCGATCAAAATGTGACAACGGCAACGCAAAATCAGCAGGCCAGTACAACTTCCACCAACAGCGCAACCGGCCCCGCCACCACCCCGCCTGATCCAACGCTGGCCGCCGACGTCGAGAAAGCGAAAGCCAAACAAACCGCCGCCGCGGCCAATTTAAGCAACGCCCAATCCAACTACGACGCCGCCAAGACCGAGCGCGACAGCGCGCAATCCCAAGCCGACGACACGCAAAACCAGAAAGACAGCCTGCCCGCAAAGCTCGCCGCCGCACAGCAGTCTCTAAGCGACGCGCAAACCTCTGTCTCGCAGCAGCGCAGAAAAATGCTGCTGGCCGCCCAAGCCGAGTCCGACGCCTTCGCCTTTGCCCGCGACAACACGCCGTTCCTGTTCGCCCCCGCCGACGCCTCCAGCCCCGATCCAGCCAAGCGAGTCATCCTCTACGCTTTCAACGACAGCAAGACCGTCTTCATGCGCGGCAAGCCCGATGACTTGTCTGTTGTGAAGCACACGATCGCCGTCTTCGACAAGCCCGCCCCCCAAGCTCGTCTCACCTTGTGGACGTTCCAACTCAGTACCGACTCGGGCCAGAAGACAGACAGGAAAAGCGCCGAACGTCTCAACAAATCAATGTCGATCGTGGACCAGGAACTGGGAGACACTCGGGCGCTGGAGAACACTACCCTCGCCTTGCTTCGCGACGTCATCAACGACCAAGTGACAACATTCACCACCCGTGGAGCATGCCTCAGTGGGTATCATCTCACCCCACCAGATTGCGAAAAACTGAAACGAATAACCTTTTATGACCCGTCCGTGCTGGCACAGCTAAGTTTCGACAGCTCTGACCTCGACCCAGCGGCGCGTCCGGGAGAAACCACGCAGGATGCATTTTATAGAACGCAGCAGTGCCTGGCGCGGCTTCGGAAACTCATTCCCGATCCCGCAGACACCACCACGCTGGGCGAAGCACTGCTGGTTTTGAGTCTGGCATCGCCGGCGACCAAGGAAAGCGTTCGCCTGCGGTTTGAACAGGAAGTTAAGGACCGGCTGCCAAGGTTACCTCTCGTATCGACTTCGTGGCCTCCCAACGGCCGCGCCGATGGACCTATTCTCCCGCTGACTTGGCACGCCTTGAACATATGGGGAGACGCTAGTCCAACCATGCCCCAGTTTTCTCAAATGCCCGGGCTCCTCTCTTCGTCGCAACTGGAAATTGTGAGGGCGCTTCGTGCCTCCTACGACAGTTCCGTCCTTTACGACATTCTTAACAAAATCCAAAGTTGGAGTGTAGAACTGGGCGGGCGCTCTGCATGTCCCGCCGTCCCTCCCAAGTGCCCGTCCGATGCGGGCATCTATTCGAGATTGATCGAAGTAGAACAGCAACTCGCGGAAGTTATCAATCGGGGAAAAGCGAAAATGCCCAAAGAGGACGCAGCAAGTCTTCAGGCATTGGAGCTTAAGCCGGGACCACTTTTGCATGACGACGCGCTCAAAGAGGACAGACTTGAAGGCGAGGCAATTAAGTTGCTCTCCCCTGCCGACAAGATCGCGTTTGACGATCTGGACCGCGAAAGATTGAGTTTGCAATCGCGGCTGAAGACCATTTGGTTGCTTTCAGTACCCGTGGTAAAAACCCTCAGAACGTATGGCATCGACGCCTACCAGTTCTTACCAACCACCCCCATACCCGCGAGTGGCTCCGGCGAAGCGGATACGAGTACGAAAGGTGCCCCACCGGAGATATCCGGTGCAAAAGGCGATGCTCAATCTCAGGCCGATTTGGCTTCCACTCAGGCCATTATTGCCCAACAATCTGTCGCAAGAATCAAACAGCAGATCCTGAACTACTCCGGGCTGAGCACCGCTGCGCCGCGTGTAGCCGCCGCCGATCAGATGCTGAAGGAGTTCATCATCGCCGTCGAGGACGATCTGTCCCGGGAATTCGTTCAGCCCATGATCGACAGGTTGAGGATCAAGCTCATGAGCACTGGCGTCGGCGTCGGAGTCATACAGCGGGAGTCCTTGTTGGCTACCAATCGCGGCGTAGCGCGCATAGATCCCCGGGCGTCGGCGCAGTTGGCGGTTGGAGACCAGGAAGACATCCTCACCGGCATCCAGCAACTCGCGCAAATATACGCCACGGTGCAGTCTGGCGGCGCATTGGCTGCGCTCGGCGCGCTGCAACAGCAACCTCGCGAACCGCAGCCGGAAATCTACGCCCTCAACACGGGGAACAAATTCCAGGTCACTCCGGTCTTCGATCCCTCCGGGCAAGCTTTGCGCTTCAAGTTCGATTTCGTTGCGACCGCCAATGTTCAGGAACCCAACGGCACCACTAACACTCAGCTCTCGAGAATCGAGCGCCACACGGTCAACACCGAAGTACAGCTCAGCAATTTGGAAACCCGAGAGATATCGCGCTTCGAGGTCAATGCTCGGCTTGGCCTGCCGACAACGTATTGGGGCGGCATTCCCATCCTGAAAGACATCCCCTATGTCCGCCCTTGGGTTCCGTTGGTCGGTTGGTTCGTGCGCAAGGGAGGAAGCAACGCCTCCGCTCAGCAGAGCGTAATCTTCGGGCAAACTACAATCTATCCAACCATAGGCGCCTTGATAGATCTGGTTTCGGAGCCGGGCAGCGTCCCTGCCGCGAACCAGTCGCCTCAGGAAACACCCGCTGTGCGAGTGATCGCTCCATGAGGCGCCACTCCATGCACTTGAAAGCAAGCGTTGAAGCTTAGAGAGGAAGGGATCGATAATGAATGGAAAAATAACAGTGTGGAAGCCTTCCACCGGACGCGGACAGATCTCGGCCAGCGAAGGGACTTACTCATTTGACGCTCAGAATTCCCCCGGACTAGCGGGAGACCTCAGCAACACAATCATCCCTCCGGATGCTCCTGTGGCCGTCACCTTTGACCTGGCCGGTACCGGCGAGGCGATCAATATCGTGCTGGCCACCCGACCAGTCTCAATCGCCGCTGCTGCGGCGCCAATGCAGGTTCGAAGTATCGCACCGCAAGCATCGATACCGAAGAAACCGGCCAAGAAACTTGCTAAAAAAAAGCGGCTGAGGCGCCGCATAAAACGGCAAAGAAGAAATCGGCTGACAAGCAGGTCGCGGCTAGAAAGTCTCGGAAGCAACTGAAACAACCTCAGAAATCCGCTGCAAGGAAGCGTAGGCAAAAATGAAACAGGCAACCTTCCTGATCGATGTCGGTGAGCGCTTCCGTTGTTCGCCCCTTTTGCCCTGAGACTCTACTGTCTGGGACGAACGAACCAGGCTCAAGGTAAGTTCAGGCGTGTCGAATTCAACCGTTGCCTTCAATGAGCATCGGGCCGGGCGCTGGAAACTGCTTCCGATTTTCTTGCTGAGCGGGGAGTCCCGAGCAGAACACAGCGGCGATACCGGCCAATGCGAAAACGCTGCACAGAAGTCTTACGGCGAAACGCGATTCCATGGGCATATTGAGACTCTTCTTTCTTGTTACTTTCGAGTGATCGCCTCTTGCGTCATCCGACCATCGACCATTCGCCAAATACCCAGCGGATTATCGTCTCTTAATTCCTCGGGCAACGCGTGATTCGGGAAACCCTGATAACACACCGGGCGCGTGAAACGAAAAATCGCCTGGCTTCCCACCGATGTTGAACGGCCATCCGACGTGGAAGGATATGGGCCGCCATGAACCATCGCGTGGCAAACTTCCACGCCCGTGGGAAAAGCATTCAACACGAGACGGCCGACCTTGCGCTCAAGAATCGCAATCAAGTCCGCAAACTCGCGGAGGTCCTGGTCAGTTCCGTGAATTGTCGCGGTCAGGTGTCCTTGGAGACCGCGGGCAATCGTGAGCATTGCTTCGTGACTCGCGCCGCGGACGAGCAGTGTGGTTGGTCCGAATATCTCCGCTTCCAGGTCTGGGTTCTCTAGGAATTCGGCGGCGTCCGTCTCGAACAGCACCGAAGCCGCGGAAAAACCTGCTCCCGGTGCAGGTTCCTGAGCTTCCGCAACGACCGCAGCCGCGCCCGAACTCCGGCTCTTCACCGAGGACCGGTAGGACGAGTGAATGGCGGCAGTCAAAAGTTTGAACTCGGGCGACGCCGCAACAAGTTCCCGCACGCGGTTTCGGAATGCGCCGTCATCCGTCCCATGCGGAAGAAAGACCATGCCAGGCTTCGTGCAGAACTGGCCAGCACCCAGAGTAAAAGAACCGTGCAGCCCTTCGGCAATTGCTTCGCCGCGCTCACGTAACGCACCGGGAAGAACGAAGACGGGATTGGTGCTGCTCATCTCGGCGAAAAATGGAATCGGTTCCGGCCGAGACGAACAGAGATCCATCAGCGTTCTGCCGGCGGCGCGAGAGCCTGTAAAGCCACCCGCCTTCACTAGCGGATGTTTCACCAGCGCAGAGCCTATGCGCGAACCCGGACCGAACAGCAAGGAAAAAACGCCTTCGGGTAGTCCGCATTCGCGAACACTCTCTCGCACAGCGTGTCCGACAAGTTCGCCGGTACCCGGATGGGCAGCGTGACACTTCACGATTACCGGATTCCCCGCTGCAAATGCGGAAGCAGTATCGCCTCCGGCGACTGAAAACGCCAACGGAAAGTTGCTGGCGCCGAACACCACCACGGGGCCGAGTGGACGCAAAAGAGAGCGTACGTCGGGTTTGGAAAGCGGCTTGCGTTCCGGATCGGCACGGTCGATCCGCGCTGCCAGCCACGAACCTTCTTCGACGACTTGAGCGAAGAGCCGAAGCTGACCGCACGTGCGTGCCGTTTCACCCTGTAAGCGACCTTTGGGTAGCGCCGTTTCCGCTTCGGCCCGTTCGACGATGTCATCGGCCGCAGCTTCGATTTTCTCGGCAATCTTGCGCAGGAAGATGCCTTTGTCTTTTCCGGATACCCGGCTGAACACGGGGAACGCTTCCGCGGCAAGTTGCACGGCGGTTTCGACTTCGGTCTCGTTCGCCACGAAGAATCCCGGCTGCAGACGTCCGCCCGTCGCCGGATTCGTCGCATAGAACGGTTCCGTACTCCCCGCGCCGTTGCGCGACCCGATCATCGACTTGCCTGTCAGATTTCCCATATGCGATCCACGTCACTTTCCATTGGTTAAGGCGCAAGTACTGCTCTGCACTTGTGGCCGAGTCTTCAAGGCTTTCCGAATAATCTTCAGGTTCTGTTCCAGTTCCTCACCGTCCAACTCAAGCCGCGGTGGGCGCACGTAAGCGCTGCCCATTCCGAACTCAGCTTGCACGAGTTTGATAAGTTGGACGAAATTGGGCATCGTGTCCATGCGAAGCAAGGGAAGAAACCAGCGATACAACTGAAAGGCTTTCTCGCTTTCTCCGTTCATACCGCAGTTGAACAAATCGACAGACTCGCGCGGCAGGGCATTGGCGAGCCCCGCAACCCAACCCGTCGCGCCGACTCCGATGGCTTCGAGCACCGCATCATCCACACCCACCGATATTTCCAGGCGTCGATCCAGAAGTACGCGGATTGCAGTAACGCGCCGCACATCGGTGCTCGACTCCTTCACGGCCTCGAGGTTTTCATAGTCTTCGGCTAGTTCCCGAATCTGTTCAGGCAGAAAGTCCGTTCCATAAGCGACCGGGTTGTTGTAGAGCATGCAAGAGAGCGGTGTCGCCGCAAAGACTGCGCCGACGTGTGCCTTCATCTCACGCCAATTGCCCCGATAGACATAAGGAGGCAAAGCCATGAGACCGTCACAGCCGATGGAAGCAGCTTTTTCCGCCAGCGCGACTGCTTCGGCCGTGCTTAAAGCGGAAATCGCCGCTACGACCACACCGCGGCCGCGAACGGAATCAACGCAGGTGCGCAGGATCTCGACTTTCTCGTCCAATGACAGTGTCGCGCCCTCGCCCAGTGAACCCAGGGCCACAATCCCCGCACATCCGTTATCCAGCAGCCAACGGCAATGACCCTCCATGAATTCGTAGTCGACCTTTAGGTCTTCGGTAAAACTGGTCGTAATTGCGGGCGTAACACCCTTCCAGTTCATTTAGAGCCTCCTAAAACTTCAGCGTATTCCGACTGTGGTCCTGACGCAGAAGCCGCCAGACTCTCCACGCGCACCGGGAAGATCGGCGGACGAACAGATTCGGAGTTCCAGTTAAAGAGAAACTGCACCGCAGGGCCGCAGACTCGGCCCTGGCAAGGCCCCATGCCACAACGCGTGTGGAGTTTGGCCGATCGCCACGACGCGTACCGATCGAGGCGGGAATACCGAACGTCTTCGCAACGGCAGACGACTGTGTCTGGAGATGGAAGCGACGACAGTTCGGGACGGAGGCGAAATGCATGATCGAGTGCGTGCGCAAATGCACGGTGCCGTGCACGCTCCCGGAATCGTCGCTTTGCCTCGTCCACACGCCCCACGGCAGCCAGGCCTGCAATCTCACCTTCCACGATGGATAACTCGACACCACCAACACCCGTCGGCTCCCCGGCGCATAGGATATTGGGCACTGCTGTCTGCTGGAGATCATCGACTTCGACGCAGCCATTTCGAATTCGGCAGCCCACCAGCATCGGCAATTCGAGATTGGGAACCAGATGAAAACCGCACGCCAGGTAATCGCAAGGTATGGCCTTGGTCTCACCTTTGCTGCGGATCACGGCATACTCCAACGCAGTTCCCCCATGAGCACTCACGACCCAGGCATTCGTCAGGAACTTCACGCCCGCAAGTTGCCGACTCAATCGGAGCCCTTGACGGATCTTGCCGGGCTGCTGCAACAGAGAACGTCCGAAGCCCAGCAAGTTCGTCCACGAAGCTTGCTCGCAAATAATCAGGATCTCCGCTCCACTCTCCCGCAGATGAGCAGCGGCCGCCGGCAGCAACGGGCCAGTCCCGGCGATCACAACGCGCTTTCCGCAAATGGGCAATCCTGATTTCACCATTGCCTGCAAACCGCCGACTCCGATAACGTTCTGCAGCGTCCATCCGGGGAAAGGCAGAAATCTCTCGCGCGCCCCAGTTGCGAGAATCAACTTGCTATAGGCCAGAACGTGTACGGCTGTTTCGGCCTCAGCCACGAGAACGCGTGGCCGCGGCAGATCAAAAACAGAAGCCCCGCAAATTACGGTTACGCCTCTGGCTTTCAGCCGTGCCAGCCACATAGAGGCATCGGTTCCGGCGGCGTCTTGGTCAGTACCCCTCCAAATCTGTCCTCCGAGTTTCGGGTTGTCGTCTACGATTCCAACACTGGCGCCCTCTTCTGCTGCCCGAGCGGCGGCCGCCACCCCGGCTGGTCCTCCGCCGACGACGACAACTTCGAATTGGTGGCGCACTTCCCTACTCATCGGTCCGGACTTCCATTCCTGGCGCGCACAGTGTTCGACAACTGCGGACATGCGGTATTCCATCGATCGCGGCACGGCATTCGAAGCACGTCCCCATCCCGCACAACGGACTCCGGGGCTCGCCTGTCACCGAGGTCCGGCAAGCCGCGCCAGCCTGCAGAATGGCGGCCGCGACACTCGATCCTTCTTGAACCACTACCTGAGTTCCATTGATCGTTACTGTGATTTCATTTGCCATGCGCAACCACTTCAGCCATGCGGGACGGAAGGTACGGATCAATCGCGATCTGTGATTTCCTCCCCGTGATCTGGTCGGCTAGCAGAACGCCGGTCGCCAGTGAAGTTGTGATCCCCAGCCCTTCATGCCCAGTCGCCAGGAACAAAGACTCATCTCCCGGCCACGGACCGATCAGGGGAAGCTTGTCAGGTGTTGCAGCCCGGAATCCGGTCCAGGTGCGGATCGACGAGACTTGCGCCAACCCGGGCATGTATTCCTCCGCGCGCGTCAACATGCGCGAAAGAATCTCGTGATCCACTCCCTCGTGTTCTGCCCCGTACTGCCGCGAAGATCCAATGAGAACCTGGCCGGTTCGACGAGGCTGAACATTGAATGCCACGGAATCCTTGTTCAGTGCACTCGCGCTTTTCAGGTAGCCCAGTTCGACGAGTTGATGCCGGATGAAACCCGGGTAGCGATCGGTGATTACCAGATGTCCTTTTCTTTTTCTTACCTCGAGACCTGGGGTGAGTTGCGGAGAGCATGCGCCGGCTGCGTTGACAACAAACTTCGCGGTGAATCGCGAGCCATCGGCGAGTTCGGCCTTGCCCTGTCCCATCTGCGTTACCGGATTTCCAAGAATGAGGTCGGCTCCATGTTCCTGGGCTCGCTCGATCAGGAACCGTGCCGCGCAGGGCGGATACAGTACGGCATCTTCGGATACGAGAAGCCCGCCTGCCATCGGGCGCAGGTTCGGCTCAAGCCTCTGCAGCGAAGGGGAGTCAAGGACTTCGGTCGGAACTCCGCGCTTGCCATAGTATTCGTGCTTGCGTCGCACTTCCGCCAGTTCTTCGTCATTGGCCGCCACCCAGATCGTGCCGCACCGATCGTATTCGACATCTGTGGGGAGTTCAGACCACAGGTCCTGCCAGAGAGTTTGCGAATAGCGAGTCAGTGCAAACTGGGCCTCTGAATCGTCCATCACCACGATGTGGCCCATGCCCGCCGCAGTCGCCCCTCCTCCCACCATCTCGCGATCAACGACGGCAACCCTCAAGCCACGGCGTGCGAGCTCATAGGCGCAGGCGGCGCCGACGATTCCCGCGCCCACCACTACGACGTCATGATGAGCGTCGCCCTTCATGCCCGAATTCCCATGCAGAACGGGTCACGGGGATCAAGCACGAGATCGGCTTCCGCGCTTAGGAAAGCAGTGCCTCGGATGTTCGGATAGATCTTCCCATCGCGAACGGAAATGCTGCCTTCAAACACACTGCCGATGATGCTCTCTTGCCGCCATATTTCACCTTCGCGGATCTTTCCATCGGCATACAGGCAGGCCAGCTTCGCACTGGTTCCCGTACCGCATGGAGAGCGGTCATAGGCTTTGCCCGGACAGAGCACGAAATTCTTGCTGTCTATTCCGGGAGTTTGTGAAGGGCCGAAAAGTTCTACGTGATCGATCTCTCTTCCATCATCCCCGGTGATTCCCGCGTCGCGCAGTGCCTGCCGGATTGCCCACGTAAACTCCGTGAGCCTCTCCAGGTTACTGAGCATGAGTTGCTGCTGATGATCGTGAACCAGGAAGAACCAGTTCCCTCCCCAAGCCACGTCTCCCCGCACACAACCATAGCCGGGCACGCTCACCGGGACGTTGGCCGCAGTGCGATAGCTCGCGACATTGCTGACGGTAATCTCCCCGCCCTCCTCGCGACAAGCCTGCACGATGCCAACCGGCGTTTGGATGTTGCAGGAGCCGACTTCCATCCTGCCCATGTAGGCAAGTGTAGTGGCAACGCCAATCGTGCCGTGTCCGCACATCCCGAGGTAGCCCACATTGTTGAAGAAGATCACGCCAGCTAAGCAGTCCGGATCAACAGGATCGCAGAGAAGCGCGCCCACCATGACGTCGGACCCGCGCGGTTCGTTGACGACCGCCGAGCGAAAATCGTCATGGAACTGGCGAAAACGTTCCAGACGCTCTACCAGAGGACCAGATCCGAGATCAGGTCCGCCGCTGACAACGACCCGCGTCGGTTCCCCGCCAGTGTGGGAATCGATGACCCGGATTCGACGCCATTCTCC
This sequence comes from uncultured Acidobacteriaceae bacterium, assembly GCA_963722485.1. Taxonomy (GTDB): domain Bacteria; phylum Acidobacteriota; class Terriglobia; order Terriglobales; family Acidobacteriaceae; genus Acidiflorens. The sequence continues at coordinate 98,163 of CAVRNL010000071.1, forward strand.
GTTAATCATGGGATTCGCCGTCATTTTCTTCCGAATAACTCGAACCGCCCGCATTCAGAGAACTGTCTATCCTTAATTTATAGGCAGGTCCTAAAAACATGTTTCATACGCATTGCGGCAACCATTGTCTCACTCTCTGCTGCGCCGACCCAAGGATCCGGGCCCAACCGGATTGCGAATGCATGTCGTCCTCACTTTCATGGCGACTGAAGTACCGGCTATTGCAGGCCCCGATATGCGACGAATCTGTGTAAGCTACTTGCTGAGCGAGGTTCTTGAAATCATGATTCGTAGAAAACCTCAGACCGGCATCATCGCGGTTGGACTTCTAGTTTCGCTAGGCTACGTTGCTTTCGCTCAGAGTCCCCCCGAACCGACTCTCAAGCCTCTGCCGTTCGTGAGCACGATCTTCGGCGACAACATGGTGCTACAGCGCGGCAAGAAAAACACCCTCTGGGGCTGGTCAGATCCCGGCGATAAGGTTCGGATCGAAATCGCAGGCAAGCACGCATCTGGCGTAG
>CAVRNL010000072.1:0-36896 GCA_963722485.1 uncultured Acidobacteriaceae bacterium
CTGTTTCCGTTAGCGTGGCCGGATTGGGATGGCTGCTGGCTTATTTCCTGTACAGCGCCGCCCGAACTGCCCGCGCGCATCGCCGCTAGCCTCGGCGGGCTTTACCGGCAGTCGCCAACAAGTACTACATCGATGAACTTTACGCCATCCTCTTCGTCAAGCCGCTGATCGAGGGCTCGACAACAATTCTCTGGCATGGCGTTGATCAGGGAGTGATCGATGCACGGTGAACGGGACGGCTCACGCCGCGCACGAAGTGTCCGACGCAACGCGCCACATGCAGTCGGGCAATTTGCGCTCGTATGCCGGATGGGTGGCGGCCGGAGGAGCGGCGGTGATCGCCTACATGGTCTGGATGGGAGTGCGATGAATATGGGTGCGGTAAACATGGTCGCTAAATATGGAGAGCCTTAGTCCCATCATTCTTTCGCTGGTGACCTTCATTCCGGCCGTGGGCGGGCTGCTGATTCTGCTGATTCCACGCCGCGATCGCGACATCAAGTTATTTGCCCTCGTCATCTCCCTGCTGGCATTTGTGGCTTCGCTGCATTTGCCGGTCCACCTGCATCGGGAACTCGGCGCGTTCAAGTTCGAGATCGACAAAGTCTGGATCACGGAGCCCAACATTCATTACCACATGGGCATTGACGGAATTTCCGTCTGGCTGGTGGTGCTGACCACGTTCCTCACGCCGCTGTGCGTGCTGATTTCGTGGACTTCGATTCACGAGCGAGTGAAGGAATTCTTCATCCTGCTGCTGATCCTGGAAACAGCGCTGATCGGCGTTTTCACGTCGCTCGACTTGTTCCTGTTCTACTTCTTCTGGGAAGCAACGCTGATTCCGATGGCGCTGCTGATCGGCATGTATGGCCACGGACGCAAGGTGTACGCCGCGGTGAAATTTTTCCTGTTCACCATCATCGGCTCGATGTTCATGCTGGCGGCGATTGTGTGGCTCTACGCCAAGACCGGCAGTTTCGACTTTGTCGTGATTCAGAACGCGATTCGCAACGGAAGCGTGCCCGGTTTCGAATCCGCCTCGCTTTGGCTTTTCCTCGGCTTTTTCATCGCGTTTGCGGTCAAGGTCCCGCTCTTCCCTCTTCACACCTGGCTGCCCGATGCGCACGTGGAGGCGCCCACCGCTGGGTCCGTGTTGCTGGCGGGAGTGCTGTTGAAGATGGGCGCCTACGGACTGCTGCGCTTCAACGTCGGCCTCTTCCCCGGGCAGGCGCACCGGAATGCGCCGTGGATCATGGTTCTGGCGCTGATCGGCATCATTTACGGCGCGCTGGTTTCGCTGGTGCAGCCGAACATGAAGAAGCTGATCGCCTACTCCTCGGTCAGCCACCTGGGATTCGTCGTGCTTGGGATCTTCAGCTTCACCGCGGCTGGCCTGAATGGAGCTGTCTTTGTCATGCTGGCGCACGGGGTCGCCACGGGCGGACTCTTCATGCTGGCAGGCATTCTTTACGAACGCCGCCATACCTATGAGATCACGGAGTTTGGCGGATTGGCGACACCCATGCCCAAGTACGCCACTTTCTTTCTGGTCACCGTGCTGGCCTCGATCGGACTACCTCTGCTGAACGGTTTCATCGGCGAGTTCCTGGTGCTGAGCGGAGCCTTCCAGGCGCGTCCGATCTATGGCATCCTCGCCGCGACCGGTGTGATCTGGAGCGCCTGCTACCTGCTCTGGATGTATCAGCGCGTTTTCTTCGGCAAGGTGAAGCACGACATCAATAACACGCTGCTCGACCTCAACCTGCGGGAAAAGGCCGCCCTTTGGCCGATTGCGATTGCCGCGCTGGTGATGGGGGTTGCGCCGCTGGTGTGGCTCAGCGCGATTGATCCGGCGGTGCAAGCGGCTCTTGCTCCGTTCACGCAACTGGCCAGCAAGGTGGTGGGCCAGTGATATTGATACTGACAATGCTGACGGCGTTCTCGCATGGGTTGCCGAGTTTGCTGGCGCAGGCTTTCCAGCCGCCGCAACTCGCCGACTACATGCGCATCCTGCCCGAACTGGTGCTCTCGATCTTCGGCATGTTGGTCATGGTCGTCGACCCGCTGCTCGACGAAGAGAACAGTCATCAGTCGCTCGGAACGATTGCATTGATCGGCACTCTCGCCGCGCTGACTTCGACGGTCTGGATGGCGCATTATCCCGGCACCGCATTCTCGAACATGGTGCGTGTGGAAGGTTTCAGCGTTTTCTTTCACTTCCTCGTGATTGCGATTGCGGCCGTGGTCATCCTCAGCTCTCTCGAATACCTTCGGGTGCAGCGCATACGCGCCGGGGAGTACTACGGGCTCATTCTGTTCGGCACGGTAGGCATGTGTTTGATGTCGTCCGCCGTCGAACTCGTGCTTATCTTCATCGCCCTGGAAATTTCGTCGATCTCGACCTACGTGCTGGCGGGCTTCCGTCGGCGCGAAGCTTCCAGCAGTGAATCGTCGCTGAAATATTTTTTGCTGGGATCGTTTGCTACGGCATTCTTCCTCTACGGCGTCGCGCTCATGTTTGGCGCTACCGGTTCCACCAATATCGACGCGATCAGCGAAGCGCTGCATTCTGGCAACGTACCGCTTCTCGCGTATGTGGCGACGGCGCTTATGTTTGTGGGCCTCGGCTTTAAGGTCGCAGCTGTTCCTTTCCACGTGTGGACTCCCGACGTTTACGAAGGGGCTCCGGCTCCGGTCGTCGGACTGATGTCAACCGGTCCCAAGGCGGCGGCGTTCGCGATCTTGCTGCGCGTTTTGTTCGAAGCGCGCGCCCCCGGATACTTCTGGCTGATCTGGGCCTCGGCCGCGCTGACCATGACGCTGGGAAATATTTGCGCGCTGGTGCAGAACAACGTCAAGCGTCTGCTCGCGTACTCTTCGATCGCACACGCCGGATATGTGCTGGTTGCTTTTGCGGCGCTGCCGGAGCTGGGCGCGTCCGCGGCGATGTTCTATACCGCCGCTTATGCGGCGATGAACGTGGGCGCGTTTGCCGTCGTCAGCCACGTTGCGGGCGCTGGCGAGAAGTATGTCACGCTCGAAGATTACGCGGGCCTCGGCAGGAAATCTCCCGCGCTGGCCGCGACTTTGACGTTCTTCCTGATGTCATTGATCGGTATTCCGATCACCGGCGGCTTCTTCGCGAAGTTCTATGTATTGAGTGCGGCGCTGAAATCGAATCTTGTAGTCTTGGCGATCATCCTGGTGCTGAATAGTGCCGTGGGCGCCTATTACTATCTGCGTATTATCGTCATGATGTATATGCGCGAGCCACAAAGTGAGGTTCCTGAGACTCCGGTGCCCGCCTCGGCTGGTCTCGCCATTACAGTTTGCGTGCTGCTTACGCTTTACCTCGGAGTGCTGCCGGGACCCGTCCTCGATTACGCCGCCCATTCCGCCCGCCAGCTTATCGGCGATACAGCGGCGCCAACAGCATCTTCTCTTGCGGCAGAACAGTAGATGGTGCTTGCCAACATTTAAGCGTTCATTGATTTGCAATTGATTTTCGACAAGGATGTGAACCTCGCGTGCAGGTTGGGTTTCCCGGTTCCGGTGCGAGTACGGGCCGTGAAAAAACCGGCTCTCGGCGATTGACAATCGCCATCCAAGTGGGCATCATTAGCTACACAAGTTTTGCCTGGAAAGTCTATTCCTGGGGTTGGAGGATCTATGGGTAAGTTTTTCCACAATGTTTGCAAGGATGAACAGGGACAGGACATCGCGGAATATGCGGTCATGCTCGCCGTCATCCTTGTGTTGGTGATCGGCACTGTGCGCCTGATCGGCGGTAATGCCAACAACGCTTTCTCCAGTGTTGCCAGTTCACTTGGGACGCAGTAATCTGTGTTTCTGCTTCGTTTTTTTGGGAAGTATCGGTATTTCGAGCGTCGCATTCTAATATCTCTATGACTCGATTTAGCATCTTTCGCCAGTTTAGCCGCTATTGGTTTTCATTCGCGGCGGAGGTGCAGGATCGGAGCCAGTCACCCGGGAAATAGAGACAGCTCAAAGATTCCGCCAAAGCCGCGATAGCATCGCGGCTTTTGTTTTTGGCGGCAGATAGAAAGGGTCATCGCCATGATTGTGAATATGTCCGACAACGCCACCGAAGAGCAAATCGACCACATCATTCAACGCATCCGCGAAGCCGGATTCCAGCCCCACGTCACGCGTGGCACCGAGCGCACCATCGTTGCGGCCGTCGGCAGCGGTGGGCGCCGCCATGAAATCGAGGCGCTCTCAGTCGCGCCCGGCGTGGACAACGTGGTCGCCATCGCCCAGCCTTTTAAGCTCGTCAGCCGTCAAACGCGGCCGCAACCGTCGGTAGTCAGTGTTGGTGGAGGAAAGACTGGCGCCGTAGAGATCGGCGGCCCCGAAGTGGTCGTGATTGCCGGTCCCTGCTCGGTGGAGTCGCGCGAGCAAATGCTGCAGACTGCCGAAGGAGTGAAGCGCGCTGGCGCTACCATGCTGCGCGGCGGAGCCTACAAACCACGCACCTCCCCGTATGAATTCCAGGGCCTGGGAATTGAAGCGCTGAAGATTCTGCGCGAGGCTCGTGAACTCACCGGCCTGCCGGTGGTGACCGAGGTGATGAGCACGGAGGACGTCGACCTGATCTGCGAGTACGCCGACATGCTTCAGGTGGGCGCGCGCAACATGCAGAACTTCGCGCTGCTGCGAAGGCTCGCGACCATCAAGAAACCGATTCTGCTCAAGCGCGGGCCCTCCGCCACGGTGAAGGAGTGGCTGCTGGCCGCCGAATACCTGCTGTCCGGAGGAAACGATCAGGTCGTCCTTTGCGAGCGCGGGATCAAGACTTTCGAAACCGGCACTCGCAACACTTTCGATCTTTCTGCCGTGGCCCTCGCCAAAGAGCTCTCGCACCTGCCGGTCGTGGCCGATCCGTCGCATGGAACCGGCAAGCAGAGCCTGATTGGGCCGGTTTCACGCGCCGCGATTGCCGTCGGAGCAGATGGCATCATCGTCGAGGTGCATCCCTGTCCGGAGCGTGCGCTTTCCGATGGACCGCAGTCGCTCGACCTCCCGCAGTTCGAGCGCGTGATGCGCGGCTTGAGTGCCCCGTTACGCGCCGTGCTTGCTCCCAGTCCGGCGCACGCATAACCGTTTTTGCTGAACGCTTGCGCGGTGCGTACTTAGAAGTTCTCAGTTCTCAGTAACAGCCTATGGTTCTTCAACTGAGAACTGAGAACTGACTTCATGAACCGGGACACTTTGTCCCAAACCGGCCGGCCTGCCTGCCCGTCCTTTGTTTCAAATGAGTTACGGCGCACTAGCGCTTCCGAGCGTGCTTATTGGGACATGTTGTCCCTTTGCTCCCCGCCAGCCAATCCTAGGCAAGCCATTGTAAACACTACACTTGACCATACTCCGATTGGCCTCGCGATTGCCCATAAGAGGCCGGGCATGAAGGACGCGCTATACGTCCCCATCGAAGGCGCCGCCCAAAACATTTATGAACAAAAACTATAAATCGCAAATCACAAACGGGCATAACCAGCATCCGCTCAATCCCCCAGCTCTTAGCGCTGCATGGGGCCGAGTTCTCGGACTGGCGTTGCTGGTGTTCTCGGCAATGCCCTCCTACGCTGGCGCCAAGCCTGTTCTGGATAACGGTTCGCGCGGCGGCAAGTTTTCTGCGGATCTCCAGCAACGGGCGGGCGCGAACGGCATGGTGACGGTCATCGTTCAACATCGCCAGATGCCCACCAGCGCCCATTTGAAGGGTATGCAGGACCGTGGCGCGACGATTAAGTCGAAGTTCCGCACGATCCGTGCGGTAACCATGCGCGTGCCCGTCGGCATGCTGGCGGAATTGGCGAAAGATCCCAACGTTACCTACATCACGCCCGACCGTGCGCAAAAAATGGCTGCGAACCCTGTGACCGAAGAGTTCGCGACCGCAGTCGAGGCGGATGTTGCGGCAGCGCAGTATGGGTTCGATGGCACTGGCGTCGGAGTGGCCGTCATTGACAGCGGAATCGCAGCTCATCCCGATCTGAACAATGCCAGCGGCGTCAGCCGCGTGGTGTATAGCCAGAGCTTTGTGGCTGGCGACACCACGACTTCCGACAAATTCGGGCACGGAACGCACGTGGCCGGCTTGATCGGTGGCTCGGGTGCAAACTCAGGCGCGGCCAATGGCTATCCCGCGACGTATGCGGGTGTGGCTCCTAACATCAACCTTATCAACCTGCGCGTGCTGGATCAGAACGGCAATGGAACCGACAGCCAGGTGATCGCCGCCATTGAGCAGGCGATCGCGCTGCAAAGTACCTACAACATCCGCGTCATCAATATGTCATTGGGACGTCCGGTGTTCGAAAGCTATACCCTCGATCCGGTTGACCAGGCCGTGGAAGCCGCTTGGCAGGCTGGCATCGTGGTGGTGGCGGCTGCGGGCAATAATGGGCGCTATGCTCCTACGAGCGGCTTCGGCACGATCGTCGTTCCGGGCAACGATCCATCCGTCATTACGGTGGGCGCGGCCATGACGGAGCTGACGCCGACGCGGGTCGACGACCAGATTGCCAGCTACAGTTCCAAGGGTCCGACGACGCTCGATCACATTTGTAAACCTGACCTCGTCGCGCCGGGAAACCGGCAGGTCTCTTTGCGGGTCGCGGGCAGCACGCTCGACACAGCCTATTCGCAATATGAAGTTGCTCCGAGCAGCGGAACCTCAATGTACTATGAATTGAGCGGTACCAGCATGGCAGCCCCGATCGTGAGCGGCGCGGTCGCGCTGATGCTGCAACAGACCCCATCCCTGACCCCCGATCAAGTGAAAGCGCGCTTGATGAAGACCGCATGGAAGGGCATCGGGCAGTATACCTATTCCCACGACAGCCGTGGAAACCTCTACAACAACGAGTATGACCTCTTCACTTATGGAGCGGGGTATCTGAATATCGAAGCCGCTCTTGGCAGCACGGACCTCGCGACTGGACTAGCGCTTTCCCCGACCGCAGTCCTTAACTCGAACAGTAGTGTCACGATTACGAATACCACCCCTGCCTCAATTTTTGCCGGCAGCAGTGTCGTTTGGGGCGCCACTTCGGTGGTCTGGGGAAATTCAGTGGTTTGGGGTTCGAACGTGCTTTCCGCAAATTCGGTGGTGTGGGGCGCCACCAGCGTGGTCTGGGGGGCAGGCTCCTCCGTTTCTGGCGAAAGCGTAGTCTGGGGTTCAACTTCTTCCGTCGACAGCGAGACGTCAGCGCTTAGCGACGGTGACCCAGGAGACAACTAGGCAACGCGACTGAGCCATATTCGGAGACTGCCATGAAAAACACATTACCGACGAAAGCCAAAGTTCTGATCGGAATGGTGGCCGTTGCGAGTCTGTGCGCCCTGTCGTTCGGCGTAGTCAGATGGCAAACGCAAGCCTGGCCACAGTTGATGCTCCTGCTGGCGGCAGCCGCACTGAGTTCGCGCTTCAAAGTGAAGCTGCCGGGGATGACGAGCTCGATGTCGGGAAATCTGCCCGTCATTCTTCTGGCAGTGACGCAACTGGGATTGTTCGCCAGCCTGCTCGTCGCGGTGACCGCGGCGATCGCGCAATCCTACACGTCCGGCGGGAATAGAACGAAACCAATCCAATTTGTATTCAACGCATGTACACTGCTGAACGCCGCCGGACTCGCTTACCTGGCTTATCACAGTCAGATCCTTGGAGCCCGCGCGGCCGCGCACACCATGTCTCTGGTGCTGGCCGCAACCGCATATTTCCTGGCGAATACAGCGCCGGTGGCGAGCATCATCGGCTTAACGGAAGGCGGCAATCCTCTTGCTCTCTGGCACAAGGTTTTTCTGTGGTCGTTCCCGAACTACGTAATCGGCGCGGGATTGACTGCGATCGCATCCACCTTCAGCACCATCAGCGGGCTGGGCACACTGGCCGCTCTCATGGCCGTGTTGTTCGCCGTATACCAGTCGTACAAAATGTACGTGGGTCGAGCGGAACAGACACCCTCGCAGGCGATGGCCAAGGCTGCCGGCCAATAACCCGGACAGTCTTTCTTCTTTCCTCTTGCGCGCAGCCTGCCGGCTGCGCGCGTTTGTTTTGCTGCCAGCCTCGCTCCCCTTCCGCCGCGATTATTTGACGTCTCCACACTCTGGGCCGAGGTATCTGGAGCTGAAGCTCATGTCGATGTTCATGTTCCCCGCACCGGCGTTGGTGACGAGGTGCATCGCGCCCTTGGTGGTATCAGGACCGATTGCCTCCACCACCAGCATTCCATCGGACGCCCCCTGCTTCCCTTCGCAGTGAATTTTCATTTCGATCTTGCTGCCCGTGGAACTCACGACGGTACGGGTGCATTCTGGACGGTTGACGTTAAAAGCGGAGTGCTTCTCAAGTTTCTCTTTCGTGATGCATTCTTTTTGGACGATGGGCCCACCTTTCATCATCGCTTCCATGCGGGCGCGCTGCTCCGGCGGCAGCTTGGCGAGAGCCTCGGGAGGAATGGCTGGCATGTTTGGCATTCCACTCATCGAATGAGTCACGGTGATTTCCCAAAGACCCTCTTTAACATTGAGCGGTGTGAGTTTGTCGGCGGCTGAAAGAGTCAGCGCGCAAAAACAAGAAACGATCAGGACAAGCATACATTTGGTTTGCATCGGCAGTCTCCCCGGATTGTTCGATCTGGATTGTTCGATCAAGTTGCGCTGAACAGCATTACACACCGCACGCCGCGGAGCAATTCAATTGTGGCAGCCTGCAGCGGCCCTCCGCTGCGCCGCCGGAGGACTGGCAAGACATCAGATCAAGGCCGAAGATGGGTTAAGCTAAGAACCCGGAGCCCGAGGCCGCAGAGCAGCCCGAGGCAATGCCCGGGCCGGTAAGTGCGGCAGGGTCGATCTCAGGAGCAGGCATGAAAAATAGAAGCGGTTACTGGCTCTTCTGCGTATTTCAAGTTTGCTTTTCAGTTTTTCTCTACGGCCAAACTACAAAAGAGCGCGCCGATACGATCGTCACCGGCATGGTTGTCACCATGGACGGCCAGCGGAACATCTACATCGACGGGGCGGTCGTGGTGACCGGAGACACGATTGTCGCCGTCGGCCCGCGTGCCAAACTCGAAGCGAGGTACGAGAGCCGGCAAATCATCGATGCGAAAAACAAGCTACTGCTTCCGGGATTTATCAACGGTCATACCCACGTTCCGATGACCCTTTTTCGCGGCCTGCGCGATGATGTAACTTTGAGCGATTGGCTTTACAAGTACATTTTCCCCGCGGAGAAGAAGAACGTTACGGAAGCGTTCGTGCGCTGGGGGACGCGCCTGGCTGCGGCGGAGCAGATCCGCTCGGGCGTGACCACCTTCGCCGATATGTACTACTTCGAAGACGCGGTAGCTGAGGAAACCAAAGCGGCGGGAATGCGCGGCGTGTTGGGCGAAACGTTCATCGATTTTCCCGCTCCCGATAACAAGAACGAAGCCGCGATGCTCCAGTACACCGAAAAGTTCCTGCAGAAGTGGCAGGGCAACTCGCTGATTCACGCGGCCGTCGCGCCGCATTCGATCTACACCTGCTCACAAAAAACGCTGCAGGATGCTTCCGCTCTGGCTCGGAAATATCATGCGCCGATCCTGATTCACGTGGCGGAAATGAAAAAGGAATGGGAAGACAGCGAGACGCAGAACGGGGCATCGCCGGTGCAATACCTGGAGCGAATCGGAGTGCTTGGCCCCGATGTTGTGGCCGCGCACTGCATCTTTGTCGACGAGGCGGACCGCAAGATTCTCGCGCAGCACAACGTGGGATGCGTGCACAATCCGTCGAGCAACATGATGCTCGCAAGCGGCGTTTCGCCCGTGCCCGAGATGCGAACTGCCGGGATCGCCGTCGGCCTCGGAACCGACGGGCCGGCAGGCAGCAACAACGATCTCGACCTGATGGAAGAAATCGATTTGGCGGCAAAGTTGGCGAAAATTACAAAAATGAATCCGCTGGCGCTGAATGCCCAGGCTGTCGTGGAAATGTCGACCATCGACGGCGCCAGGGCCTTGCACATGGAGAAGGAGATCGGATCGCTCGAAAGCGGGAAAAAGGCGGACTTGATTGTGATCGGCCTGGACGAACCGAACGCTGTGCCGATGTACGACGTTTATGCGCAGATCGCGTATGCATTGAAAGCGAGCGATGTGGAAACGGTCATGATCGGTGGACGCGTTGTGATGCGCGACCGCAAGCTGCTGACCGTCAACGAGCAGGAAGCGATGGCCAGGGCGCGTGAATATCAGAAGACTGTGGCCGCGTCGCTGGGAATGCAGTAAAGCTGCTTTCTTGAAGCATCAAAACGATGGAGAGCGAAATGCAGCCTCGCAATGCCATTTTTTGGGAAGTGGATGTGCAGGCCGATTTCATGTTGCCCGGCGGCAAGCTCTACGTTCCCGGAGCTGAGAAACTTCTGCCCAATATCCGCAACCTGACCGATGCGGCGCGGCGTGGCGAAGTTTTCCTGGTTTCGCATGGAGACTTTCATCCGGCCAACGATCCTGAGTTCAAGCAGTTTGCGCCGCACTGCTTGAAGGGCTCGCCAGGAGCGGAACTCCTGCCGGAAGCTCTTACCGACAACTACGTCAGAATTGAAAACGACCCGGACGCGAAGTTGCCGGAAGATCTTTTCAAGTATCAGCAGATCATCCTCGAGAAGCAGACGCTGGATATTTTTGAGACCCACCACGCCGACGCGTTGGTAGAACGCTTGGGGAACGCTGCGGAATTTGTCGTGTTCGGGGTGGTGACGGAATACTGCGTCAGTTGCGCGGTTAAGGGGTTACTGAAGCGCGGGCGGCGGGTAGCGGTGGTCCGCGATGCGATTGAAACATTAAGGCCGGAAGTCGGAGAGAAGACGCTGGCAGAGTTTCGGAGCCTCGGGGCCCGCGTGGTCACAACTGACGAAGTGCTCGCACAAATGATGAAGTCGCGCAACTAGCAACTACAGATCCCCTCACTCCGTTCGGCATGACAACACCACAAGACCTTAGATCGGGCTTTCACAGAAGCATGCCGGCAATCGAAGCCGACATCAGGTTGGCCATGGTTCCGGCGAGCATGGCGCGAATGCCGAGTTTTGCCAACTCTCCTCGTTTATTTGGAGCCAGAGCGCCAATGCCGCCCATTTGAATTCCGATGGAGCTGAAGTTGGCAAAACCGCAAAGCGCGAAAGTCGCAATCGTGAACGAACGCGGATCGAGCGCTGCCTTTTGCGGCCCTAGCATGGAGAATGCTACCAGCTCATTCAGCACCATGCGTACGCCAAGAAGATTGCCAATCAGACGGCAGTCATGCCAGGGCACTCCAATCACCCATGCAATGGGCGCAAACAACGCGCCGAGTATGGCCTCAAGGCTCGAGGGAAACCACGCGACGTGGGCGTGAATTCCGCCCATGATTCCATCGAACAAGGCGATTAACGCCAGAAACGAAATCAGCATGGCGGCGATGTTCAGCGCCATGTGCAAACCATCCGTGGTGCCGCGCGCGATGGCGCCCAGCAGATTTTCTTTCTTTTCCAGCTCTGTTTCTTTTTCACTCATCACGACGCGGCCGGCGGTTCTAGGCACCTCGGTTTCGGGCACCAGCATCTTCGCCATCACCAGCGTGCCAGGAGCAGTCATGATGACGGCGCTCAGCAGGTGTTTGGGCTCGATCCCGAAGGCGATATAAGCCGCCATGATGCTGCCGGAAACGTGCGCCATGCCACTCGTCATTACCGTCATCAACTCCGAATATGTGAGGTCGGGCAGGAAAGGCCGAATCGTCTGTGGCGCCTCGGTCTGGCCCATGAAAATGCTGGCGGCCACATTCAATGACTCCGCGCCACTCACCCCCATCAGCCGGATCATCACCCACGCAGCGGCCTTGATCACCAACTGCATGACGCCGATGTAATAAAGTACCGCGAAGAGTGCGCAGATGAAGATCACCGTCGGCAAAACCTGAAACGCAAAATAGAAACCCAAGTGCGAGCCCTGTTTACCGAGATCTCCAAAGACAAATTGCGAGCCGGCAAAGGCATAGCCCAGGAGCCGGGACACCGCGTCTCCGGCCTTTTGAAAAAGCGTGCGGCCGAGGTCAATTTTCAGAACAAAAATGGCGAAGGCAACTTGCAGGCCCAGGCCCCACGCAACCGTCTTCTTATTGATCGCACGGCGGTTGGTGGAAAAGGCGTAGGCCAGGCCCAGCATGGTGAGCAGACCGAGAATGCCAGTGAAACGTCCCATCTTTATCCCCTATAAATCAATGTTCCCCTTTGTAAATCGCGCGATGAACCAATGACGATTTGTGCGCGGGCGGAGCGGCTGCGATCTGATAGCTCTCTTCCAGCAAAGTTTTTGCGCGCGCGGCCTGTGCATCGGAGTGGCAGTGAATAGTGCAGAGCGGCTCGGCGGCAGAGACCTTGTCGCCGATCTTCTTATGGACCTCAACACCCACGGCGGGATCCACCGAATCTTCTTTCCGTTCGCGGCCTCCGCCGAGGATCACGCAAGCCGTGCCGACCTGCTCGCACGCGATCGCAGTCACGTACCCGCCTTGGGGACTAAGAACATCGACGCGGTGATCGGCGCTCGGGAGGCGCGTCGGATCGTCGATCGCGCTGATATCGCCTCCCTGCAACTCGACCATGTGGCGAAATCTTTCGAAAGCTTGGCCGGAGTCAATAATTTTCTCCGACAGCCGCTTGCCATCCGCCACCGTCTTGGCCGCGCCGCCAAGAAAGAACATCCAAGCTGCCAAGTCGTGGCAGAGATCGCGCAAATCTTCCGGGCCGCCCCCGTGCAATACATCGATGCACTCCCGCACTTCGAGCGCGTTGCCCACCATGCAGCCGAGTGGCTGGTTCATATCGGTGATGAGCGCGACCATCTGTTTGCCCATGCGCTCGCCGGTTTCGACCATGAGTTCGGCAAGGAAGACGGCGTCTTCCTCCTTCTTCATGAAAGCCCCCGAGCCGGTTTTAACATCGAGCACCAAAGCGTCGGTGCCCTCGGCCAGTTTCTTGCTCATGATGGAAGCGCAGATGAGATACGGACTTTCGACGGTACCGGTCACGTCGCGCAGCGCGTACAGCTTGCGGTCCGCGGGAGCGACCTTCTCGGTCTGGCCAATCATGCAACATCCGCAGGCTTTAAGAACGCGATGGAATTCGGGCACGGTCAGGCCCACACGAAATCCGGGAATGGACTCGAGTTTGTCGAGCGTGCCTCCAGTGTGACCCAATCCGCGGCCGCTAATCATGGGGACGAAGAGCCCGCCGGCAGCCACCAGCGGCGCAAGCACGAGCGAAGTCTTGTCGCCCACGCCGCCGGTGGAGTGCTTGTCCACTTTTTTTGCAGGCAGAAAGCTGAGATCGAGAACTTCTCCGGAATGCAGCATGGCCTGCGTGAGCGCGGCCGTTTCCTCGCGCGTCATTCCGCGCAGCACGACCGCCATCAGCCACGCCGCCATCTGGTAATCGGGAATGCTGCCGCCAGTGCAGCCCTCGACGAGGTATCCAATTTCAGCGGCGGATAATGCGCCGCCATCGCGCTTTTTGCGGATGAGATCGATGACGCGAAACGTGGATTGCAAAACACTCGGCTGGCTCACTTGAGGCGGAAACCCTCCGGCAGAAGATCGGTGATGAGACTCTGCTTCGGTCCCTTTTCACCCTGGTAGAAAATCACGGCGCGCGGCCCGAATTCATAGATGACCTGGCGGCAGGCGCCGCAGGGCGAGCACGGAACTTCGTGATCGTTATCGGGAGAGCCGACGACGGCGACGGCTGCAATCTCAAGCTCCGGGCCGCTCTTGGCGACCGCAGAAAAAATTGCGGTGCGTTCGGCGCAGTTGGTCATCCCGTAAGAAGAGTTTTCGACGTTGCATCCCACGAAGACTTGCCCTTTCGAGGTGAGAATGGCCGCGCCCACTCTGAAGTTGGAGAAAGGCGCGTAGGCGTTCTTCATCACTTTGCGCGCTGAACGGAGCAGACGTTCGCGCGTGGCAGCAGGGATCTTTGACGTTTTCATAGCAAAATCGATGTCGCTGAAGACCAAGTTGGCAATTGTAACGCTTGACCGGCTTCGACCGCAGAGATTTTCGCAGCTAGCGTAGTGCTTCAAACAGATCGACGTTTATGAATCGCTGACTTCCCCCGTGATCCTCTGTGTCCCCCGTGGTTAAAGCCTCTGACTTCCTCGTCAAACACCAAACTTCGTATCGGATCGAGACGAAACATAACCATCGCTATCTTCAACGCACTACACTGGCGTCAGTACATGATCGTCTTCGTAAGATGATGAGGCCACCAGGTGGTGTGATAGTGGGTCCAAAGACGCGCGTCGATCTGCGGGATGACGATTTGTCGATCAGACGGACGAAGTTGGTTGATCTCCTCGGCCAGCAGAGCGGTGGCATAGATGCAATGCGCTCGAATCTCAACTTCCCGCGGGCTGTCATGCGGAATCATCTGGTAGGAATTGATAGCATTTTCGAGTTCGGCGGAATAACTGGTGATTCCGAGCAGCCGGAGCGCAACCGGAACGATATAGTCGGCAAAGGCAGACATCGTTTCCAAATCTTCGAGCGGGAACTCCGCCGTCTTCCTCAGGCTGGTGTACAGGAACCATATAGCGAGTTGGGGCAGCTTATAGAACTTAACGGTGTGTCCGCCGTAGAGGCTAACGTCGCGGAAGCGCGGAAAGTCGCTGATCAGCCGATCTACCAGGCCGTTGCCGTGATCGTAGAGTTTCGGTGAGCAGGATGCAACGAAGTTATGAAAACGGCCGCTGTACTGCCGGGCGAGCACGGCCCCAACCTGATTCAAGATCTGCGTCTTTTCGTCGAGCATGGGCAGTTCGATGTTGCCGGCAAAGAGCGTTTCCATTTCCACTTGCGTAACCCTTGCCAGAAACGCACCGTCGAGGATGGGGATGCCCTTGTCCAGAGCACGCTTCATGCAGGCGAACAGCGCGTCGGAGTCCGACCAGTGGCGGCCGGCGTAATCCACCTGGAATTTAATGTGGCTGAAGAAATCGGTGAACGCCGTGTCGATGCAGGCAGCCGTCAGAATGAAATCGATGGTTTCGTCGACGTTGCCTGCTCCAATGCCGAAGGGCAGCGCGTAGTCGGGTATGGGCAGTTCTTCGTACGCCATCCAACCGGCAACTTCGACGATTTTGGCGACGTTGGTTTGCACATCGCGAGAGCGCTCGATGACGGGATAAATACTGTCGAGCACCGGACTGCCGGTCAAGGTCGGCCAACGCAGGTCGTGATTGGTCTGCATGTCTTTGTTCGCGCGTCTTTATTCGTACGTCTTTATTCGTACGTCAATGCCTAGATCATTAACGACCGCATCATTATAGCCGTCGGCCCGTCGACCTTGACGGTCGTGCGAGTGGGTGTTAATTTCAGGCCACACGTGGCTATTCGGGAGACATCGTTCTGAGTCGAGCAGAGAAGATGCGGAATTCTGCCGCTCCGGGCCCCGTGGACCTTCACCGGCGCGACTTTTTGATTCGGTGCTTCCAGGGAGCGTCGGCCGCGCTGATTCCCGCTGGTCTGCACGGTCTCGGCTGGCCGTCCCCCTACGCTTTTCAGTCTGCTGTCGCAGAATCATCAAGTCCTGAATACCACCTGCACCCTCACTATCGGATGCCCCGTCCCCTCGAGGCCTTGCTCCTTAAAACGCAGTCCGGCCTCGACGATTTTGTCACTGAAAAATACGCCGGCCAGATCGCAGCCATCCTGGCGCAGTGGAGTTCTAGCCTGCTGCATTCTCCGCAAGATGTGGAAGCGATCGAAAACGTTCTCTCATCGAATTTCTCGGGATCTTCTCTACGGCCGGTTGAATCCCGCGTGGTACGCCCCGGCCCGGCGATCGAGGCTCGTCGCAACACATTCAAGAGCCAGACTGCGCTTGGACGCGATGCATTTCTGCAGGAACTGCGCGCTGCCCTGAGCGGCTTTTCGAAAATTCTTACGGCTGAGTTCCAGGTGACAAGTATTGACGCTGGCTCCATGCCCGCAGCGCCGCTATCTCCTGGCCAGATACAGACGCGCATCCGGTATGAACTGGTAGCCACGGGCCACGGTTTCTATCGTGAACAACGCGTCGGTTACTGGCAACTTACTTGGGAACCGTCGTTGGAGCGATCGGGGGAACGATCAGGGCTGGCTGAGTTCCACGTACTGAGCTGGCAGCCGCTGGATGAAACGCAGAGTCGCTCCGCTGGCCCCGGCTATGTCGACATCGCGGCTGCGGCGCTCGGGAGCAATGCGTCCTATGCTTCGCAGCTCGTGCATGGAACCGACTACTGGCGCACGGTGCTCGACGGCGCTTGCGGCATCGACATCTACGGCCACAACGGCGTTTCAATCGGCGACATCGATGGCGATGGATTTGACGACTTCTATCTATGCCAACCCGGCGGCCTTCCCAATCGGCTCTATCGAAATCGCGGTGACGGAACGTTTGAGGACATCACGGAAACGGCGGGCGTCGGCGTCATCGAAAACACGGCGTGCGCGCTTCTTGTCGATGTCGACAACGACGGGCGGCAGGATTTAGTCGTCGTGCGCGCAAACGGCCCGATGTTGTTCCTGAACGAAGGCGGCGGCAAGTTTCGCCAGAAGGCAAACGCGTTTCAGTTCGCGACCCCACCGCAAGGAACTTTTACCGGAGCGGCGGTGGCCGACTATGACCGCGACGGCTGGCTCGATATCTACTTCTGCCTCTACGTCTATTACCAGGGCACGGACCAATATAAGTATCCGTCTCCTTATTATGCGGCTGAGAACGGTCCTCCTAACTTCATGATGCGCAACCACCGCGACGGCACGTTTCGCGATGTAACTGCCGAAACGGGTCTCAACCAGAACAACACGCGCTACAGCTTTGCTTGCGGCTGGGCTGACTTCAACCACGATGGCTGGCCCGATCTTTACGTTGTAAATGATTTCGGGCGCAAGAATCTTTACCGCAACAACGGCAACGGAACCTTTACCGATATTGCTCAACAGGCGGGAGCGGAGGATGTCGGCGCAGGCATGAGTGTCTGCTGGTTTGACTACGACAACGATGGCGCGGAAGACCTCTACGTGGCAGACATGTGGACGGCGGCGGGCGAACGCATTTCGATGCAGGATGTCTTCAAGAAAGACGCACCCGAGAAGACGAGAGCGTTCTATCACCGGCACGCCATGGGCAATTCGCTATTTCGAAATGGGGGCAGCACTTTCGAAGATACAACGCGCGCTGCCGGCGTCGGAATCGGGCGCTGGGCGTGGTCGAGCCAGGCGTGGGATTTCGATCACGATGGTTTTTCCGATCTCTACATCGCCAATGGCATGGTTACCGGCCCCTCGCGCAAGGATAAGGATAAGGATAAAGATAACGATGAAGACCTGAACAGTTTTTTCTGGCGGCAAGTCGTTGCCCTTTCGCCCGACGAGCCCAAGCCCTCTCACGACTACGAACAGGGATGGAGCGCAATCAACGAGTTGATCCGGGCGGATGGTTCGTGGAGTGGCTACGAGCGAAATATTTTCTACGCCAACAATGGCGATGGAACGTTTTCCGACATCTCGGCTGTGGTGGGACTGGATTTTCTGGAAGACGGCCGGGCGTTTGCGCTCGCGGACTTCGATCATGACGGACGTCTGGAAGTGTTTCTGAAGAACCGCAACGGCCCGCAATTGCGGGTTCTGAAGAACGTCATGGACAACCTGCCGCCATCCATTGCCTTCCGCCTGCGCGGTACGAAGAGCAACCGCGACGCTATCGGCGCGGTGGTCACGGTAGAAACTGAACTTGCCAGTCAGTCCCGGGCGTTGCAAGCTCGATCGTCGCAAGTTCGATCGTTGCAAGCTGGATCGGGGTTTCTTTCGCAGCATAGTAAAGATATTTTCTTTGGCCTGGGAGCGGCGAAAGGCCCGGTGCGCGCCTCGATTCGCTGGCCGAGCGGACTGCTGCAGAATCTCCACGATCTGCCGGTCAACCACCGAGTGTGGGTTGAAGAAGGTTCCGAACCATATCGCATCGAAGCCTTCAGAACGCCCGCGGCAAAGGACCCGCTCCCGTTCGCTGATTCGAAGCTGCCGGAAACCGAAACGCTGCCCACCACGGCTGAGACGTGGTTGCTGGCGCCGGTCGATGCGCCTGATTTTTCTCTGCCCGATTTCAGTGGGCACATACGAACGCTTTCTTCCCTTCATGGAAAGCCGGTGCTGCTTAACTTGTGGGCCGCCGGAGCAGAGCGATGTAAAGAAGATTGGATGGTTTTTAATCAGCACCACGCGGCTTGGGCGGCTCAGGGTCTTCAACTGCTTGCAGTGAATCTGGACTCTCCATCCGATTCGGAAAGCGTCCAGAAGCTGGCGCGTGAGCAGCGCTTCTCGTTTCCGATTCTGCTCGGGTCTGAGGATGTGGCCGGTATCTACAACATTCTTTTCCGCTACATCTTTGACCGCCATCGCGATCTCGATCTTCCAACCTCATTCCTGATCAGCGCCAAGGGAGAGATCGTCAAGGTGTATCAGGGGCCCGTGAACGGGGAGCACGTTGCACACGACTTACAGAACATCCCTCAAACCAATGAGGAACGATTAGCCAGAGCGCTTCCCTTTCCTGGCGTGACCGACACCATCGAGTTTGGACGCAACTATCTCTCTTTAGGTTCGGTATATTTTCAGCAAGGTTACATGGACCAGGCGGGAGCCTCGTTCCAGATTGCCTTGCGCGACGATCCTGAAAGCGCTGAGGCTCTCTACGGCATTGGAAGCGTGTATCTGGACCAGGAGAAGACGGCGGAGGCGCGAGAGAGTTTTGAGCGCGCGCTCACACTTCGCGCGAGTTATCCCGACACTATGGCGAATTCCTGGAATAACCTCGGCTTGCTCGCCGCGCGCGAAGGACGCACGGGCGAAGCCGTCGGCTATTTTCAAAAGGCGATCAAGCTGAGCCCAGATCATCGCATAGCTCTCGACAACCTGGGCGGCGCGTATCGCCAGCTAAAGCGCTGGGATGAGGCTCGCAAAACGTATGATCGTGCGCTGGAAGTGAACCCTAACGATGCTGAGGCGAACTATGGAGTGGGTATGGTGTTTGCGCAAAACGACGACACCGAGCGAGCGTTCGACTCTCTGCAAAGGGCGCTGCAGTTGCGTCCGGTTTACCCCGAGGCGCTGAACAACCTGGGGATTCTTTATCTGCGCACGCACCGACGCGATGAGGCCGTGGCAAGTTTTGAGGAGTGTATTCGCGTGGCGCCCGCGTTCGATCAGGCTTACTTAAACTTAGCCCGCGTCTATGCCATCGAGGAGGCGTCAGACAAAGCCCGCGCCGTGCTGCTGGAACTGCTCAAGCAGCATCCCGATCACGCGCAGGCGAAGACGATGCTGGAGCAGTTAGGGCAATAAGACAGTCGCTAAGGCTTTGTCGGCTTGCCCGGCGGCGTCGGTGCCGTCAATAGGTCTACAAACAACTTATAGAACCTATCGGTATCTAAGTCGACCTGCACTTCCACCGATTGAACATCGTGCTTGGGCTTATCCTGATCTGACCAAGTAAGAGTATCTCCGTAGCCGGCGCCGCGATCCAGATTCACATCCAAGTAGAGGTTCTCTTTCTTCGTAATCAGGCTAGGGTCAAGCCATGCCGCCGAGGTTAGTTCGTCCCATAAGTAGTTATAAGAACCATGCAGACGCGCATACTTGCCTATATATTGCGCTGCCGGCGAGTTACCCGCCTTCACCTTGTCGATCAGTTCATTGGTCATTCTTGTCTTTACGGAGATATCGACCGGGGTACAGACGATTTGTTTCCAGCCAGCCCGCAGCACAATGTGAGCCGCCTCCGGATCGAACCAGAGGTTGAATTCGCGGCGAGGCGTGTTGGTGAACTCGGGATCGTCGGTCTGCGGACTCAGGCTGGCGCCCATGAACACTAACTCCTTGGCCAGACTGGCAAATTCCGGATCGATGGAAATGGCGAGCGCCAGGTTGGTCATGGGGCCGCCCTCATAGATCGTGACCTCACCCGGATACTTATGAACCATGCGCACCAGAAAGTGGGCGGCGTCTTCCTCGGCGGCCCGCGTGGCCGGCGTCCCTTCCGGCATCGCTCCCAATTCGCGGGGCGCGTGATACATGCGCGGAGTCCAAGCCCCCAGCCAGGCCACGTAGCCATAGCGTTGCTCCCACTGCTCCGTCGACTCTTTTGTTCTGAGCAGCGGATACTCGGCTCCGCGCACGACGGGAATGTCGGTTCGTCCGATGAGCTCGAGCATGCGCAGGGTGTGCGCGACTTCCTCGGTGAGCCATGCATCGCCCGTCACCACCGTAATGCCCAGGACATCCGTCTGCGGCGACTGGATAAGCAGCAGTATCGCTTGCTGGTCGGTGCCGGCGGGTCCGGCCGCGTCCTGATCGATGATGACCTTGCGCTTGTCTTGGGATTGGGAGACAAGACATGTTGTTAGAACGACGATTGCGACTGTGACGAAACTCCGGAATTGGCCCAACATCATTTCATCCACCTCGGAATTTGTGAGACTTTCCGCTAATCATGTTACTTGCTTCCCGAGAAACGTCCAATGACCAAATCGAAAAACCTCGCGGAATCCAGCGATTCAGGCGCAACACCCTGCACCGATTGCAGAGGCACCGATTGTAGAAGGGATCGAGCACGATTAGAATGACGAACGTAGAATGATCAGCGGCGATCGCGGTTGGCTCCATTTTATTTTTGGAGCTGTCGCTTTTCGCGTTTTTCTCTTGAGGAGCCGGTTCGCATGACCACAGGCCACTTCGGACGATCTGAAATTTGTGTTGCCCTCTGCGTTCTAGCGCTGACGTTGGCTCTCGTTCCGGCTCAAGCACAGTCCCAAGAAGAGTCTGGCACCGCTGTGGTGCAAGGGCACGTGCGCGATTCGAGCCGCAGGCCGGTGGCGAATGCGACCGTACTCTTAAAACGCGGGACTTTCGAGCAGATTCGCGCCGATCCAACTAAGATTACACACACAGATTCGGAAGGACGCTATCGGTTTGAGGAGCTTCCAGCGGGCACTTACACTCTGCGCGCAGAGATGGCCGGATATGGCGAGACAACCGTCACTCCGGTGAACCTCGCAGAAAATGGAACGACAACGATCGATCTTGTTCTCATTTCCACAAAAGCTTCTGAATCTCAAGGCGCTCTTCCGATAACACGAGCGACAGGAAAACCCGAACAAGCGCCGCAGTTTTTTGACGAGCCTCAGTTCACCGTGGCGGGCGTGACCCAGGCTACGGACTCGGGCGGACACGGTTCCGATATCGTTTTGCGAACCACCGAAGCGCTCGCCCGGGCCACGGTTTCATTGAGCACGGAAGCGGCTGGAGATTCCAAGGCGGCATCCGCCGCGATAGAAAGCTCTTTACGCGACACGCTGGCACACGATCCCGAAAACTTGGACGCGAATCGGCAGCTGGGAAAGTTACTCGTCGACAGCGGAAAGGCTGCAGAGGGAGTTCCCTACCTGGAGCGGGCTTTGCGGCTCAACCCTAGCGATGACGATAATTCTTATGAACTGGCAGTCGCCTATGCTGACGCCGGTAATCCCGACCGGGCGCGCACCCAGGCTCGCAGCTTGCTGCTTCGTCGGCAAGAAGCGCAGAAAGATAGAGCCGATCTTCATCATCTGCTAGGCGGCGTCGAAGAGAAGCTGGGCAATCCACTGGAGGCGGTCCGCGAGTACCAGCGCGCGGCGGAGCTTGATCCGAGCGAACCGGACCTGTTCGATTGGGGAACCGAACTTCTAACTCATCGCGCGCTGGAACCGGCGACCGCGGTTTTCGCGAAAGGCAATCGCCTGTTTCCAAAGTCGGTGCGGATGCTGGTCGCGCTCGGAGTAACCTGGTACGCTCGCGGCTCCTGCGATCAGGCCACACAGTATCTGGTGAGCGCGTCCGATCTCGATCCCGGCAATGCGACTCCGTATCTGTTTCTGGGGAAAATGCAAACGGTAGAGACTGCACTGCCAGAAACATCGGTCGACAGATTGGGCCGCTTTGCGCAGTTGCAACCGGACAATGCGCTGGCGAACTACTATTACGCGGTCGGTCTTTGGAAACAAGCGGGGAATCAACCGGCAGGCGCGGCCGATAGCGACAAGGAGCGTTCAGCGCGCGTCGAGTCGCTGCTGCTGAAAGCGGTGCATCTCGATCCAAAGCTTGGCGCCGCGTATCTGCAACTGGGGATTCTCTATTCGCAGCGCGCGGATTTTGCGCGCGCAATTTCCGCCTATCAAAACGCGATTGAAGCCAGTCCGAAGGAAGTTAGTCCGCAACTCGATTTTCGGACCGATGAGACGCTGGAAGAAGCGCATTATCGGCTGG
The DNA here is from genome assembly GCA_963722485.1 of uncultured Acidobacteriaceae bacterium. Lineage (GTDB taxonomy): Bacteria > Acidobacteriota > Terriglobia > Terriglobales > Acidobacteriaceae > Acidiflorens. The sequence continues at coordinate 22,387 of CAVRNL010000072.1, forward strand.
CGCAGGCTTACCAGCGAACCGGCGACAAAGTTAGGGCCAGAGAACAACTTCAGCTTCACGACGAATTAGCCAAGAAAACAAAAGAAGATCGAGAACGCGGCCGGCGCGAGATTCAGGAGTTTGTGATCTCGCTGCAGAACCAGAATTCCGTCTCGCAGCCGCAGCCTTGATCCGCATTTTTCTCGCCGAACTTTTACGGTGCATCGACAACGCAGCGAAAGCCAACTGTTCCCGCCCGGTCGTGCCCGGGAGACATCAAGAGATACTTCTGGTGTTCATCCAGCCGGTAAGTTTGCGGAAAGTACCAGATAGAACCGCTCGGTTGATAAGCCGCGCCGCCTCGAAGGATCGCAGCCCGCGTATGAGGGTCGCGGTACTCGTCGGTCCACTGCGACACGTTGCCGACCAGATCGAGAACGCCGAATGGACTCGCACCTTTCGGGAAAGCGGTTACGTCGGCAGGTGGACGCATACGGGGTCCCGGATCTACCTGCGGAAGAGCCTCGGCGTTCCAGTCGTTTCCCCAAGGATATGAACGACCATCGGCAGATTGAGCCGCATATTGCCACTCCCATTCATGGGGAAGCCGTTTCTGGCTCCATGCCGCGTAGGCGCGGGCGTCCTCGATCGAAACCCACGTGACCGGCTTGTTCTCCCAACCTTCCGGATAGCTGCCATTCTTCCAGGCGCGCAGAAAGTTGTGATCGTCCTTCGGGTGATAGTGCGTCGAGTTCAAGAATCGGCTGAACTCAGCATTCGTCACTGGCGTCCGATCGATATAGAAACTGTGCACGTGCATCTGATGCCGATGGAAACGGCGCGCCGTATCTTCCCACGGATACTGCACGTCGGCACCAGGATCATTGCCGCCCTCGATTTCAATGCCACTCACCTGAAAGTCGTAATCACCACCGGGAATGCGCACCATCCCGTCGGGCGGCGACTGCGCCGTGCGGGTCGCGGGCACTTCAACCAAAGTCTGGGGCACGGGCTTCCATTCGCGCGAATAGCTGGCCAGCGGACGCTTGGCGCGCTCCGCCATGTAGGAAAGCAATTTCTGGAGGCTCCCGGTCGGCTTCTCCTCATCTTCGGTGGCCAGAACTGCGCCGTACCCGAGGCCTTCGAGATTGAAGCTCAAGGTGGCCTTGCCGTTCGCGACGGCAGGCGTCAATTCCGTCCCGTGCCAGAGATCGTAATAGTGCACTTCCGGCCGGCTTGCGATCTCGATCTCAGGACCGGAGACGTCGTATTCGTTGCGATTGACCATCGTCCAGAGCGTTCCCTTCGCCGTGGGAAAGCGACTCGCGAATACGCCTGACTGCAAGACTGGCGCGTGCGGTTCCCAATCCGGACTCAGCAGGTAATCCGCCATGGCGCGCTCGATGCGGGTGAAGCGCAGCACGGCCTCGGCATCATGAAGATTATTTTCGTACCAGAAGCCCCAAAGATTTTCGAGCGTCGCATAGCCCTGGCCGTTGAAAAAAGCGTGTTGCAGGCTGTCGGTCTTGTCGCGCGTGAAACGGTCGGTAACATTCGCGCTGTGGCGCGTCTCCATCCACTTGTTCTTGCTGACCATCGGAACGAATGGATACTGCTTCCCTTCCCAGGTCACCCAGTCGTTCCAGCTAAGGTTGGTCCAGGCGAGCGAAGCGTCGCGCGGTTGAAACTGAGGCTCCAGCGCCAGCGGATGGCCGATCGCATCCGAGGCCTCGCGAAAGCCCGGCGGAACGCTCTCCAGCGTATCGAAGTTGATGCCATCGGCGTCGATGTCTTTGAGGAGTTGCGCCATAACCGTGGCTGCAGCCGCGCCTTCGTCTCGGGTACCTGTATCCCAGGCAAGCAGCGGAAAAAATACCTTCACGCCGCGGCTGTGAAATTGTTCAACCATGCTGCGCACGCCGGAGATGCCGCCAGGCAGATCGCGCAGCATGTCAAATTGATTGCGGTCGTCGACACCCAGGTTGGGATACACGTGCCAAATCAAAACGGCATCGATCGGGCCGATGCGGCTCTCGGTCTCGGCGAGAAACCGGTCGACGGTGTACTCGCCCTTCTCCGGATCGTAAAGACTGCGGTCCCAGATCAGCAATTGCACCTGGGAAAAAATGTGCTGCGTCCATTGCAGGTCGGCGCGATCGTATTGCGAGCCGTCGTAGCGCAGAAGAGTGCGGCGATCGCGGCGCCACGCTTTCAATCCCTGCAGCCAGCCCGGCTGATCCGATGGAGAAGCCGGTCCCGAAAAAAACACTTCGCTGGGCGGAGGCGTGTCCGTCAGATTCATAACGCCCGTATGAGAAACCAAATCGTGGCGCGGCTTCCACTCGTCGGCAAACAGTTGACCGGCGGTGATGAACAGGATTGTGGCGAAGAGGATCCAGCGAGCAAGACGGATAGCATTCATGAACTTGGCCCGAAAACAAATATTTGGCAAGAGTGGCAAACGGCAAGCATAGAACCGCGCCCAAGAAGATGTCCAGCGATTAAGCAATGTTGGAGAAGCGCCGAGTATCAGCATTTCACAAAAAAGCCTGAGGCGAACTAAATTCGCCTCAGGCCGATGCCATGCGATGGCGTGGTTCAGCGTGGTCTAGAACTCAAACCTCAGAGCAAATTGCACCACGCGCGGGTTGTTGACGGTTTCGTTGACCGTGCCGAAGGTCGACGGGCTGTTGATGTCCTGCATGAAGACACCGTTACCGGTCAAGCCGAACTGCGCGTGGTTAAAGAGGTTGAAGAACTCGGCCCGGAACTTCAGCGCGTATTGCTCTCCAATACGGAAGTTCTTAAAGACCGAGAAGTCCGTATTCACAAAGCGCGGCCCGGAAACCGGGGCGCGCGATGCGTCGCCGAGTTCTCCCTGAGGCGCCGGCACGAAACAGCTCGTGTTGAACCACTCCTTTAGTGTCGGATGACTGAGATGCGGGTCGCAAATCTGATCCGGACGGTTCAAGGGGGTCCCGTTCCACTGGAAGTTCACGAGGGATTGATTGTTGCTGTCCACAACGAACAAGGGGAACCCCGAGGTTGCCTTTTCGATCACGTTCATCTGCCACCCGCCAAGAATAGCGTCCTCGACACCGTTCCAGCCGCCACCCCAGTGTTTGCCCTTTCCAAGCGGCAGTTCATAGAGCACGCTGGCGGTGAACTGATCGTCTAGATTGAGTTGCGACAGACCCCAATCCGCCTTTTGCGTATTGGGAAGCGGCCAGAAGGTTGCTCCGGGCGTTGTACCGTCGCCATCCGCCATCCCCGAGTCGTAGGTCTTTGACCAGGTATAGCTGACCAAAGCATAGAGTCCGTGATGAGCACTCTTCGTTTCTGCTCGAATCAACAGGCCGTCGTACCGGGCGCGGGCCCCGTCTGTGATGTTGTCGATGACGGCGCTCGGATTCAACGCGTACGGAGGAGTAAAGTACGCTCCGCCGGGGCCGCAACCAAGCGTGTAGCCCGGAGTTGAGTCCGGCCCCCCTGTACACGCCCCCGGCGCGCTTACATTTAAATTCATACCGTAGAACAGAATGTGCGTGCTGCGTGTGCCGGCGTACCCGGCGGTCAGAACGATGTCTCCCGGAAGTTGGCGCTCGACATTCAAATTGAACTGCTGCACCATTCCTTGCTTGAAGTTCGAGTTTTCCGAGAGCGAGGTGCCCGTGAACGTGTCAGGATTGGGGGGCGAGGTGAAGGGCGTCAACGTTGAATTTACTCCCGGCGTGCCATTGAGCTGCAAGAAACCATACTTCAGGCCGCAGTTCACCGCATTCGGACTGCTTGTTGGCAGCGCCCAGTTGCCGAACGGGCATGTGTCCAGCGGGTAACCGTAGTTGAACTGGTCGACCTCGGCGTAATAGGGCGGGTTCTGCCACAGGCCCTGAGCACCCTGGCTCCAACCCGAATCGTGGTAGATCGCATAGCCCGCACGGATTGCGGTGTTTGCGCTGCCAAATGGCTTCCACGACAACCCGATGCGCGGCTCGATCGCCGTCTTGTCGAATTGAAGTCCCACATCTCCATTGGAGCGAACGCAGTTCGTGCAACCGCTGAACGGAGCATTACCGGCTACGAGATACTGCTGCGTCTTCCAGTCGAAGTTCGCCTGTTTGTTGAGGGCTTCGGTGATTGGCGTTACCAGCGCCCATGCGACACCTACGTTGAGTGTGAGGTTGTTGGTCACGCGCCAGTCATCCTGTACAAACGGCCGGAACATCTTCCAACGACGCCCGGTCATCGCGCCATCAAACGTCTGGTCGTGAATCGCTCCAAAGGGCTGCCCGATGAGCAGATCGGCGGCGCTGTCGTTGGTCGCGAGCCCGCCAAGCAGAAAATATCCATCCTGGAAGCCGTTGGTCATCACGTTCATTTGGTTGTCGCGGAAACCTAGTCCCACGCGGATATCGTGACTTCCGCGGATCAGGTCGAAGGTATCGCTAAAGCTGTAAACGTTGGTTCCACCAACAAAGGGGGCAAACCCACGATCTCCCAGGGACCAATAAGTGCTGAGCTGTGTGGAACTCAAGCCGCAACTCAGGCACGCCTTGGTGTATTGGGTCAGTCCTGGGGGCGCGTTCGCGCACTTGCTGTTGAGATCCGCGCCCACAATGCCCTGGCCGGGACCACCGAGATTCGCCGCCTCGCAAAGGCTGCCGCCAAACTCGCCATACGAAGTGATGTAGTCGAAGATTCGATTGAAGCCCAAGTAGGCTTGGTTGATGTTGCGGGACGAGAAAATATGCGTTTCAGAAATTACGGCATTGCGCGCGTGATTGGCAATGAGCTGGTTGCTGCCGAAGGGATTCTGCTCGGCCCAGGTAGGCGATCCGCCCGGAACGTATGAATTCGCCTGATCATAGGTGAACCGGGCAAACAAGGAGTCCTTGCTGGAGAAGTTGTGATCGACCCGGATCGTGGCGTTCCCTTCGTTGAGAGCGCGCACCGGCACGTTGGCGTAGTTCGTCAGTGTGCTGGGGTTTGGAGTGCTGCTCGTTGGGAACAGAGACATCATCGCCAGTCCAATCGGATCGGCCAAACCGTAACCGGTTGGGCCACCCGTAGTTGGAATCATGTTACAGTTCGTACCCGCAACCTGGCTGCCGCCGGCGAGGACGGCGGTCGGTTGGCCGCCCGCGCATTGAAATGGCGTCCCGGTATATGGGTTAACCAGATCGGTGAAACCGTTTGCATTCGCCGTGCCATTGAACTGCAACGGGCGAGACACGCCCAACGGATCAAGGGTGTAGTCGGCATAGTTCGGATTGGTTAAGCCCGCCATCGCCGGCGTGGGCACCAGGCCAAGGAATGGAATGCCGTGGCGCTGGCGCTTGGCTTCATAGTTGATGAAGAAGAACGTCTTGTCATTTTTAATTGGGCCGCCGAGCCTCCCGCCGAACTGATTCAGATTGAATTTCTCTCTGAACGGGACTAACGCGCCCGAGCTGTTAACAGTTTGCGCAAAGTAGCTCCTGGCATCAAAATCGGTGTTACGGAGGTACTCGTAGAGCGCTCCATGCAGGCTGTTCGTTCCCGACTTCGTGGTGACCAGCACCGTCGGACCGGCGTGCGTTCCGTACTCGGCGGAGTAGTTGTAGGTGAGGACTTTGAACTCGTCGATCGAATCGATCGTCGGGAGAATCGAAATACCACCGGAGGTGAGTTCGGAGTTGTCATTGTTATCGAGCAGCCAGCTGGTGCTCTGCTCGCGCGAGCCGCCAACCGAAAGTGAGAACGTGCCACGGGTTGCGACTTCGCTGCTAGCTGCCGAGGTGAAGAAGCTGTTCGGGCTGGTTTGCTGGGTTGTGCCCGGAGTCAGGGTCGCCAGTTGCACAAAGTCGCGTCCGTTCAACGGCAGGTCCGCTACTTCCTCGGACGTGATTACTTGGCCCAGCGTTGGATTCGTCGTCTCCACAGCTACTTCCGTCGCGGTCACTTCTACCGTCTGGCTCACCGACGCGGGGTTCAGCGTGAAATCAACCTCGCGCTGTTCGTCGACCTGCAGACGAATGTCCTTCTGCTCGGTGGTCTGGAATCCCTGGGACTCCACGCGGATGGTATAAGTCGCGACCCCAAGCAGCGGCACGAGGTAGTGTCCCGAACCATCGGTCTTCGCTTCACGCACGGCGCCCGTGCCCTGCGAAGTGATTTTTACCTCTGCTCCGGAAATCACCGACCCGGTCTTGTCGGTAACCGTTCCGGAAAGACTGCCATTCGCCTGGCTGTAAAGAAGCGGACAACAGAAGGAAATTACGAAACACAGAACCGCTACGAGCAGCACATTACTTTTCAGCATTGGCCTCACCTTGGTGGCCACTCTAAACGGAGTGGCGATTTGGGCTCGACTCCGTCGCGGCTGGGGAACGGAGCGTCCCTTTTTTAACGGAACGGTCATCTAAATCGATTAGATATGTAAAGTCAAGAGCTTTTGTGCCGGCAACGCGAACGTTAGGCGAAGAAATGTGACTTCATTTTTTCATACTGCCTACACTTTCGCGGATTTTCACAACCTGGTTGCCGGCAACCTTTTCCAGTCGCTGCTCCTCGCCGCTCGGCCAGCGAATCTCGATGGCATCGGCTTTGGTCGCTTTACCCAGCCCAAAGTGCAGGCGGAAATCACTTTGCGAGATGTATCCGCCGCCGCTACGAACTTCCTGCGTCTGCTGATGATCGCCCACGCGCACGGTAACCCGGGCTCCGATGGCGTCGCGGTTGGATGTCGTGCCTTCCAATTTCAGTAGAATCCAATTCCCATGCTCGCCAAAATTTTTTAACAGGCTGGGACGATCATGACTGTTATTCACGAGAATCTCGACGGCTCCATCGTTGTCGAAATCGGCGGCAGCGACGCCATGGCTGTTGAATGGAGTGGTAATGCCCGCGCCGGAGTCGAGCGAGATGTCGCGAAATTTTCCGTTATGTTCGTTCCAGTAAAGAATCTTGCGTTCGCGGTAGGTGTTATTAACGCCCTTGCTGTCGACTTCGGGATAGATGTGTCCGTTTGCCATGAACAGGTCGGGCCAGCCGTCGTTGTCGATGTCGACGAAGAGCGTGCCCCATCCCAGGAACTGTGAGTTCTTGGCGAGCCCGGCGGCGGAAGTGACATCGGAGAATGTTCCGTCGTGATTGTTGTGATAGAGCGTGGCCGTGTCGTCGGAGAAACTGGTTTTGACGATGTCGAGCCAGCCCTCGCCATCGTAATCGATCGCATCGGCTCCCATGCCGGCCTGCTCGCGGCCTCCCTCGTTGAAGGCGACGCCGGCCTCGACCGCGGTCTCGGTGAAAGTGCCGTCGTGGTTGTTGTGAAAGAGCAGGCTGGGAGTCGAATCGCAGGCGACGTAGATGTCGGGCCAGCCATCGTTGTCGAAATCGCCGGTGAGGGCCGTCAAGCAGTAGTAAGCGTCGGTCTTCGCAATGCCGGAGGCTTCGCTGACGTCGGTGAAAGTGCCATTGCCGTTGTTGTGATAGAGCTCGCTGTGCGTGCCTTTCAGGCCGTGCGGACCGCACAGCACCGGCATTCCTTTCCACAGGCAAGCTGCGCCGCTGCCGGGCGCGGGTGTGTGCTCAGGATCGAAATCGACATAGTGGGAAATGAAAAGATCGAGACGCCCGTCGCGGTCATAGTCCAGAAAGGAGCAGCCCGTGGACCAGCGCACATCGTCGTGCCAGAGGCCGGCCTTGCGCGTGACGTCGGTGAAGGTGCCGTCGCCGTTGTTGTGCAGAAGAACGTCGTGGCCCCAGAAGGTAACGAACAGGTCCACGAAGCCGTCGTTGTCGTAGTCGCCGGCGCAGACTCCCTGCCCCCAGCCGATCAGGCCGACGCCGGCTTTTTGCGTGACATCGGTGAAAGTGCCATCGTGATTGTTGCGGTAGAGGTGGCTGGTGGGCTCTTGGCCCTTGGGAAAACCTTCCAGGCGGCTGCCGTTGACCAGGAAAATATCGGGCCAGCCGTCGTTGTCGAAGTCAAAGAAAGCGGCGCCGCTGCCGGTGGTTTCGAGAACGTAACGCTTGGTCTTGTCGCCTCCACTTTCAGTTTTGGCAGTGAGGCCGGCGCGCTCCGCGATATCGACGAAGTTAACCTTTGGAGGAGTGAGTGGCGGCGCGGCGACTTTCGAAGCGGGCGTGGTCTGCGGTTGCGCGGCTGCGATTGAAAGTGTAAGTACCCACAGTGCGGCAACAACCGCGGCCAGCCGGCAATTCATGAGTCCGTATCCCAGGGAGAATCTTCGCAAGGAAGAATCTTACAACGAGTCATTGAAAACCCACCGGGAACCTATGTTTGCAACGACTCAATGATTCAATGACCAAATGATTCAATGATCCTACTCGCCATAAGGAACCCAGATGTTCTTGACCTGGGTGGCATGCTCAAGAAACCATCGGCCCTCGGCCAGCTTCGGATTGAACCAGTCGATGGCGCGGCCTTCGTTCGTCCAAACCTGCTTCAGGTTGCCAATCGACATCGCTTTGGCCGCCGCGGCGCTGGCTTCATCGCCAAAGCACCAGATGGCATCGACATCGTCGTGCTCGGCGAGCGTCTTCAGAAGCTGCGACGTGTATCCGGTCACAATATTCAGCGCACCACCGGGCAGATCGCTGGTGTCGAAAAGCTGGTAGAGATCGCCGGTGATCAGGGGATAGGCCTCCGAAGGAACGGCGATCACCGTGTTTCCCATCGCGAGCGCGGGCATCACGACGGAAAGGAAACCGAGCAGCGGCGCTTCCCGCGGACAGATGATTCCAACCGTCCCAATCGCCTCGTTCATCGCGATCGCGATATTTCGAAACGGAGGATTGTGTATCGCGCCGTCAAACTTATCGGCCCACGCCGCATACGAGAAGATGCGCTCGATGCTGAGATCCACTTCCGCGGCGGCCTGCTTCTCGCCGACCACGGCGGCCAGGCGATGCGCAATTTCATCGCGCCGCTGGGAAAGATTCTCCGCGCAGTAGTAAAGAACCTGAGCACGATTGTGCGCCGTGGCCTTTGCCCACGCCGCCGCCTTTCGAGCCGCCTCGACTGCGTTGCGAATATCTTTCCGATTGCCCAGCGGGGCTTCACCGAGCAATCGTCCGTCGGCCGCGCGGACTTCCATGCTGTAGCCTGAGTCGGGCCGCGCCTGCTTGCCGCCGATGTAGAGCTTGACGGTGCGATCGATGGCGGGAGCGTCGGCAGGACTATTAAGGTTGGACGCGGTGGACTCTTCGTCCAATTTCACTTCGGGCAGTGCTTGCTTCTCCGCAGGAAGTGTCGGCGCGCTCTTGAACCACGCCGGCTCCAAATATTCCAGCAGCCCTTCGCGTCCGCCCTCGCGTCCGTAACCGCTCTCGCGATAGCCGCCGAAGCCGCAGGCAGCGTCGAACAGGTTCGTGCAGTTTACCCAGACCACTCCGGCTTTAAGTTGCGCGGCAACATGCAAGGCAACGTTGACACTCTCGCTCCAGACGCAGGCGGCCAAACCATAAACCGTATTGTTCGCCAGTTCAACCGCTTCTGCGGGCGTGCGGAAGGTCATCGCTGCCAGCACCGGTCCGAAGATTTCCTGCTGCGCAACAATCGACGCCGGATGCACATTGCTCAACAGCGTCGGTGGATAGTAGAACCCACGTGCCGGCAACGTGACCTGCGGCTGCCAGCACGTCGCGCCGTCCGCCACGCCCTGGTCCACCAGTTTGCGGATGCGGTCAAGTTGCACGCGCGCCACAATCGCGCCGATATCGATCGCTTTGTCCAGCGGCGCGCCGATGCGCAATGTGCTCATTCGATCCTGAATTTTGGCGATCAGAGCCTCGGCAATGCTCTCCTGCATCAGCAGGCGCGAGCCCGCGCAACATACCTGCCCCTGATTGAACCAGATTCCATCCACCAGACCTTCGACCGTGCTGTCGAGGTCGGCGTCTTCAAACACTATGAATGGAGACTTTCCACCGAGCTCGAGCGAAAGGCGCTTATGGCTCGTGGCCGTGGCGGCACGAATGGCGCGCCCGACCTCGGTCGATCCGGTGAACGCGATCTTGTCCACATCGGGATGCTTGACCAGCGCCTCGCCGGTTGAGCCGTCTCCAGTGACGATGTTGACCACGCCGGCGGGCAAGCCAGCTTCCTGGCAGATTTCCGCGAAGGCGAGCGCGGTCAGTGGCGTGAATTCGGCCGGCTTCAAAACTACGGTATTTCCTGTCGCCAGAGCCGGAGCGATCTTCCAGGCCAGCATCAGCAGCGGAAAGTTCCAGGGGATGATCTGACCGACGACTCCGCACGGCACGTACTCGGGGAACTCCTGCTCCAGAAGTTGCGCCCAGCCCGCGTGGTAATAGAAATGTCGAGCGACCAGCGGAATATCAATGTCGCGACTTTCGCGGATAGGCTTTCCGTTGTCCATCGTCTCGAGCACCGCGAGCAGCCGCGAATGTTTCTGCACCAGGCGGGCGATGGCATACAGATAGCGCGCCCGCGCATGTGGAGTGAGCGCTCGCCATCCAGAGGACGCGGCCCGCGCGGCTTTGACTGCGGCGTCAACGTCGGCTGCCGAGCCTTGCGCGATTGACGCGAGCTTCTCTCCGTTCGACGGATCGACGGTGTCGAAGTATTCTCCCGCCGCGGGTGCCTGCCATTCGCCGCCGATGAAATGTTGGAAGCGGTGGCTGTGGCGCTCCAGCCACGTCGTTGCTTCTTTCGAGTCTTCTGGCGCGGGGCCATACTCCATGCTCACGAACTTTTCGGCAATGCTCATTGGCGTTTGCTCGATTCCTTCTTGATCAATTGTCATCCTGAGCGAAGCGAAGGACCTGCTGTTTCCGCGCTGCCAGGAAAGCAGGTCCTTCGCTTCGCTCAGGATGACAAATCATGAAGTTCTTTAACAAAATTGACTCGTAACTTTCTGTCCTCACGCCATCGGATGCCGATACTCCGCCGAATAGCGTCCGGTTGCACAATGATCGAGTTGCCGCTCGATGTCGCCGAGCAAGCCGCTGACTCCGAAGCGGAACATTTCCGCTCGCAGCCACGACGGGCCCAGTTCCTCTTTGATCATCGCCAGCCAATCGATGGACTGCTTCGCGGTGCGAATGCCGCCCGCGGGCTTGAACCCGACGGCCATCCCGGTTTGCTGCGCGTATTCGCGGATGGCGCGAGTCATCACCAAGCCTACCGGCAAGGTCGCGTTCGTCGGCTCTTTGCCGGTTGAAGTCTTGATGAAGTCAGCGCCCGCCATCATGGCCACCACGCTCGCGCGCCCCACGTTGCGCAGCGTCAGCAGATCGCCGGTTCCGAGGATCACTTTCATGTGCGCCGATCCGCAAGCTTGCTTGAACGCCGCGACTTCATCGTAGAGCGCTTGCCAGCGTCCGCCGAACACATGCGACCGGGTGATGACGACGTCGATCTCGTGCGCGCCCGCCTCTACCGATCGCCGAATCTCGTTGACCCGCTCCGCCAGCGGCGACAGACCCGCGGGGAAACCGGTGGACACGGCAGCCACATGCACTCCGCTGCCTGCGAGCGCGTGCAGCGCCGTTTCCACAAAGGTGTGGTACACGCAGACGGCGGCAACCTTAATCTGCAGCTCCTCGATCCCAAGCTTCTGTTCTATTTCCTGCTGCATAGGATGCCGCGCCTTGGCGCACAAACGGCGAACGCGCTCATCGGTGTCATCGCCGGATAGAGTCGTCAGATCCATGCAGGTGATCGCCCGCAGGAGCCACGCCGCCTGCCATTCTTTTTTCACGGTTCGCCGCGCGACCTGCGACTGCGCGCGACGCTCGACGGCGCTGGTGTTGACGCGCACTTCCCGCACCCAATCCAAGTTGAGCGGAATGCCAGTGTTGGGCAGCAGAGGGCGCCCGGAGAGAATCGCAATCGCACCGCCGCTCTGCGACTCGTGCTGCGCGGAGTTCCGAAATTCGTTGTGTTCAACCGGCATTACGTGCTCTCCGCTAAGCGCTGTTCGAAAACTTCAAGAATTGCCACCGCGGCTTGTGTCATCCCGACGCTTACGAATTGTCATCCCGCGCGAAGCGAGGGATTTGCAGTTGGCCTTAGTGGCTCCTTCTGCCGTTCGATTGTACGGCAGATACAACGAAAGATGCATTCCCCGAATGAGCGCATCTGTCGTTGATTCCGCCGCCAATTCTCGCCCATGTTGAAGAAGAGCGTCCGTTTCGCCTTGACACTCGGACGTTGCGCGACTACGCTCGGCGCGATTCCTAAATCCCGTAATCCGCAATTGGAGTTTCGAGAATTCGCGGAAAATAGACTGGCGGCAACTACACTCACAGAGAAGTACCCTTCAAGGAGAATCGATGTTCACACCCCACACACTGGGTATTGCACTTTTCATGATGATCACGAGCGCCATTTGCTGGGGCTCATGGGCCAACACTTTCAAGGGCGTCAAGAATTATCGTTTTGAGTTGTTTTACTGGGACTACGCCATCGGCATTTTTCTGGCATCGCTGGTCTTCGCGTTCACCATGGGAAGCTCGGGCCATGATGCTTACAGTTTCTTGAATAATGTCCGCTCCACCGACACCAACAACATCGTCTACATGATGATCGGCGGCGCCATCTTCAATCTTGCCAACCTTCTGCTGGTGGCCGCCATCGACATGGCTGGACTCGCCGTCGCCTTCCCCGTCTCCATCGGAATCGCGCTCGTCGTCGGCGTGATTTCCAGTTACATACGCCAGCCCAAAGGCAGTGCCGCGCTGCTCGCCGCCGGCGTCGTTTGCGCTCTGATTGCGGTGGTGCTCGACGGCAAAGCCTACGGCAGCCTGGCCATCGCCGGCCGCTCGGTTTCGAAGAAGAGCATTGTCACCTGCATCGTTTCCGGCGTCCTGATGGGCCTCTGGCCGTACTGTGTGGCGCGATCCATGACCAACGGCAACACACTCAGTCCCTACAGCATTGCCGTCTTCCTCACCCTGGGCGCGCTGCTCTCGTGCCTGGTCTGGAACATTTATTTCATGAAACATCCGCTGGTCGGTGAGCCGGTAAGCTTCTCGGCCTTTTTCAGCGGACCGATTTCGGGCCACGCCCTCGGACTGCTCGGCGGATGCATCTGGGGCACCGGCATGGTTTTCAATCTCGTCGCTGCCAGCTTTACCGGCGTGGCCATCTCCTACGCCATCGGGCAATCCGCACCGATGGTCGCCGCGCTCTGGGGCATCTTCGCCTGGAAGGAATTCGCGGGCGCACCCGGCAAGGCCAAGATGTACCTGGTCCTCATGTTCGTCTTTTATTGTCTGGGGATCTTGCTGGTGGCCAGGGCAAATGGGTAAGCAGGCTCCGGCGGTAGAGACGGGGCTTGCCCCGTCTCAGTTCGCGGCGGGAGATCCGGTTGGTCGCGTCTCTATGGGAAAACCTGCGAAGGCCCCGTACGGGGTCAATGAGCTGGATTCATCGCGCACGCCGCGAGTAAAAATCTGCTGCATCGCCAGCGTTGACGAAGCGGCTCTGGCCATCGAGTGTGGAGCGTCCGCGCTGGGCCTGGTTTCACACATGCCGAGCGGGCCGGGCGTCATCAGCGATGAGCTCATCGCGGAGATTGCCGCGACTGTTCCGCCCGCCATCGGCACCTTCCTGCTGACTTCGCGGCAGCGCGTTGCCGACATCGTCGAGCAGCAACGCTTCTGCCGGACGAATACGATCCAGATCTGCGATCGTCTCACCGTCGGCACGCACCGCGATCTGAAGGATGCATTGCCGGGGATTTCCGTGGTGCAGGTCGTCCACGTGACTGGTCCCGAGTCTGTCGAGGAGGCCGCGCGCGTGGCGCCGCATGTGGATGCAATTCTGCTCGATTCCGGCAATCAGAAACTCGCGGTCAAGGAATTGGGCGGTACGGGCAGAACTCACGATTGGACCCTCAGTCGCGCGATCCGCGAACGCATCGGCGTCCCGCTGTTTCTGGCGGGAGGCCTCACGCCAGAGAACGTAGGCCAGGCGATTGACGAGGTGGGCGCGTTCGGGCTCGACGTTTGCTCCGGCGTGCGAACCGATGGCAAACTGGATGCCGCCAAGCTGAAGCGATTCTTCGCAGCGGTGCGTGGTCAGTCGACTCGCTGACCGGCTGAAACCCCAGCCCAAGCGGAGTTTGGATGAGGCAGCGTAAGATCACAATTAGGGTCATGTCTATTGTAGACAACGCGGGGACATTTCTGTTGTCGTATGACGACCGAGGGGCATCGCGTGGGCATCGCGTTGACTTTTGCGAGCCCTACAGGCAAACTCTCAATTCGCCCGTCCGCTGCATTCGGGCTGGCATAATGAGCCCGGCGTCACCCTGGCAACCGAGGCGAAGGCCGACTCAGGAAACGTTCGCTCTATGTCCTTAGACCGCGTCTCCTATACACTCGATTCGACGTTGGAGACGGTGAACAATGCCGAAGAGACGGCCGGCCGCATGGCCGCCGAAGCCGGCTTTGACGACGAGGAGATCATGAAGATCTCCATGGCGGTGCGAGAAGGCGCGGTGAACGCAGTTTTACATGGCAATGCCTACGACCCGAGCAAGAAGGTTACGCTGGTG
>CAVRNL010000073.1:0-131207 GCA_963722485.1 uncultured Acidobacteriaceae bacterium
ATGGGCGAACGCCGCCATCAAGAATCCGTTGTCGACGGTGAACTCGACGGTGCGCTGAAAGTCCTCCGTTGTATCGGCGTCGCACCCGAACACGAACGTGCCATACACCGGCACGCGAAACCGGCGCAGTTCGCTGACGGCCCGTTCGACACCGCCGTGCGCTTCGTTGATCGCTTTGCCCATCTCGCGCAGGTTCGCCGGATCGAGACTTTCGAAGCCGATGAGGAGGCAGCGGCAACCACTGCGCACGATCAAGTCGAGCAGCTCCGGATCGTGTGCGACGTTGATGCCCGCCTGCCCCGCCCAGCCCACCCGCAATGGAATCAGCGCCCGCAGGAATTCTTTCAAGCGGTCGGGTTCGCAAGCGAGGTTGTCGTCCACAAAGAAAATGAATTTCGAGCGGTCGCCGTTGCCAGCCGTTGCGGCTACCTCGCCAATCACCTCGTCCACCGGCCGTTGCTGGTAAGTGTTGTGAGACGCGGCCTGGACAGCGCAAAACTCGCAGGTCAGCCGGCAACCACGGCCGAATTCGATCAACTTGACCGGCAGATAGCGTTTGCCGCGGAAAATGCCCCGGTCGTAGCGCCAGCCTTTCAGTAGCGCGTCACCATTCGCCCCGTAAGACTTCTCCAGCCGGCCGTGCCGGAAATCGTCCAGCAATCGCGGCCATATTTCCTCTGCGTCGCCGGTTACCACGCACTCGGCGTAGTCGGCCACTTCATCCTGGCAAAGCGTTGCGTGCACTCCGCCCATCACCACGGGGACGCCGCGCCGGCGGTATTCGCTCGCGATCTGGTAGGCGCGGAGCGCGGTGTAGGTTTCAACGCTGATGCCGACCAGGTCGGCCGGTCCATCGAAAGGTATTTTCTCCAACCGGTCATCATAGAAACCGAGTTCGACATCGCCCGGAGTCAACGCCGCGAGCGCGGCGGCCCAAAGAGGTTGCATCTGCCAAGTGCGCAGCCCGCGCCGCTCGCCGGCACGCCGGCCAAGAGTCGGATGAATGAGCGTCACACGGAGCACAGGACCTCCTCCAGTTCAGCCGGCACCTGCCAGTGATCCGGAGCGGGTGGCTGCCCTGGATCGCGCAATGAGTACGGCTGCGCAAACCGCGGCTCGTGATAGAGGCGTCGCACAAAGATGCGGTAGCACAAGTTGCCGACAAAGTTGATCGCGCAACGTATGTCCGGGTGGCTAACCCGTTTGACAATCCGGGGCAGCCGAAATGTTTCCCGGTAGGCCCACTTGAAGCCGCGATAGAGCTCATCCGGCGTCATTTGCGCCGGCTGGATGACGACGTGCATCGTGTCGTAGTCGTCCCAATTGAAACTGAGGATGCGCCGCTCGTCCATCATCCGCTGAAACAGAGCCGTGCCGGGATACGGCGTGTACAGCGAATAGCGCGGGATGTCCACGCCGAGCTCCTGCACGAGTTGGACGGTCGAAGCGAAGACACTCACGTCGTCATGATCGAATCCGAACACGAAGCAACCTTGGATAGTGATGCCGCGCCGTTGCAGAGATGCGATTAAGTCTTTGTAGGCGAGCGTGTGGTTGAAGTTTTTGCGGATGCCGCGCAGCGTGGTCTGGTCGCCAGACTCAAACCCGACCAGCAGATAGACGCAGCCGCTGGCCACCATGAGGTCAAGCAACTCTGTGTCTTGCAGGCTGTCGGCCGTTACCAATCCGCCCCATTTCTTGCGCAGCGGAACCATCGCTGTGAAAAGTTCCCTGGCATACTCGGCGTCATCCACCAGGCTAACGTCGTTGAACGCGACCATCCGCGAGGGAATGTCGCGGATGTCGCGCAGCACATCCGCAACCGGGCGTTTCAGGAAATGAGGCCACACCGCAGGCACGCTGCAGAAATCACACGCACGCCGGCAACCCCGAGTGGCTTGGACCGTGTTGGGCATCATGTAGCCACTGCGCCGTTGCAGGTCGCGGCGCGGCGCGGGAACGTCCACCAGAACGTCGTCCGGCAACTCGTGCTCCCGGTACACGCGCTTCATCCGGCCAAGCCGGAAATCCTCAAGCAGCCGCGGCCAGGCGGTTTCGCCGCGCCCCACGACGATGCTGTCGGCATGAGCGATGGCCTCGCCCGGCAGAATGGAAACATGCACGCCGCCAAGCACGACCGGGATGCCGCGTTGCCGGAAATGCCGCGCCATGTCATACGCGGGACGAGCGCAACCGGTGATGACGCTGATGCCAACCAGGTCGGCCGGATAATCGAGCGGAATGCGATCCACGCTGCCGTCCACGAGTTTTACCTCGATGCCCGGTTCGTCGGGCAGAAGCGCCGCCAGCGTGGTCAGCGTCAATGGCGCTTCGCGCATCGAGCGCACAAACGGCCCCAGGCGCAGCTTGTGCATGTGCGCATCCGGCATGATCAATAGGATTCGCATCGGCATTCTCGCGCTTCGATGTTGTACCTTCATGTCGCCGTCCTTGATGTGGAAGTCGTCGGTGGCAGGAATGTCCGCCGGTAGTGGCGGAATCCCACATTCACCGCTAAATCGAGAAACGGCATCGGCGTCGCGCCGATCACGCGCTTGAAGATGGATCGCAATCCATAAGTATGTTTCCACGCGAAATAGAATCCATTTTGCAGTTCCTCGACCGTCATCCCCACAGGCTGGAAGACAACGTGGCGGCCATCGTAGCGGCTCCAATCGGTGGTCAAAATTCGGCCCTGCGAGCTTAGCCGCGCCCAAGCGCCTGTACCCGGAAAGGGCGTGTACACGGAATAGAGCACGACGTCCAAGTGATGCTGGTCGACGAATTCAACGGTGCGCTCGAACACCGACGCATCTTCACCGTCGAATCCAAAGACAAAGCAGCCGAGGATGACGATGCCTTCGTCATGGAGCATCTGGCACATCTCGCCGTAGCCGCGCACGTCGTTGAATGATTTACCGGCGTTGGCCAGCACGACGGGGTCGAGCGATTCAAATCCAATCACCAGCCCTCGGCAACCGCTGGCGCGAGCCGCCTTCACCCACCGCTTGTCCGCTGCGCACTTGTACGAAGTGCTGGCAAACCAGGTGCGGCCCGTGGACGCGAGCGCGGGAAAAAGATTCGCCGCGTAGGCGTCGTTCTCCATGGGATTGGCATCGAGAATCGCCAACTGCCCAGCGGGCATACTGTCAATCTCCGCGACGATCCGATCCAATCGGCGCTGCACATATCGCCGTTCGTGCATCGGCGGAACGATGCAGAAGGAACACTGATTGGGGCAGCCACGCGAGGTCTCCATAGTATTTGGAAGCGAGTACGCCCTGCGATTCAAAAGATCGCGCCGCGCAACCGGCAAGCTCGACACAAACGCATCCTGCCAATCGGCCTCATAGACTCGCCGCATTGCACCCCGCGCAAAATCCCGCAGCAATTCCGGCCACGCAACTTCGGCGAATCCTTTGACCACGGCATCCGCGTGTTCGCCCGCTTCCTGCGGCATGAAGGTCGGATGATATCCCCCCAGCACCACCGTGATTCCCTTGCTCCGCGCCATGTCGGCAAGCTGGTAAGCCCGCTGGGCATCGCAAGTCATGGCGCTGATAGCGACCAGATCCGCGCCGCCAAAATCGTCAGGAACCGCATCGACAGCTTCGTCAATCAATGCGACATCGGCATTCAGTTCCGGCGGGACAAGCGCGGCGAGCGTGGTCAGCGTGGTTGCGGCATAGGCGTACTTGGAGTGTGTCTCGTGCCACCGTTTGCCGTCATCAAGACGGAGCGCGTTGGCGGCAATCAGTAGAATTCGCATAACCGCCGCCTCACGGGCCCCGATATTCCGCGGACCGGAATATCAAGGCGCGTTCCTTGATCAAGTATTGCAACGCCGCCACGCCCATAATGGCAAGCCCCATGAGCAGCAACAGCGCAAACGTCCGCATATCCGAAATGGCCCGCAAGACAATTATGCGATAGGCGATGAGACAACTTCCGGCAAAAGAAGCTCCGATCAGCCCAAAGCCAACTGCTCCCCAGCTGGTGACAATCTCCACCGGGCTTAATTTGAGCCGGGCCGCCGTGTTGTCCATCTCAATCATGCCGCTGCTGACACCGCAAACATCGTGGTGGCAGGACACGACGCATTGAATAAACGCGCCGCAAAGCACGATCCGGACGACGTTTCCCCAGGTAAGCGGCGTGCCCGGAGCAAACGCAATATAAAAGACCAGCGCCAGGTAAGGTGCGTACATGAACCCATGGTGAAGGTAGTAGTTCTTCACGCGCAGCGGACCGTTGAACTTCCAGAGGTGCAGAACGTTGGTCGCGATGCCGGGATAGATATACCCAAACAGCACGCCCAGCACCAGAACATAAATGGCGAACAAGACGCTTCCGGTCCGCCGGAACCAGAGGAAAAGCATCAGCGCCGTCAAAGGCAGCGGCAGCACGAAATCGATCACTATGAGATACGCCCGCCTCATACTGCGGTAGGTCGTGGAGATTTCTTCCTGCCCCAAAGACCGCCAGCAGCCAGGAATCCCAGAACCAATCCAGCCACCACTCCAGACACTCCGACCGTAATCCGGGCGCGCTTGACAATCTCAGTGATGACTGCGTTGTCCATCGGATTGACCGTCCCTTCAACGCGGTAGATCTTCCATTCCCCATTCTGCCGTCGAGTGATTGCGGTCCATCGCGGACGGAAAGCGAATTCCTTGCCGTCTGCGGTATGAAACACTTCTTCGGAGTACCCGCGGGAAACGGCGACATCGCCGAAGAAGTCGGTCTGATCCGTGACCACCGTCACGTGATAGCTACCGCCCGCGCCCACCAAATCCCAAATCTTCTTCCAAAAGGCCTGCAGGTCTTCGAAGCTCTTGATTTCGTCGCCAGAAATCATCACGCCGGTGAAACCATCGCCGAGCAAGGGCTTAAGCTTGGTCAGATCGTTGCTATTGAGAGCATCTTCATAAGTCGCGCTGATTTTGCGCAAAGCACTGCGATCGGCCTCTTCGTCAGCCCAAAGCGCTGAGGAGAAGACGAGAAGGATTGCGAACACGAACAAACTCCGCCAAATGGAACGATGCCGAATGAACATGACTTGTCTCCTGTCAACCTGGTAGTGATTTGCTTGTCTCCGACTGCTGGAACAAGGCTGCACCCAGAACGCGTAGGGACGGCCGCCCTCGGCCGTCCAAGCCGAGCGCAGCTAGGCAGTCGGTAGGCACAGCAACTCTGGATTCGCGCTAACAAGTCAGAATAATACACAACTTTCAGGCACAATCCCCCGCCTGACGCGCCCGCCTCCGTCTGCAAATGCAAGCAGTCAGGTTGCTGCTACTGATCGCCGCGGACCCTCCACCAATCCAGCCGTTCGAACTCCGCCGTCTTCTCCGCCCCGTGTTGCGTATACCACTCCTGCCACACCGCCGCGTTGGCAGGCAGGGTTGCGTCGGTGATCTCATGCAACGCCAGAAACGTCCAGTTGCGCATTTGCGGAGTAGTCTGGGGATCGGCCGCTACCTCGATCAGTCGGGGCGCCATTCGCATACGCTGCTTGCGCATGAAATTGCCGCAGTCGGACACGTTGCAGCCCGCGCGATCGCGCACCGCGTTCGATGGGTCGTGCGTGAAAGAATCGAAAAGCTCGCCAAGAGCCTCATCCGTGCCGAGATAGCGCATGCCCTCGACCGCCCACTGCCGCACCTGTGGGTTAGCGTCATGCTTGGCGTAGTCCACCAGGACGGGATAAATGCGATCGTAGCCCACGCCGCGTCCCGCCAGCATTCCCATGTGGTACACGCTGTAAGCGCGGTGCGCGGGATCGGCTTGTGCTTGCGCAATGAGCTGGTCCGCCGAGTCGTCGGTTTTCGGCAATCCGTCGAGCGCCAGATTGAGATCGGCGTTGGCGTAGCGAACGCGCAGGTCGGTGGAGAAACTGGAGCGCACCTCCAATTCGTTCATGTGCGCGGTGCGCGTGATATTGTGCCAGGCGCCAATCTTCTGCTCGAACAAATCGAGTGCGCGGGGATCGTGCTGAATTGCCCGGTCCAGCAGTTCTTCTGCCTGCGCCTGTTCCGGGAGCGCTTGCAGACGCTGCACATCCATCTCTGTAAGCGGCAGGTAAGCCACCTGCTGCAGGGGTTTGGCCGGTGCGCCGACTTTGGAAACGCGCTTCGGTTGTCCGTGCCTCGCAGAGAAGACGTGATAGCCGACAAAGCCCATCCAGGCGAGAAAAAACGCAAGCCCTACTGCAATCCCGAGTGGACTATTCCGTCGCAAAGCCGCGGGCGATCCTGATCGTGCGAGTCCGCGCTGCGGCGGCGGACCGTAGCCCCCAAGACCGGCGTCGACCGCGACTTGAGTGTCGAGTTTCAAGCCGGCGAGCGTTTCCAAACGGGCCACGACCCAGCGTGCTTCCTGACGGCTATCGATCGCGTCGGCGAGCGTCAACTTCCTCCCATCCCTGGTCTGCAAGCGAAGAGAGTAAGAAGCTCGCGCACCTTGTTGTTGCGCACGGGTCACGGTCAAAATCTGGGCAATGTCAGAGAAAGGAACTTCATGAGCCACCCCGATGCCGAGCACGGCTCGACGGAAGACAATCCTTCCATTCCCCACCTCGATGCGAAACGAACCCAGCGCCCCCTGAATCAGTCCGTAAATCAGGAAGAGCTCAAAGAACCCGAACACCGGAGCGAAAAACCAGGGAGCTTTGGAATGCGCAAGGAAATAGACGATGCCCGTCCAAACCGCAGTGAAGAGGCCCAGCACCAAAACCTGGGACGGGTTGCGAAAAGCCGGAAAGTAAAATTCCGTGCCGCCGTTCATCCCGACCGAGACCACAACCTTCGGGTTCCTGGGAGCGGCGACGTCGGAGGCATCGGATTGGAAACCAGGCGGAGCGGCGCCGCTCTGCGCTTCGTTCAAAAAGGAAGCTCTCGGCTCTAAGGCTGAGACCTGCGATGGGGTAAGCCGGAAAACCGGCACCTCAAAATCGTCCGAATAACCCACCCCGGGAACATCCGCCTGCGCGTGCAAAAGCCAAAGGACCTGGTCGAGCGGCTGGTCGTGATTCGACTCGTAAGCGTCGCTCGGTATGCTGAAGCTCACCGGGATCGTGGCATCGCCCATGGGTCCGGGCATAAGCAATTCCTGCGGCACATTCTTGTCCGCCTGCCAAAGAACGCTTTCCTGGACGTAACGATTCTTACCCGAACCGGTGCTGACATGCCGCACGCAAGAAAGGCTCAGGTCAATGCCGTGTCTGGCCTCGGTGTTGAAGCGCAAGTGAATCAGGCCACTAAGCGACTGGCCGGGAGAAAACGGCAGCGCGGAGAACTCAAAGTAAGTTTGCCCAAAGCGTTTTCGCCGGATGCTCGCCCGAATCGCCGCACCCGCCAGAATGACGCCCACCAGGCAGAAGATAAGCGGAAAGAAGGCCTTGGGATCGGAAGCGCGCCACAGTGCGGGCACGTTCGTGGCCGCGACCGTGAACGAAATCGCATTCACAAAAATCGCCGCCATCCAAAGGCCGACGGCGTTGTTGCGGTTCTTGCTTTCCGCTCGCCGAGCCGCCCAGTCCTTCCGCCATAGCCACGGAGATTCGGGATTGGACTGCTCGGCTGCCGCTTGCTCCTGTAATTTGCGGTCCCCGTAAATACCCGCGAAAACGATCCCGCCGCCCACCAGGACGAAGATCGTCGAAACCAGCACTCCCACCCAGGGATTCCCGTGAACCTGGCCGGGAGGACTGAATAAAAGAGCGCTAGCGAAGAAGAGTCCAGCGCCCACAAAAATCAGCCCAAAAACAACCAGGAAGACTTCGCCGGCCTTGGATGATTTGGTCACAGCGAAATTATAGAGTTGCTGGAGGCAGGAACCGGCCAAGAGAGCAACAACGTTATTACCCAAGTCACGTTCGATCGAGTTCTACCCTGAAACTAAGCTTGTGTGGGGACGGGCGATTCGCAATATAAATCAACCCTGTCATCCTGAGCGAAGCGAAGGACCTATGCATTTGAATTCGCCATGCAAAAGGTCTCACATTTCGCCCAGGACGACGGCGCGGACTTACACCACGAATTTGTGGGACACGGTACCAAACGGCCGGTCGGTGGATGGCCGCCGTAAGGAAAAGACTGCCGGTGCGAGACTATCGGGCCGCAGTCCCGAGAAAAAGCCACCCCCATTTTCCCGATAGCTAGCGTTTGTGCACCTCCAGTTGCACCGGCCGCGCGGTCGAGCTTACTTCGGGATCGTAATACTCATAGACCCGCGACTTGAATGTCCGAGCCCGAATCGGATACTTGGCCCGCAGCCGGAACTTCACCGTGACCGTGTCACCCGGCGCAAACGAATCGAAGTAGAGAATGGCCTGCGTCGCCGTAAGGCTGAACTTCGACAAATGGCCACTCTTCCGTCCCGCGCTTTTTTCCTGGTAGTCCTGCAAGTCTTCGCTAAGCAGGTCAAACCCCGGCGGAATGCCCAGATCCACCATCACCATGTTGGCCGTCTTGTTCAGATTGTTCCTGACCGTCGCCATCGCCGTAGCGATGTCGTCCTGCGCCAGCTGCGTGCGGTCATAAGCCACATCGATGGAAAGCGCTTCGCCCGCCGGCTTCTGATCCCAGGGAAGGAAGTAACTCCCCACCACCTGATAAGCCAGCCCGCCCTTTCCCTCGAACTGGATTTCAACCGTGCCCGCGCTTTGCGAATCCATGTCCTTGAACATGAACTGATGGAGCAGATCGTTATTCTCTGGCGTCAGGACAAGCTTTTCGGCCGGCTTGCCGTTCAGCAAGACCAGCACCGTGCCGCGAACATCCGCCGCGCCTTTTTCCGTTGCCAGCAACAAAGCCCGCAGCGCCATGATCGTCGCCTGGGTCGTGCCCCAGGTTCCGCTAGCGTCTTTCTTGGATGCGATGTAACTCATCGCTTTGCGCGCCGTCCCTGACGCCTCACCCCACTTGAGCAGCGCCTGTGCCGCCAGTCCCGTCGTCTCCACGCTCGCGCTTGCGCCCGTCGAGTAGACTCCGGTTTCGTCCGCGCTCCACCATGCCTGCTCGCCCTTTTCTGTGCGTGCGTCGAGCAGAAGCTGCATCGCTTGCCGCGTGAATTCACGGTCTTTCCCATAGTCGGTCGCGAAATTGGCCACCACCGCCAATGTGTAGGCGTCCATCTTCGCGTTCATGTGCTTTTCGACAAACTGCTTGGCTTGTTCCACCGCCGTTCCCTGGTATCCCGTGTTCTCGAGCGACCACGCAATGTAAGCCGTGATCCGCAGCACGTCCGAGTTGAAACGATTCGTTGCGCCTTCATTAATAAAGGAGGTGTCAGGCTTCCAGCTTCCATCCGCCTGCTGCTGCCCCGCCAGCCACTGCTGCGTGCGAGCGATGAGTTTCGGATCCACGTCGTAGACTTTCGACATGTCGTAGAACTCCATCAGCCCATAAGCAGTGAGGATCTTGTTCGCTGGAGCCCTGCCGAACCACGAAAATCCTCCCCCGGGAACCTCAAACGTCAGCAGCCGTTGATAGCCATTGGCGATGTATCCCTCCGCCTTGGCGTGCACCTCCGGAGTGAGTTTCTTAGTGCGCTTCATGTAATCGAGCGCCAAGACGTTGGGATAAGTGCTCGACGAAGTTTGCTCAAAGCAGCCAAACGGCATGCGCAGAAGGCTGTCCATGCCTTCGACGACCTGGCTAAGCGGGCCGGGATAGAGCCGCACAAAAATCTTGCTGGCCTCGGGAATAGCGTTAGCCGGAAAATCGACCTCGTGCTGCACCGTAGTTTCCAGTCGTCCGTTGAACACCAGATTCTGCTCGCGTCCGTTGGGAATAACTTCAATCTCCCGAACCACAATATCGGCACGATCCGCTCCGCCCTTCATGCGTGCCGAAAGCGTGAGCTTGAACTTCCCGATGCGCTTGGCCTCAATCGTGAACTGCGACCCTCCGACGCGCGACGACTCGACCGTCATCGACTTATCGCCCACGTCATCGACCAGCGAGAACCAACTGTCCGCATCGAGATGCAAGTTAACGTCTCCGGGCGAGCCCGAGTAGTTGTAGATGGCCACCGGAATCGAAACCCGATCACCCTGCGTAAGCGTGACCGGCAAATCGAGATCGACAAAGAAATCCTGAAACACCTTCAGGCTCGAAGTAGACGTGCCCAGCGCCCCGTGCTGGGTGGAAGCAATCATCGCCATCCGCCAAGTCGTGATGGAATCGGCCATCGGAATCACAATGCTGGCGCGCCCATCCTTATCGGTGATGATCTCGGGATTGATGTAGAGCGCCTCCGGGAAATAAGAGCGCACGTGCGCGCCGGACGCTCCGGAGTCGTCCTTGGCGTCAGTCGTCTTATCGGTAGCCATCTCCTTGCTTATGCGTTTAGGCATGGCGCTGGGTGCCCTGAGCGCCATGACGTTGCGGCCATCGAGCGGCAAGTTCTGGACCTGATCCCGAGTAACGATGCCGCCAATCATGCCCCCAGCCATGCCGCCTGGGATCCCGTTAACCACCATCGCTTCGGTCTCAACGGCCATATTCGCCGCGCTGACCTCAACCGTTTCTGTGACGTTGCCAACCGACAGCGTTGCCGAGAGCACCGCCCGGTCGCGCGCGCGTAGAGTGAGTCCCTGCGAAGCGATCTTGAACCCCGCCATGGACACTCGAACTACGTACTCACCCGCAGGCAGCCCCGACAAACTAAATTGCCCGGCTGCATCGGCGGTCGCGGTGCGAGGCTTCGCGACCGAGATTTCCCGCACCTCGATACTGGCTCCCGGCACGACGGCCCCGCTGGCGTCGGTAACCGTTCCCACGATCTCCGCCAGACCATTGAACGGTCCCCGATCGTGTTCGATGTTGACGTCAATCGTGGTCGTCCCCGGCGCCCCCGGCGGAGGCCCGGCCACCTTCCTGCGCTGAAATTGCACAAAAGCCTGCAGGTCGTCGCCGGTGTTAAGCTGTCCGTCCGGGCCCGCGCTGCGCAGCACATAATGCGTCTTTGTAGAATCCCAGCGCGCCGGTTCAAAAGTGAAGTTCGTGCCCCACGCGTCGCGAAACTCCGCCCCACCCGCTTGCGCGAGCTTCGCGTAGATCCGAGCCGGATCGTCCGCCTTTGGATTTTCGTCGTAAGCCTTGCTGAGATCTTTCGCTATCTGATTCGCTTGTTTGAGAAAACCCGCCTGGTACCGTCCCCTATATTCGCCGTACTTCGCCATCGGCACATCTTTGCCGAATTCCGCCTCAAACTTATTCGGATTCACCATTTCCGTAGCCGAAAACAAAGCCCGCGCCGCCCGGTCACGCTGTTCGACCTGCGACTTCTCCACCGGTTCCACAATTTCCGGCATGCCGATGGAATGAATCTCATAGCGCGGCTTCATCACTTCCTGCTCAAGATAGAAGAAGACCTTGGCAAATCCCGGCTGCTTCTCCGCCAGCGCAAACACGGCTTCATCCACCACCTGCAATCCAAGTGCGGCATGAACCCCCTGCCCGCGCGAGTTAGTCACGCGAAATTGGATCCGCGCCTCCCCGCCCGGTTTATAAACCGGAGCATCTGCCACCGTCTCAATCTTCAGCTCATCCGCCGGTTGCACAAAAATCAAGCGATGGTCTCCCACCGGACGTGCGTCCCGACCGAAAAGGTAAGCGCTGATATCCACCGTCCCCGCCATCTCCGGCCCAGCCGTCAAAGAAAGTTCCGCCTCGCCGTTTTCAAGTTCCAGGTCGCGCGTCTCGATCGTCTGTCCTTCCTTGACGATGTCCACGTAAGCGGCCCCGCGCGCCTTGGTAGAAAAGACTTTGAGTTGGATGCGCTCGCCGGCGCGGTACACAGCCCGTTCCGTGCGCAGCAGAATCTGGTCCTCGCCCCCGCGACTCTGCAGTTCGACTTTGCTTGACGCCCGGTTTCCCTCTTGATCGCTAGCGTCAATCTCCAAGGTGTCGCCACCGCTTCCCGCCTTAACGCGAGCCACCGCAACGCCGCCATCGTCGGTAGCCAGGTGTTGATCCGCATTCCCAGCGGCGTGAACGACCAAGTCGGTCTTCGCCGGAGTTCCATCGGGATAAGAAGTCAGCACAAACACCTGGTTCTCCAGATTAGGAACCAGCGTGCCGCCCTCCGGAACCGCCGTAATCAGCAGCGGCGATTCGCTGACCGTAATCGGTTCGCCGCGAGTTTCCGCGTGACCCGCCGAGTCTTTCACCGTGGCCTCAATCAGCACGCGAGCCGCGCCCTGGCTCAAAGGCCGCCCGGCAAAATATTTCGGCAGTTGAATATCAAACCGATAGACTCCATCGGAGTCCGTCTTCCCTTGAGCCGACGCTGCTTCAAACACTGCAACATCCATAGCGGAAGCCTTGACGCTGATCTCAGCGTGGTCCACCGGCTTGCCAAAAAAATAGTTGGATCGCACCGTGCCCGTGACGTGATCGCCCGGTTGGTAGCCGCGCTTCTGCTTCTTGCCATTCTCGCTGAACTCCACCGCCACCTTGAATTTCGGCAGCACGTAGCGTTCGACATTGAGCGCAATCTCAGCCGTATTCGTCGGAGCCTCAGGATCACCCATCAGCGCCCGCAGGTGGTAAGTCCCCAGGTTGACTTCATCGGCCAGTCCAAACTCCGCCGAAGCAACTCCGAACTCGTCGGTCTCGGTCACCTTCTTGAATACCTTGTTGCCGCGAGAATCCTCGAGCTCGAAAGTCAGCTTGTGCTTGGCCGCCGCCTCGTGATCCGAGCGGTCCAGCGCCAACCCGCGCACATGGATCGTCTGACCCGGTTGGTAGATAGGCTTCTCGGTAGTAAGAAGAATGGAGACCTTGTCTTCCAGCCGCACTTCCTGAGTGAACTCGGTTGAGCCAATCGCAGTATCCACGACATAGCGCAACTCGTAACTGCCCACTAAGTTGGCAGGAAAGCGGAACTGTGCCTCAGTCGTTCCCCGGCGATTTAACTGGCCCGTAAACAGTGTCGAGCCCTTATCCTCGGCGCCGGCAAGCTCGATTCGCACCGATCCGCGCCCAGGAATGACTTCGTTCTTCGAGTCGGTGACGATCACGCGCACCGCCGCCGCGCCACCCGTCAGGTAAGACTGCTGCCCCAAAATATGAATTACTGGCGTGCGCAGAATCTGCGAGATGGACTCCGTGCCCTCCAACGCCGCCGTCTGCTTATCGTCGTATTCAAAGCGGTACCGGATGCGATGCCACACCAGATCGTCCAGCGGCAGCGCCTTCTCCAGCTTGATCTGCTCCTGCCACCGCCCTTGTCCCGCGCCCACTTCAACCTGCCGCTCGGCGCGGCCCAGCACGTTGTCTTCCGGATCAAGGACTTCAATAGTCAAATGTCCAGTTCCAGCGCGGGCAGAATGATAAGCAATAGTCAGGCGCAGCAATCCATGCGAGTAAGTCGCTGCGGTAGCAGGCGCGCCGCCGGACGCCTGGAACGTCTGCAGGCCGACAAAAATAGCGATGGCTAGAAATCCAATAAGGGTGGGAATGATGAATCTGACGCGGTTCCTGAGGTGCTCGCCGTTGTCCATGGAGTCTCCGTGGAGTTCGTTGTAGCTACCACATATGTTTCGTCTTCCACTGGAGGAACGCGCGCCCGTGCCCTTCTTGCGCGCCGATTTCCGCCCTCGCGGAAGACACTAAAGTAAGATGCATCAACAACCCCCAGAATCAACGAACTCGACACAGCTTTAGACACCTCAAATCGTGGACCAGTTCCCGAGATTCCGGACCCCCACCCTCTGACGCGACGCCTCACTCCCGCCCATCCCTCGCGTTTCGCCGTCGAACTGTGCGATGATAATCCGACTCCTAAGGAAGTTCTGATTAAGTCCTTGGGGTCCTCTGTGCACCCCTGTGTACCCTGTGGTTTCTGCTCTCTGCCGACACTTGATCAGAGCTTCCCAAAAGGAGATTCCCCATGCCCGCCGAAACTCCCCAGAATTTTTCCAATCACACGCGCTATGATCCGCTCTTCCACTTTTTCCTCCTGCCCGTATTCACCATCACCCTGATCGCGACCATCGTCCATCTGGTGCGAAGGCCAGGCCTCCATTCGGCATGGTTAGTGGTCGTCGCAGTCGCCGCAATCATCGCCGTCTTCAAAATCCGCCTTTACGCCGTCAAGGTCCAGGACCGCGTCATCCGCCTCGAGGAAAGGTTGCGCCTGGCGTCCTTACTCGACCCCGCCCTTCGTCCCCGCATCCCGGAACTCACCGAAAAGCAATTAGTCGCCCTGCGCTTCGCCTCCGACGCCGAACTCTCCGCCCTAGCCACGCGAGCGCTGAACGAAAAACTAGCCCCGCAGGAAATAAAAAAAGCAGTCCAGCACTGGCGCCCCGACGATTGGAGAGTGTGAGGAACAGTACCCATTTAGGTTTGCATTTACCGGGTACTGGCTACTGGGGTACTAGGTACTAAGTACAAAGTGCGGCGTGGCCCATACCGCAACGAAATGGTATGAGCCAGCGCCGCTTGCCGAATCGGCTTCCTGCTTGCCGGTTCCATGGAGTTATACAACCTGCGTGCCCACTGCGTCTTTTGGTGCGAATTTTATGCTGCGGTTCAACTACGGCACTTGGAAAGTCAGGTTGCCCGTGAGCGTGCCATTGGGCGTTACCACCTGAACCTTTCCGGTCGTGGCACCCTCGGGTACGTTGGTCGTGATTTCGGAACTGGAAACTACTTTGAACGTAGCCGCCGTGCCATTAAATGCAACGCTGGTCGCTCCCGTCAGATCCGTCCCCAGAATCTTGACGGCTGCTTTCACCTTGCCGGATGTCGGCAGTGTCTCCACAAACGGGCCGAGGCCCATGTCCAGGCTAAAGATCGTGCCGTCGCAGAAGCCGGTGCAGTTTGGATAGCCCGCCCCGCCGCTCTCCATTGTCCCGTAGAAAGTCCCATTGGTGTCTTGCATCAGCGTGCCGGCGAAGCCTGGGCCAAATCCGTCCGCGCCGTCGAAGCTGTGCAGCGTGGTCAGCGCTCCACCGGGAGTAAATTGGAAGATCGTGCCGTCGTTGGAGGCTCCGCCGGATAGCGTTATCCCGTAGAAATTTCCATCGGTAGCTAGATAGATGTTCTGGGGGTATGAGCCGTCGGCGCAACTTTGCAGGTTGCAGAAGCTGTAAAGCGTGGTCAGCGCGCCGCCTGGGGTGACGGTGAAAAAGGTACCGTAGGCGCCGTAGACGCCGTTACCGCCGGTATACGTTGTCCCGTAGAAGTTCCCGTCGGCGCCCTGGATCAGCGCCGAGCTGGATTGGGTGTAACCCGGAAAGTTGTAAATCGTCGTCAGGGTACCGGTTGGTGTGATTTTGAAGATCGTGCCATAACCTCCGTTGACACCGTCGTTCCCACCCGCGGATGTCGTCCCGTACAGGTTCCCGTCGCTACCTTGAACCAGCCCAAATTGGGGCTCTTGACCGTCGATGCAGACGCCGTTTTGGTAGACAGAGCAAAAGGAATGCGGGGTGGTCAGCTTGCCGGCTGCGGTCATCTTGAAGACCGATCCGCAGTAACCATAGCAGTTGTTGTTGACGCCACCCAATTTGTCTGTTCCGTAGAAGTCGCCGTTGGAGGCTAGAAGCAGCGGCGCTACGGAAACGCTGTTGCCGTTGCTGTTGTATAGAACGTTCAACTTGCCAGTTGGGGTCATTCTGATGTTCTCACCATCAAGAGCTACCCCGTAGAAATCCCCGTTGGTGCCCAGAATCAAATTCGCTGAAGGTGCCTGGGTGTCCCTGCAGGGTCCGGGGTTGTAAAAGGTGCAGATTGTCGTTAACTTGCCGCTGGTGCTGATTTTGAAAAATGTGCCCGAGGAAATTTCTCCTGCGTTCCCGCCTCCCTCCGTCACCCCGTACAAGTATCCATTGGTGCCCTGCACCAGCCCCATGGGGGTGGAACCCTCATTCTGGTTCTCGCCTTCGAAGGAGTACAGCAAGGTGAAAGTTTGAGCCTGCGCCGAAACAACCGCTCCGGCGAACATAACGACTACGGCAAGCATGGTCGGCAACATTGCCGCCATGCCCGAGCGTTTAACTTGACGACGATTCGAATTCATTTGTGTTGTCTCCTGAGAGTGAGTTACGAGTAAAGAGTCGCGGTTGGGTCGTTCTTTTCCGGGGACCTGCCACCCACATCTGCGGCGACTCTCGCCCGGAAAGGCTCTTTCGGTCAATGGTCTGCAGCTAGCGGGAGGCTGGTGCGTATCTGGCGAGATAAGACACTTATTTGCAGGTATTTAAGCGAACTTATTGCCTGGCTGATTGCTTAAGGGAAGTTCTGACTAAGTCCTTGGGGGGCCTCCGTGCACCCCTGTGTACCCTGTGGTTTACGCTCTCTGCCGACACTTGATCAGAGTTTCCCTAACAGGCCGCCATGCGGTCGAACCCAAGTCGAGCCCAAGGGCGCCGTTTCCTCCCATTGTTAGGTCAGTGGTAAACTACAGGCTCCCCCGCCGACCACTCCTATGGGTTCTGCACAGGCGCCTCCCGCACTCATTCGCTTCGGTGTGTTCGAAGCCGACCTTCGCGCCGGAGAGCTGCGGCGGAACGGCGTCAGGGTCCGTCTTCAAGATCTACCTTTTCGAATGCTGACCTTGTTGCTCTCCCGTCCCGGACAAGTCATCACGCGCGAGGAGTTTCGTCAGGCACTCTGGCCGCCCAATGTCTTTGTGGATTTTGAGCAGGGCATCAGTAGCGCCGTCATGCGCCTCCGCGACGCCTTGAGCGACGCGGCCGACAATCCCATCTTTATTGAGACCATTGACCGCCGCGGCTACCGCTGGATCGGCCCCATCCATCCCCCTCAACCGCTCGCGCCAGCATCGCAACAAAAAGAATCACAGGAGCAGGAAAAAGCGTCGCCGGAAAAACAGGTGCCTCCCGCGCCAGCACCGCCGCCATCCAGCCCCTCTCCCTGGTGGAAGGTGGTCATTGCTCTCCCGGTCGTGCTGGCACTACTTTTCGCCCTGTGGATCTTCCGTCCCACCGAGCGCGACGCCAAAGCGAGTGCGAAGTCCAGTCCGGCTCCCGCCCGAGACTTCCATCAATCCGCCAATCGCGAGGCCGAGGATTTTTACCTGAAAGGCCGTTTCTACTGGAACAAGCGCACTCCCGAGAGCCTCAATCAGGCCGTCGATGCCTTCACCCAGGCAATTGCCCACGACCCCAACTATTCGGACGCCTACGTTGGACTCGCCGACTGCTACAACCTGTTGCGCGAGTTCTCCGCGATGCCCGGCAATGAGGCCTATTTCAAAGCGTTTGCGGCGGCCAGGAAGGCGGTTGAGTTGGACCCACAGTCTTCCGAAGCGCACGCCTCGCTGGCGTTCGTGACTTTCTGGGGAATGTGGGACGCTCCCGACGCCGAAAAGGAATTTCGCCGGGCCCTCGAGCTCGATCCGAATAACGTGAAAGCCCACCACTGGTACGCGACCTTCCTGCATGCCCTTAGCCGCAACGATGAAGCCCTGACCGAGATCGACCTGGCCCGCCAACTTGCCCCGGACTCGTCCTCCATCCTCGCCGACAAGGGCGCTTTGCTATGGGCTGCGGGACGCCGCGAACCAGCCCTGCAATTGCTGCAACAACTCGAAAGGGCCGAGCCGGATTTCATTTCCCCTCACCGTTACTTGAGCCTTGCGTATTTCGACATCGGCGATTATCCCCGCTACATCGCCGAGCTGAAACAAGAAGCGCTGCTGACCGACGATGCCACGAAATTATCGACCGCTGAAGCGGCTGCGAAAGGCTTCGCCCAGGGTGGCGAGCGCGGCTTGCTCGAAACGCAATTAGCGGAGCAACTGAAGCTCTACGCTCAGGGAAAAATGTCACCCTATTTTGTGGCCCAGACCGAATCTCGTCTCGGCCATAGGCGCGAAGCGCTCAAGTACCTGTCCCTCTGCGTTCAGTCGCATGACGAACGCGTCCTGGGTGTGAGCTGTGACCAGGACTTTGTCAAGCTTCGCAGCGATCCAGCCTTCGATCAACTGCTAGCCAAAATCGGCCTGCCCCCGCTCAACTGAACCGGCACTAGGATCTGAGCTTACTGATCCCAACACCGCCCTGGTGTAGTGCGTCAAACAGATCGACCTTTGTGATTCGCTGACTTCCCCCCCCGTGCTCCTCTGTGTCCCCCGTGGTTGAAGCCTTTGACTTCCCAGTCAAACACCAAACTTCGCATCGGATCGAGACGAAACATAACCATCGCTATTTCAACGCACCACACTAGCGCCCCGGCCGCTGAACGAGAAGCTAGAATAGCCCCGCGGGAATCAAAAATGCAGTCCAGCTACTGGCACCCTGACGATTGGAGAGTATGAACGAAAGGCACTTGGCTTTGCATTTGCTGATGGCTGATGGCTGATGGCCGATGGCCGACAGACTGCCTCTAAGCCTTCAAATACCAAGGCACATTAATAATATTGATCCGCTCATCCCCGCCCACCAGCAGCAGCGCCGTCAATATGTCTGCGCGCTGATTGTGCAGAAAATAGTGATACCAGTGCCGCTCCACCATCGAAGCAATCACCACCGCCACCGTCCGCTCCGGATTCTCCTTCTCCACCTTCAGCACATAATCGACAATCGGATGAATCACCAGCCGAAACGGCGAAGCCAGTGTCACCAGCTTAGGCATCCGCGTCCCCGCCGGCTCTTCGCTCAACCACGACGGCCGATTTTCATCCGCCTCGCACGTCACGTGCACCGCCTCCACATCCGGAGACAGTGTCATAGCGAATCGCACCGCCTTCTCCGTAGCCGCATTCCATCGATCCACCGGAACCAGCACAATCGGCGGTGCCAGCTCTCGCGCCTCCGCAACCGCCCCTGGAGTTAGCGCCGTCTCCGCCGCCACCCGTTCATAATGACGCCGCACCCGCTCCATGAACACCACCGCCGCCGGCAACAGCAGCATTACCACCCAAGCCCCCGCGGCAAACTTCGCCACCACGATCACCAGCACCGTGATTCCCGTAGCCAAAGCTCCCAGCCCGTTCACCAGGATGCTGCGCCAGGCCTCCGCCCACGAAGCCGTCCTCAGCCAATGCCCCACCATCCCCGCCTGCGACAAAGTGAAAGCCAGAAACGCCCCCACCGCAAACAAAGGAATCAGCCGGTCCGTCACCCCGCCAAACAAAATCAGCAACAGCCCCGCCAGAATCGCCAGCGCCCAGATCCCTTGCGAGTACACCAGCCGCCGTCCCCGCGTAGTCAGCGAATGCGGAAGATAATCGTCCCGAGCCACCGCCCGGCACAGCCGCGGAAAATCCGCAAACGAAGTATTCGCCGACAAACACAGCACCAGCAAAACCGAGAACATAGTCAGATCGTAAAAAATCCCGCGACCCGCAACCGCCGCCGTCAACATCGACAACACGCTCTGATATCCCGCCGCCCCCGGATCGGTAGCCATGATCCCGTAATACTTCACCAGCACCGCAATTCCCCCCAGCAGCAAAATCAGAATCGCGATGATCGCCGTCAACGTAGCCCGAGCCGCCGGAACCACCGGCTTGCGAAACGCCTGCACTCCGTTGCTGACCGCCTCCACCCCCGTCAAAGCCGTGCACCCTGAAGCAAACGCCTTCAGCAGAATCCACATCCCCGCCACCCGTAGAGACGGAGCGAGCCCCGCCGGCGCCAACGAAGCCACCGCCACCGGATGTCCTCCCGAAGCCACCACCTTATAAAGCCCAACGAAGATCACCACCGCCAGAGTTCCCACAAAGAAATATGTAGGAGCCAGAAACGCCGACCCCGCCTCCTTAACTCCACGAAGATTGACAACCGTCAATATAACCAGCACCAAAAGGCACAGAGCCAAAGTGTGCGGCTGCAACCAGGGCACCGCCGAAACCAAAGCCCCGATCCCCGCCGAGATTCCTACCGCCACATTCAGCAGGTAATCGATCATCAAAGCCGCGCCCGCCAGCACTCCCGCCCCGCTCCCCAAATTCTCCCGAGCGACGGTATAAGATCCCCCGCCCATCGGATAAGCCGCAATCGTCTGCCGATAACTAAAAAACACAATCACCAGCAGCCCAATGATCGCCGCCGTCAACGGCACAATGTACCGGACTCCCAGCAACCCCAAAGGCAGCAAAATCGTCAAAGCTGCCTCCGGCCCGTAAGCCGCCGAACTCAAAGCATCCAGCCCAAACGTAGGAATCCCCTGAGAAGGAGTAATCCGCTGCCCCTCATCCTCAGAAGAAGCCAAAGGCCGTCCAAACAAAACATCAACGAATCCCATATCCCCTCACACCCCTGAGACAATAACAAAACCCAAGCCGTCAGGCGACAAGCGAAAGCATTGCCGCCCCCATGCAAATCGCCCCATCGAGGCGTTTAGCCCCCATGTCATCCTGAGCGCAGCCAAGCCAAGAGCGAAGCGAATGGCTCGGCGAAGTCGAAGAGCCTGCCCTGAGCTAGCCGAAGGGACCCCTACTCAATACGCATCTTCCGAGCCGCCGCAGGGAGTTCTCCCGAGGAACCAGAACTCGAAGGCTGTTCTCGCGGACAAATGAGACGCGCATCCGCCAATCCGCAATTAGAATCGGCAACTAGGTCCCACTTGTTACTCCTCAGATTCCCAATACCCGCGCCAGTCCGCACCCCCAAGCTGCGGAGAAGCGAACGCTTCGTATCAGAGCATCGCTTCACAGCTAACGAAAAACGAAAGTTTCGTAGAGACGGGGCTTGCGCGTCTCAGCCCGCGGAACAACTCTGATTCATGCAGGCGTTGGGAAGGGCACGAGTTTACTCGTGCCGTAAGTCGTTGAAAGTGGTCCGCGCTTTGGCGCCGGAGGTGAGTTTTTCCGCAGCCTGCGAAGCGATGCCAAAGTTCCCCGAAATCGGACGCCCCCTTTAGGGGCTGGAGTCTGCAACCGGCTTACTCACTGTAGACACCCAGCAATGCGCGCGCTTGCCAGGGAGAATCCGCAGAGTAACCAGTGGGATAAGCGGCGCATCTAGAAGAGAGCGGATAGTCGGTTGGCCCCCAACATCGACTGCCAAGAGAACCCAGCCCCGGAGGGGCGACCCAGCGTAGCCCAGCGCTTCAGCGCTGGGAAAATGAAAGAAGCGACTCAAGTCCCGGAGGGACGACCCAGCTCACGCCCGAAAGTGTGGATCGCCGTGGAGGGCGACCCTTCAGGCCCGCTTGGCCAAATGATGAGCCGTGTAGTAATCACAGTGCAAAAATTGCTCTGTTGTGCCTGTTGAACCACACCCTGCCCCTGAGCATCATCAACAACTTAAGATCAGTCGCGCGTGCCAAGGAATTGTTATACGGTAACGATTTGCCCAATGTATGTATACAATCGTACGCACAATATCGACGGTACAAAACACACAGTTCTGAAACCTTGAAACCCCGAAACTTTGAAACTCTGGAACTTTGAAACCTGGCCCTATTTCCCCTTAAGCATTCTGACCACCCGGTCAAAATCCTCCAGCGTCCCATACTCGATCACAATCTTCCCTCGTCCCTTCCGATCTCGTATCCGCACTCTCACCCCCAGCACCGTCTCCAGCGACCGCTGCGCCGCCTTCACATTCGGATCCACCCAGCGCGCTCCGCCTCCCTTATTCGGCTCGCTCTGCCCGGCCGGCGTGCTCACCCCCAGCACCAGATCCTCCAGCTTCGCCACCGACATCTTTTCTTCCATCACTTTTTGCGCGAGCTTCCAGATCCGGGCATTATCCCGGAGCGTCAGCAGCACCCGTGCATGGCTGTATGTCAATCGTCCCTTCTGCAGAGCCCCGATCACGCCTTCCGGCAACGTCAGCAGTCGCATGAAATTGGATACTTTCTCCCGCGACACGCCCGCCCGCGCGCCAATCTCCTCCTGTGTAAGCTTGAACTCCGTGCTCAAGTTCGCGAACGCCGCCGCCTGCTCGATGCAGTTCAGGTCCTCGCGCTGCAGGTTCTCCACCAGAGTCATCTCTGCCGCCTGCTGCGACGATACCCGCTTCACAATCACCGGGATCGCCGTCTTCCCCGCCAGCTTTGCCGCCCGCCACCGTCGCTCGCCCAGAATCAGGACGAACCGCCCCTCCTCCTTCCCCGGACGCACCACAATTGGCTGCAACACTCCCTGCGCCGTAATCGAATCTGCCAGCTCCTCAAGAGCGTCTTGATCGAACTCGCTCCGCGTCTGATACGGATTCTGGTCGATCCGATCGAGCGCCAACTGAAACACCGTTTCCCCATCCGCTGTCGTCCCCGAAGCCACCGCCTGCAACGAGTCGACAATCCCCGCTGGTGCAGCGCCAGGCACTGTGTGCACGAGCGACGCCGCCAGTCCAACCTCATCTCGCGTAGCGACGGCCGCCCCCGGCCGCCCACCGTCAGCAACAGAGGAAGAAGCAGAAAGCGAAGCGGACTCGGGTGCCCCATCCTTCCGCGCACTTTGCGGAAGGGTGGGAGCCATTGCCACCGCCCGAGGCCCCGGCAAGAGAGACTCCAGCCCCCGCCCCAAAGCCCGCCGCCGCTCCGCCAGCTTCTCGTGAACTTTCGTAGTCCCAGTCTTCTCCGCCGTCTTATCAGCCGCCGCATTCGCCGTTGTCATCAAGTCTTTCCTCTCTCGTCACACACTCAACAGAGCGGGTGCACCATCCTTCCGCGCACTTTGCGGAAGGGTGGGAACTGTCGGCACCCACACCAATTCGCGCCCCTGGAACAGCCCTGCGAAACGCGCCAGCAGAGCGCGATTACCCGCCATATATCGACAGTTATAAATATTTACCTCAATCAATCTAAGCCGCTTCCCCCGGACCGCTAACCGCTCCCGCCTGCCGGTCCAGGATCTCCTTCGCCAACTTGATATAGCTCTCCGCTCCCCGCGACCGCACGTCATACACCAGCGCCGGCTGCCCGTGACTCGGAGCCTCCGCCAGCCGTATGTTCCGCGGGATCGTGGTCGTAAGCAGCTTCTCTCCAAAGTACTTCTTCAGCTCCTCCGCCACCTGCTGCGCCAGGTTCGTCCGCTCGTCGAACATAGTGATCACCACGCCCTCCACCGCCAGCCCAGGGTTCAACTCGACGCGTATCCTCTCGATGGTGTCAAGCAGCTCCGACACGCCCTCGAGCGCAAAGTACTCCGCCTGCATCGGGATCAGCACACCATCGGCGGCGACCAGCGCGTTCAGCGTAAGCAGATCCAGCGCCGGCGGACAGTCCAGCACGATGAACTGAAAGCGCTCGATCAAGCTGGCAAGCGCATCGCGCAGCCGATACTCGCGACGCTCCGCCCCCACCAGCTCGATGTTGGCTCCGATCAGGTTCTTGTGCGATGGAATCAGCCACAGCTGTTCCAACTCGGTGAGCTGAAGCGCCTCCTCGGCGGAGGCCACGCCCATGATCACGTCGTAGATGCTGATGCGCTCCGGATTTTTCACCAGCCCCAGCCCGCTGGTTGAGTTCGACTGCGGATCGCAGTCGACGAGCAGCGTGTTGACCTCGGCGGCGGCGAGTGAAGCGGCAAGGTTGATGGCGGTCGTAGTCTTGCCGACGCCACCCTTCTGGTTGGCAACTGCGATGACACGTCCCATGATTTTTTCTTTTTGTGTAGCGCGTCAGAATATGGGATCGCGTCTGCGAAATCAATGCCAGAGTTTGGTGCAATTACGTCGAGTGTTTCACGCGAAACGTTTGGTGGACTTTGGGCTCCGTGGTGCGGGATGTTTCACGTGAAACACATCGCGAGTCTGTACGAGGAAGGGGTTTGCAATTTAGGGAAGTGTTTCACGTGGAACACTTATTATACATTTGTCTCATAGTGAGATTATTGACTATAATCACCACTTTATAGTAAATATCATCTAGTTATTTGGTCTTATATTCCACTATTATGGTACAAATATGATGATATTGTCCACTTTATATATGTTCACCAATAGATAATATGCTCGCATGGGACTGGGGGATGGGGATGGGGGGGTGCCATTTCAGGGTGGTTAGGGTGGTTAGGTGGGGGAGTTGGGCGGATCCTATTAGTAAGGCCATGATTCCCCGGGGGGCCAGGAAGGCTGCGGCTTGGGGGAGGATTCTTTCGAAGTGCTCTACGGCGCGGAGAGTGACTAGGTCGGCGCGGAAGTCCTTTTGGCGGGTGGCCAGGGATTCGGCGCGGTCGTTGATTACATTGATATTGGTCAATGTAAGTGCGCGGGTTACTTCGCGGAGGAAGGTGGCTTTCTTGTGATTCGATTCGACTAGCGTCAGGTGGATGCATGGGGCCCAGAGCTTCAGGGGAAGGGCGGGGAATCCGGCGCCGGATCCGATGTCGAGGACGCGCGGAAGGCAGTTGCCAGTTGCCAGTTGCCAGTTGCCAGCGGAAGGGCCCAACTGCATAGGTCCTTCCCCTTCGACTGGCTCAGGGTCAGGATGACAAAGAGTTGGGAAGAGGTGGCGGGCGAGGAAGAAGGATTCGCCGAAGTGGCGGGTTACGATTTCTTCTTCATCGCGGATGGCGGTGAGGTTGATGCGGGCGTTCCAGTGGAGCAATAGATTGATGTATGTCGATATTTGATCGAGCTGGGATTCGGGAAGCGACTGATGGAGAAATGGTTTGAGGAGAACGGCGATGCGGGCGGTGTCCATGGAGAACCTGGAGAGATTCTAGGGAAACTCTGATCAAGTGTCAGCAGAAAGCATAAACCACAGTGTACACAGGGGTGCACGGAGGACCCCAGGGACTTAATTAGAGCTTCCCTAGAGTGACCGGGTTTCGATCTGCTTAGATGTGTTAGTGACTTCAATAACTGCTCAATTCTATACAGTTCTGAAAATGGATCCGAGCCATGATTGCGATGATGTGGAAGCGCATTTCCTAGCTGCGGGGAGCGAAGGTGCCGGCCTGCTCACGGCCGTCCTCATTGTTATTGTTGAGGCACCACACTTCGTCGCGAAAACGACGGACGAGCCTCCGGTCATTTCCCTACATACAACGAATATGTGCAGCCATATTGTAAAAGAGGAGGATTTTCCAGATTTGCTCCGTAAGGAAAATCCCGCAACGTGCGATGAAGTGGGA
This sequence comes from uncultured Acidobacteriaceae bacterium, assembly GCA_963722485.1. Taxonomy (GTDB): domain Bacteria; phylum Acidobacteriota; class Terriglobia; order Terriglobales; family Acidobacteriaceae; genus Acidiflorens. Next base: position 25,015 of record CAVRNL010000073.1, read on the forward strand.
TGTACAGTTCCGACAAACATTCTTCGTATTAGGAGGCTTCCTATATGAATGACTTCGAAGAACCCGTCGCCCCTAGAGTTCTGCTGGTGGATGACGATGACGCGGTGCGCAAGATGATGGTGGAGACGCTTGAATACAAGGGATTTGAAACGGTCGCCGCCGCCAATGTGGCCGAAGCGCTGAGACTTATCACGACAGAGAAGTTCAGTGCACTCATCACAGACCTGCATATGCCAAACCCCGGCGATGGTCTTACGCTGGTGACGGCGATGCGCCACGCTCAACCCAATGCACTTACAGTGCTGGTGAGTGGATACCCCGACGTGCAGAGCGCCGTGTCCACGATTCTTCTGCAAGCGGACGAAATCATGGTGAAACCATTTGAATTCGACAGACTCGCCGATCTCGTCCGCCAAAAGACACATACGCGCAAGCCGGTTGTCCGAGCGGAAAAGGAAAGAGTGGGCGCGATACTGCACCGGTGTGTACCCCTCATCGTCGAAAGGTGGTTGGCGAGGGCAAAACAGAGTGAACCACTCAATCGACTGCTGCTTAGCGATGAGGACCGTACCGGGTATCTTCCCCAGCTGGTGGAAGACCTGGTGGCTCGACTGAACAAATCCAGCGAGGCCACCAAGGACAGCGATGCCGCCTTCTCCGTATCCGCCACGGCTCACGGCAAGCTGCGATTTATGCAATGCTATAGTCCCGCGATGCTGGTGCACGAATCGCGAATCCTGCAAGTGACCCTGTTCGGGGTGTTGCAAGAGAATGTAGGCTCTCTGGATTTCAGCTTGCTGTTACCCGATGTCATGAGTATCGCGGACGAGGTGGATGCACAGTTGACACAAGCGATGGTAAGTTACATGAACGAAATGCATAAGGCAGCGGCCGCGTAGCAGCAGAGTTCTGATAGAGACGACCCGGTGCCGGATCGCCTGCTCGTCCGAGCATTGTGCTATTGAAAACGATGGATTTAACTCCTTAACAGGCTGCGGGAAAAGTCTTTTCCGCGTCCCAGTCTCACCTCAGCGGCTAAAGCCGATGCTGAAAATAAGCCAGATATCGCAGCGGTGAACCGCTCCACCCCATCACGCCAAAACCGGGCGTGCAGGGCACCCCCGGCGCTGCGCCACCCCAAATCAAGTGCAACATCGACTTTTTCCGCAAGCTGCTAAGCAGGCAGACTCCGCGGACTAGCTTGATTTGATCGGAGTCTGGGGGGACACGGTGAGCCTGCCGAATTATCGTCCCTATTGCCGGATTATCGGCACTGGTAGCGATTAGATCCTAGCCACCCCGCTAGGCCTATAGTCACGCAGTAAACACACGAGGGCGACCGTCCCTGCGCACTCGTCAATCGAATGCCGTCCGCAGAAAACTCACCAACTGCCAGCCATCCATGTATTTGTATGGCGTTTCGCCCAGGGTGTAGTGTCCGCAGGGGAGCACGACTACTTTGTGATCGAGGTTGTGCTTCTTGAATTCCTCGACCACCTGTTCGGAGAATTCGGGCAGGAAGGTCATGTCGTACTTTCCATAAATGATGAGCGAGCGGCGCGGCCAGCGAGAAAACTTGTCGAAGTACACCATGGGACTGGCGGCGCGCCACACCTGCCGCAGATTCTCCACGGTGATGGCTGTTTCGAGTCCCTCGCGAATGTGGCGCGTGGACTGGCCGTGCCACACCACGTCGGCAAAGTAAGTCGAGGCGTGATTGAAGGCAGCCACCTGAATCCGCGAATCGTGCGCAGTGGCGAGAAAGGCATAGCACGATCCGAGGCTGGTGCCGACGATACCGAGCCGGTTGTAACCCTGCGCTTCCAGCCAGTCGAGACAGCAGCGCACATCGATCACGCCCTGGCGCACCGAATCGAGCGTGCGTCCGATGTTGGCGGAGACGGCATAGTCGGCGCGGTCGATCTCCGGCGGACGGCGAATGTCGTGATAGGGCATGGACAGCCGCAGCACGGCGATCCCCATCCAGTTCAACGCTTGACAGAGGCTGGTGTAGGAGATCGCATCGGAATTCCAATGCGGCAGCAAAACCACCGCCCGGCGTCCGCGTGCGGGGAACCAGCGCGCGTTCACCAGATTGTTTTCGGGATAAAACGTGACTACCGGCGAAGTGAAGCGCAGAAACTCCGCGTATTTGCCGCGAACTTTTTCTTCGAGGCGCGGGTCGGGAACTTCGCGCGTGCTGAAGACTTGAACTTCGCGGCGCTCCAAGCGGAAATCGGCGGGCTTCCGGTAAGCATAAAAATTGTCGCTGTCTTGGATGATGCGCTCGTTGAAGCGCGAGAAATATTCGAGCAGATCGGGTGAGGCCTGACTTGAAGGACCGCCGTTGCAGCCGGGCCAGCTACGGGTCCAATCGAGGCCCCACTCCAGCGGACGCACCACGCGGTTGTTGTCCACCGACGTGAGCCGGGTCTCCCAGTCGTGCATCCATTGCGCGTAGCGCGAGGGCATCTTCCTTGTGGACTATAGCAGACACTGAATCACGAGCCTTGTGAACAACAGCGAGCGGAGGAAGGCTGCATCGAGCAGTGCCGTAGACAAACTGAAGTCAACGGCGCGATCCGATCGCAGAGCAAGTCAACTAGGAGCAAATCAACTTGACGCGTAGCTACAATTGGAGTTACAGTGTTCGTGCTTGCAATGCCAAGAACACGGCATACTCCAAGCTGACGCCGGTAGTAGGATAACGGGCGGCCGCAAGGCCATGACTTTTCGCTCTTCGCGCGGACCGGACACCGTGAACCCTTTGCAGGGAGAAACCCGGGGGAGCGAGCGAAGCAGACACGGCAAAGCCCAAGCCGTCCAAACCCGGAAGAACGGAGGGCTTGCAAAGCTCACTTTGAAAGGTGCGCTTAGCTATGTCCCTAGAAATCAAGGAACAACCCCCGGCCTACCGGTTCGAGTGGGATGAAAACAAGAACCGGCAGAACATCAGAAAACATGGTTTTGACTTTGCAGATGCGGAAGAGATGTTTTACGGCATCCTTCTCTTCTCTCCAGACCTGCGAGAAGACTACGGAGAAAGCCGCTGAGTTGGAATCGGCACGACTCGTGGACGCACTGCGGTCGTGGTCTTCACAGAGCGCGGACCAGAGACCGTTCGTATCATCTCCCTGAGAAAGGCAACGCGTCGTGAAAGTAAACAGTACGAAAAGGCGGTCCAGAACCAACTGGAAAAAGGTTGATGCGCTGCGAGACTCAGAGATTGATTTCTCGGAGAGCCCGGAACTCGGTTCTAAGTTTTTCGATCAGGCCATTCGTTGGCCGGGAAAGAAGAAACAGATCACGTTGCGTCTGGACCCCGATGTACTTGGTTTTTTTCGCCGCCACGGCAAGGGATATCAAACCGCCATCAATGCCGTGCTTCGGCACTACATGCATTCCCGACAGGACGGGAGCCCAAGACGGTCCGGCTATCGCGTTTCGGCAGGCTGATCCTTGACGGCTGATCGATCGGTCAGAGGTACACTCGCGGCACTCTTTGCGACAAGCCGCACAGAATTTCGTAGGGGACGCTTTCGCACAGGCGCGCGAGTTCCACCGCATCCACGCTCTTGCTGCTTTTCTCTGTGCCATGGCCGCCGCTTCTGCCGATCAAGACAACTTCATCTCCCACCGCGACGCCGCGGATGTGGCTGACGTCGACTATGGTGAGGTCCATCGAGACCCGTCCCACCACCGGCGCGTATTCGCCGCCTACGATCACACGCGCGCGATTCGAGAGCAGGCGTGGATACCCGTCCGCGTAGCCGACGGGAAGCACGGCAATGCGGCTGCGCACCTTGGTGACGAAGGTCCCCATGTAGCCGACCGCTTCGCCGGCGGCGACTTCTTTCACCGTCAGCACTCGCGTCTTCCACGAGAGCACCGGACGCAGCGGCAGTTCCGCCACCGCCGCGGGCTCGCCGCCGCGCGTGAAGGCCAGCGAATATCCGTAGAGCGCGATGCCCGGACGCACCATCGTCTTCCAGGTGTCGGGCCGGGCGCTCATGGCGGCGGAATTTCCGATGTGAACCAGCGGAGGATGGAGCCCGTAAAGCCGCAAGACCGCGAGTCCCTCTTCGAAACGCTTGATCTGGCGAACGGCATCTTCGGCGTCGAGCACTTCCGCCGACGCGAGGTGCGTGCTCACGCCTTCCACGCTCAGGTGCTTGCACGCGGATAACATCTCGCACAAATGCGGCAACGCTTCCTTCGATGCGCCGAGGCGGTTCATGCCCGTGTCGAGTTTCAAATGCACAGGCAAACGATGGGACGGAAGATCGCCCTGCCGTTTCCGCGCCGCGCGCTCCAGCAACTCAACGTGCCATGGTTCCCAAATCGTGGGAGTGAGATTCTGGGCGACGATGCCATCTTCTTCGCCCTTCCAGATTCCGGTCATGAGCAGGATGCGGGCCTTGGTGCCAGCGCCGCGCAGGGCCAGGCCTTCCGCGGCATCGGTCACTCCCAGCCACCGAGCGCCTTCGGATTCGAGCGCGCGCGCACACTCCACCGCGCCGTGGCCGTAACCGTCGGCTTTGACTACCGCGCAGATGGTGACGCCGGCGCCGACGTGCTTCTGTACCGCGTGAAAATTTTCTCCCAGAGCGGCCAGAGAAACTTCCGCCCAGGTGCGGCCGTCGAGAATCAGCGAGCGGCGGTCGGGCAGTTTCGACAAGTCGGGACGCGGCGCGTTCACATAGGCGATTATAGCGAGCGCAAGCACTGCCGTCGTTCGCTGTTCGTCGTTCGCTATTCGCTTGTCCTTGGCTCATCGCCGGTCTTAGCGAACAGCGAACGACGCAGATCCGTTAATTGCCCGCCAACACGAAGTTTACGGTGATTTCGGTTTCCACTTCGACGGGCTCGTTGTTGAGCAGGTAAGGGCGGTAGCGCCATTGCCGGACCGCATCAATCGCGGCCGCGACCAGCAACGGGTGTCCGTGGACCACAACCAGATTCTCGACGGTCCCCGTCTTGCTGATGATCGCCTGCAACTCGACCGTGCCCTGGATGCGAGCCTCGCGCGCGATTGCCGGATAGAGCGGCTGCACTTTGTGGAGGAGGTTGGCCTCGGCGAAATGCGATACCACCAGCGGCTTGACCACGGTTGGGCGCAGCGGGATGACTGCGGGGATGCCGTCTCCGATGCTACGGACAACGCCATCGGGCGATCCGCGACCCGGTCCAGTGCCGATGATGGATTGAAAATCTGGCGCGGCCGGAACAACGCCGCCGTCGTCGATTGCGGCGATATGGCTAGGGATCGATGGCGGCGCGACGATCACTCCCTGGCTCATGTTGCTGGCAGCAGCGGGCGCATTATGCGCGGGCGCAGGCTGCTCGGGTGCGGCTGGCGTAAACTCCGGGGGCGCCGTGAGCTGCAGCCAACGCACCTGCGGCGGCTGCCCGATCCAGATCAACGAGATTGCGAACAGCAGACTCAGGGCAAGGGCTTGCATGGTGAAGGATGCGAGCGTGGTCCATCCGCGACGGGCGGAGTGATCCCACGTGCTTTCGAGCGTGCTGAACATCGGTGTGCTGATCATGGTGTCCTCCGTAACGGCTGCTACCGGTACAGACACCTGCGGTTGACGATTTGATCCTGAGCCTTGCGGGAAGAGAAAAAGTCGGTTGCGTGGCGTGAAAAAAGACCGCGTCTGCACGCGGTCTTGAGAGATAACGTCTCGAGAATTCTGGAACTAAAACCGCCCCAGCGGTGTCGCTACTGTTTCGGCGGAGTGGTTGCCGGCGGCTTGGTCGCTGGCGCAGCCGGTTTGTTGGCTGGAGTCGACGACGCCGGCTTCGCGGGCTTGGCCGGCGTGCTGCTCGCAGCGGGCGCGGGTACGCCGGATTGAACGTTGTAGGCGTCGATGACCGGTTGCGTGATGTCCACAGCCGGTCCGTACCAGATCACCGGGCCGCGGGGCCACTGTTGGGACGTATCCAGGATCATGCCATAGCCGTTATCGCTGGCATACTTCACGATGAGCGGCGCCATCTTGGTGAGGACTTTATTTCCGATCTCGCCCTGCTGACTTTGGAAATCTTCCTGCGCGTCCTGGGTGGCGCGATCGAAACTTTTCTTCTTGGCCTCGATCTGCTTCACCAGCTTGTCGCGCGATTCGTCATTCAGCTTGTCCTGCTGGGCAGTGAGCTGCTTCTGCAGGCTGTCGAGTTCATCGGCCGAAGCCTTCAGTTCATTCTGTTTGGGTTCAAACTTCTTGCTGAGCGCTTCGGCGTCGCGCCGTCCTTCGTTGCAGGTGAAGATTGCCAGTTCGATGTTGATGGTGCCGACTTTGGTGCCAGTAGCCTGGGCTGCCGCCGCCGCAGCAGCGGAGGGAGCGTTCGGCGGGGCAGCCGCGGGAGTGCCGGCAGCCGGGCCTTGGGCCAGAGCGAAGAGAGAGAGGCCGAATACGGCCACGGTGACGCGCGCAAATTTGCTAATCGTTAACATGCCCATCATTTGGATCCTTTGAACTCCTTCGGATTTTTAGGAATGCTGGAAGCTTCCAGCTCGCCGGGTGCAACGAGTTTGATCGCAACCCGAGCCTATCAGTCATCAGACCTGAGACGCCGCAACCGCAAGCGTAGTGGTCAGGGTGTGGACGCTTAGGATTATACGGAGCGCACCGGAACAGCGTCAAACCGATTCGTGCCACGCCAGATCGTTCGATGCAGCCAGGCGGCTGATCGCCTGCTCTCGGCTCTCGGACGTTAGCTGCTAGTGTAGCGCGTCAAGCAGATCGACGTTGACGATTCGCCGACTTCCCCCCGCGATCCTCTGTGCCCCCCCGTGGTTGAAGCCTTTGACTTCCTCGTCAAACACCAAACTGCGTATCGGACCGAGACGAAACATAACCATCGTTATCTTCAACGCACTACACGGGAGGCCCCACACATCGCCTCATTTCAGTTGGTGAAGGTACTTGACGAGATCGCCGACGTCCTCTTCCCGCAAACGCCGATCGAAAGCGGGCATCGTGCCGCGGCCCTCGACGATCGTCTGGCGGACTTGCGCATCGGTTGCCGGAGCGCCACTCGGAAGCGATTGTCGAAGAAACAACCCGTGCAGACTTGGAGGTTGTTTGTGCAAATCCGGCTGCGGATTCTCGTGGCACTCGGCGCAGTTATCCTCGTAACGCCATTGACCTTCAATCTCGGCCTTACTCAGTTGTTCGCTCCGCTGCTGTTTTTCCCCGCACCCTAGCAACAACAACGCCGCCAACAAACCGGCCACCAGCAGGACTCCACGAGCCATCACTTCGCTTTACCCTTCCCGGTGGCGTGGGCGGCGTGCTGCAGGCTTTCCATCAACTCCGCCCAGGTCCAATCCGTAAACCAGAACTTCGCCACCGTACTATCGGGCGCAATCAATACGATGCTCATGGTGTGGGATATCTGGTTGCCTTCTTCCTGGTACGCAAGACCGAATGCCTGGGCAAGACGGCGCAGATCGGTTGGATTCGTGGAAGCGAAGTCCCAGTGAGAAAAGCCTCCCGGATCGCCGTCCAGATAGGCAAGGCCGTACTTGCGCAGGACGGCGGAAGTGTCGTATTTCGGATCAAAGCTGATGGTCAGCAGATGGGTCTTGCCGTAGTCCTCCGGATTTTTCTTGAGTTCATTCTGAATTCGTGCGAATTGGCTGCTCAGGCGTGGACAGAAATTCGGCATGGGACAGCGCGTGTAGATGAAGGTGACGAGCAGTGCTTTCCCAGCGAAATCTGAAAGATGAATCGTGCGGCCATCCTGGTTGATGAGAGCAAAGTCGGGAACTCGTTCTCCGGGCACGAGCATCTGCGGCGCAGCCGGCGGCTTTGCCTGGATTCGCCCAGATTCATCGGTGATGCGGACGTCCTCCAGCCAGTAGTCGCTCGGATCCTTGCCAATCACCACTTCCGCTGCGATTTTGTCGCCGGGTTGAACTTCCTGAACAACCGCAGGATTTTTGACGCGGTAAGGCATTGCCATGGCCGGCATGAATCCTGGAATGTCGCCATGGTTCACCGTAATCTCGCCAGTTGCCGGGTTCTTGCCGACCACTTCGCCTTGCAGCGGATACTTCCTGGTGCGATTGCAGCCTATGGATACGGTTAGCAACAGCATGGCCGATATGAGTACGAATTGGGGTTTTGAAAGTCGCATCGTTTCTTCTCAGTTGCTCTGTGCTTCGCTCGGTTTACTTTGTGGCGATCAGTAGTGGAACCGCCAGCGCACTTGCACATAGATCTCGCGCGGCAGGTTCCAGTGGAATCCGCCGTAGGTCACGCTGTCGTCGTAGATCACGCGGCGGTTGGTTACGTTGAGGGCAGTAACTGAAGCGCTGAAGCGTTCGCCGAAGTCTTTGCCGAGCGATAGGTCGAAGGTGGTGTGGCCGGGCAGATACTCGTCCGGGTAAGGCCAGCCGGGAACGCCTTGTTGTCCATTGTCGAAGCCGGAGCCGTAGTAAACGTTAGTCGAGGCATAGGAACGCCAGGGAAGAGTCACGTCGCCGCCCACGTTGAGTGTGTTGCGCTGGTCATGGTCGAGCGGGCAAAGGTAGGGGAACGAGCCGTCAGGGTTTGGCGGGCAGACATCGGTGTTATTCAGTCCTCCGGTGATGACGCCGCCGCCCTCGGCGATCTGGTTCGAGTAGGCGAGGTGAATCTGAGCGCGGTGGGCGAAGCGGGGAGAGCGCAGCGTAAGTTCCCATCCGCGAATCAAGGCTCGGGTATCGGTGAGGGGAAAGAAGATGTTGGAAGCTCCGATGTTGTTGTGGTCGAGGAAATTGGCGACATCGGTTTTGAAGGTATTGGCGTCGAGGACCCATCCCCGGTAAGGAATGGTGACGCCGAATTGATGTTCTTCATCGCGCTCACCCTTGAGCGTTGAGAACTGGCACGCATACTCGGGCTGGCTACACAGAGCCTCCAGCGTGCCGGAAACGGTTTCGAGCGGTGGTGCTTGATAATAGTGTCCGTAGAAAGCGCGGAACGTCCAGCGAAGTTTAGGAACGGTGACGGTGACGCCGAAGCGCGGGCTGACGGTGGACTCGGAAACGGGCGTCTCGGGTGAACCGGCTGAGAAGTTGCCTTCGGCGAAGTGTGTGGGGCGCAGGCCGGCGGACAGAGTCAGCCAGGGAAAGGGATTGAATCTGTCGTCGATGTAGAAGGCCTCGAGACTGGCGGTGGGACTCTCGGAATCCGTGAAATTGGTGCAGGGTGCGGGCTCGCCTGTGGTTCCACACTGTATCTGGTTTGGGGGATTGAAAGTTGCTCCGAAAAGCTGCGAGTCGTGCTGGTAGAAGCTGAGGAATCCAACCTGCAGATCGTTCTTCTTGTAATTGGCGGCGAAGCTGGCTTGGCCTCCGGCGTAGGTGGAGGCGCGATCTTGCGTGGTGGCGACGGAAGTGTCGTTGGGATTGCTGGCGTAGTCTCCGCTGTTGTAGTGGTAGAAGGGAGAAACCGTGGTCAAAAAATGGGAATTGAAAGTATGGAGCCAGGTAAAGAGGACGCCGGCATCGGTCTCGTGTTGGCCGTCGCGAAGGCCGTAGCTAGGGTAGAGTTGGCTTTCGATGTCGTTCGGATTCGGATCGTAAGGAATCTGATAGTAGTCGCGGCGGACGGAGGTCATCAGGCGGAGCTGGTTGGAGGGATCCGCATTGAAGATGAAAGACCCGAATCCGCCGACGCCGTTGACAGCATCGTGCACAACTTGCGGAACCGGCGGCTGCAGTCCGAGATCGCTGCGATTGCCGTTGACGCTGGCGTAATACGCGAAGCGGTCGGTGTGGCTGCCAAAGCTTAGGGCGTTGTCGGTCTGGTAGAAGTTGCCGGCGGTGACGGTAAGCTCGGCTTCATTGTTGCGCTCGAATCCGGTGCGGGGCACGACGTTGAAGACGCCATAGGTGCGGTCGCCGAACTCGGCGCTATAGCTGCCGCGATTGACTTCGACGTAATCCAAGTCCTTGGGATCGAACTGGGGGCCGAGATTTTGCGCGATGGCAGTGTTGATAACCGGAATGCCGTCGAGGAGCCAGGTGGTTTGGTGGCCGCCGCGCATGTGCAGCATGTCGTGGGTGACATAAGCGGCGGGGACGTAGTCGGTGATCATCGACATGCTATTGGTGCCGTCGGCGCCCGGAGTCCGCTCGATGTCGAGGCGGTTGACAAGAGTAGTCGGCGTGAAGCTGTCGGTGGCGGCGACGGCCGGCGTGCCGGAGACGAGAACTTTTTCATTAGCCCCGGCGACTTGTAATTGAAAGTGAACCACCGGCACCGATCCGGAGATGACGGTGACATCCTGCGAAATCTGCTCGAAGCCCTTGCTGGCGACGCTGACGGAGTATTGGCCGAGCACGACGGCGTTGAACTGGAATTCACCGTTGGCGTCGGTGGTGACGCTCTTCGCCCAATCCGACGAGTTGGCTTTGAGCATCACCATGGCATCCTGAATAGGGCGATGCTGCGGGTCGTGCACGACGCCGCGAACGGCGCCGTAATCGTTGGCGAAGGCGGTGGGAGCGATCGACAGCAAGACGGCAAGTGCTAGAAGTTTGAGACGAGTCATGTTTGTGTCCGACTTTCGGCGTCGCTAAAGCGGGCTGCGAGCTTCGGGCTGCGAGCTACGAGCGACCGATGCGTGTTCGCTTGCAGGTCCAAGCAGAGTTACTATCGTGCTTGAAAGTTTGGTAAGAAGGGCTAGCTGCGAGGAGGGGCGCGGGCGGAATCGAGTCCGGAAAAGTCGCTGGACTGAGATACGGCGCTTGATGACGCGTGCGCTGGTTCGACAATGAGATTCAAAAAGGAAAGCAGATTGGGAGCAGGCTGTGCCCACTCCGAGGTGGTAGCGCCGCAGCAGCAATGGCGACGGCAGCAGTCATCGTCACTGGCGGCGTGAAACGAGGCTTCGGAGGATTCAGCCGGCGATGACTCGGGCTGGGCCGGCTTCGACTGTGGCATCGCATGATGGCAGTGCATCGCAGGCTGCGCCGCAGGCGCGGGAACCGGCGGGCGCATGCAGTGCATGGCTTGGGGCAGGGCAGCACAAGGCATCGCCATCGGCGCGAAGGCCGGGACGAGCATGACCACCAACAGAAACCGAGCAGCCCAGCGAGAGACTCCCCACATTTGCCGGATAGCATAGCAGTAATCAGTACCCAGTCGCCAGTACCCAGCAGAGGCTAGGTTTCAAGAGGTGGGCCTTTGATCCGCCTTTTAACAGCTACAATAAACCCGTGGTCTTCGTTCTCGATAACTACGATTCGTTCACTTACAACCTGGTCCAGTACCTTGGCGAACTGGGCGCCCAGGTTGAGGTTCGACGCAACGACGAAGTGACGGTCGGAGAGATCGAGGCGATGCATCCCGAGCGCATCGTGATTTCTCCCGGACCCTGCACTCCGCAGGAAGCGGGCATCAGCATCGAACTGATTCGCCATTTCGCGGGCCGCGGCAACGTGCCGCTGCTGGGCGTCTGCCTCGGACACCAGGCGATTGGCGCGGCCTTCGGCGGCCAAGTGGTTCGCGCCAAGAACCTGATGCACGGCAAAACCAGCCGAGTGGAACACGACGGCAAGACCATCTTTCGCGGCTTATCTTCGCCGATGACGGCGACCCGCTATCACTCGCTGATCGTCGCCGAGGAAGGCCTGCCTGGCGATCTCGAAGTGAGCGCCTGGACCCGTGATCAGGATGGCACGCGCGTCATCATGGGCTTGCGCCACCGGAAGTTCCCGATCGAGGGCGTGCAGTTTCATCCCGAGAGCGTGCTGACGGACGAGGGCAAGAAACTGGTGGCGAATTTCCTGGGGAGTTAGTTGAAAAAGGCCAAGGTCACCGCCAAGCAGGCGGAAGAGCTTGAGCGGAGCGTCCCGCTCAAGAGCTACTGTAAGAAAACTGCGGGTGACACATTAAACCGCTTGCCGAGCCGTCGAATATGGTCCGTTGTGAGATCTCGCTTTCCCTTCAATACCTCAGACGCAACGCTGGCTGTTTCGAAGATTCCGACAAGATCTTTTTGTCTGAGACCATTCGCCGCCATAAGTTCCCTGATTACCTCAATGGGAGATGCTGCCCGAATCTGGTAGCTCTTCTTCTCAAAATCCTCGACAAGCACGCAAAGGGTGTCGTACAGGTCTCGTTCGGCTTGGGACAAATCGTTCCATCGGGCGTTGAGGTCTTCAATTTTCTCAATATAGAGTCGATTCTCCTCTTCGGTGTGAATGACCTTTGGGGGGACTTCTGCTATGAGTTGCTTGTACTCCACCGCTAGGCTCATCGATTCCAACCCGCTTTCTTTGTGTATTCAGCGTGCGTCACTAGTTCTTTAACGATGACAGTCTGGCTCGCATAATTAACAAGGGCGAGCAAGCGATACCTGTTCCCCTTAATGTTGAAGATTGTCCGACCTTTCACGCTGTCCGTGTCTCGCCAGGTCTGCCGTAATTCACTTAGGCTTTTCCATTTGGCGCCGCCAGCAACCGTTAGCCAAACTGCGACTGAAGGACCCAAGTCTGAATGTTTTCGTATTGCATCGTCTAACACTTTTGTTCCGAGTATCCTCACCGTCTCAATCTCAGCGTTGCTTATGTGCCTTCCGTCCTCGCGGTTCGCAGTTCGCGAAGGTGTATCCATTTGTTCGCAATTCGCGAATTGTGTCAAGACCTTTCGATCATGCTGGGAATCGGAAGTAATTCGAAAAACCAATCGATAATCGGACAACTTACTGATAAAGAATGACTTGTGGTCGCGAGCACGCTAGTGTTCGCAATTTGCGAACATTGGCTATAGAATCCGGAGGTGGGGCAACTGGTAGGTCAAACATGCCCGAGCTTGTGGAGTTTATAGTTCGCTTGTCAGATATGCGAAAGGCGACAAAGCATCTGTCGTTTAACCGTGCCGGTTTCAGGGATACGGACTCCGCCGACTTGCTGGTCTCCCAATGCGTTGCGACATTTCGTGCGGTAGGAACTGAGATCGAGGTGCCAGTCCAGGGGACTCGTTCTGGGACGGTAAGGCTGCCGCTGAAGCAGTTACGCGACCTCATGGAGATCGCGAATACCTACAAGAAACGTGAGGTTCAACTTCACTTCGAACCAGGCGTGGCTCGGATTGAAACGTGTGTACGCCGTCATCCTGATATCTCGCTCGGGATTCTTCCCGATCGAAAGCTCGATCTACCAGCAGACGCTGGAGTTCTCGACACGCTGGCTATCGCACGCTTGCTCTCCCCGGAAGAAGTCGTAAATCAAGGGCTCCGCGAACGCGTGGAAGCAGCTCAGAGACAAACGTCGGATGCTGTTTCGACAGCGTCCGAGGTCCTGCGGGACTTTGGGGTTCAGCGTGAACGCATTCAAGAACTCATTGATGATCGTATAAAGGAAACTTCTGAGAAACTGGGAAGCGTCATCCGCGGTCAGTTCTGACCGTGGATGACGTTACCAGAAGTGGCTATCCACTGCCTCGCGCCATCTCCACTGCTCTTAGCACGGCTCGAGCCTTGTTTTCCGACTCTTCGAACTCACGCTGCGGATCGGAATCGGCTACTATCCCGGCTCCCGCTTGCAGGTACGCCTTCTTGCCTTGCATGAGCAGAGTTCGAATCGCTATGCAGGAATCCAGATTGCCGGCGAAATCGGCGTAGAGGACGGAGCCGCCATAGACTCCGCGGCGGGTTGGCTCCAGTTCTTCGATGATCTGCATGGCACGAACTTTCGGGGCGCCGCTCAGCGTTCCCGCGGGAAAGCAGGCGGCGAAGGCATCCATCGCATTGAGTTCGGGACGCAGGCGGCCTTCGAGCGCCGAGACCAGGTGCATCACGTGCGAGTAGCGCTCCACGTACATCAGATTGCGAACTTTTACCGAGCCGTATTCGCTGACGCGGCCGAGGTCGTTGCGGCCCAGATCGACCAGCATCACGTGCTCGGCGCGTTCTTTTTCATCGGCTAGCATTTTCTGTTCGAGGGCCGCGTCTTCGGCTTCGTCGCGTCCACGGGGATGGGTGCCGGCAATGGGACGGTATTCGAGCTTGCGTCCGGCGGCACGCACCAGCATTTCTGGAGACGAACCGAGGACGTGCATTCCTCCGGAATTTTTCTTGCTGGCATTCCGGCCTCCGCCGAAGCGCAGGAAATACATGTAGGGCGAGGGATTCACGGTGCGCAGCGAACGGTAGAGATCGAGCGGAGCCACTCCGGGCTCGAAATCCCAGCGCTGCGAAAGCACGACTTGAAAAATGTCTCCGGCGGCGATGTATTCCTTGGCGCGGCGGACGCTCTCCAGAAATTTTGGTTTCGAAGTGCGCGCGCGTGTCTTCAACTTCGACTTTGCCAGCTTTGACTGGGTGGCAGATTTGCGCCAGTATGCCGGCTTCCATCCGGCGGCGAGTTTTCTCTCTATGCGCTCGATATCCTTGACGGCGCGCTGGTAGGCGACTTTGGGCGCTTCGCGGGTCACGTCCGCCGAGGCCACGATGTGAATCTGGTGGTGCAGGTGATCGAAGGCGAGGACGCGGTCGAAAAACATCAGCACACAGTCGGGAACGTCGAGGTCGTCGGCAGCGTGCTCGCCGATGTTCTCCAGTTGGCGCACGATGTCATAGGCGCAATAGCCAACGGCGCCGGCGGTGAACGGCGGCAGGCCTTCCATCGCCGCTGGACGATGCTGCTGCAGCAGTTCCTTGATGACTTCGAAAACATTTCCCTGACGGCACTCGACTTTTCGGCCGCGCTCGATCTTGATGTCGGCGCCGCGCGACTCCAGGCGCAGAAACGGACGGACGCCGAGAAAGGTGTAGCGTCCGATCTTCTCGCCACCTTCTACCGACTCCAGCAGGAAGGCATCGGGCTCCTGGTCAGCCACGGCGAGGAAAGCGGACATCGGCGTCAGCAGGTCGGCGGCGATCGACTTCGCCACCGGAACGAGCGTGGCTCCGCGCGACGATCGCAGGAACTCCTTGTAGTCGGGACGGATCATGCTTTTCCCCAAAATTTCATTATAAGTAAATCGATGGTTGCGCCCACGTTCCGCGTCCGTTACCCCTTCGCTTGCCTCGACTGCGGGGCGGCAATATACTTTGCGAAGCTTGCCTGAGTTGTGCGGAAAATCGCGATCGCAATCATGCGGAGAATCTTATGACGATAGTGGATCTTGAACAGGAAACTAATCCGTGGCAGGCGCAAGCCGCCCGCTTCGACCTGGCCGCGCGCAAGCTGAATCTCGATGAAGGACTGTGGAGGGTTCTGCGGAGTCCGAGCCGCGAAATCATTGTTCACATTCCGGTGATGATGGATGACGGGCACCTGGAAGTTTTCACGGGATACCGGGTGCAGCACTCGATTGCACGGGGTCCGGCTAAGGGCGGGCTGCGCTATGGGCCCGACGTGAATCTTGACGAAGTTCGCGCGCTGGCGAGTTGGATGACGTGGAAGTGCGCGGTGGTGAACATACCGTTCGGCGGCGCCAAGGGCGGCATCATCTGCGATCCACACCGAATGTCGCAGGGAGAGTTGGAGCGCATGACTCGGCGCTACACGGCCGAGCTGTTCGATTTCATAGGGCCCGAGAAAGACGTCCCCGCACCCGACGTGAACACCAACGAACAGACCATGGCCTGGATCATGGATACCTATTCGATGCATGCGCGCCAGACCGTAACTGCAGTGGTCACCGGCAAGCCGATCAACATCGGCGGATCGCGCGGGCGCCGGGAGGCTACGGGGCGCGGCGTGCTCATGGTCTGCGAAAAGGCGATCAAGAAGCTGCGCCTCAATCGCGATACGACCCGCGTCATCGTGCAGGGCTTCGGCAACGTCGGTTCGAACGCGGCCCGGCTCATGGCGGAGGCGGGATACAAAGTTATCGGCATCGTCGAGCTTGACGGTGGCTTGTACAGGAAAGACGGCATCGACGTGGAGGCGCTGTGGGAATTCCGGCAGCGCAGTGGCGCCATTCACGGCTTCCCAGGGGCCGAGAGTTACGATCCGGCCGAGCTGTTGCTGGCCGATTGCGACATTCTGATTCCGGCGGCGACCGAAAACCAGATCACCAGCCAGAATGCGGACCGGGTGAAATGCAAGATTTTGGCCGAAGGCGCGAATGGTCCCACGACCGCGGCCGCCGACGATGTTCTTTCGGAGAAGAAAGTTTTTGTGATTCCCGACATTCTGGCGAACGCAGGCGGAGTCACTACTTCCTACTTTGAGTGGGTGCAGGACCGGCAGGGCTACTTCTGGAAGGAATCGGTGGTGAACGAGCACCTGCAGGAAATCATGGATGAGGCGTTCGATGATGTTGTCCGGTACTCTGAAACGCATGGCGTGAACAACCGGATCGCCGCCTACATGCTGGCGATTGACCGCGTGGCGTATACCATCCGCCAGCGCGGAATTTATGCCTGAGTATATTTGCCGGGGCTTCCAGCGGAGGCCCCGGGTAGGGTGACAGTCGGGTTGCGGTCCCGATCGAAGAGCAATTTCCAGCATAGCGAAATTCAAATACATAGGTCCTTCGCTCCGCTCAGGATGACAATCCGGGAACATAGATCCTTCGGCTTCGAATAGTCAGGATGACAATTCAGGGAAGGTGTGAGGAAATATGAAACGCTCTCAAAGTAAACTTGCTCTGTGGCTGCTCGCTTTCTGCCTGATTGTGACGTTTGCCATTTCGCCTGCTCTCGTGAGGGCGCAGGCGAGTTCGAGCGGCGCTAACTCCGCCACAAAACCTGCGGCTCCGGCTAGTTCCAGTGCAACTCCGGCTGCCTCCGGCAACATGGCTGCGCCCAAGACGACGGGCAAGCCTTCGAGTTCGGAGATTGCCGCCGCCAAGGCCAGCGGCAAGGTCTGGGTCAACACCGAGAGCGGCGTCTATCACAAGAGCGGGCGCTGGTACGGCAAGACGAAGAACGGAAAGTTCATGACCGAAGCGGAAGCGAAGGCTGCCGGCTATAAGGAAGCGCACAGGGAATAGTGAGCCTCCCCAGAAGCGAAGGTGCTTAGCTGCCTCTGTCGCGCCAAGACAGCGCCTAAAGGCGCATTCATAACACGGCACTTGCGGCACGCTTGAAAGGCGTGCCCTGATACGAATCAGACCTTCACCACGTTCACGGCGCTCCACACATTCGTAAATTTCTTCTTCGCAGATAAAACCACACCCGTGCCCTTCTGTCCGTTGCCTTGGCCTCGGATGTAGAGGATAATCACATCAGCCGCTCTCGACGGTCCTGGCTCAGTCATCGCGTGAATCTTCCCAACTACATTACGCTCACTCGCATTGCGGCGATTCCGCTGCTCATATGGATTCTTTGCACTTCGCGCTTCGCGGGCGAGCAGAGCGGGGAACGAGAAATCCTAGCTTCGGTGGTTTTCATACTGGCTTCGATCACCGACGGGATTGACGGCTATCTGGCGCGCCGGCGCGGCCAGATCACGACCACGGGGATGCTGCTCGATCCGGTGGCTGACAAGCTGCTGATCGCTGCCGCCTTCATCACGCTGGTGCAGTTTAATCCGGCGCTGGTGCCGGCATGGATGGCCGTGGTGGTCATTGGCCGCGAGTTTCTGGTAAGTGGGCTGCGCTCCATTGCCGCGTCCGAAGGCTTCACGATTCAAGCGAGCGAATTGGGCAAGTTCAAGATGCTGGTGCAGATCATTTCCGTGGTGGCGGTGATTCTGGCTCGCCGCTGGCGGGAATGGCCGGTGTACGGCAATTTCTTTTTACCGGTGCACTGGATTGCGTGGACCGCCATCTGGTTCATGGTTCTGCTTTCGCTGGTTTCCGCGCTCGACTACTTCGTGGCCTTCTGGTCGCGGATCGACCGCAAGTCGGAAAAGCGGCGGCGCCGGTCCTTCGTCCTCACCCGGCGGAGAAAAAGCGATGTCCAGGCTGTCTGAAAAGCCGGCTGAACGTCCGATGGCGGGCGAAGGGGCTCGCGACGCGGCTGCGTTAACTGCAGAATTTTCTCTGGAGCAGCGCCGGATTCTGCTGCGCGTCGCGCACGAGGCGATTCTCTCTTTTCTGGAGCGGCGGCCTTTTCCGGTCGCGCCTCCTTTCCCACCCGGACTGGCGGAGCCGCGAGGCGTCTTCACGACCCTTTATCTGCCGAGCGATCTAGAGGACGATCTGCCCGGCGACCTCCCGCGCCAACTTCATCGTGAACTTCACCGGGAACTACGGGGATGCGTCGGCTATCCTACGCCCATCGCGCCGCTGTATCGCGCCGTGGCCGAAACCGCGCGCGCGGCCGCTTTCGGAGATTCGCGTTTCTTGCCGGTGACGAAAGAGGAGGCTTCCAAGCTGGAGGTTTCTCTCAGCGTGCTCTCCCTCCTGTTCCCCATTCATCCCGATGCGGTGGAAGTCGGACGGCACGGCTTGGTGGTCGTGGAGGGAAGTCGGCGCGGCTTGCTGTTGCCCCAGGTTCCTGTCGAACATGGTTGGGACCGGGAAACTTTTCTGGAGCAAACCTGCCGCAAGGCGGGCCTGCCGCTGGATGCCTGGCGCAAGGCCGCAACCCTCGAGGCTTTTACCGCCGAGGTCTTTTCCGACGCCGATGTCGAAGTCTCCGGCTGAGACTGCTTCCGAAAATCTCTTCCCCGACTTCGCATTCCACCCCCACCAGCGTAACTTGCCTTTTCTGCAAGAGAACGTAAGCTGAACGCTGATTGCTTGATGGTGAGAGCGAGATTGTGAGGGCTGTATGGAACTCGTGATCGTGATCGTCGTAGTGGTCGTCGCGGGCGCGATGATTCCTGGGAATACGAGAATCCGTTTCTTTCGCTGAAGGCTGGTCCGAAATTTCGGACTCGTATTGCGAGTTTTCCCGCTCAGCCTAGGGGTCGTGGTGATGGAGGTCACGGCGGTCAGTGACCCATGCGAGTCGCGGTTCCTGCTGCGACTGCTAAAATTGCGTGTCATGGCATTCCCTGTTAATCGCCCGCGCCGTTTGCGGCGCACTGAAACGCTGCGTGCTCTGGTCCGCGAGACCCGGCTTACGCCGGAATCTTTTGTGTATCCACTGTTTATTTGCCCCGGAACTGGGATCCGGAAGGAAGTACGCTCGATGCCTGGCGTCTTCAATCTTTCGGTGGACGAGGCAGTGAAGGAAGTACGTGAGACGCGGGCGTTGGGAGTGTTGTCGGTCATTTTATTCGGACTGCCGGAGAAAAAGGACGAAGTGGCCAGCGGGGCTTGGGAGGAGGATGGCATCGTGCAGCGGGCGGCGCGCGCCATCAAGAGCGAGGTGCGCGACGTCCTGATGATGGGCGATGTCTGCTTGTGCGAGTACATGTCGCACGGGCATTGCGGCATCGTGAAGGGGAACGACAAAGCGGGAGCGCAATCGCGGGGCGCGGCGGCGCCACCAACCACGGAGGAGTACGAGATTGTGAATGATGCGAGCCTGGAGTTGCTGGCGCGCACCTCGGTCTCGCTGGCGCGGTCGGGTGTGGATATCATCGCGCCGTCGGACATGATGGATGGACGGGTCGGAGCGATCCGCGCGGCGCTTGACCAGGCTGGATTCGAAAATACGCCGATTCTCTCCTATGCAGCGAAGTTCTCTTCCGGTTTCTACGGGCCTTTCCGCGAGGCGGCGGATTCCGCGCCGCAGTTCGGAGACCGCCGCTCCTACCAGATGGACCCGGCGAACATTCGCGAGGCGATGCGGGAGATTGAGTTGGATATTGAAGAGGGCGCGGACATGATCATGGTGAAGCCGGCGATGCCGTACCTGGACGTGATTGCCGCGGCCCGCGAGCGTTTCGACCTGCCGCTGGCGGCGTATCAGGTATCGGGCGAGTACGCGATGATCGAGGCCGCGGCCCGCAACCAGTGGATCGACCGGGAACGCGTGATGATGGAGTCGTTACTCTGCATACGCCGCGCGGGGGCGAGCATCATTCTGACTTACTATGCCAAGCAAGCGGCGAAACTGCTGGCCTGATGCGTCTGGGCGACTCGTTTTACGGTTCGCCGCGCTGGAGGCGGACCGGCGAACCCAGAGACCTTTCCTACCCAGATGTTTTAACGCTATTAGTAACAAGACTGTTGTAAAATCCGCCCAAGCTGGGAGTGGTTACTTGGCGCGCTACCTGGATTTGTCGTCGACGGAGTTAGTAAGTGCGTGCGCTGGCTCGAAAGACGAGAGGGCGTGGGCGGAATTCATTCGGCGATTTCAGGTGGTGATCGCCGCCGCCGTGCTGCGGACCGCCCGCCAATGGGGCGAGCCGTCGCGCTCGCAACTGGACGACCTGACGCAGGATACCTACCTGAAACTTTGCGAGAACGACAGCCGTTTACTACGGTCTTTCCAGCCGCGGCACGAAGACTCCATTTATGGATTCTTGAAGGTGGTGGCGGCGAATGTGGTTCACGATCATTTCAAGTCTGCGCGGGCGGCAAAACGGGGCGCGAGCCAGACGGAAGCGATCAGGGAGGCAGTGCAAATCGACCCGAAAACGAGCGTCAGCGACAGCTTTGAGGCGGTGAGCCAGCGGATTCAGCTGGAGCAGATCGACAAGATTCTAAGACAAGTTGCGGCGGGGAAAGACCAGGAGAGAAATCGCACGATTTTCTGGCTTCGCCACCGGCAAGGACTTACTGCCAGCGAGATAGCATCGATCCCGTCCATTGGCCTGACCACGGAGGGTGTGGAAAGCGTGTTGATGCGGCTGGCCATTATGATTCGCGGTCATCTTATAAGCTCTACGCCTCACCGCGACGTGAAGGTTCTGAATCGGCAAAATCGTTCTAATAGATTGGGGACTTAGTTTTGGAAGAAAATTCTAACGGGCATATCGGGAGTGCTGAGCTGGCGAGACTGCTCGAGGAATCACGCCGTCGTACAGAATCCGTGCTGGACGCGGCGGATGTTCACCCTCATCTAGCCGCCTGCCCGGCCTGCCGGGAGCAATTTGAGGGGCTGGCCTTGCTGGACCACCAACTGAAGAGCTTGAGACCGGCTGAGTCTGCACCGCGCCAGGGCGATTGTCCGGGCCTGGGGGTGTGGCATGAGATTGCCGGCGGTCTAATACCACCCGGCGAGACGCTTGCCTACATTGAACATGCCAGCCGCTGTGATTGCTGCGGACCGTTGCTGCACCAAGCGGTGGCCGAGATGGCCGATCTGAACGGAGAGATTACCGAAGCCGAGCGGAAGCAAATCGCGACTCTCGAGAGCGCGGGCGCGGAATGGCAGCGGAAACTGGCCCAGCGAATCACTGGGACTCGGCATGCGGCGCCGGCTCGGGAATCCATGCCGTGGTGGCAGAGTTGGCGGACGGTTCCGCGCCTGGCGCTGGCGGGAGCATCTCTTCTAGCCGTGGTGGGGGTGGGATCGTGGGTGGCAATACACCGGAGCCAGCCAGCCGCCGCCGACCAGCTCCTGGCCCGCGCTTACACGGAGAAACGCACCCTGGAACTCAGGATCGCAGGCGCCGGCTATGCGCCTCTGCGGGTGCCGCTCGGACCGGCAGCGTCTTTTATCAGCCGTCCGGCTGCACTGTTAAAGGCGGAAGCGCTGATTGCCAGCCAACTGGAATCGCATCCCACCGATCCGTCATGGCTGCAAGCGTCGGCGGAGGCGGACGTACTGGAGGGCAAGTACGACGCGGCCGTCGAAGCTCTGCGCCGCGCGTTGGAGTTGGAGCCACATTCGCCCGCGCTGCTGACCGATCTCGCCACCGCCTATTTCCAGCGCGCCCAGCAGGAAGATCGGAAGGAAGATCTTGGAGCAGCTTACGAGTACCTAAGTCAGGCATTGAAACTGCAGCCCGACGATCCGGTGGCGCTCTTCAATCGCGCGATTGTGGCGGAACATCTTTTCCTTTATCGGCAGGCGCTCGATGACTGGGAGCATTACCTGCGGGTTGATGCGGGCTCGCAGTGGGCGGACGAAGCGCGCAATCGGGCCGATGCGGTGCGGGAAAAGTTGAAAGAGCATGCGAGCCAGGCGCCGCGGCTGCGGTCTCCCGCCCAAATTTCATCCCGGGCCGCCGACCCAAGTCTCGCCTCCGAAGCCGACCCGCGCATCGAAGAGTATTTGCACCAAGCCGTCCGCTCCTGGTTGCCTCAAGCCTTTCCTGAAAGTAAAGCCGCCGCCGACCCGAACGCCGGGCAGGCGCTTTTTTTTTTGGCGGAGCTAACCAGCCGGCAGCACGGCGACCGATGGCTGGCTGATCTCCTGCAAGGCTCCTCCGCTCCCCATTTTCAGCAAGCGGCAAATGCGCTCGCCCTAGCCGTAAAAGCCAATGACGCCGGCGACTATCGCGTCTCCCGCGAGCAAGCTGATCTTGCCGAAAAGCTATTTCGCGCTTCCGGCAACACGGCGGGAGCGCTGCGCGCGCAATTCGAACAGTCGCTCTCCTCCCAAATCTCGCGCCGAAGCGAAGCGTGCCGGCGGCAGGCGATCGCTGCGGAAGCGGAGTCCCGTGGGTATTCCTACCCCTGGGTGCAGATTCAGCTTGGCCTGGAGGAAGGCGTCTGTTCGGCATTGATGGGCGATTTCGGCACCTTCGAAAAAGCCGCGCGTCGCGCCGAGGATCGCGCCCAGCAGGCTGGGTACGGTGGCCTTTATCTGCGGGCTCTGGCGTTTCTTGCAGACGGTAAATTCGACGCCGGTGACCGGCCGGGGGGTTGGAAGCTCGCGTGCGCCGGTCTGGAACACTACTGGTCGGGGCAATTTCCAGCTATGCAGGGCTACAACCTTTATTACGACATGTCGTACGCCGCCGACTCTGCCGGTCAGTCAAATCTGCAACTGGCAAGCGGGCGCGAAGGCGCGGCCCTGATCGATGCGGACGAAGACATGCTGTTACGCGCCTGGGCCCACATCAACATGGCCAAGGCGGCTACGGCTGCTCATCAGCCTGAGGTTGCCAAACAACAGTACGCGGAAGCCGCGCGGCTGTATGCTCTTGCGCCACAGACCGAAGCCATTCGGGCCTACCGCATCGAGAACGAGATCAGGACCGCCCAACTGGAGGCGCGCCAGAGTGTGTTTGATGCCGCTCTGGTCCGCTTGACCAGCGTTCAGGATGAGGTTCGGCAACTTTCCAATAACCTTCTCGCGCAGATCTTTTATTCCACTTTGGGCGAAGTGCAGCTCCGCAGCCATCATGCGACCGAGGCCGAGCAGGCCTTCCGTCCGGCGTTGCGCTTGGCCGAGCAAAACCTGGCGTCCTTGACTTCCGAGGCGGAACGAATCAGCTGGAGCAAGGACGCAGCGCCGGTATATCTGGGACTGGCCGAAGCCGAGCTGGTTCAGGGGCGTGAACAGGAATCGCTCGATGTGTTCGAGTGGTACCTAGGCGCGCCGCAGCGTGTCGGTGGGCATGGTCCCGACCCATCGCAATCGCTGCCCGACCCTTCCAGGCTGCCCACTCGACTTCCTCTTCTCTCCAACCAAACGGTACTCGCTTATGGAGTGCTGCCCGATGGCCTCGCCATTTGGGTCTATGACAACCGCGGGGTAAGCGCGAAGTGGATTCCCAAATCGCCTCAGGAGCTTCAGGACCTGGCAAGCGATTTTTATAGCGAATGTTCGGACCCCCGCTCCGAGGCGAACGCACTACGGCGGGACAGTCAGAATCTATATTCGCTGCTTATCGCTCCGGTCGAGGCCCATCTCGACCCCAAGCGCACCCTGATGATCGAAACGGAAGGGTTCATGGCGCGGTTGCCTTTTGAAGCCCTGATGGACGCAAGCGGTCACTACCTGATCGAGCGCACGCCCATCGTCTACTCACCCGGACCTTACTCCGAAGCGCGTATGCGCGCCGACACGGTAATTTCGCCCGACCTGCCCGCCCTGATCGTGGGCAGTGCGGCTTCTTCGCCGGATACCGGTTTATATGTCATTCCGAACGTGCTGGCCGGTGCGGACACGGTGGCCGGAGCTTTTCATTCCCCGCGCGTTCTCGAGGGCCCGGGAGCAACCCTCAGCGCGGTGACGAGAGCGATGCCGGCAGCCGCGGTTTTTCATTTCGCTGGACACGCCATCACCACCTCCAACCACACGGGATTGATGCTCGAGGGCCGGGAGGCGCGCACCGGCGCTCCTGTTCTTCTGGACGCGAATGTTGTGCGCCATCTCAATTTACAGAGGATGCAGTTGGCCGTCCTGGCGGCGTGCAGTACCGACTCCGGCGAGGGAGGGTCGCGCGGATTCGACAGCGTTGCCGAGGCGCTGCAGACTTCCGGCGTGCCTCATGTGGTGGCCAGCCGCTGGACGGTGGATTCGGTCGAGGCCAATGCATTTGTGGACTATTTTTATGGCTTCTTGCTTTCCGGCCAGCCGGTCTCCAACGCAACTCGCCTAAGTTCGCAAAAGATGTTGTGGAACCGTCACCCTTACTATTGGGCGGCGTTCGCCGCCTACGGACGTCCATGAAACTCACAAAGGAGAACCGATGAGAAAACCACGCCACTCCCGCATTTCGCTGGTCGTGACCGCTGCCGTTTTCCTGGCAGTCCTGATCACGCCAGCGTGTCTCCAGAGCAACAAGGAGACCAAGGAAGTCACGCCCGCGGCACAAACAGCCACGCCAACCACCCACGAGGTCTACGTCATCTTTGAAGGTCCCTGGGCTTTCGCTCCCGATCCAAAAGACGCCAACAGCGTGATTGCCATGGCGCCGAAAGCCAAAAACCATCGCGATCTATTCGTGCAATCTTCCGACAAAGCGCTGGCCCCGGGAGTTTACGATCTCTCCGTCCCGGCTCGCACCGCGCCTGCGGCTGGAACCGTCCATCCCAACATCCTGCGGGCGAAAATTGAAGCCCAGAACGTTCAGCATGTGCTCGACAACAAATTGGAGCGCTATGCCATACGGCTTCCCAAGCCCGAGGCCTACGTTCCGGGTCTCTACTTCCGGAGCCGCGCCGGTTCCACCTATCCCCCCGATGCTTCCACGGAAAAGGATTACGCTACGTCCGTCTCCCTGAAATATACGGTTTCGACGCTCAACGGATTTTCCGTCGCCGGTTCGCCCGATAGCGGCGTCTTCAATCCGCTGCTACTCCAGGTGGACACTCCAACCATAGAGTTTGCCATCGACGCGACTTGGGACGCCGATCCCGCGACAAATGCTTGCCATGTGCACGAGCGAGAGACATTCCACGAGCTGACCAAACTCCTGAACCTGAGTCTGTACTTGGATTTTCCAAGCGATCTAAGCACCTGCCGCGATAAAGATCCGCAAAAT
Source organism: uncultured Acidobacteriaceae bacterium (assembly GCA_963722485.1). Lineage (GTDB taxonomy): Bacteria > Acidobacteriota > Terriglobia > Terriglobales > Acidobacteriaceae > Acidiflorens. The sequence continues at coordinate 50,192 of CAVRNL010000073.1, forward strand.
CCTCATCAGGTGAAGGCAGAGGTCGTCCCTGGCTTTCCGAGTCTGTTCGCGGGTGGCTGGGCAGGAGGTCCCAAGCAACATCTACTGGCGGCCATATACTTCTTCGCGTCGCATGGAGGTGCTTGCAAGGCACCGGATATCGTTAGCAGCGACTAGGCCATATTTACGCGGGGACGGGCGGGTGTGCCTGTCCCCGCATCTTGGACCTCAGGTCTTCAGTGGATAGGCCAGGCGCACCAGAGTTCTTTCCGAGAAAGGTACGTACAGCAAGGCTGCAGTCGCGGCGAACGCCATGCCCACGCCGATCTGCGGCAGCAGCAGGAAAGGCGCGATGGCCCAGAGTTGATCCAGCGCCAGGACGAAGGGGAATAGCCGGCTGAAGGTCTCCGCCAGTTTGCGGAAATCGAAAGCGACCGCCGACAGCAGGTAGAAGCGCAGCGGAATCCCTGCCGCTCCCGTCACCAATACCGCGCCGACGATGACGAGAACCCTCCAGCCTGGGAGAAAGCTGCTGGCGACGCGGTCCACACCGTGCAGATGAGCGAGGGCGCTGAGGTAGAAGACGAGATACATCACCTGAATCAGGGCGAAAAGGGCGCGCACCAAGCCACGCCGGGGAATCGGCACGTGGAGTTCGGAATGCAGGGCGATCCCGGCTGCAGGCGAAGTTGCCGCGTTGTTGTTCCTCAGATCGTGATTGTGCGTGCGGATTTGCTCGAGTTCTGACGCGGGTATTGTTGCCGCTGCCACGCTGTCGACGGGGGCGATGAAGCGGTATCCACGGCGGGCCAGGGTTTCGACGAAGCGCGGGTTCGAAGCGGAATCACCCAGCGCCTCGCGAATTTTGTTCACCGCCGTATTCAGGCTGTGATCGAAATCGACGAAAGTGTCGGCGGGCCAGATTTTTTCACGCAGGTGGTCGCGCGTGACCACTTGACCGGCATTCTGCAGCAGGGCAGCGAGAACCTGGAACGGCTGCTCCTGAAGCCGTATGCGAGCGCCATTTTTGCGCAGCTCTCCGGCGGCCAGGTTGATTTCAAAAATGCCAAAGCGCAGAAGGTTGGATTCGCGGTTGGAGGGGGACATCGGCATGACGACGCGCCCGTAGTGTACACCGGCCGTTCGTCGCCGGTCGTTAGTCGTTCACGACGAATGTTCCGCGAACGACGTTTGCCAACGACTATCGACGAACGACTATCGACCCTGGGAAAGGCTACAATAGCGGCGTGAACGCCCCGGTTCCACCGAAGCCGGCCGCTGACGGCGAGCGTCCCGACCACAAGCATCGGCACCACCACGCCATCTACGCCGCCGAAGCCACCGGACTGCTGCTCATGGCGGTTCTGCTGCTCGTGCTCACCATCATTCGTTACTGGCGGTACATCCCTTGGGGCGCGCGCTGAAGTTGCCGCAACGCGAGCCGCTGGCCGTGGTCGTGCTTGGTCCCACGGCGAGCGGGAAGACGGCGCTGGCGCTGGCGATCGCTCGGCGCTTTTGCGGGGAGATCGTCAACTGCGACTCGGTCGCGATGTATCGCGAATTCGAAATCGGCACGGCCAAGCCGAGCGCGGCGGAGCGCGCGGAAGTTCCGCACCACCTTTTGGATTGCGTCGATCCGCTGGCCGACGTTACCGCGGGAGAATATGCGCGCCGGGCGCGGCAGATTCTCCGTGAGATCGCACTCCGCGAGACAGCTCCAAGCGAAAACCAGCAGCGCAGACGCTTGCCCATCGTCAGTGGAGGAACCGGCCTCTATCTTCGCGCTCTCGTGGACGGACTTTTTCCCGGGCCGCAGCGGTCCGAAGATCTGCGCAACAAACTGCGCGCGCGCGCGGAGAAGCGCGGGAATGAGCACTTGCATCGCATCCTGCGGCGGCTCGATTCTTCGGCGGCGAAACGCATTCACGCCCATGACGTTCCCAAGGTGATTCGGGCGATTGAAGTGTGCCTCGCCTCGCGCCGGACTTCTCGCAAAGCCTCGCCCCGAAATATGACCGAACTTTGGCAGCAGGGACGCGAGCCGCTGCAGGGCTTTCGCATTCTGCGTCTCGGACTTAATCCGGAGCGCGAAGTTCTTTATGCGCGCATCAACCAGCGCGCCGCGAAGATGTTTGACGAAGGACTGATTGGCGGAGGACTGATTGCCGAGACGGAAAGGCTGCTTGCAAAATATGGCGAACGTGCCCGTCCGCTCTGGTCTTTAGGATACAAGCAGGCGATGCAGTTCTTGCGCGGCGAACTGGATCGCGAGTCGGCGCTGGCGGCGGCGCAGCAGGCGCATCGTAACTACGCGAAGCGCCAGATCACATGGTTTCGGCGAGAGCCGGATGTGCATTGGCTGGGCGGGTTTGGGGACGATCCAGCCGTCCAGGCGGAAGGCATTGCGATCGTCGAACAGGAAATTTGAGAGATTTCAGGCGCGATCCTCAACTGCAACGTGGGCGCCTGATGGCAGCCATAGCGAGCCCAGAGTTGCTGGCTACTACCGAGCTGCGCTCGGTTTGGACGGGCGGGACGCCCGTCCCCACACACGAGACCATGCTATTGTCAGTTGCATGTTCCGACATCGTCTCCCGATCATGCTGCTGTTTGCTGCGACGATTTGCTTTTCTAAAGACAAGGGCAAAGAACACTTTCTGCAACCTGGTCCCATTCATGTCGACAGGGCCGGACAGAAGTGGGTCGACGAGACATTGCGCAAGATGTCGCCCGATGAAAAAGTTGGACAGCTTTTCGCCATCTGGGTGCGAGCGCAATTTCTGAATGATGCCGATCCCATCTTTATTCAGTTGCGCGACAACATCCGCAAATATCACATCGGATCGCTGGTCATGAGCGTTCCGGTGGACGGCGCAGTCCTGCTCAAGAGCCAGCCCTATGATGCCGCCGAGTTGCTCAACCGGCTGCAAGAATCGTCGAAGCTCCCGCTGATTGTGGCGGCGGACTTTGAGCGTGGCCCGTCGATTCGTTTGCAGGGCGCCACAGTGTTTCCTCATGCGATGGCGTTTGGAGCTGCCGGCAAAACAGAAAATGCCGAGGCCTTTGGACGCATCACGGCGCTGGAGGCGAGGGCCATTGGAGTGCATCTGAATTTCTTTCCCGTGGCTGACGTGAATTCCAATCCAGCGAATCCCATCATCAACACGCGCTCTTTCGGAGAAGACCCGAAGCAGGTCGGCGATTTTGTGGCGGCATACATTCGGGGCGCTCACCAAGGCTCGCTGCTGACCACGGCCAAACACTTTCCGGGACACGGCGACACCGCGACCGATTCGCATCTTGGGCTCGCTGAAGTCACTGGCGACCGGGCGCGGCTCGATGCGATTGAGTTGCCGCCGTTCCGGCGCGCGATTGAGGCGGGGGTGGATGCCGTCATGGTGGCGCACGTAACGGTTCCCGCTCTTGAGCCCGAGCCCAACCGGGTAGCCTCGACTTCAAAGCCGATTGTGGACGGACTGCTCAAGGAGGACATGGGATTCAAGGGGTTGGTCGTGACCGATGCCCTCGACATGGCGGGATTGACGCGCATTTACGCGAGCGATATCGGCCGCGCTGCGGTCGAAGCCTTCGAAGCGGGCAACGACATGCTGATCATTCCGGCCGATCTCGACGCCAGCTACCGCTCGATGCTGCAGGCGGTCGAGAGCGGCGAAATCAGCCGTCCGCGGCTCGATCAATCCGTACGTAAGATTCTGGAAGTGAAAGCATCTCTTGGGTTGAACAAAGCGCGGCTGGTGGATCCCGGTCAACTCTCGATTGAGATTGGGAAACCGGAGAATCTGGCGGTTGGCCAGCGCATTGCCGACGAAGCCATTACGCTGGTGCGCGACAACGGGAAAGTCATCCCGCTGCAGTCTTTCGGATATCCTGGAACTCCGCGGGCTGCGCTTCCGTATCAATCAGTAGCCGAGGTGAGCAACCGGCTGGTCGCGGTGATTTTTTCCGAGGACTTGCGCACCGACTCCGGACGTATGCTCGAACGCCAGGTCCTCGCGCGCGTGCATGACGCCCGCGTAATCTATGTCGATGCCCGCTCGGCCGCCGGAATGAAGCCATCCGTGCTGGAAGCGATGGAAGCGGCGGAACGCGTGATCGTTGCGGTGTATGTGGTTCCGACTGCGGGCAAGGCCATGCGTGCCACCGGAGGAGGATTGACGAATACCGTTGCCATGGACGATGCCACGGGATCTTTGCTGACGGCGATTCTCGATCGCGCCGCCAGCCGTACCGTTGTACTCGCCATGGGCAATCCGTATGTGGTGCAGGATTTTCCCGCGATGCAGAATTATTTATGCGCGTTTTCCAATGCGAGCGTTTCGGAGACAGCGGCGGTGAAGGCAATCTTCGGCGAGATCCCGATCAGCGGCCATTTGCCGGTTACGATTCCGGGCATCGCATCCCGCGGCGAGGGTCTCGAACGCCCCGCCCAAACAAGTTCAGGAGGTTCCTCCGATGTTCAACCTTGAAGCATTCAGCCATCGCGTAGTCGCAAGACTCTCTCTGGGCGCGTTGTTGGCCGCCCTCTGTGTTCTTCCCGCCTGCAGCATCCATACGAACGACAATGCCAAGGATGGCGAGAAGAACGTTGATATCAAATCTCCTGTAGGCGATTTGCACGTCAGCGAGCAAGCCGATATCCGCGACGCCGGACTCACGCTGTATCCCGGCGCCCAGCCTGCCCCGAAAGACAACGGCGACGACAAGAAGAGCGCCAACGTCAACCTGTCGATTCCGGGATTCTCGTTGAAAGTGGTGGCTGCGGAGTTTGTCTCCGACGACACCCCCGACAAGGTCATCGCCTATTACGACAAAGAGCTCCAGAGATATGGCAAGCCCATCCAATGCCACACCCCCTGGAGCGGCGGTCACGTAGACACGGAAAGCGGCAAGGACACAATGTCTAAGCCCGTTTCGTGTGACAGCAAAGGCAGCGGAGACTCGGTGGAGTTGAAGGTTGGAACCGAAGGAAACCAGCACGTTGTCGCAATCAAGCCCAGCATTAAGGGAACCCGCTTTGCCTTGGTCTATATACGCATGCATACGGGCGAGGACACCACGATCTGAGTGCGGATGGAGGCATTGAATCATTGAGTCATTGACTCATTGAAGATCAAATGCCTCGATGCCTTGCCTTGCTCTCCAGTGGGTTGTGCGCTAGCTTCAAAGGGGTGGAACACACTTGCCAACAATGTGGGACCACGGTCGAAGACGGGCGGCCGTTTTGTCCGCAATGCCGCGCGCCTCAGATCCACGTGCAAATTGCAGCTCCGGAAAGTGAAGTTGCCGCAGGCTTGAATTCCTCTCCGGATGAGTTTTCGCGGGAGAGTTCTCAAGCCGGTCAGTCCGACCGTCCGGGCACGATGGCCGGAAGAACGATGGCTGGCACGATGGACAGGCACATTGCCACTCGTGCGGCGCTCAAAGCGGGCGTGCTGGGCGTTTTCATTGGGATGATCCCATTCCTCGGCATCGTGCTGACTGGGGCATTGGCTGTCTTCTTCTATCGCCGCGAAAATGGACTCACACTTCCTGCCGCTCTCGCATCGCGCCTTGGGGGCGCAGCGGGGGTCGTTTCGTTCGCCATCAATGCGCTGTTGATCACCATCCGGATTTTTGTTTTTCATGCCCAGCAGGAATACACCGATGCCATCGTGAAAGTCGCTCAGAGGTTCGGAGCCAACGTGTTGGACCCGGACATTCAAGCCAGCATTCACAACCTGTTCACGCCGTCGGGGTTGGCGATCACCTTCTTTTTTGGGATGATTGTGACCGTAGCGCTGGCGTCGGTGGGCGGCGCGCTGGCCTCGCTGTTTATGCGACCCCGCAACACCCGCGTGTAATTTCATCACCATCGGCGCTGGGTTCAGGCCGGGCCTTGCTCTCATCTTTCCGCGCGAGTATGATGCAGCGTTTATGACAACACGCGCGGCAAGCCGTCCCGTCGAAATCCGTCAGAAGGCGCAACTGATGTCGGCATCCGAGGTGGAGCGCACCTTGATCCGGCTGGCGCATGAGATTCTCGAAAAAAATAATGGTGTCGAAGACCTGGCGCTGGTTGGCATCCGGCGGCGTGGCGTTCCGTTGGCGGAGCGGCTGGCGAAAATTATTCAGCGTATAGAAAAAAAGCCGGTCCTGCTCGGCACGCTTGACATTACCCTCTATCGCGACGATCTTTCCACGCTCGACTCCAAGCCCGTGGTGCATGACAGCAAGCTGGAAATCCCGATCACCGATAAGTCGGTGGTGCTGGTGGATGACGTGCTCTATACCGGACGCACCACGCGCGCGGCCATGGACGCGCTGTTCCGCGTGGGCCGTCCCAGACGCTTGCAATTGTGCGTATTGATCGATCGCGGCCATCGCGAGCTGCCGATTGAGGCTGCCTTCATTGGACGAACCGTGCAGACGACGGAAAATCAGATTATTGAGGTTAAACTTCGCGAGGTCGATGACGCGGAGAAAGTTCTGCTTATGGAAAAGCAACAGGTCAATTTGTAATTTGCGATTTGTAATTTGTAATTGAGAAGCCCATTTTGCGGTTCTTGAAGCACAAATTACAAATTGGAAATCACAAATTGACTATGAATCCAGCGCGCGGTTCCCTGCTCGGTATCGAGCACCTGGAAGCATCCGAGATCCTTAGGATCTTGAAGTTTGCCCGGCGGATGAATCCGGACAGGCCGCGGCCCCTGCTCAAGGGCAAGCGCGTGCTTTTGCTCTTCTACGAAGCTTCCACCCGAACGCGAAGCTCGTTTGAAATTGCGGCCAAGTCGATGGGCGCGCACACCATCCTCATCCAGGCGATCGGTTCCAGCATCGAGAAAGGCGAATCTCTGCTCGATACGGGATACACGGTGCGCGCCGTCGGCGCCGACATCATCGTCATTCGCCACCCTAACGCCGGCGCGCCCTACATCATGGCACAGCATATCGACGTGCCCGTCATCAACGCCGGCGATGGACTGCACGAGCATCCCTCGCAGGCGCTGCTCGATGCGTACACAATTCTGCGCAACAAGAAAACTTTCAAAGGCTTGCAGGTCGCGATTGTTGGCGACATTTTTCACAGCCGCGTGGCGCGATCGGCGTGCCACCTGTTGAGCAAATTCGGGGTGAAGATCGTTCTTTGCGGCCCGCCGGAACTGGTGCCTGACATTGCGTCGACGCTCGCGCCTGGCGTGCGCGTGACCCGTCATATTGAAGACGCCTTGCGCGGCAGCGATGTGGTCATGTTGCTGCGGGTGCAGAAAGAGCGGCTTTCCGGGCTGAACATCGACCTTCCGGAATATGTTGCGCGTTATCAAATGACCCCGGCGCGGTTGAAGATGGCGAAGAAGGATGCCATCGTGATGCATCCTGGGCCGATCATTCGCGGGCTGGAGCTGACCAGCGAAATTGCCGACGGTGCGCAGGCGCGGATTCTGGAGGAAGTGCGGCTAGGCGTGCCCACGCGCATGGCGATTCTGGCGCGGGCGATGGGAAGGATGCGATGAAAGGCGCGGAAAAAGAGCGCACCAGTCTGCTGATCAAGGGCGGCCACCTTATCGATCCGGCGGCTCGCATCGACGCGCCCATGGATGTGCTGCTGAAAGATGGCCGCGTTGCCGAAGTTGCTGCTCCCAACAAGATCAAGGGCGCGGACGAGACATTCGACGCCCGCGGACTCATCGTCGCGCCGGGCTTCATCGATCTGCACGTGCACTTGCGCGAACCTGGCCAGACGTACAAAGAGACGATTGCGACGGGCACGGCTGCCGCCGCGGCTGGCGGCTTCACTTCCGTTTGCACCATGCCCAACACGGTTCCCGTGGTCGATTCGGTGGAGTGGATCGAGTGGCTTCGCCAGCCCGAACGAGGCGCAGTCGTCAATGTATTTGGCATCGCCGCCGCGACGCGAGCGAGCAAGGGCGCCACGCTCACCGACTTCCGCGCGCTGCACACCGCCGGCGCAGTCGCGGTCAGCGACGATGGCAAGCCCATCCTCGATGACCGCATTATGCGTGAGGCCTTGATTCTTGGCGGAGAGCTAAATTTTCCGGTGGTGCAACATGCCGAAGACACTCGCATGACGGAGAATTGCTCGATGCACGCGGGCGCGCGCTCGTTCCGTCTCGGGTTGCGCGGCATGACCGCGGCGGCGGAAGCCTCGATCGTCGAGCGCGACGTTCAACTGGCGATGCAGATTCCGAACGCCCGCCTGCACGTGGCACATCTTTCGACGGCGGATGCGCTGAAGAGTGTGCGCCGGGGCAAGCGCGCCAAAGCGCGCGTCACCTTTGAAGTTACGCCGCACCACTTCACGCTGACAGACGAGGACATGCGAGATTACGACAGCAGTTACAAGATGAATCCGCCGCTGCGCTCGGCCTCCGATCGCGAAGCGATTCTGGCGGCGCTCGCCGACGGCACGGTGGACGCTATCGCCACCGATCACGCTCCTCACGCCGCCCACGAAAAAGAGATGGAGTTTGAGCGCGCCGCGTTCGGCATCACCGGAGTGGAAACCGCGCTCGCGCTAGCGATCACGCGACTGCATCGCGAGAAGCGCATCCCGCTTGCCCGCATCGTGGACCTCTTCACTGCCGGTCCGGCGCGCTGCTTTGACCTTCGTGGCCGCGGGTCGCTGGTCCGCGGCGCGGCCGCTGACGTTACGGTTTTCGATCCGAAAAAGAAGTGGACCTTTGACGTGGCCAAGTCGCGCTCGAAATCCAGGAACACGCCCTTCGATGGTTGGCAACTGACGGGGAAAGTGGTCGCGACCGTGGTGGGAGGGAAGATCGTGTACTCCGCGTGAGTGTCGCCGTGTCAGACAAATGTGTTAGAATGTCTGACATCATGTCTTCGCAACGCATTACCATTCGCATTTCCGAGTCTTTGGTTAAACGCCTGAAGCAACAGGCCGGGGTGAAGCGCCGTTCCGAGTCCGCCTTGGTGCGCGAGGCCCTGGAAAACTACCTCGGAGAAGCCCCGGCTTCCCGTTCCGCTTATGATCTGGCGAAAGAAGCGGGCCTGATCGGATGTGTGCGCGGCGGGCCATCGGACCTGAGCACCAATCGCAAGCATTTCGAAGGCTTTGGCAAAAGCCGATGAAACGGGTCCTGGTGGACACGGGGCCGTTGGTGGCGATCATGCTGCGCGCCGACGAGCACCACAAGATTTGTGTTGAGACGTTGCACGATCTGCCGGGTCCCTTATTTTCCTGTTGGCCAGTCATCACCGAGGCGGCTTGGTTGTTGCGCGGCCACCAAGGAGTTGTCCAGCACTTGCTCGACAGCATTGCAGAGGGCTTTCTCGAAATTCTTCCCATTCAAAGCGCCGAAGTGTCGGAGATCGGGAAAGTGATGGAAAAATACAGGAGTATTCGCCCGCAACTTGCGGATGCCGCGTTGGTTTACTTGGCCGAACGCGATGGTTTCGACGTGATCTTTACGCTCGATCGACGGGACTTCTCGGTGTACCGCGCAGGGCGCAAGGGTGTTTTGCGGATCGTTCCGTAATTGCGCAGGCTCGTCTCGAACCCACTCTACGCGCTCTTGATCAACGGATTTCCCGGAGAAGTGAACTCGGCGCGATGCAGCTTCGCGGTGAGGCGGTCTATATCGGTGGAAGCGGAAGCGGCGGCGAGGCGCTTGCGTAGCTTTGCGATTTTTTCCGCGCGGGTGCGGCGGCGGCGAATTTCCGGACGACGGCTGGGTGCGGACATAAGGTTCTCCTTGGTGTGCAGTGAAGCGATTCGGTGAAATCACGAGTTCCGAGACGGTTGATGCCGTGGACTCTTGCCGAACCTCAATTATAGGGTCGATTGCCAGCGCTGGCAAAAAGACCTCATGCGCGACCGGGCCCGTGGACCCCGGCCTCCCGCTCATGCCGTAACAATGACGCCAGCGCACGAGGCTTTGCTGGCGCGGTGGTAGCTGTGACGCACTCCCGAATCGAAGTACACCGCGTCGCCCGATTCCAGGGTGAACGTCTCGGAAGCTATCGTGAGTTCCAACTTCCCTGAGATCAGATAAAGCAATTCCACGCCCGGATGTTGGTGCGGCCGGGCCTTCTCAGCGGAGACGGGTTCAAATTCGGCATAGAAGGCATTCAGCTTGCGTTCCGTTGCGTTGAAGTCCAGGCTCTCAAAGTTGTAGGCAATGTTGCCTCCGCCCGAGCTCTCTGGAAAGCGCAAGCGCTCCTTCTTGCGCGCGATAGCCACCACGTGGCGTTTGCGCTCGTCGGTAAAGAAATACTCCAGTCCCACACCGAACACCATCGCAATCCGGAGCAGCGTGGGCAGGGTGGGAAACAGCTTGTCACGCTCCAACTTTGACAGCATGGCCGCCGAGAGACCGGTGTGTTTGCCCAGTTCGACTAGCCCCATGCTTTTTCGCAGCCGCAGGGTGCGGAGCTTCTCACCGAGAGCATAGGGCCGAAGCCGTTCGACAATTGTATGGTTGGCCACTCGCCACTCCTGTTTTCCCGCTAGTACAACATCGGACCGGATTTTTAACCGGCACTCACACGAATTGGTGGATTTCTCTTCTTTTCGTATTGTGACAATAGTTGTTCTCTATAGTTAATACATCACCGGGCAACGGTGCAACAAGAAAGATGGAACAAGGAAAACAAGGAGAGATGACATGAAAGCAGCGAGTTTTGCGTTGATTCTCAGCGTCCTTGCCAGCGCGATGCCGGCGGCAGCCGGCTCCGCCAAAAAGGACATCGTTGAAACCGCGGTCGCAGCAGGCAGCTTCAACACGCTGGCCACCGCCCTTCAAGCCGCGGGCCTGGCGGAGACCCTGAAAGGCAAGGGCCCATTCACCGTGTTTGCTCCAACCGACGAAGCCTTCGGCAAACTGCCCGCGGGCACGGTCGATTCGCTTCTCAAGCCCGAGAACAAGGACAAGTTGAAGGCCATTCTGCTCTATCACGTGGTTTCGGGAGACGTGACTGCGGCGCAGGTGGTGAAACTCTCTTCGGCGAAAACCGTCAATGGCCAGGACGTGCAAATCATGGTCAACGGCGGCACCGTCATGGTCAATGACGCCAGGGTGGTGAAGGCCGATGTGGTGGCGTCGAACGGCGTAATCCATGTGATCGACACCGTGCTTCTACCCAAAGACTGAATAAACTGGAGGAAACTATGAAAACGTTAGATGTGATCGCGGCTGTGCTTCTAGTGGTTGGCGGACTGAACTGGGGTCTGGTGAGCGTTGCCCACTTCGACCTGGTGGCCGCTATTTTCGGGATGAAATTCGGCGAAACTTCAATTCTCAGTTCCGTGGTTTACGGTCTGGTTGGCTTGGCGGCGCTTTACCAGGCCGTCTCTTTCAAGGCTATTCAGCATCGCTGGGGACACGAGTCGCCGGCTCGCGCCCGTTAGACGTGGATACAAAAGGCAAGGGGAGAACAGATCTTTGTTCTCCCCTGTTTCACTTAAGCCCGCTCCAAACTGAAGCCCTGCTTATCTTCTCTTATCTTCCTATCTGCGAGGAACGATCATTACGGAACGATTACTGCCGATCCATCTCCAGTTTCTTCTTTGATGGCCAGCAGAGCCTGGTTTGCATCTTCGAGTGAAAATGCAGTGACTTGCGGGCGAATCTGGAGATCGCGAGCGATCCTCAGAAAGTCGCGTGCATCCTGCCGAGTCATATTGGCGACACTGCGTATCTGCCGCTCTCCCCAGAGCAGTTTGTCGTAGTCGAAGCTGGGCATATGGTCGAGATGAATAGCATTGATGGCTACCACTCCACCTTTACGCAGACTGGCGAGGGCACTGACGACGACCTTACCGCTGGGAGCGAACGTGATGGCACGATCGAGCGCGACCGGCGGCTTCTCATCTTCATTGCCGACCCAGGTGGCACCGAGGGAGACGGCCCGGGTTCGATGGGATTTTCCTCTGGTCGAAACATAGACTTCGCACTTCCAGGATTGCAGGATTGTAATCGCCAAACTTGCGGAGCTGCCAAAACCAAAAAGTCCAACTCGCTCACCCTGCTCCACACCCGCAACCCGTAAGCTGCGAAAGCCGATGATGCCGGCACAGAGCAGCGGAGCTACATGTACGTCATCCAAACCAGCGGGCAGGGGGAAGGCAAAGTCAGCGCGCGCGAGGACATACTCGGCATAGCCTCCATCCACGGTGTATCCAGTGAACGTGGGCTGGTCACAGAGATTCTCCGTTCCGTGACGACAGTACCAGCAATTGCCATCGACGCCGCCCATCCAGGAAACACCGGCACGCGTCCCGAGCGGCAAATCCGCGGTCGCGCCTTCGACTACCTCGCCCACGATTTGATGACCGGGAATGAGCTGGGATCGAATCGGCGGCAGATCTCCTTCCACGATGTGCAGGTCGGTGCGACAAACGCCGCAAGCAACCACGCGAAGCAGAACGTGTCCGGCGGCAAGTTTGGGACGGGGAACATCCTCGATTTGAAGGAACGATGTGGGTGCAATTCCTGGTTTAAAGATGGCAGCTTTCACTTGGTCCCATCCTCCCAAATCACGGGACGACTGAAAATAATACTTTCATCATGGAACTTCTACCGGCACGCGTCCAGATCTTTGCGATCCGAGGGCATCGGCTTAAAGCGGGTTGGCCGCGCTCACGCGACTGCTCCGAACAGCCATCCCACGCCTGCGGTCACCGCCATGGCGAGCGCGCCCCAGAACGTGACGCGGATTGCGCCTATGATCACGCCTGCGCCACCTGCGCGCGCAGCCAATCCGCCCAAGAGCGCCAGGAAAATCAACGAAGTTCCAGCGACTAGAGGGATCAAACCCGATGCCGGAGCTAAGGCAGTGACCAAGAGAGGCATGGCGGCTCCAACCGCGAAGCTGCCCGCCGACGCCAGCGCAGCCTGAACCGGACGCGCCTCGAAATTCTCGGAGATGCCGAGTTCGTCGCGGGCATGTGCGCCGAGCGCGTCATGTGCCATTAGTTCTTCCGCGACCTGTTTCGCGAGCGCAGGTTTGAGCCCGCGAGCGACGTAGATTGCCGACAATTCCCTGTGCTCGCCCTTGTCATCCGATTTGAGTTCCGCACGTTCGAGCGCGAGGTCGGCCTGTTCAGTGTCAGCCTGCGAGTGGACCGACACGTACTCTCCGGCAGCCATCGACATAGCCCCAGCCACCAGGCCAGCGATCCCCGCGACCAACACGTTGCTGTGAGTCGCATGTGCGGCTGCGACGCCAAGTACCAGGCTGGCGGTTGAAAGGATGCCGTCGTTCGCGCCCAATACCGCCGCGCGAAGCCAGCCGGTGCGTCCCGAGCGATGTCGTTCCCTGTGGCGTACGAGCATTCTTGAGGGCCGGAGTGTCAGCTCGCGTGGGTGCTGCTGGGTTGTGTCTGCAGCGTGCTCTCGCGTAATAGGTGCGCGACGTCCGCCTGAACGTGTTGTGGCAGGCGCCGATATGCTTCCCGCAGCTCCGCTAGAAGTTTCCCAGCGGCTTGAATGTCGCCGTCCATGGCACTCACCACCTTTTCCGGACGGTCACCGAATCACGGAGCCGTCCTCAATATGTTCCCTTAAGAGGGTCACCCTTTTTTGCCGTACTCTTGCCGTTCACGGCGGCCACTATGGCTTTGGCGTTGCGGCCGCCGAAGCCTGAATCGGCGGGTCTGAAGTTGTCTTGGATGAGACCACCGCCGACGCTTGCTTATTCGGCGGAATTTCAGTTCCGGCTGGATAAATGAGAATCTGCACCGTACCCCAACTGCCATCCGGCTTCGCGTCTGTCTGCTTGCCTATTCCCAGAGTCTTAAGCTGACTGTCGTCAAATCCGAAATTCTCGACTAGATACTCGCGCACCACCATGGCCCGGGCTTCCGTGAGCACCAAATCTTTCTGGGTGTCGCCTTCCATGCCAGCCGATGCCACGACCACTGCAAACGCGAACTGGTTGTTAGCCAGGAATTCGCCGCCGGTATTTAGAGATTTCTGATTCTTCAGCTTGGCCGAATCCTGCTTATCGAAAAGCTGCTTCACCGAGTAGGTAAACTCCTTGCTCGGCGTTTCTTGCGGCAGCCGCTCGATCTCATTTTTTGCCAACTCAGCGGCATCTTCGTAGCCGCGGTTCTTGAAGAACCCGCGCACGAAGAAGCTGTGCTTCAGCGCCTCCATGTTCTCCTGGAAGTCGGTCACTCCGGTTTGCGCCTGGAGCATCGTGTCCTGCATGGTGGCCGTCGTCTGCGCGAGGTTGCTGTAGAGCTGTTTGTCGTTCACCAGCGCTCCTACGGTTCCCTGCCCGCCATTGATCTTGGCGCTGATCGAATCCAGATTGGCCGTTGCTCGAGTGGCGTTCTGGATGGCTTGCTGGCTGCTATCGAGGATGCCGCTCGTCTTTTGGAGGAGGTCCGACATTTCGAGTGGCGGCTGGCTGGCGATGATATCGCCGTCGCGCACATCGGCTTTCCCCGCCGATCCGAACGAGATCGCCAGATACTGATTGCCCAACAAGCCCTCGGTTTCGATGGTGGCCACGGAGTCTTGCTTGATGATCTCGTGCGTGGACTTGCCCATATCCATGACGACCGTGACCTTTTCACCCGGCTTGTGGGGCAACACGATGCTGCTTACGGTTCCACTGTGGACACCGCCCACCCGCACATCGGCGCCCGCATCCAAGCCCACCACATTGTCGAACTGCGCTTTCAATTGGTAGGTCGAGCTGAAAAGATACTGCTTGCTTCCGATAATGAAGACACCGGCCACCAGGATTGCCAGTGTCACAACGATGAAAGCTCCCAACCGCGCCGCTCTCGACATATATCCCCCTACGAATACCTTAGAAATTCCCTGACAAATTCGACGCCACTTTTCTGCAGCTCTTCGAATTTGCCTTCGATCACGACATCGCCCTCATTGATCAGGGCCAGACGATCGGCGATCGTCTTGGCGCTGTGCAGATCGTGAGTCACTACGATCGATGCCATGTGATGCTCTGCCTGGAGTTTGAGAACCAAATCGTCAATCTCGCCCGAGCTGATGGGATCGAGACCGGCAGTGGGCTCATCGAGCAGCAGGATATCCGGCTCCAAAGCGAGGGCACGCGCCAGCCCCACTCGTTTCTGCATCCCGCCCGAGATATCCGAAGGCATCTTGTTGAAGTGGCCTTCCATGCCGACTTCCGCCAGCAGCGCCCGGACCCGGTCGCCTTGCTCGGACTTCGACATCTCCTTCTTGTGGTGCTGCAGCGGGAAAGCCACGTTCTGCTCGACGGTGAGCGAATCGTAGAGCGCGGCGTGCTGAAACAGAAAACCCATCTTTATTCTTATCTCGCCAAGCTGGTCGAGAGTCAGGCCGGCGATGTCTTGACCGTGGATGCACACTGATCCCGAGTCAGGCTTCTCCAGGCCGATGATGATCCTCAGCAGGACGCTCTTGCCGGTGCCACTGCGTCCCAGCACCGCCAAAGTCTCGCCGCGCCTTACGCTCAGGCTGATTCCGTTCAGGACAACCTGAGTTCCGAAAGACTTATGCAAGTCTTCGACGGAGATCACCGGCGCGCCGCCGTCTTTCTCGGCTTCTTCTCGCTGCTCCGCAACTTGATCGATGGTTTCCATACTTGTTTCACGAGTTGTCTAATCCGCAAACCGATTCGTTCACGGTCACGGGAAAAATATGATAATGATTTTCACCAACACGACATCGGCCAGGATGACGAACAGCGAAGACAAGACTACCGAGCTGGTGGCGGCGCGGCCCACGCCCGCGGCGCCTCCCTGTGTACGCATTCCTTGAAAACACGCGATCAGCCCGATGATCAGTCCAAACACCATGGTCTTGAACGTAGGGGGCAGGAAATCGTTGAAATCGGCGCCGTTGAAGCCGCTGGAGAGAAACTGATGGAACGAAAGCGGCTCCGCCAGTGCCTGCGCCACCCAGCCCATTACCAAGCCGCAAAAGTCGGCGGCGAGGGTCAGCAACGGCAGCATTAGTATGCAAGCCAGGATGCGGGTTGCCGCCAGCAGCCGGTACGGATTGACCGCGGATGCCTCGATGGCATCGATCTGCTCGGTCACTTTCATCGACGCCAACTCCGCGCCAATGCCAGCGCCGACACGGCCACTCACGACCAGGCCGGTGATGATGGGGCCGGTCTCGTGAATAACGGAGAACACGATGGCGGCGGGAAGCAGCGATTTGGCGCCAAATCGCGTCAGGCTGTAGCGAGCTTCCAAGGAAAGCACCACCCCAATAGCGGCGCCAGCCAAAGCGACCAGCGGCAGAGACATGGATCCAATTTCGTCGAGTTGCCGAAACAGCTCGCGGAATTCAAACGGCGGCGTCACAGCGGCGCGCACAACCCGCCAGAAAAATATGCCGAGGTCGCCAAACCACTCGAGAAACTTGTTGATCAGGCCCAGAAGAGAGCTCACCGGGGGGAACATGGGCGCGCTTCGTGGCTCCGGAAGCGAAGGGTCCACGCCTGCGACCGCCATGGATTTCCGGCCGATCACGGAGTTGAACCCGGATCTGGCGCTCCGTGCGCATTGTTGAGGTGCATGCGGTGAAAGCAACGAGTGTGGGCCGCTATAGAAGAATTCCAGGGCGATGTTTCCGCCTGCATAGACCAGCAAGTTGTAGTTGCCCATTCGGAAACCGTCCATGGCGTTGTAGCGGCCGGGATACCAACCATAGACGGCGGTCATGGTACCGGCATATGGAGCGACCAGGGCCGGGAAAGAAAATACGCGATGGCCATCGTCGCCACGGCGCGCGGTGAGGGTCGAAAGCAAGGCATGTCTGAGCCGCGGAAACACGCCTTTGCACTCACAGCGGTAATACATCGCGTCTTCGTGGAAGGCTTCCGAGAGCGCATAGCGCGTTGTCGTGGTTACCGCTGCGATGCCGAAGTCGGACGCGAAGCGCTTGCCATAACCCTCGGCGCCTTGTCTCCACTCCGGCGGCGAATTGTCGATCTGGTCAATGCCCGCGACGATTCCGGCGCCGACGAGGGGATAGGGGCCGATGGCGTCGAAGAGATAGTTATGGAGCTTGGTGGTCTGCGTCGGACGCACGTACGTCAGATCCGGTGGCGCGGGAGTCGTAGCTATCGACCAGACAGGAGTGGAGGAGTTTCCCGAATCGACCAGCGATTGCGCCTTTGCCAGCGTGGTTAAGGCAGCAAAACACGCGATTGCCAACGACCAGAGCACAAGCTGGCACATCTTCATAAGACTCTCCCTTTCCAGATCCTTGCCGGTTAGATTTGCCGATCTACCTTCGTCTCAGCGTCCAGCCGAGCAATGTTCCCGCAGCAACGCCTATCGCAAACGTCGCCGCGACCGTTAGCACTGGGTTTCGCTGGATGCGCTGCGTTGTATCGTTTAAGAATTCTTCGGCAGCATCGCCGCCTTGCTTTACGGCACACCTCACCGCTCCTACGCCGTCCTCAATTGCGTCGGCAACCGCATTGGTTGCACGACAAGCCTGCTGGGCTGATTCGGTGATGTGTTCCGCCGTTCTTTCCACTACAGTTCGTGACATTAGTTCCCCTCCTGTGGGTTCTGCGAGCCGTGTTAAAACGTCTTTATTCTCCGACTTTCTTTTCAACGCGGCCGATCCATTTTTGAACTTTGCCAGCGTTCTTTTCCGCTTCCCCTGAGACTTCCACGTCGGGGTCGTTCGCCACCTTTCCGATGGCTTCCTTAACTTTCCCCTTTACTTCGTGGAGCTTGCCTTGGGCCCGATCTATGGTGCTTGGTTTCATGATTTGTTCCTCTCTTCTTGGAATAAGCTGCGTTTGCGCCAGAGCGTTAGTTACGGCACGGCATTACGCCACTTCTTTTCTCTCAATACCGGCCGGCGCCTGCACCAGTTCATCAAATAGAGAGCGATAGTGAATCATCGCCGTCCGCAGATCTTCGGTGGTGGCCGCGTTCTTCCCAACCCGCAGAGCGATCTCGTGCGCAGAGCGGTAGTTCTCCACCACTCGGGGATGGTCGACCGAAATGTCGGCGGCACGCTGATCGAAATCGGATATGGGATAGCCGCGCGCCTTCATTAAAGAGGACACCAAGTCGTCGGCTTCCGAGACTGCGCCCTTTGGGGAATCGACAAAGCGAGACTGGACGGACTCCCACTGTTTCGAAAAACGTTCGCGTTCCACTGGATCAAGATCGCGAATGTTGAGCTTTTCAACCCGTTTCTCGCGATCCTCTAATTTTGCTTGTGCTTTTCGTTCCGATCCATGCAGCAGCACCGCCCGATCGTACTCGGAACCAAATTTTTCCCGCAGGCCGGCGGTTGCATGCCTGCGTTTTTGCACGTACAGCCAAACCAGGATTGCGATGATCAGAATCACCGCGGCGGCGAGCGCAATTATCTTAGGGTCCAGCACGTCGAAATTCATGGAAGCCTCCGTCAAGAATGTCCACAAAACCAGGATTGTTCGCGAAGTTCTCTTTGTGGTCAGAACCTTGTCAATCGCCAGTATCCGACTTCAGGCTGCGGAAGACTGGTCAGAATTGACCGTCTTATCGAGCAGTGCCATCCATCGGGCAGTGCCATGTATCCGGTCGAAAGCTAGACTTCGACGCACGGGACTCGCCGCAGAACGCGGTCACAAGAAAAGTGAGCGATTCTGCACAGCGCCGCCAAAGGGAATGAGCGAACCTGTAGGCTGTCCCCACAGGGGATGTCTGTCATTTTCTCGGATTCAATCTCGATCCGGTCATCGGTCAAAGGAAAAATATGAAAACGCTTAAGTTGTTTGTTGTGTTGCTCGCAATTGGGATGATGGTGGGCTGCTCGGCTGCCCCCAGCAAGTCGCCTGATGTTTCCGACAGCATCCGTAAATCGCTCGATCAAGCAGGCCTCAAGAACGTTTCCGTCAGCCAGGATCGTGACAAGGGGATCGTGACGCTCGGCGGACAAGTCGCCAGCGACAACGAAAAAGCGCAGGCCGAATCCGTGGCAAAGTCTCTGGCGGGCGCGCAGGTTGTCGCGAATCAGATTGCCGTGATTCCCGTGGGCGGAGAGAAAGATGCCAAGGCCGTGAACTCCGATCTGGACAAAGGCATCGAGCAGAATCTGGACGCGGCGCTGATCCAGAACAAGCTGCATGAGCGCGTGAAATACGAAGTGAAGAGCGGAGTAGTCACGCTAACTGGAGAAGTGAACTCGGAAGCCAAGCGGACGCTCGCCGAGAAGGTGGCGACCGCAGTGCCCAACGTTCTGCAAGTGGTGAACGATCTGCAGGTGAAGAATCAGAAAGCCAGCTCAGCACAATAGGAGCTGCGGAATTGACGCAAACCAGAGAAGGGGGAGGGTGGCCGCATTCGGAGCTGCTCTCCCGCCAAGCGAGTAAGCCCGGCGAAAACCGCCACGGCTAACTCGATAAGGAGATGATATGTCATTTGGACTTTATGCGATTGGGTTCGCAATCCTGATTGCTGGACTGACTTACGCCGCGTACTTGGTGCATATGCCCGCGCATTGGATTGTCGTGGGGGCGATCGTGCTGTTAGGCGTTGGGATTCTGTCGGCGGTTAAGGCGACGCGCCAGAAAGATCCTTCGGAATAGTGGTATTGCCGCAAACTCTGGGTAGTGGTGCGGTTTCAAACTGCACCACTATCAATCCCTGCTTATTGCGACATTCGGAGACTCCTCACGTGATACACTTACAGTGAGGTGGTTACCGTTTTCTCCTCTTTCAGGTTCCCTGAACTAAGTCAGCCCATCTGAAGTTAGCTCTCCTTAGGCTCCCCGGAAAGCGGTGCCCCATGCCTACGAACGCGATCCTGCACGAAGTGCAGCAGCTCTACAACGTGAGCGACCGTCTCGACTCGCTGGCGGAGCAACATCCGTTGGTCTCGGAAGCGCTCATCACGATTTCCGGAAGCGTTCGCAACACGGCCACGTTGTTGGAGGTGCTGGTCGTGACCAAGATGGCGCCGGTTGCCGGATTAGATCCAGCCGATGCCTGAGTTGCTTCGCTGCCGGGATCGGGGTCTGGGCTTCGGGATTGCCGGGCGGAAGCCAGTCGTGGAGGCGGAAGCTAGTCGTGCAGGACAATATTGAGAAGCGAACTATGAACGTGCAGGCCGCCCCCACCATAATCGACGAAGCCTAGCTTTCTGAACCGGTTCATGAAAAAACTGACGCGCGAGCGGGTGGTGCCTACCATCTCGGCGAGGGTCTCCTGACTGACCTTGGGGATGACCGCCTCGGGCACGCCCTCCTTGCCGAAATGAGCCAGCAAGAGCAGGACCCGAGCGAGTCGCTTTTCGCTGGAATTGAAGAGCTGGTCCACCAAATCCTCTTCGTAGCGGATATTCCGCGCCAATAGATACGCTACGAACAGATCGGAGAACGTGTGTTCCCGGTGAAGCGCCAGCATCATGGCTTTCTTATCGATGCGCAGGAGTTCGCAGTCCGTCATGGCGGTTGCCGACCCCATGCGCAAAGGTTGTCCGGCCAAGCCACCTTCTCCGAAAAACTCTCCCTCACTCAATATGCCCAGGGTTGCTTCCTTGCCAATCTTGGATACGACCGTGAGCCGGACCTTGCCTTCCTGAATGTAGAACACGGCGTCGGCGGGATCGCCCTGCGCGAAGACTCTCTGTTTACGGAGAAAAGCCACGACTTTCCGGCCCTCGCCGATGGTGGCCAGGAATTTCTTCGGGTCGAAGGCGCGCGATTTGTCGGTCAACGCGATTGCTGTGACCAATGGCTTTCTCCCCTGGTGGAAGTACACTTAGTCGACATTATGCCAAAATCGTAATCACCAAAGATGTTCAATTTTGCTCACATTTGTACGCCGGCCGCGACCCCTGAAACCCTCCCGCGAATATGTTCGATATGGAACAGACTTCTCATTGTGGCAAACTTATGATCGCAACGTGAAAAGCAAGGAACTGACCCCAGAACAAATCCTATCCGTGCCTTGTAATACCTGTGGTGCAGCGATCGGGGAAGCTTGTGAACTGCATTCAGGCGCCCTGCGCACGGAGCCCCATCGAGACCGGAAACTTTCCGCAGCCGACGCCGTGGAAGCGAAGCCAACCAACCATAAAGGCGGCTGAGGCCAAGTGGCCCTCGCTTGCGCAGGCAGATGATCCAGAGGTCAGGCCGACTTCTTTTGTGGTGGGTCGAACAGGATCACTTTCCCATGTTGTCCCGGCGGGATCCACTTGGTTGCCTTTTTCCGGAAGCTGCTGGGCACGTAGAACTCAATGATTTTCGCCATAAATCACCCCGTTGTTTGCGACTGTTAAGAGCGAGCAGCAATGGGAGCGACTTTCGAAATCGTCGCCATCCGTGTCTCAGCCCCTCACTCTCTATTGTGCAAAGCGGATTCGAAAAGTCTCATTCCAGCGAATTTCTTCAGATCAATTCAGACGATTTGCAGATTGGCTCAATTAGTGCTATCGGCAGGCTAACGCTCACTCAATGAAACCGCTTTTAGGTGACCGTGAAGGTCAATGCCGCGCTGTCGCCGCCACTGTCGCATCCGAGGTCTCCGGAGAGGTTGGCAGGAGTGTGCACGATAATCTGGCCGGTACCGGGAGACGAGATCTGGGTCGTGGTAATCGTGGCCTGCATCTGGGTACTATTGACGACGGTGGTGGGCAATACCGCTCCGTCCCATACGAAGAGGGAAGAAGAATAAAAGTTGCTGCCATTGGCGGTGAGCACTAAGCCCTGCTGCACCTGTGCCAGGCTCGCGGAGTTCGGAACGAGCGAAGTCAGCACGGGTTTCGGCCGGGCACTCCCGCAGAAGGGGTTGTGCACACCACAACCGGCGAGCAACATGCTTCCGAGAAGCAGGGCAAACAGCGATTTCTGGACTTGGTTGTGGGGCATCACTAAAGTCTAGGCCAGAAGGACGACTACAACTGGTTCCCCCCCAGTCAAGACGTTACCGAAGTGTTTTGGCGACGATGGATGGGCGCTTGACTGGGGACCCAGCCAGAGTCAGGCACATGCGGTGGGGAACTCCTCGGCGCTCAAGGCGGGTAAAGCCGGTCACCGCAACTCAGCGTACTCCGCCCTGGCTTGCTTAAGGATGGGAACATCGGAGTCGGCGTCTTTCCAGAGGGTCAGGAAATCCTGATAGGCGGCGCGGGCTTTGGCCGTGTCGCGCTGCAGGGCGTAAGCGCGCGCCAGGCCGAGGCGGGCCAGCGCTCCCCATGGAAAGTTCATCACCACTCCCCGGTGGTCAATGAATTTCTGAAATTCCGCTGCCGCTCGGTTGCCATCGTGGAGCATGAGATAGGCTTCTCCACGCAAATAAACTGGGCACAAGAATATAGTCAGGTCGGCCGTAGCCGAGCTGAGTTCGATCGTGCTCGCCACCTTCAATAGTTCGATTGCCCCTTTTGGGTCTTTGCGCTGCAAGGCGACCCCCGCCCGGATCGTGGGCAGCCAATATCTTTGAACCAGCGTGTCCAGCGGGAAGGTTCTGTCGAGTTCGGCCGCCATCTTCTCCGCCGCTGCCGTATCGCCTGCCCGTGCCAGCGCCAGCGCCGCAATCACTCGCACATCGCGGTTCGGGGCCAGCTTCAACGCCGCCTCGGCGTCGGCGCGCGACTGCTCCCGGTTTCCCGATTCCACCTCGCGCAGCGCTGCCACTGCCTGATATCCCGCGGCCGTCTCTTTGGCGTCGTTGTGCTGGGCGGAATCCATCGCGCGCCCGGTCAGTTCGTGCGCGTTCTTCAGCTTGCCGAACCAACCTTCCGTGTCCGCTTGCATGGCCAGCAACAGGTCTTCGGCTCCCGGCTTGCCCATGGCGCCTGACACCGACTGCGCCATCTGCGCTGTATCGCCCTTCAGAAACGCCAACCAGTAGCGACTCTGGAGCAATTGCTCGTTGTCCAGCTTGTGCTCCTGCGCCTGCTTGAACACCGCTTCCGCTTCATCCAGTCGGTTTAGGCTCATGTAGGCGAGGCTAAGGAGATAATAGAGGAGCCCATTATTTGGATCCAGGCGAACTGCTACTTGCCATTCCTCCAAAGCCTTGTCCCAGTTTCCGAGAGTTGCGGAAACAAATCCCAGACTCGGTGCAAGGCATGGCGTCTCTTGGGTAAGTCTGTTGCCACAGTTCATCGGCCTGCGCGCCCTTCTCCAGCTCTCCGGTCACGAAATCGTAATAGCCCGACTCGATCCAGAGCCGTTCCCGTTCGCTCACCTTCTCACGCAGGTCGTAAGCCTTGCGTCCATTTTCAGCCGCCCGCCGCGACTTCGTTGAGGTCGTGATAGAGAACCGACATCTGGGCGTAGGCCATGGCAAAATTCGGGTCAAGGTCCACCGCCCGCTTGTAGAAGGGCAGTGCGGCCGTGTCTCCTTTCGCGAGCCCACGTCTTGAGTCCCAGGCTGTACACTTTCAGCGCCTCCAGCGATGGTGTGGTCGCTTCCTCCAGCGGCGTGGCGTATTTCTCCACCGAGCTGAGCGACTCGCCCAGTTTCCTCCGCAAACTGGCTGCCGCAGCGTCCAGAGCCTTGAGCACTGCTTCCTTCCCTGCAGCCTGCTCCTGCGCTTCCGCCAGCACCCCACCCGTGTTGCAGCTCACTGCCTTCAGGCCAATCACGTACTGGCTGCCCAGCCCAGCAATCGAACCCGTCAGCATAGCCTTGCTACCCGTGCGCTGGCAGACCTCACGCGTGACCTCGGGCGTTAACCGGTCACCGGCGGGACGGCCCATCAGCTTCAATGTTTCATTCACTTTGCGTTCGGAAACCAGTGCGAGAAAGGGCGATTGCTCAAGCTGTACCGAAAGTCCCTGCTTCAGCGTGTCATCGAATACGCTATCGCCCGTCTTGTTGTCGAAATCGGAAAGGACAATAGTGTCCTTGTCGGTGAGCTTCGGCGCACGATGGAAATAGAAATAGCTGGCCGAAACCAGTATCGCAAGGCTAACCAATGA
This sequence comes from uncultured Acidobacteriaceae bacterium, assembly GCA_963722485.1. Taxonomy (GTDB): domain Bacteria; phylum Acidobacteriota; class Terriglobia; order Terriglobales; family Acidobacteriaceae; genus Acidiflorens. Next base: position 74,060 of record CAVRNL010000073.1, read on the forward strand.
GGCAAGCACTGCCGGTTTACTGCGGAAAGTGCGGAAATCTTGGATGGGCGACTGGATGGGCGGCATCGCCGGTTGCGAGTCAGAATTGACAGGAGCAATGAATCGGTAGCCGTGACGGGGCACGGTTTCAATGAAGCGGGGCTCCTCAGCGTCATCTTCCAGCGCTTCCCGGAGTTTCCTGACGGCCGTGTTGATGCCGTGCTCGAAATCAACAAACGTGCCCGCCGGCCAGAGTTGCTGCCGGAATTCTTCCCGAGTGACCAACAGCCCAGGCTGATCCAGCAGGATAGCGAGAACTTGAAAGGGCATTTCCTGGAGAGGGATCTTGCGGCTGTCGTTGCGCAATTCCCGGGCAACAAAATCAACCGCGAAGGGGCCAAATCGAGCGTGCCGTCGCTCCGTGGCTGGTACTTGCATGGTCAGTTGCCTGCCGGGAGTCCATCATCGCACAAATGCTATCTCTCACCAGAAAGCGCGCCGAGACGAAGCGGACTCGGTGGAAGACAAGCGGAAAAAAACACGCTCCGGCGCGCTTGGGGAGATTGTAACCTCAGTTCACCACTAGTTCACCTCAAATTTATCGGCAGTTCATTGCGGCGAAGTCCGGGTTGCGGAAGGATAGTGGCGCTCGTGGGCCTGACTCTCCTCGAGGAGCAGTTCCCGCCAGTTTGAGACGCCCCTGAGCCGAATGACCCAGATTCTCGGGAGACGCGACAGGTTGCTAGGGAAAGGAGAAGTCCGCATGTCCGAAATAAGCTACCGAATAAAACATATGGGCCTCGGAGTTGTTATTCTCTGGGGCATTTTGGGAGTAATCATGCTTTTGCCCGCAACCGTCTGGGCGGGTGGTTACACAGTGAAGGTTCCGCCGCCAAACGGCGTGGACGACACGGCCAACATCCAAGGCGCGCTGAATGCGTGCGTGGCGTACGGTCCGGGCTGCACCGTGAAGTTGGGTGCTGGAACGTACTTCACCAAGCAGGTTGTGGTTTACAACTTTCAGGGAACCTTCAAAGGGATGGGTATGGACAGCACGATCATCGAAGCCCTTCCCAATCTACCTGTCAACTGGCCGGACCAATTCGTGGCTTCGTGCCAGCCCAACCTCACAACTTGTCTCTGGCCCAGCTTGTTTGAGTTTGTGGAGGGCAACATTAGTGTCTCGGATTTGACCATCAAGGCCACCGCTATGCCACCTGCTCAACCTTCCCTGTACGATGGGATGACTGCGACAGAACTCTACGAACTGCTGGGCTTCACGGGTCAAAATCCCACCGATGTCAGCGTCGAACGCATTCGCATGGTAGGCTTGCCCTGCACCGCATCGACTTGCCTCACGGGCTATACTGCAGACAATGGAGTGCACTACAGTGGCGATTTACCCCGCAGTTCGGCTCCCTTCGACTATTACTTGCTGAGCGGTTCGTTGAGCGTTCGGAGCAGTTTTTTTGATAATTTGTACGTCGCTATTTCTCAGGACGGATCTTCCACATCGAGCCGTGTGACCATAGGCGGTTCGCCTTCTGCTGGCAATCACGTTGAAAACACCTGCGGCGGTCTCGATATAGAAGCCTCAGAGAAGTCGGTCTTTGAGATCTCCTATAACGAATCCTCGGGTAGCTGCGCGGGCATGTGGATAGTTCCGTCGTGGACGCCATTTGTACCCAGCAGCCCGTCCTGGTACTCGATACACGACAACAAGTTTATCGGAACTGGACAGAATGCCGACGGCATGTACCTCCTCGACGATGTCACTAACCCCTGGATTCAAGCGGCGCTCTGGAACAACACCGTTAGAGTAAAGGACGTTCTGTCTGAAGGCATCGGCGTTTACTACACCAAGGGCACGACGGTGTGGAATAACAGCGTTATGGGATCGGACGGGACCGACGGAATCGGCCTGTGGAGCACCACCCTCGACACCGTGATGACCAACAACGTCAGCGGTTTCACGGTCGATAGCACTGCGGGCCTTGCCCAGATCTATCTCGATCCATCCACGACCCACGATCTTGTTGTCTGCAGCGAACGCAGCGACAGCGTCCTCAACCAAGGGACCAATAACGCTATCATTGGCTGCCAGCAATCCACCGCCTCTGCGGAAGCCTTCACGCGCACGGCTCCCGCAACTTCCGCCGCTCGACCAAATCTCCCGAGGAAGAAGCTACAACTGCCAAGGTAAACACGCCATGCGCGACAAAAGGACAAGGCCGCCCCGATATTTGTGGCGGCTTTTCTTTTGCATCAGGCGGAAAGATGGGAGTGTGATAACTGTTGCAATCGGGATAACGGGTCTGGCCTCGAATCGAGCATTCCGCAAGCAACTCAGAAAGAACTGTCACACCGCGGTCATGCTCAATGACGCCGAACCAGCAATTCACAGAAAACAAAATACTTTGTGGCAGCCGGACCTGTAAGCCGAATTCTGTCCGCCTTGCGGCGGGACGGTCATTCCTCTGGGCCACGCATTACTGCGGGGCTCAAGCGACCTACCCGGAGGTTGTGGCGCGCCGAGCCGGCACGCATCCCTGGCGCGGCCCGAAGGCTCTGCCAGGAAATCCCTCCCTATTTGGTCTTGCTCCGTGTGGGGTTTGCCCTGCCCGCCGCATTACTGCGACGGCGGTGCGCTCTTACCGCACCTTTTCACCCTTACCTGAGCCTTGCGGCCCGGGCGGTATGTTTTCTGTGGCACTTTCCGTCGAACGATCCCGCCCGTAAAAGCGCGGGGGCCCTCCCGGACGTTATCCGGCACACTGCTCTGCGGAGTTCGGACTTTCCTCTGTCTTGCGACAGCGACCGTCCGGTCCGGCTGCCAACCAGTTCATTATAGTGCACGGCATCGCAGTGCACGCGGACGGCAACCTCTCTTACTCCTGCGCTTTGGGAGCGAGGGCGAACGCATACACCAGCAGGGCCACGCCGATCAACAAAGGAATCAGTCCGACGAGATAAACCGGTCCTTCGTCGTTCGCAATTCCGTGCAGAAGCACCATGACACCGATGCCGACGACAGCGGTGATCAAGCCGCCCAGCTTCATGCCTTCGAGGCGGCGTTTTACGGCGCTCTTCTCCTGCTCGCGTATCAGTTCCAGGGCGCTCTTGGCTCCCTCTCCGGAGCTCTCCGCGATCTTCTTCAGCGTTTCGCTCCTGTAATATGCTTCCCGTTCCTTGCGCCGCGCCTCGGACCATGAGGCGACGCCCAGGAAAGAGAACAACGCTATGCTTCCGACGATCGGGACTAGAAAAACAGAAACGCCTACGACACTCTCTCCGATATTGGGTTCCATTGGAGCCTCCTCGTGCGGTTTTCCGCTTTCGTTCGGTAGGACCGGACCGGCGCCGTTCCGGTTGCACTTTTTTCGTCCCGGCGCCATTTTTAAAATAATGCAACCGTCCGCAGCCGTTTCGTGTCGTACCTTATGAGGCGGAGCCCAGAGTGGGAATGAGCGCGATCGACGATCAGACCGATGTCGAGAGAGTCGTGGCTGGCGACATTTCCGCCTTTGAAGGGATTGTCCGGCGCTGGCAGGGACCACTGATTAACTTGGCTTATCGTTTTTGTCACGATCGGGGCCGGGCTGAAGAGATGGCGCAAGAAGTCTTTCTGCGCACCTACCGCAGCCTCAGGCAGTGGCGCAAGGATGCGGTTTTTTCCACCTGGCTGTTCGCGCTGGCGACGAACCTCTATCGTTCGGAACTGCGCCGCATTCCGGCGTGGACTGTGCCGCTCGAAGTTATTGCTGAGCCCGTCGATGCGCGCCCGTCCGACGGAGGTCTCGAAGACCACGACCGGGATTTGGCGGTGCGGCGAGCGGTTGGCGTTCTGCCGGCGAAGTATCGCGAGGCCTTGATCCTTTTTTATTTCCACGACATGGACGTCGCCAGTGCGGCGCGGAGCCTCGGTCTGCCGGAGGGCACGGTCAAGGCGAGATTGTCTCGCGGACGGGAAATGTTGCGCAGCAAACTTCCGCAGTTGCTAGCTGTGCCGCGCCTGAAGGAGGCCTAATGAGACGCTTGATTGGACACGACCAGATTGGAGACGAGAACGAGCTGAATCGCATTCTTTCCCGTGAGGACGAAATCCTCCCATCGTCCGGTTTCGCCGTCTCCGTCATGGATGCGGTGCGGCGCGAGGCTGCGGCACCGCCTCCGATCCCGTTCCCCTGGAAGAGCGCTATGGCCGGCCTGGTGGTTGGGGGCTTGGCAATGGGGCTGGTTTTGGTGGCGGGCATTTTCGTCCTGGTGCAGTCGGGGAGAGAAGCGACGACCGCACATTTTTCCATGCCCTTGCCGTCCACGTTGCCGCCCATGTTCAATGGCGGTGTAGAGGCTGCGGCGATTTGGACCGTGCTGGCGCTGCTGCTGGCGCTTATCTCGGTGAAGCTCTCGATGCGGCTGGCTTTCGGCAGGGCATAAAACTTCCGGTTGGAGAGCCGGGGCATCCTCGCCCGGCCGCCCGACTGCACGGGCGAGACCCCCTTTGCTCCACATAACACGTTCGATCTGTGAATACTTTTCGGCGAGGGTCCGCGCCCCTCGCCCTGCTAAACTCATAAGGTGAAATTCGCGCTCCCGCAGTCCCGGAAACTGCAGTGAGAAGCGCGAAGTCATCGATCCATGAACATCTCCGAGGCCATCAAGATCGCGTTCCTGTCGCTGTGGGCGAACAAACTGCGCTCCGCGCTCACCTTGCTCGGCGTGGTCATCGGAGTAGCCGCCGTGATTGCCGTGGTCACGTTCGTCAACGGCATCAATGGCTACGTGGCGACGAAGATTTTCAATCTCGGAGCCGACGTTTTCATCGTCTTCAAAAATTCGCCCGCCGTCACCAACATCGATAAATTCCTTGAAGGCGAAAAACGCAAGAACCTGACCATGGAGGACTACCAAGCCGTCCTCGAAGCCTGCAAGCATTGCGAATGGGTGGGAGCCTCGCTCTATAACACGACCGGACACGTGAAGTACGGCGAGCAGTCCATCAGCGATACGATTGTCCGCGGTCTGACTCCCTCCATGGTCACGATTCTCGATATCGACCTTACTGCCGGCCGCATGATCAACGATATCGATGTGCGCAACAATTCCGCCGTCGTCGTGGTCGGACCCGACATCGTGGATAACCTGATGCCCGGCGTGGATCCCATTAACAAAGAGCTTCGGATCGACGGCTGGGTCTATCGCGTGGTCGGTGTCGGCAAACGCAAGGGCAAGACGCTCGGCCAGAGCATGGATAACTACGCACTCATGCCGATCACCGCGTTTGAGAAACAGAACGGTTCGCACTTGGATATCCATATCTCGGGCAAGGCCGCGTCCAGCGGCGCCGGATTCGACGAAGCCATGGACGAGACGCGCGCCGTCCTGCGCGCTCGGAGGCACGTCCACCCCGGCGACGAAGACAATTTCGACATCGAGACCAACGACAGCCTGCTCAGCATCTGGTCGAACTTTAGCGGCACGTTCTTTTACGCCATGATCGGAATCGCCGCCATCTCGCTGGTGGTCGGCGGCATCGTGATCATGAACATCATGCTGGTTTCGGTGACGGAGCGAACGCGGGAGATCGGCATCCGCAAGGCCATGGGTGCGCGCAGCAATGACATCCTGCTGCAGTTTTTGATTGAGTCTGTCACGCTGGCCTTGCTTGGCGGCGCAATCGGCGTGCTCTTCGGCATTTCGTTTGCCAAGGTGGTTACGCTCGCCATCGGCATGCCGTCAGAGATCAAACTGTGGGCGGTGGCGGCGGGGCTATTTGTAGCGGCCAGCGTTGGCATTTTTTTCGGGGTGTATCCCGCGCGTCGCGCCGCCTTGCTGGATCCCATAGCGGCGCTGCGTTTTGAAACCTAAAAGCGTGAGCCACAAAGGACACAGGGGTTCACGGGGGAAAGCCTCTTGAAATGGATTCTTTCGGCGCGCTCTGTGTCTCGGCGGTGAAGAGGGTTCTGAAGCCATGCTGATCAAAGGCGAACTCGGCGAAGGCCTGAAGATGGCGGTCGAAACGATCCGCAGCAACAAAATGCGCTCGTCGCTCACCGTGCTGGGCATCGTGATTGGAGTGGCCGTTGTCATCGGGATTTCGTCGATTGTGCGCGGCCTGAACGACAACGTCAGCCAGGTCATCAGCACCCTGGGCTCCAATCTTATTTTCGCGTTTCACATGGAGCCCTTCACCTTCGGCCGTCCGACGGAAGAAATGCGCACCCGCAAGGAACTGACCTACGACGACGCCATGGCGATGCGAGACCTGCCACATGTAAAGGCGGTCGGCGTCGGCGTGCGCTATTTCCGGCCGGAACTTGGCACCGGCACTTACTCCGTCAAATACAAAGACCGCAAGGCCAAGCAGACCATGCTGGAGGGCGACACCAGTTCCTACAAAGATGTTTATGACCTGGCGATCGACTCGGGCCGCTGGTTCAGCGATATCGATGAGGAACGCCGCAACCCGGTCATTATTATCGGTCACGATACCGCGGAAGAACTTTTCCCGAATGAACAGCCGCTGGGCAAAGAGCTGGACATTGAGGGACAGCTGTTCACTGTGATCGGCGTCGCGAAGCTGCGCAAGAGTGTGTTCGGTGGCGGAAAGAATCCGGACGACAACATCGTTTTCTTCCCGCTCACTACCTTCCGCAAGTTGCACCCCGAACTGAAGCAGTATTGGATCAGCGTCAAAGCCACTTCGCACGATGACATGCCCAAAGCTATCGACGAAATGCGCGAATTGCTGCGTCGCCGCCGCAGGGTTCCGACCGAGAAGCCGGACAACTTCGCCATCTTCACCCAAGACTCGATTTCCGACGTGTGGAATCAGATCACAGGGATGATCTTCGTCTTCATGTTTGCGGTCTCGAGCGTGGGCTTGATCGTGGGCGGCGTGGGCGTGATGAACATCATGCTGGTTTCGGTGACCGAACGCACCCGCGAAATCGGAGTGCGCAAAGCCATGGGCGCCCGCAAGCGCGACATTCTGGTGCAATTCACACTCGAAGCCGTCATGCTCACGGCCGTCGGCGGAGTCATTGGACTCTTGCTGGGCGCACTGATTACGGCAATCGTTCCGATTGTCTTTCCATCGCTTCCGGCGACTATGTCGGTGGACTGGTCGGTATTCGCTTTCGCCGCCTCGGCCGCGGTGGGACTAGTCTTTGGAATTTATCCCGCGTGGAAAGCGGCCAATCTCGATCCCATCGAGTCGCTGCGCTACGAGTAAGATGCTACTCATGCCGCCGCTATTAACAGCGCGAGTCTTACTCGAAGCTGTGGCCGTGATTGGAACCGTCGGCAGTCTGTTCTTCTATCTTCTGTCCACGCTCTCTCTGGCCAGTTTCCTCCGCGACCGGCGCAAGAAACTAAGCCAAGCTCCGCTGCTCGAAAGCCAACTTTTTCCAGTTTCCATCCTCAAGCCGTTGAAAGGAGTCGATCCCGAAATCTGGGAAAGCTTCTGCAGCCATTGCGAACAGGACTATCCGCAGTTTCAAATTCAGTTGCTCTTCGGCGTCAGCGATCCCGCCGATCTCGCTATCGAGGTCGTGCGCAAGCTCCAGGCAAAATACCCCAAACTCTCGATTGAACTGATCGTGTGCGATCGCGTTCTGGGAGCCAACATCAAAGTCAGCAATCTAGTGCAGATGCTCCCAGCGGCACGCCACGAACTCCTGCTGGTGAATGACAGCGACATCCGTGTCTCTTCGGATTATTTGCGGAAGGTCTTGACGCCGCTCGCCGACTCCTCTGTCGGACTGGTGACTTGCCTCTACCGCGCTGTCGCGAGCCCGACGCTTGGGTCGCGCCTCGAAGCCGTGGGCATCAGCACCGATTTTGTGCCTGGCGTTCTGAGCGCGAGGTGTCTCGAGAAAGGATTGCATTTCGGATTGGGCTCTACGCTGGCCTTTCGCCGCGGCGACCTCGAGGCCATCGGCGGCTTCGAAGCGTTGCTGGATTATCTCGCCGACGACTATGAACTCGGCCGGCGCATCGCCGCCACCGGAAAGCGAGTCGAACTCAGCACCGCAACCGTCACTACATTTCTGCCCGCCTACACGCTGCGGCAGTTTTTTCGCCACCAACTGCGCTGGTCGCGCACCATCCGCGACGCCCGCCGCTGGGGATACGCCGGCCTGCTCTTCACCTTCGGCCTGCCCTGGGCACTGCTGACGCTGTTAGCGGCTCGCGGCGCTGCGTGGGCGTGGCTGCTATTCGCTCTGACGGTCGCTATGCGATTGGCGGTAGGGCTGGGGGCTGCGGTGAGCGTGCTCGATGATCGTCAGATCGACGATCGTCAGATATTCCGCAACGTTCTCTTGCTGCCCCTGCGAGACCTGATCGCGCCCATTGTCTGGGCCGCAAGTTTCATGGGCAACCGCATCCACTGGCGTGGCGATGATTTCGATCTGAAGGATGGGCGACTCAGTAGGTCAGAGGTTAGAGGTCAGAGGTCAGAGGTTGGACGCTAGTGTAACGTCGATCTGTTTGATGCTCTCCGCTAGATTGCAGAGGCGAGATTGAAGAGCTAAGAAGGGGTGAACCTCTGCAATCTGACCTCTGACCTCTGACCTCTAACCTGAAGTCGACGGCTGATTGGAAAAAATAATCTTGCCCCCGCGCCGCGCGACGACATAGCTCGTCAATCCGCGCAATGCCGGCGGTTCATCCTCTTCGGCCCACAAGAAAACGCGCTGCGGACCGTGCCACATCTCCACAAACGACGCCTGCGTCTCGAAGACTCGCGGCGCTCCGGGAAACTGCGTGCCATACCACATGTTTCCGCCTGGCGTGCGCAAACTGTGCAACGGAATCCCAGTGTAGAAATTCAGCGAAGACGCATTTTCGTAGAGCCCTATCACCACGATCTGATCCCCCGGCCGGTATTGCTCACGAATCGCCATCGCCAGGTCTTTCGACGAAAGAATCGGAGAGAAGATGCCGAACGCAATCCGCACGCACGCCAGCACGACTATCATCATCGCCACGAGCGCGGCATTCCCCGCTCCTGCCCGCCCGCGACGGCGCAGAATAAAGTCGGCGAGCGTGCCCAGCAGAAATGCCAGTGAAAAGCCGAACAACGGCACGCGGAACGCCCCCATCGCCTGCGGGGTTAAGTCCAGAAAGTGTCCGAACGAGAGCGCGTAGTCTTGCGGATTTTTCCGCAGCAGGTCTGACAGATCCGTGCCCGCAGGTGGCGCCTTCGAAAAGAAGAACAGGGCAAAGCCAACCACCGCGATGATGACGCCGACCGCCAGCAACACCGCCGACGAAATCCTTCCGTGGCGCCGCTCCCGGCTGTCCGCAGCGGAGTCTCGCTCCCGTTGCAGCCATCCGCCGACCAGCAAGGCCATCCCCGGAATCGCCGGGATGGTGTAGTATTCCTGGCGCGTCGAGAGGCTGAAGAAGCCTACGATCACAATATTCCACAAGAAAAACATTAGATACGCGCGCTGTCGCCGCGTCATCCGCGCGCGAAATTCGCGCCACCGCCGCGGCACTTCCTGCAAAGACTGCGGAAGAAACACCGTCCAGGGAATCAGCCACAAAACCAGCAACGCCCAGAACAGCAGCAGCGGGACCTTGTCGTAGTCGCGCGGAATGCGCGTGTTCAAGAACCGGTTGATGTGCTCATTGACGAAGTAGAACCAGAGAAATCCGCGCACGTTTCCCTGCGCCGGATTTCGCAGCTGTGCCAGAATGTGCCACGGCGCGGCGACCGCGAGAAACACCAGCGTGCCCGACAGCAGGCGCAGCTTTAGCAAGTGCCGCAGATTTCCCGTCAGCAGAAGGTAAAGCCCGATCGCGCCGATGGGAAACACCAGCCCGATCAGTCCCTTGGTAAGAACGTTGAGCGCGCACACTGCGGCCAGTCCCCAGCAGGTCCAGGGCGCCGGCTTGGCTTGCTCCAGCGACACCAGAAAAAGCCAGAACGTCAGCGTCAGCCAAAGGCCCACGGCCGCGTCCGGAATCAGAAAGCGTGTGAAGAGAAACGGTCCGAGCGCAGTCGCCAGCACCAGCCCGGAATCGAATCCGCCTGCGCTGCCCAAAGCCCAGCGCCCCAAACCGTACGTGGCGAGGATCATCGCCAGCACGCCCAGCATCAGCGGAAGACGCGTGCTCCACTCGCTGACGCCGAAGAGCGTGTAACTCGTCGCCACGCCCCAATACATCAGCGGAGCCTTTTCCAGGTAGCGTACGCCGTTGGCGTACAGCGTCACCCAGTCGTGCCGCAGCACCATCTCGCGCGCCGCTTCGGCGTGCACCGTGTCGGCATCGTCGAGCAAGGCGGGCCGCGAAAGTCCGGTCATGTAGATGACCGCCCACAACACGGTCAATGTCACGACGGAAATGCGCCAGTCAGAAATAAACCGGTTCGGACGAATCAGCGTCGGAGGAATTATTGTCGAGGGGATCGTTGCCGGATGGATCGCGCTGCCAACTGTCGACGGTTCAAGATTGGACGTGGCGCTAGGATTCATCGTGAAAATGCCATTATACGGGAGCAAGAACCGCCTCAGTCCGCCGCAGCCCCACGGGAAACACGGCCGTCGGCTACTTCGCGGTAAATTTCAAGAATTCTCGATACCGAGCTGGTCCAGGAAAATCGCTGCGCCTGCGCATAGCCGCGTTGCTTCATCCGCTCGCGCAGCGCCGGATCGAGCAGCACGCGCTGCAAGCCTCGCCGTATCTCGAACACGTTTTCCGGATTCACCAGCAACGCCGCGTTCCCCACCACTTCCGGCAGGCTCGAAGTGTTCGAAGCGACCACCGGAGTTCCGTGGGCCATGGCTTCGAGTGGCGGCAATCCAAATCCCTCGTAGAGCGACGGGAACACAAAAATCTTGGCGACATCGTAAAAAATGCGCAGCACTTCGATGGGCACGAAGCCGAGGAAACGCACGTCGTTCTGCACTCCGCTGCGCACCACGGTACGCCGCAGCCGGGGATGGCTGGAAAGATCGTCGCCGATGATGATGAGCTTCAGATCCGGGAACTGCTGCTCCTTCTGCAGTTCACTCTTCAACGCAGAAAACGCTTCAATGATCCGCACCACGTTCTTGTGCGGCCGAATCGCACCCGCATACAAAATAAAGGGATGGTTCACCTGATAACGCTGGGCAATCAGTTCGCGATCCGCGGCGGTGGCATGGCCGCGCAGAAAACGCTCGTCAATGGCGTTGTAAACCACCTCGATGCGCGCATCCGGAACGGCCAGCAGTTTTTCGATTTCGTTCTTGGTGAATTGCGAGACCGCGATGACACGCGCCGCCTTCCGCAATGCGCGCCGCGTCAGATAGAAGTACAGGCTGCGCCGCAAACTGGAAGCGTCGCGCGATCCGTACATGTGCTCCAACAGGTCGTGCACGGTCAGGATGTAAGGACGACCGAGGCCGCGCGGAATCCAGAACAGGTGCGGAATGTGAACCACGTCGCAATCCAGGCGCCGCACGATGGCCCGGAAATCGAGAGTCCCCTTCAGCGTGTTATCGCCGCCGTCCAGCGCCACCGCGTGGAAGTTCGGCGGCAGCGCGCCACATTCCGCCACCCTCTCCGGCGATCCGATGAGGAAGTACTCGCCGTCGCGATCCAATCGCGCCAGCGTGCGCACCACGTTGCGGATGTAGGTGCCCACGCCGAATTCCGTCATGCGACGGATGTCGATGGCTACTTTCACAGTTTGAATTTAACCACAGGGGACACAGGGGAACACAGGGAATTCGCCAAAAGCGTGTCATCCTGAGCGGGGCGAGGGACTTGTGCATTTCAACGCACGAACCAAATACATAGGTCCTTCGCTTCGCTCAGGATGACAGCTTATGAGAGGTTACGCTCTCACTTCGGCCTGCGCCCGCGCGCGCCGCTCGGCGTAGAGCGGAAACTCTTCCGCCATTCCCAGCACCTGTTTGCGGATTTTCGCCAGCACCGCGGCGTCGGTCCGATGATCGAGCGCCTCCGCGATCCAGTGCGAAATCTGGCGCATCTCCGCTTCTTTCATGCCGCGCGTAGTCACCGCCGGAGTGCCAATGCGAATGCCGCTCGGCTTCATCGGAGGATTCGTATCGAACGGAATCGCATTCTTGTTGACTGTGATGCCGGCCTCGCCGAGAGCTTTCTCCGCCTCGCTGCCGAACATGCCCTTCGCGAATACGTCTACCAGCATGAGGTGCGTGTCCGTTCCACCGGAGACGATGCGATAGCCATCGGCCGCCAGCGTCTCGGCCATCACCTTCGCGTTGGCCACGATCTGCCGCGCGTAGTCGCGGAAGCTCGGCTGCGAGGCTTCGAGGAAGCACACCGCCTTGGCGGCAATGATGTGCACCAGCGGCCCTCCCTGCATTCCGGGGAAGACCGTCTTATCGATATCCTTGGCGAATTCCTGCTTGCTCAGGATCATGCCCGAGCGCGGCCCGCGCAGGGTCTTATGCGTGGTCGACGTCACGATATGCGCGTGCGGCACCGGCGAAGGATGCGCTCCACCCGCCACCAGTCCTGCGAAGTGGGCCATGTCGACAAGATAGAGCGCACCAACTTTGTCGGCGATCTGGCGCATGCGCGCGAAATCGATGATCCGCGGATAGGCGCTGCCGCCGCCGATAATGAGCTTCGGATGCTCCGCCGTGGCGATCCTTTCCAACTCGTCGTAATCGATCGTCTCGGTTTCCCTGGTCACGCCGTAGGGAACGATCTTGTAGGTCTTGCCCGAAAAATTCAGAGGATGTCCATGCGTGAGGTGCCCGCCGTGAGCCAGATTCAATCCAAGAATCGTGTCGCCGGGCTGCAGCACCGCCGCGTAGGCGGCTTGATTGGCCTGCGATCCCGAGTGCGGCTGCACGTTGGCATGCTCCGCGCCAAAGAGTTTCTTGACCCGCTCGCGCGCCAGATTCTCGACCACGTCGGTGAATTCGCAGCCGCCGTAATAGCGCTTGCCGGGATAGCCTTCCGCATATTTGTTGGTGAACACGGAACCGGCAGCCTCAAGCACAGCCTCGCTGACAAAGTTTTCCGAAGCGATCAGCTCCAGCCCCTCATGCTGGCGGCGAACTTCGTTATCAATAGCGTTCGAAATCTCGGGATCAACTTCACAAAGAGGGCGGGACATGGCGGAATTTTTCATGGGGACTCATGGCTATTTTACCCCGAGCGGGGGTCGAGAGCGACATCACAAACAAGGTTCAATTGCGCTGCAGAGTCCGGAAAAGCTGGGGCTGCGCATACGGTCGGACGTCGTCCGGTATGCGCACTGCAGACTGGCATGTTCAATGTTGGCCTCGCCCTGGCGTCCTAAGCTGACGCAATGAACATGACCTTCCACTTGGGCGTCCGGATTTTGGAACGGAGAAGAGCGTGCGGTTATGGCGCGGTTTCTTCCGTCTGTATCCGGGCGGACACCGCCAGCCGCGCCCACATGTGGAGTCTGTTCGGTTTTCGGAACAGAAACATCGCTGCCAGTCCAGTAGGACAGGAGGCATATACCATTCCTGCGGTGTGCTAAATAGGATTCCAGTCTCCAAGTCAAGTATTTATCACAACTTCCCAGACTTTCATGAAAACGACCAACCTGCTTGTAGTCAGTGACGAAACGATCGCTCGCGCGGGTCTGAAGTTGTTTCTGGCAACCGAAGCAGGACTAGAAGTCAAAGGGGAAGCAAGCAGCAAGGATGCCATTGAGCAAGCGAGCAACCTGAGACCCGACGTCGTCATCGTGTTTGCTGAAGTGACAAAACCCAGCTGTGCGCAGCTGATCACCGCTCTGCGCAAAGCGGTTCCTCCGGCCGGAATTGTTGTCCTGGGTCGTGAGACACATCACGCCTACGTAGGCTTGTTACTGGCAGTTGGGGCGCTCGGATATGTTCTTCTACGTGCAACTCCGCGGCAGCTGTTCACAGCGATTCGCGCCGCTTCCCGCGGGCGCAGATATGTCGATCCCGAGTTAAGCGAGACACTCTTCCCGTTGCTTGCCCGACAAGCAGAGTCTGGCACCAAGGTGCTTAGCCGGCGCGAAGAAGAAGTTCTAAAAATGGTGGCGTACGGTTACACCCCCAAAGAAATTGCCTCCAGCCTGAACATAAGTCGAAAATCGATTGAAACCTACCGGGCACGAAGTCTGGAAAAGCTGGGGCTGCGCACACGGTCGGACGTCGTCCGATATGCACTCCAGACGGGCATGTTCAAAGTTGATGCCAAGCGGGCATCCTAAGCTCCAAATGGGCTTTCCCGGTGGACTGCATTCCCGCTCCACTTCGTAGCTAAGAGCATGGAGCTTTGTTGCACCGTGCCGCCGAAATTCCGGTTCTCAGCTTTGCGGCTTGGGCTCAGTTACTTTGCCGGCAGCAGGTCGTCCTTGGCGAGGACGTAGGTAGTCAGCTTATCAATCTTGAGATTGGAACGGCTGGAAGTGAGAGTAACGGTTCCGTCGCTGTTGCGAATGGAGTCCACATCTTTCATTAGAACGCGGCGTTTCGAAGTGATGGAGGACGGCGAGGGCAACGTTGGACTGTCCTTGCCCGTGTCAGCGCTGGGAAATCGCGGTGTAGACGAGGGATCCCTCTTGTCGGGGTACTGGCCCATGCCATTCCAGTTTTTAATGCTGTTGGCGGCGTCCGGTGGTTCATACGAGAGACTCTGAGCCGGCATCGCCTCGGCGGGGTAATACCAGGCGGTCAGGTAAAGCTTGAGGGGAGCCGATCCATTTTTCCACTGCGCGGAGTCCATGCGAATGGCAAGACGGGACGGGTCGGTTTTAGACTTCGCCACGGACTCGGTTACTTCTCCCGATAAGACGGCGTCGCGCGGGATCACTACGCTATCGACCAGGGTGGCAATGGCAAGATTGGCCTGGACCTTGGTCCCGACGGGGGTTTTGCCGGCAGCGACGTTTTGCCGCATGACCACTGGGAACTCAAGCCCCACCGGGGAACCGGGTGCCGCGGGCGGCTGCTGGCTGAGCAAGGCGGCAGAGCCGAGAATGACGGTGAATAGCACGCGACCGACCGCGACCGCTTTGCTGAACATATTGTCCCCCTTGCTGGTTGACTGTCGGGCAGGCGTTCTAGATGGCGGGATTATACCTCAGGCGAACTACGGGAATCCACGCGCCGAGCACTCGGTGTGTCGGTTGCACGCACGGACACTGCAAGCGCTTGAGCACTAGTAAGCGCTGCATCTATAGCGAATCCAAAGTTGCTGTGGCCACAGGCGACTGCCGAGCTGCGCTCGGCCTGGACGGGCGAGGGCGCCCGCCCCCACACACGAGCGGGATACGATGACCGCAAATCCTCACTCGGCACTTCGACGGGTCGTTCACACTGGCGTAACAATCCTTCCGTATAGTTTCCGAAACTTTGGGGCTTCGCTCTTGGTTCCCGAATCCCGAAATTTATTGCGAACAGAGGAGATTGTCGATATGGCCACGGCACCGAATCCTGAAACCTATGGCGAAGCGGGTGGAGTGTTGAGCCTAGCCCCCGCCCGGCCCGCGCTGGAAGCAAAGCTTAATCGGAGTCCGGGAAAGATCGGGATGGTGGGCTTTGGCATTGTGCTTCTGGTGGGGATCATTTACTCCGCGTTTCATCTGCTGACGGATCTTTCCACCGTGCACAGCGGGTCGATCATGCCTTATGTTTTGCTCGGCATCGCGCTGCTGGTGGCGTTGGGGTTTGAATTTGTCAACGGATTTCACGATACGGCGAATGCAGTGGCTACCGTCATCTACACGCACTCGCTGGAGCCGCATATTGCGGTGGTGTGGTCGGGGTTCTGGAATTTTCTGGGCGTGTTGCTTTCCAGCGGGCTGGTCGCTTTCGGAATCGTCTCGTTGCTGCCGGTCGAACTGATTTTGCAGGTGGGGAGCAAGGCTGGGTTTGCCATGGTTTTCGCCTTGCTGGTCGCGGCCATTATTTGGAATCTGGGCACATGGTATTTCGGCTTGCCTGCCTCCAGTTCGCACACCATGATCGGGTCGATCATTGGAGTGGGCATCGCGAATCAGCTGATGTCTCCGAAAACGGGCACCAGCGGCGTGGATTGGGGGCAAGCCACCAATATTGGGAAGTCGCTGTTGTTGTCGCCGCTGGTGGGATTCGCGGGCGCATTTCTCCTGTTGTGGCTGATGAAGGTGGTGATTAAGAACCGCGCGCTTTATGAGGCTCCGGTAGGAACGGAACCGCCGCCGTTCTGGATTCGGTCGTTGCTGGTGCTGACTTGCACGGGAGTGAGTTTCGCGCATGGATCGAATGATGGGCAGAAGGGCATGGGGCTCATTATGTTGATCCTGGTGGGGACGGTGCCTACGGCCTATGCTTTGAACCACGCGATCACGCATAAACAGTCGGACGACTTTATTGCGGTTTCACAACAGGCGGCCGGAATACTTTCCAAATATGTCACCCCGAACGCAGTCATCGGCGATGAACGGGACGAGCTTACCGATTACATTCGAACCAAGGAATTCACTCCCAACACCATGCTGGCGTTGCGTCAGATGGTGAGCGATATTGGGAACGAGACGGTGCTGTTCGGAGAGCTGGCAAAGATTCCGAACGACCGGGTGCGGAACTTCCGCAACGACATGTATATCGTCAGCGAAGCTTTGCGGCTGATGAAGAAGACCGGGCAGCCGGCGATGAGCGCGGCCGATTGGGAAGGCTTGGCCAATTACAAGAAGCACGTGGACGCGTCGACGCGATTTATCCCGACCTGGGTGAAAGTTGCGGTGGCGATGGCGCTTGGACTGGGCACGATGATCGGATGGAAGCGGATTGTGGTGACGGTGGGAGAGAAGATCGGCAAGGACCACCTCACTTATGGTCAGGGAGCGTCGGCGGAGATCGTGGCGATGTTCACGATCGGCCTAGCCGACTGGTACGGATTGCCGGTCAGTACGACGCACGTGCTGTCGTCGGGCGTCGCGGGCACGATGGCGGCGAACGGTTCCGGGTTGCAATGGGGGACGGTGCGCAACCTGGCGCTGGCGTGGGTGCTGACGCTGCCGGCGTCGATGGTGCTGTCGGGATTTCTGTTCTGGGGATTCAAGAATGTGTTTTGAGCGCTGGTCGGCTTGCTCTCCGATGAATTGGAGCCGTTGGCGTTGGGAGGGATTTGCCTAGCTTCGCTCGGCTTGGACGGGCGGGGGCGGCCGTCCCTACGCTAACAATTTGGCCACCGGCACGCGGGCGAGGGCGCCCGCGCCACACGAGCGGTGGTGATAACCACCTGCTTCCCAACCGCCTCCAACAGGTTTATAAAGTAAAGCAAAGTGGGGAACCGGAGGGACGGCATGGATCGCAGGGAGTTCTTGCTTGCGGGCTCTGCGGGAATCGCGGGCGCCTGGGTCAGCTCAAAACTTCTCAGTTCACGGACGCTCAACTTTCGGGCGTTCGGGCCGGCGTTCGCTGCTCCGCCACCGTTGGCCCAGAAGGTCTCCGCCTTCGATACGGTGACGTTGGGCAAGACTGGGATTCGCACCAGCCGTCTGGCCATGGGCACAGGCACGGTTGGATGGAATCATCATTCCAACCAGACGGCGCTGGGCGTGAAAGGGCTGTCGGAGCTCCTGCTGAACGGCTACGATCACGGCTTGCGTTTTTTTGACGCGGCCGATTCTTATGGGAGTCATCCGCATGTTGCCGAAGCGCTGAAGCAGGTGCCGCGCGACAAGGTCACGGTGCTCACGAAGACTTTTTCGCGCGATCCCAAATCTGCGCGCGAGGATCTCGACCGCTTCCGCCGCGAGCTGGGCGTCGACTACCTCGACATCTGCCTGATGCATTGTGTGACCGAAGGCGATTGGACGGAACGCTACCAAGGAGTGATGGACGTGCTGTCCGAAGCCAAGGAAAAGGGCATCATCCGCGCCCACGGCTGTTCCTGCCATACGATTGAAGCGCTGCGCGCCGCCGCCAAGTCGCCGTGGGTGGAAGTGGATCTGGCGCGTGTCAATCCGATCGGCTCACACATGGACGCCGCGCCTGAGGAAGTCGTCAGCGTCCTGCGCGAGATGAAGGCCGCCGGCAAAGGCATCGTCGGCATGAAGATTCTGGGACAAGGCGATCTGCGCGGGCGGGTGGACGACGCGCTCCGCTATGCGCTGTCGCTCGGAGTGCTGGACGCATTCACTATTGGGGCGGAGAGCAAGGGCGAGCAGGAAGATCTGATGCGGCGCATCGCCGCAGCGTAAAGATCGAGGACCGAAGACCGAAACCTAAGATCGAGCACAAGCTCACGGCGAAGGCCCGACTGGGCGCCGCGGGAAGTCAACTTCCGCCTTCCTTCTCATCACCACGCACGGTGACAAAACTCACAGCTTTTTCCCGGCCATGAGACTAGAGTTCTGGGCGTCGACCCTCCCTCGACCGCTCGTGCCTAGACATTCTTGCACTCTGCTCGCTAAAGGTGCGCGACATTAACAATCCAACCTTCGTGATACAGGCGATCCGCACTGAAGGGTTGTCCCAAAGGGTCGCTGCAGTTTCTGTGGAGGGAACAATGAGGCGAGTTGCAGTTATTGTGGGTCTATGCGCGCTGCTATTCCCAATGGCCGCTTGGGCAGACGGGATTAATCTTACTAACGCGGATGGCACGGTCATCATCACGAACGCCGGGGTCGTAACCACCGGGTCCCATCTGATGAGCTTCAATGGGATTTTCGCGCCTACTGCACGGGCCATGGGCTCGGTTAGCTTTTCAACCGGCGCTTTCACGGGCGCCAGCATCTGGACTGGCGGAACTTTTTCCAGCACGAACTCCAGCTTCATCGTGACTGGCATCGGCAACCTCGGCCAACCGAAAGGGGTCATTTTTAGCGGGGCTTTCGTCGGGCCGATTGCATGGACCGTGGTCAGCCACACCAAGTGGGACTATGTGTTCACCCTCTCGGGCACGATCCGTGGGCAGATCTGGACCGGACGGGTGGTGACCGGAACCACGACACAGACTATTTACGCGTACAAGAATCAATGGTCGATCGATCACGACGGTGGCATCCATCTCGGCAATACGAAGTTGACCGTTCCCGAACCTGGCACCCTGGGATTGCTGGGCATGGGGTTGATCGCTATTGCCGGAGCCATGCGCCGAAAGTTCTTTGGATCGTAACCTGACCCGGTTTCATCTTGCCGGGCAACCATTGGTTCCCTTTCATGGGGAGCGGGGAGGATTCCGTGTGGCGCGGACACTTGTGTCCGCGCCACATGTGTTTACGCACATTCCTCCTCTGCAATTGATCAGCGGCGCGGGTGACGTGCGATACTGAAATTCATGGCGCTGCCGGATTTCACGCCTCGGGTGGGGAACGATCCCAAGTTGGTGCTGATTCATTTGACGACGGGGACGGGGATGGAGATTGAATGGAAGGATGGGCACCGGTCCGTCTACACATTTGCATTCTTGCGAGATGCTTGCCCTTGCGCGCTTTGCGAGGATGAACGGACGAAAGCGGGACGCAAGGCGGGCGAGGCGGCGAAGCTCGCACCGGGGGCTTTGCCGATGTTCAAGCCGACGGTGAAAGCGCTGGCGGCGGAGGCGGTGGGCAAGTACGCGCTGAAGTTCTCGTGGAACGATAAACACGATCTGGGGATTTATTCGTGGTTTTATTTGCGGGAAGTTTGTCCTTGCGCGGAGTGCGCAGCGGCGCGGAAATGACGATGGACTAACCCGGCGAGATTTGTTGCTGGTGTGACTTTCCGAGGGATTATCCAATTCAGACTTCTTTGGCAAGAGTGGGTGCTAGGTGCAGTGCGTTGAAGATAGCGACGGTTATGTTTCGTCGCGATCCGATACGAAGTTTGGTGTTTGACGAGGAAGCCTAAGTCTTTAACCACGGGGGACACAGAGGATCACGGGGGAAGTCAGTGACATAAACGTCAATCTGTTTGACTAACTCTAGGTGGTGATGGCGTCCAAATAACGGGTCAGGAGTTGTTCTCCTTGACCTTCGAATTCCACGAACATGATGCCGTTGCCGAACTGGGGATGGCGGGTGACGACGACTCCACGGACGACGACAGGGCCGTCGTCGATCCAGAGGGTAGCCCGAACGCGTACACCGAGTGGGAACTGGATCAACATTTCGACGTAGCAGCCGCCGCGACTGAGGTCGGTGGTCACGAGACGCAAGGGAACGTCGCTGCCTTCCTCGTGGATTTCGATTTGGACCTGTACCGTGTAGCGAGGATGCAGGCGGCGATCGGGTTTCGCTAGGGCGGAGGTAAAAGGCTGGGCGTCGGGCGAATTCATGGATCGGCTCCGGGCTCGATGCTTACAGGGCCCCTGGGCGAATCATCGGCGTTGCGGGTGGGCGAGATTAGTGCGGACGTCCCCAGACGCGATTACGAAAGGAACGTCCCGGGTCTCTGACCATATGAATTTGCGCTTGAAGCGTTGTGGTCTCCCAGGTCTCAAAATCGAGACTTGGGGCACCCACGGCGATCCTTTTACGGGCAAAACCCTTCGTCCGTGAGTCTCACGAGAACTTGCGCTGCAGTATAATCTTCGCCTTGAACGAAACGGCATGACGGACATGAATCAGACGACTGAAGCGGCTGCGACTGAAGCACCGGCATCGGAGAGAACGGGGATGGATATTGGCGAAATCTTCAAGATCCTGCCTCACCGCTATCCATTTCTCTTGATCGACCGGGTGGTCGAGCTGGTGCGGATGAAGAGCATTGTCGCATTGAAGAATGTGACCGTCACCGAACCTTTTTTCCAAGGACACTTTCCGGACCAGCCGATCATGCCAGGCGTGCTGATTGTGGAAGCGATCGCGCAGGCGGGCGGGCTGCTGCTGCTGACGGAAGTTCCGAACCGCGACGAGATGCTGATGGTGTTCACGGGGATCGAGAAGGCGCGATTCCGGCGTCCGGTGGTGCCGGGAGATCAGCTACGCATTGAAGTCGTGGTGAAGGCCTGGCGAATAACGGCGGCTCGTCTGGAGGGCAAGGCGTATGTGGACGGCAAAGTAGCAGCCGAGGCTACGGTGACTTGCCGGCTGGTGCCGAGGAATGCGGGCGCGGAGGCGGCAGGGGATTTGTGATTTCCAATTTGTAATTTGTAATTTCGATTGAAACTTGGAGTCTCCGATCCAAATTACAAATTACAAATTACCAAATTACAAATGTCTTCTCATCCCACGGCGATCGTCGATCTCACAAGCAAGATCCATCCATCGTGCAACATTGGGCCTTATTGCGTGATCGGGCCTGAGGTGGAGCTCGGCGAGGGCTGCCATCTGGTTTCGCACGTCGTTATCGAAGGGCCAACGAAAATTGGCGTGGACAACGGTTTCTTCCCGTTCACTTCGATTGGCCTGGCGCCGCAAGACATCACCTACGCGGGCGAACCGACGCGGTTGGAGATTGGCGACCATAACGAGATTCGCGAGTTTGTCACCATCAACCGTGGCACGATGAAGGGTGGAGGATGCACCCGAGTTGGCGACTACAACCTGATCATGGCTTATACGCACATTGCGCACGACTGCCAGATTGGGAGCCACATCATCATGGCGAACGCGGCTACGCTGGGCGGGCACGTAACCGTGGGAGACTGGGCAACGGTCGGAGCGCTGTGTCCGGTGCATCATTTCGTGCGGATTGGGACACATGCGTTTATTGGCGGGGGCACGACCATCACGCGGGATGTGCTGCCATTTTCGAAGACGTCCGCCGAGCGCGGAACGCACGCGTATGGATTGAATGCGGTGGGGTTGGAGCGGCGCGGATTCACGAAGGAACGAATTGGGAAGATTCACCATGCGTATCGTTTATTGCTGGCGTCGAAGCTGAACACGTCGCAGGCGCTGGAGAAGCTGAAAGCGGAGTCGGACATCGGTGAAGACGTCGAGATGCTGATTCGATTTATCGAGGCGTCGGAACGCGGAGTGATTAAGTAACGTGGTCAGTGGCCGGTGGGCAGTGGCCAGTTAGAACCCACGATCGTTGATGCCTACTGACCACCGACCACTGACTATGAAACTCGGCCTCATCGCCGGCAATGGCAAGTTTCCCTTCCTCGTGCTGGACGCGGCGCGGGCGCAGGGTTTTGACGTGATTGTCGCCGCGATCAAAGAAGAGACTTCTCCTGAGATCGAATCGCAAGGCTCGGCTTTCGTGCACTGGTTTTCACTGGGCGAGCTATCGAAGCTCATCGACACTTTTAAAGCCGAGGGCGTCACCTGTGCCGTGATGGCGGGGCAGGTCAAGCACAAGCAGATTTTTTCTGCTATCAAGCCGGATTGGCGGCTGGCGAAGCTGCTGCTCTCGCTGGGCACGCGCAACACGGACTCGCTGCTGGGCGCGGTGGCGAAGGTGCTGGCGGATGAGGGCATCATGCTCGAGAACTCGACCGCGCTGCTGGAACCGCTGCTGGCGAAAGCGGGCGTGCTCACGAAGCGGGCTCCGAACGAGCAGGAGCGCAAGAATATTGATTATGGACGCACGGTGGCGCGGCGGCTGGCGGAGTACGACATTGGGCAGACGGTGGTGATCGCGGAAGCGGCGTGCGTGGCGGTCGAGGCGATGGAAGGGACGGACGCGACGATCGAACGGGCGGGGCTGCTGATGCGGTCGTTATCCGTAGAATCGGAACCCGCCGGTGAGGCTTCGACGCTGAGCCGCGCGCTGACGGTGGTGAAGATCGCGAAGCCGAAGCAGGACATGCGCTTCGACGTTCCGGTGATTGGCGTGAAAACGATCGAGACCATGGCGCGCGCCGGGGCAAGTTGTCTGGCGGTGGATGCGGGGCGATGTCTGCTGCTGGATGGCGAGGCGACTATTGAAGCCGCGAATCTGGGCGGAATCTCTGTAGTATCCGATCCGACTCAGTCATAGGCTGGAAGGTGCCAACATTAAGACTGGGCTTACATGTACGTTGCTCCTCTTGCTTGTCACTAGCTCGACAGCACAAACACAGTATTTCCCAGACCGAGCGTTCTGCGGGTCACATGAACCCGGCCTTTGCGAGAGGTGGTATGCGAAACACCTCCGTGCGATGCACGAACCGTCTCTGGTGGAATTGTCGAAAGATACGTCGAGACAGTCTTATAGGTTTCTCTGGCTCCGCACTTTCCACCATCCGGTATCCGCTCGTCTGGAGGTTGCAAAGGACGGTACCGCGCGGCTGTTTGTGAAAGTGCTCAGCGGACAGGGTGGGTACGATCCCGGGCACGCAATCATCAACCGCAACATTAGGGTGTCCAAGGATTCTGTTGGCCACTTCCTAGACCTTCTGCAGGAAGCCGATTTTTGGAACACTCCAACAGAACAACCGGAGAGTAGCGAGATTGGCGTAGATGGAGCGCAGTGGATTTATGGAAGGCGCTAGAGGTGGACAGTACCACGTTGTGGATCGGTGGTCACCCGACGACGGACCTTTTCGGAAAGCAGCGCTGTTCCTTGCTCTCAATCTTGGCGAACTGAACCCTCGCTATAACGAAGTTTATTAATGCCTATGTCTGAATCCGCTAGCATTGCCGATCAGCTCCGCCGCGCATTTGATGGGGACGCCTGGCATGGCGGTTCCTTGTTTGAAATTCTGGACGGCGTCACGGCGGCGCGGGCAGCGGAGCGTCCGATTGCGGGTGCGCATACGATCTGGGAACTGGTGCTGCACATTGCGGCGTGGGATGGCGCGGTGCTGCGGCGGTTGCGCGGGGTTGCGGTGACGCTTTCCGATGCGGAGAATTTTCCGCCGGTTACGGATACGAGCGACGCCGCCTGGCGCAAGACGCGGGCTGAGGTGCGGCGCGTCCACGAGGAACTGGTCTCGGCGGTCGCTTCTCTCACTGACTCGCGGCTTGACGAGATCGTTCCGGGCAAGAAAGGCGCACACTACACCTTCTATTACATGCTTCATGGCGTGGTGCAGCATGAGCTCTATCATGCCGGGCAGATCGCGATTCTAAAAAAGGCCTAGCGGTCGAGAGCGTTGGGCTTGCTTAATGGTCTGACTTCGGCCGGCCTTTTCCCCTTGCCTGAAACTTTACCTGCCTTCGCGGATATTCTCTGTGGACGCCGAATGACTGACTTTGAGGCGCTATACCAGAAATACGCGCAGGATGTCTTCCGCTTCGCCTTCTTCCTTAGCGGGAATCGGGCGGACGCCGAGGACATTGCTTCGGAGACATTTGTGCGCGCCTGGAACGCGCCCGGTGGAATCCGGCAATCCACGGTGAAGGCGTACCTGCTGGTGATCGCGCGCAATTGCTATCTGCAGGGGCTGCGGCGCAGCGGCCGGCACTTGCCGCTGGAACAGGACTTTGCCGATCCCCGGCAGGCTCCGCACGACTCCGCCGAGCAGCGTGCCGAACTGGAACAGGTAATGCTCGACCTGCAGCAACTGCCGGAGATCGATCGTACGGCGCTGCTGATGTCGGCGGCGGAAGAAATGTCTTACGAACAGATCGCGGAAACGCTCGGCTTGTCGCTGGGCGCGGTGAAAACCAAAATCCATCGTGCCCGGCTCAGGTTAGAGCAAGCACGCAGCAACCGGAGGTGAATGTGGAGATGACGCGCAACATCATTCAGGATCTGCTTCCGCTCTATCTGGCGGGAGAAGTATGCCCAGAAACACGCGCGGCCGTGGAAGAGTTCTTGTCGCGTGATGCAACGCTGGCTGCGGAAGTCGAGCGGCTGAAATCCGATTCTCTAAAACGAATACTTGGAGGAACTACCATGACACTACCGCAGGATCACGACGCTCAAACCCTGGCCCGCACTCGCAGCACGATTGCTCAGCGCAGCTGGATGATCGGACTGGCCATTGCCTTCACTATTTTCCCGATGTCGTTCGTGTTCGACAAAGGGCACGTCCAATGGATGCTCATTCGCGAGAGTCCGAGCCTGGCGATGGCCTCGTGGGCAGCGGCGCTCGGCTTCTGGGTGGGATTTGTCATTCACAATCAGCGGCTGCGGTCTTCGGGACTCTGACATCGGGGCTCTGACTTGGGACTTTCCCTTCCGGCTCCAGAACTGCGACAATCGCCCTTGAAAGCAGTTCTGGAGCACTTATCTGAGCAGCGAATTTCCGATTAATGTGGCGGTGATTGGCGTGGGCGCTTTCGGGCGCAATCACGCTCGTGTCTATCGGCAACTGCAGCAGGCGGGCAGCGTGCGGCTGGTGGGGGTGGTCGATCCGGATACGGCGCGGGCCGATGCGGTGGCGCGCGAGTTCGAGTGCAAGGCCTTCGGGTCGGTCGAACAGATGCTGACTACGCGCAGCGAGGTGCAGGCGGCGTCGGTCGCGGTGCCGACCGTTTTGCATGCGGAGGTGGCGCGCGCTCTGATGGAAGCTGGGGTTGACGTGCTCATCGAAAAGCCGGTGGCGGCCACGCTCGACGAGGCCGACGAACTGATCCGGCTGGCTTCCGCGCACCAGCGAGTGGCGCAGGTTGGGCATCTGGAGCGCTTCAATCCGGCGGTGCGGGCTACGCTGCCGCTGCTCAAGCGTCCGATGTTTTTTGAAGTGCATCGGCTGAGCGTGTTCTCTCCGCGGGCGCTGGATGTGGACGTGGTGCTGGACCTGATGATCCACGATCTTGACGTGGTGCTGACGTTCGTGAAATCGCCGGTGAAGGAAATACGAGCGGTGGGGCTGCCGATTCTTTCGGGCAAGGTGGATATCGCGAATGTGCGCGTCGAGTTCGAATCGGGCTGCGTGGCCAACTTTACGGCCAGCCGGGTTTCGACGGAGCGCGTGCGCAAGCTGCGTTTCTTTCAGGCGGGGCAGTATGTTTCGATCGATTATGGACGGCAGGATGTGCTGGTGCTCTCGGTTGGCGGCGCTTCCGGAATTCCCCACTCATTCGCAAAAGACGCGAATGAGTGGGGCACCCAGAATCCGCAGATCCAGATGGCGAAGCCTGCGACCACGGCGGAGGAGCCGCTGCTGGCGGAGATCACGGCCTTCCTGCAGGCGGTGCGCGAACGATCGCGTCCGGTGGTTTCGCTGGAGGATGGGAGGCGAGCGCTGGAGCTAGGGCTGGCGATCCTGGCCGAGATCGCCCGTCATGCGGGACGGATCGGGATGACTGCAGAGGTCAGAGGTCAGATTGCGGAGGTTAAACCTCAGGAATCTGACCTCTAAACTTGCTCTACTGTTGAGGTGGCGGGCCCTGATTGTCGCCGGCGTCGGGCGGACCGTGGCGATGGCCTGGTCCCCATTGCTCATGCTTGGCCTGCATTTCGTCCCACTTTTTCTGCTGCGTTGAGTCGAGGAGCGCGCGGATCTGCGTGTCGCTGTTCTTGCGGATGTCCATCATCTTGGCGCGGCGATCGCGCTGGGAAAGAGAATTGTCCTGGTGCAGGGTCTCCATCTGTGAGTGTTCGGACTGGAGGATGTCCTGGACCTTGGTTTGCTGATCGGAGGTGAGCTTGAGTCGCTTGGTCAGTTCTTGGGTGCGCTGAGCGGGATCGGGCGGGCCATGGTGCCAGCCGCCATTGCCCTGCGCGGGCTGCTGATTGTCAGGGGGCGGGCTGTCGTTGGATTGGGCGGTTACCAGAGGCACAGCGATTGCGATGAGGCCGGCGGCGAGAAGAACCAGAAGGCACTGTTTGAGCATGGAGATTCTCCTTATTGGAATCGATCTGTCTGCATCTGCTATGAAGAGAATTATGCGCCGGAAGTTGTGTGAGGGACAGGATTCAGACAAATCTTTGCTTAACTTTACAAAGCGCGACTCCGATTCGGAATTTATGGCGTTGGAGCGCCTTGCGCGGACAGGCGCTGCTTAAGCTGGGCGGCAAATTGTTGTGTCTGCTCGTCGGAGAACTGTAGTTGACCGTCGAGGACGAGATTCAACTGGCTGGCTCCGGCATCCTGGAATTGGGCTTTCTGAAGGGTGGCGGATCCCTGCGCGACGGGCGGGAGTGTGACCTTGAGGTCTGTGCCTTTTTGCAGGGCGGAGAGTAATGATGCGGCGATTTGATCGCGCAGCGTGGCGCCGAGGTCGCCGGAGCGGAGCAAACTGCGGAGGAATCCGTCGGCTTCGACGCGGGTAATTTCAGAGGCGAGACGCAAGCCCGCGTTTGGTTCGGTCGTTGATTTGATCATTGATTCGGCCGTTGGTCCGAGCGCATGTTCGAGGGATGGAGTGAGCTTGACCTCGATGGTAGCCTCGCCCGCGGCCACCTCCATAGGGCTTTGACTGCCCGAGCTTCCCAGGCCTGAACCAGGCGTGCAGACCCAGCGCTCGTAGTGCAAGTGAGCGACTACCAAGCTGGCGGGCTCCCGTGGGATGAGCGTGGCTTGTTGAATCTCAATGCGCTCGCCGCAGCGGGGAGAGCGGGTGAGTTCGGAGCGGAGAATGCTGGTGATGTTGAGCTGCAGGTCGGAAAGATCGGCGACCAGCTTGAGATGGAAGAGGTTCTGGCCGCTTGCAGCGGGCGTTGTGGCGGATGCTCGGGAAACGGCGCCCGACGTTGGGACGGAGATGGGCTGGCCGTCGACGCTGATCGAGTTCGTCACCGCTGGAAGGCTGAAGGCCACGCCCTGGCCGGCTGGGTCAAAGAGGATACTCATTTCTCTGCCCAGGGCGAGTTGCTCGTTTTGGAAACCGACTAGAGCCTTGTCGAGACTGGTGGCGGAACTGGAAATCTGTTCGATGCCTGGCTTAGCGGTCTGGACGATCTGATCGAGGGCCTTGATCTGTTTGTCGAGCTCGGAATCGGCTTTGGCCAGCTTCTTGGTGGTCTCCTCTAAGAGGGATTTTTGCGCGGAAGAAAGCGAGGTAAGAAAATTCTGGTTGCTGGCGCGAGCCTCTTCAATGGCCTGATCCACGGCGGTTGCACGATCGGACAGCGGTGAAGAAGGGGGAACTTTCTGCAGAGATTCGCGGAAGGTTTGCAGCTGATCGTTCGCGGCCTGGGTGTATTGCGCGACCTTGGCGAAGGCAGCGCGCTGTTCGGCGTTCGCTTGCACGGCCATGGCGCGGTGAAAGGTCTTTAGATAATCCGTTGGGTCGAGCCCTCCATTCGGGATGGTGCAGTCGTGCACGCAGATGAGGGGCGTCGAGTTGCGTCCGCCGCCACCGCCCATGCCGCCGCCAGCGCCCGCGCCGCCGCCCATGCCGCCACCACCGCCCCCACCCCGCTGCGCGAGCATAGTGCAGGGACTGGCGAGCAGAGCGATTGCGACAATGACAACAGCTCTACCGGGCATGGGTCGACGCAATGCAGACATGCGAAATGCAGACACACGAGGCGCGGAAACACCATGGGCATGTGCGCTAGGGAAACTCTGATCAAGTGTCGGCAGAAAGCATAAACCACAGGGTACACAGGGGTGCACGGAGGACCCCAGGGACTCGATCAGAACTTCGCTGGGACGGCGAGTCCCTTTGTGGAACATAGGACAGATCTCCAAGAACATTTTACGGTTAGAACGGGACTGCAAGGACTAGCGGAGCCACAAAAAGTTCTGATGCAGGCGGATTCAAATTGGTGATCTGATCTCCCAGTCCTGTGGGCAGGTTGCTCGGCCGTTACTCCGGTACTCACTCGGCGGGCGCAAAAAATGCGACAATGGTGTTGGCGGTCGCAACTCCATAATTTACGTAACTTTACAGAGAGAACTTTGCCGTAATCTCACGCAAGATGTTACGCAACCCAGGAGTCTGCCCGTGGCTCTAACCTTTATAGTCTCTGCCTGATGCCGGTTACCCAAATTCCGTCTCGCGACCCGTTGCCTCCGCCTCCCGACCAGCCGGAGCAGCGTGATTTGTTTGAAGCGCAGCATTGGGAGACGGCTTATCGTAGCTTCAATCCCGACGATGTTCCGCATCTTCTCATTCAGTTGCAGGACGATCTCTCGCGGGCGCGCAAGCGCGAGGCGCTGTGGCTGTCCGTCATCCTGCACTTGTTCGTGATTATTCTGTTGTGGAACAGCGAGAAGTTGATGGAGCTGTTGCCACACCGGACGGTGGCGCTGGCGATTCGGACGGATACGGGGCCGAAAGACGCAACGTTCTTGGAGTTGCCGCCCGACGAGCAGAAACTGACGCGGCGTCCCGACGCGAAGGTGATTTCGGATAAGGACCGCATCGCCACCAGCAAGGCGCCGCAGATCAATCGCGAAGAACTGAAGAAGATATTGCAAAACATGCATCAAGGGAGTCCGGGCGAGAGCGCGCCGCCACCAGCGCAGGGCCAGCCAGCGCCGCAGGAAAATCCGCAGCCGAGTTCGGGATTCGCGCAGCCGCAGCCGAGCGACCAGACGGCGCAGTTGCAGGCGCCTCCGCAGAACCGGCCGGTGCCGAATTTTAATGCGCGCATGTCGGCGGGCTCGGCGATCGACCAGGCAATCCAGGGCGTAGCCGCCAATCGCGGCCGCAACGGCGGTTCGGGACAAGCGGGCGATTTCGGGAGCCCGGGCAGAAGCGGGGCGAAGGCGCTGGATCAGGCGGAAATCCTGACCGATACGATGGGCGTGGATTTCGGGCCTTACCTGACGCGGATCGTGCAGATTGTGAAGCAGAACTGGTATGGCCTCATGCCGCCATCGGTGTATCCGCCGATCTTGAAACAGGGCAAGCTGGCGATTGAATTCGTCATCTTGAAGGATGGCAAAGTGAGCGACATGGCGATTCGCACTTCGTCCGGCGACATCCCGCTCGACCGGGCGGCGTGGGCGAGCATCACCGCGTCCACTCCGTTCCCGCCGCTGCCGAAGGAATTTCCCGGCAAACTCCTCGGCCTGCGTTTCTATTACTTTTACAACCTCGATCCCAACGCCAGCGAGTTGAAGTGAGCTCGCGAAAATCGGCCCCTGAAGGGGTGTCCGTTGGGAACTGCATCGGCATCGCTGAACAGGCTGCGGAAAAAGTGCTTCCTGCGTCGCAGTCTCACCTCAGCGGCTAAAGCCGATACTTAAAATTAGCCAGTTATCGCAGCGGTAAACCGCTGCACCACCCAAAAACAAGCGCAACATCAAGTTTTTCCGCAGCCTGTGAAGCGATGCCCTGATACGAACCATGAGACGCGGTGACACGAAGCCGTCCCGGAAAATGCCCTGATACTAAGCCGGGGCTCTTGACCAGTCCTCTACTTCACATACTTAGGCTCTTTTCCCTTCGACCAGGGATCGTAGGTGGCTACGAAATGCACCCGCTCCGGCCGGGTCGGATGATCGAAGAACCACACTTTTATGAAGGTATTCGGGTCGGGATCGGAGAGGTTCGTTTCTCCACTCTTCTCGAAGTAATGGGCGGCGACCTGATTCGGGTTGGGCACAATTCCGTGGATCACTTCGAGGCCATAGCGATCCGCCTCGTGCTCAAAATGGCGGCTCACGGCGTTGAATGCGGGAGTCGCAAGAAATGCCAGCGCTGTCATCACGAAGATCAGAACGGGCAGCGACGCCCAATCCTGCAAGTCTCGAATAGCCCACGTCGCGCCCCATCGCGCCAACATACCGTTCGACAGACGGTAACCCAGATACAACAGAAAGAGCAGAATGACGGCGTCAATGGAAATTTCCTTCGGGATGTGCAGCAAAACGTAGTGCCCCATCTCATGTCCGAAGACAAATAGCGTCTCCGGAACGGTGGCCTGGGCAATCGTGTTGTCCCAGACGACGACGCGCTTGGACGCGCCAAAGCCGGTGACATAAGCATTCAGGCCAGTTTCCTTCGAGCTGGCATTCATCACGAACATGCGGTCGGCGGGAATCTCCATTCCGCCGCGATGGACGACTTTCTGCATCTCCGAAAGCAGAGCGGGCTGCACGGTTTGGAGCGGCTTGAAAGTGTAGAAAAGGGGATCGATGACGATTGGCTGCAGAAAGAAGATCGCCAGCAGGACGGGGATGGAAGCGAGCCAGAAGTAGAACCACCAGCGCCTGGGGCTGCGCCGGATGACGGCATAAAGGATGCCGACCAGCAGCGTCACCACAATCAGCATCAGTGCCTGGTTCAAGATCCAGTCGCGAAGCCATGGTCCCCAGCCTTGCACGGAGAGGCCGTAGGCGCGTAATAACGACTGGTCATTGATGTCCGTAGCAATTCCGAGGATCGCAACCGTCAGCAGGAGCAGAGGCGCAAAGACGATCAACTGTACGAACCGGCGCGCGGAGGCGCGTTCCGCCAGGTTGCGAAACGCGGGCGCCAGACGCCATCGCAAGACGACCAGCAACACCAGGAACCCGTAAAACGCGTCGAAAAAAAAGTGCCGATAGTGGGTGTTCGAATACGCTTTAGCGCGTGCGTACTGGGCGGGCGGAGGCGCGTACTCGACGATGGGCGCGCCGGTTGAATCTGTGCCGACTGGGGTGGAAGAAACAGCCGCCGTGGTGGACGGCGGCGGCACCGCAGGATTCGTGACATTACCGGCACCGCTTTGCGCGTGCAGCGTTGCCGTCACGCTGGCTAAAAGGAGAAGCAGCGGGAGAAGGCACATTCGGATTGTCATGATCGGCTCCTAACGATTCAGGTACATGATTATTGCAGAACCGAACTTGAAAAGGGGGAGGGGAGAAGTGGTGACTTTCGGCATTCGTGTTTTCATCGATCGCAGGTGCGCGAACCGGCCAAATTCGCTACCATAGAACATTCGCAGTGCGCTGTGCATCCAAACAAAAACTATGAAGATTCAACGACTGATGCCGTTGTTACTTGTTCTCGCTGGTCTCGTTCTGTTCGGCCTGCCGGTTTTTGCGCAGGATGTGCCGGAGGCTCTCCGCCCGCCCAAGGGATCGCAGCTTGCGATCGTCGTTTTCGAAGACCTGCAATGTCCGCAATGCGGCCGAGTCGCGCCGCTGCTGGTGCAGGCCTCGCACGAGTACAAGATTCCCCTGGTGCAGCACGACTTCCCGCTGCCGGGGCACAACTGGTCGTTCGACGCTGCCGTACTGGCGCGCTACTTCGACACCCATTCAAAAGATGTGGGGAACGCGTTTCGGGAGACTGTTTTCGCGCACCAGATGGAAATCTTCCCGCAGAACTTGCGCGGATTTGCGGAGAAGTTTGCCGCCGAGCACAAGATTGGGTTGCCGTTCGTGGTGGATCCGGATGGCAAACTCGCGGGGCTGGTGCGGGCGGACAAGGATGTGGGAATGAGTCTGCATATTGAACACACGCCGACGATCTGGGTGGTCAGCAGCAAACATGCGGGCAAGCCTTATGTGGAAGTGACGGACACTAAGGACTTGTATGTGCTGATTGACGCGATGAAGAAGGAGTAGGAGAGGTCAGAGGTTAGAGGTCAGATTGCAGAGGTTGAAGCCAAATTGCAGAGGTCAGAGGTTAGATTGCAGAGGTAAAAACCTTACATTTTCGATGTGAGGATCATCACCTACAAGGGCGAGAATCACAGAATAGAATGCCTCACGAGGCTGGGCATGAAGCGCGACTCTGAGGCTCTGAAGCTCCGCACCAAGGACTTTGCACTGCGAGTCCTGCGACTTTATCGCTCGCTGCCGCGAACTGAAGAAGCTCGAATCTTGGGTACCCAGCTTCTTCGCTCCAGCACATCGATCGGCGCAAACTATCGAGCGGCGTGCCGCGGAAGATCTCGGGCTGAATTCGTAGCCAAACTGGGAATCGTCTTGGAAGAGGCAGACGAGACAGTCTTCTGGTTAGAGCTCTTTCAGGACGGAAATATCTTTCCGGCGGAAAAATTGCACGACCTTGTGCAAGAGGCGAACGAACTCGTCTCAATCTTTGTCACTTCCGTGCGCACCGCGAGAGAGGTCAGAGGTTAAGAGAGGTCAGAGGTTAGAGGTCAGATTGCAGAGGTGAAAACCTCTTGGCTTCTAACCTCTGCAATCTGACCTCTAACCTCTGCAACTCGTTGTTATTCGGTCCATCGGCGGAAGAGCAGCGCGCCGTTCGTCCCGCCGAAGCCGAAGGAATTCGACATGGCGTATTCGAAGTCTGTCTTGCGGGCAAGGTTAGGAACGAAATCCATGTTCTCGGTCTCGGGGTCCTGGTTCTCGAGGTTGATGGTGGGCGGCAGAATCTGATCGCGCAGCGCTAGCACCGTCACTCCCGCCTCTAACCCGCCCGCCCCGCCGAGCAGATGGCCAGTCATGGATTTGGTGGAACTGACCGGGACTTTCTTCCCGAATAAATTTCTTATGGCGTGCGCTTCGAGCGTGTCGCCGATGGGCGTCGAGGTGCCGTGGGCGTTGACGTAGCCGACGACGCTGGGATCGAGTTTCGCGTCGCGCAGCGCATTGCGCATGACACGGAAGCCGCCTTCGTGCTCGGGGGCGGGTTGCGTCATGTGATAGGCGTCCGCGGACATACCGTAGCCAACGATTTCCGCCAGGATGGGAGCGCCGCGGCGGCGGGCATGCTCGAGTTCTTCGAGAATCATGATGCCGGCGCCTTCGCCCATGACGAAGCCGTCGCGGTCCCTGTCCCAGGGACGGCTGGCGTGAGCCGGGTCGTCATTGCGCGTGGAAAGCGCGCGCATGGCGGCGAATCCACCGACGCCCATGGGAGTGATGGCGGCCTCGGCGCCTCCGGCAATCATCACATCGGCATCGCCATGCTGGATGATGCGGAAGGAATCGCCAATGGAGTGGGCGCTGGTGGTGCAGGCGGTGGCGGTCGCTTCATTCGGGCCCTTGGCGCCGAACCGCATGGAAACGTGCCCGGCGGCGAGGTTCACGATGGCCGCCGGAATGAAGAAAGGCGAGATCTTGCGCGGGCCGCCCTCAAGGAGCGCGGTGTGTTCGCGCTCGATCACATCGAATCCGCCGATCCCCGAGCCGATGTGTACGCCGACGTTCTCGGCGATTTCGGGCGTGACCTTGAGCTGCGACATCGTCATCGCTTCGTCGGAGGCAGCGATGGCGAAGTGGATGAAGCGGCCCATCTTTTTTACTTCTTTTTTCTCGATGAATTGGAGGGGATCGAAGTTGCGCACCTCGGCCGCGATCTGGCAGGCAAATGCGGAGGCGTCGAACCCGGTAATGCGTTCGACGCCGCTCTTGCCTGCGAGCAGCGCCTGCCACACTGCGTCGGTGGTATTACCCACGGAGCAAATCAGGCCGATGCCGGTAATGACGACCCGTCTTGCCGAATTGCTGGCCAAATTACTTGCCTGCTTTCGCGTGCTTGCCGATGTAATCGACGGCATCCGCCACGGTGCGAATCTTCTCCGCATCCTCGTCGGGAATTTCGATATCGAAGGCCTCTTCGAAGGCCATCACGAGCTCGACGGTGTCGAGCGAATCGGCGCCCAGGTCGTCCACAAACGACGCGCTGGGCGTGACTTCGCCCTCGTCCACACCCAACTGTTCGACAATTATCTGTTTCACTTTTTCATCAACGGCTGCCATGTTTATCCTCGTTTCTAATTCTGGGAATCGCGGGTCCGGGTTCCGGGCCGGCGTTTGCTGATTTAC
The DNA here is from genome assembly GCA_963722485.1 of uncultured Acidobacteriaceae bacterium. GTDB lineage: Bacteria > Acidobacteriota > Terriglobia > Terriglobales > Acidobacteriaceae > Acidiflorens. The sequence continues at coordinate 108,389 of CAVRNL010000073.1, forward strand.
GACTGCAAATTGCTCAACGGATCGAATCAAGTCGAAACCAGTAGTCTAAAAGGGATTGCGAAAGTATGCAAAGGAAGGAAGCAAGAATGCCCTGCTCCCAGGCCGCCTGATCTGGAAGAACGTACGGTATCGCTAAAGCGACACCCTGCTACGAAACCGGAGTTTTTTCCCAGCCGGCTAGAAAAAGCTGGTCGTGTGGAGATCACTACAGAATCCTAACTGGCGGCGGGGAGAGCGGTCAAACTGCGCATCGCTTGCCATGTCCTCAATTCATCCACCACAAAGGACGCGAAGTCGCGCAAAGGTCTCAATCCCCACTGGTGCCCTTCATGCTCCTCTGCGTCCTTCGTGGTTGACTAGAACACTACCCGCTTTGCGGACACTCCTGTCGGCGCCGCGCCGCAAGACTACGCTTTGGGTTTGATCCCCAGCGTGGTTTGCAGTTCGGTGAGCGTAGCTTTTGCTGCGGAGGCTTTTGCCACCGCATCGGGAAGTTGGCCGGAGGTGAATGCGGACGAGGCATCGGTCCAGGCCTGCTTCGCGGTTGCGAGGCTGTCGTCGGCTCCCTTCGGGAGCTTATGGCTCTTGGTGAGCGCGTCGGCTTTCTTTTGGACTTCCTTCAGCAGCCCGGGAATCGTGGTGCTCAGTTCGGTCCATTTGGCGGCCAGTTCGGCTTTCTTGGCGTCCGCCGCCTTCCCAAGATCCTGCACTTTGCCGGCAAGAGTCTTGGAGGCTTCAAAAGCCGCAACGTAATCGCCTTTGTCGAAAGTGTCCTTGGCGGACTGGATGGCGGCCTGAACTTCCTTGGCCTGATCGGGCACGTACTTGTTGGCGTGATCGGCCACGGCGGCATATGCCGCCTGGGCGCCTTTGATGGCTGCGTCAGCGCCGGCTTTCTCGGCACTGTGGCAAGCGGTGAATAACATCGTTCCAGCTAAGATGACTCCAAGCACAAGCTTAGTTTTCATGATTTCGCTCCTTGAGTTTTTTGCTTTGAGTGGTGGTTCTTGCGATTTTGGGAACACACTGCAGGCGTACTGAATTCACGTGCGCAATTGTAGTTGAAGTGTTCAAAATGCGCTAAAACATTAATCGGCTGCAAAAGTCAAGTGCGATTTCGTTCTCCGCTCTTGCTCATTTCGACTGACTCATGTCACGATTCAAACGTGAGATTCCTAACCCTGCCTGCTGTTCTGCTGGCGCTCGCGTTGTCCGCCGTCGCCGCCGACTGCCCGAAGAATCAGCCGAAGACCGAGGCCACGCTCATCGAACTCGAACAAAACTGGGCCGCGGCCCTCAGCCGCAAGGACGCCGCCGCCGTCGCCTGCATGGTGGCTGACGAATTCGAAGACGCCGACGTCGATGGCTCGCTGCATACCCGCAACCAGATGCTCGAACACATCCCGCAGCGCAAGCCCGGCACCAACCACCTTTCGGATATGCGCGCGCACGTCGAGGGTAACTCCGGATTTACTCGCGGGCTCGCCACACTGGTGGATCCCTCCGGCAAGGTCGTGGCTCGCGTCCGCTTTACCGACGTCTTCACCTACCGCGACGGCCGCTGGCAGGCGCTTGCCGGACACGAGACGCTTCTCGGCGAGGCCAGCCGTTAAATGCGCGCCGTAGTGCAGCGCGTGAGCCGGGCCAGAGTCACTGCGGGCGGCGAGATCACCGGCGAGATCGGCCTCGGCCTGCTGGTATTGCTCGGGGTAGGAGCGGGAGATGCGCGCGCTGACGCCGATTACCTTGCCGAGAAGACAATTGGCCTGCGGATTTTCGAAGATGCGGATGGCAAGATGAATTTGCCGGTCGCGGAGGTTGGCGGCGCGTTGCTGGTGGTCTCGCAGTTCACTGTTTACGGAGATGCGCGGCGCGGCAAGCGGCCATCGTTCGACGCAGCCGCTCCCCCCGAGCCGGCGCGCGAACTCTACGAATATTTCGTGGAGAAAGTCCGCGCCGCCGGCCTGCGCTGCGAAACCGGACGCTTCCAGGAAACAATGCAGGTGGAACTGGTCAACGAAGGCCCGGTCACGATCCTGCTGGATTCGGCGAAATTATTCTGAAAAAATTCGACGAAACGATAGAAGCGCAATTCCGATTGAGGCTGGCGGCAGCGTCCTTGTGATCGGCCGGTCCCGACCGTATAGTTAAGAGTACCGAGGTCATCGTGAAAAAGGAGATCATGGAAACGAAGGCATTTTTGTCTCTGCTCGACGAACGCATTCATGCATACGATTTGCTCCGTCATCCGTTCTACAAAGCCTGGTCGGCGGGCGAGCTGACGCGCGACGACTTGCGCGCCTACGCCGAGGATTATTACCCGCACGTGGATGCGTTTCCGGGTTATCTGGCCCAGCTTGGCGTCCGGCTAGAGGAAGGTGAGCTGCGCCGCGCCGTTCTCGCCAACATGACCGACGAGAAGGGTGGCGAAGATTCCTTCGGCGAGCCGGAACGTTCCCACTCCGAACTGTGGCTCGACTTTGTGGAAGGTCTGGGCGGAGGCCGCGTTCCGAAACGGCGTCCGGTGGGGGAAGTTCGCAAGCTCGTTTCCTGGTTCCACCGTGTCGCCAGCGAAGGCACTCCGGAAGAGGCGCTGGCGGCTTTCTATGCCTACGAATCGCAGGTGCCGCGCATCGCCCAAGAGAAAGATCGCGTCCTGCGTGAACGGTACGGCGCCAATGAGAAGACCCGCGGCTATTTCACGTTACACGCCGCTGCCGACGCGCACCACGCCCAGGTGTGGCGCACCCAACTGGAGAAGAGGGTCAAGGCCAATCCGGAGACGGCGAAGAAAGCCTTGGCCGCTGCCGAGACTGCGGCCAAGGCTCTATGGGCCGTGATGGACGGCTTCGAGGCGCGGCGGCTGGAACGTGCGTCGGCTTTAGCCTCAAGCTAGAATTGAAGATCCACAAGGCGCAGTTGGGCAGATCGCTGAGCGAATCAGGTTTCGTATCAGGGGATCGCTTTAGCAATGCCGTAGGCATCGAAATCAGATGCCCCCTAGGGGCCGGAAATATGCGACCCCGCTTCAAGCAAGAATGGCCCGACCCATCCCCATCGGCACGCGTGGCGAAGCAACGGAAATCGTTGAATTGAAGCACACGCTTGCCGCGCATCATCCGGAGCTGCCGCCGGTGTATTCGACTCCCGACATGATTCGGTTGATGGAAACGGCCAGCTTCCACGCGCTGCAACCGTATTGCGATGAGGGAGAAATCACGGTGGGCATCTCGATTCACGTCGAACACCGCGCGGCCACGGGCGTCGGAATGCGAGTTCACGCCGAGGCGGAACTGGAGTCGTTTGACGGCCGCTTCTATATCATGCGCGTCCGCGCCGACGACGGAGCGCAGGAGATTGGACGCGGAACAGTGGGACGCGCCGTGGTGCACGTCCCCAGCTTCCTCAAGCGTATGCGCGAAAAAGCTCGCGGCAGTTGACTGCGGTTGAAACAAATCCGCCGGACAGAAAATATGAGGAGAGAAGTTGTGGATTCCCATACCGACAAAGCGATCCAGTTCCGGCAACTCCATCGCGGACCGGGAGTGCTCATCCTGCCGAACGCTTGGGATGTAGCCAGTGCCCGCATCTTCGAGGAGGCGGGCTTCCCGGCAATTGCAACCACTTCCGCGGGAATCGCTTTTTCGCTGGGTCATCCCGATGGCCAACGCATTCCGCGCGAGGAGATGATGGCCCGCATCGGCCGCATCGCTCGCGCGGTTCATGTACCTGTGACCGCTGACGTCGAGTCGGGGTATGGCTCCAGCCCTGAAGATGCCGCCAAGACGACGCGCGAACTGATTCGCGTGGGAGTCGTCGGGATGAACCTGGAAGACGGGAGCAGCAACCCGGACCAGCCCCTGATCGACACGCAGCTAGCGGTCGAAAAGATCAAGGCGGCGCGCCAGGCCGCCATGCAGATGCGGGCGCAAGTCGTGGTCAACGCTCGCACCGATGTGTATCTGCTGCCGGGAGGCAATCCCGATGCGGACTATTCCGAAGCTCTGCGGCGGCTGCTTGCATTTCGCAATGCGGGCGCCGATTGCGTCTTTGCGCCCGGACTGAAGGATGCCGAGACGATTGGACGGCTGGTGAAAGCCGTCGAGTGTCCACTCAACATTCTCGCCGTGCCGGGAACGCCGTCGATTTCGGAACTGGAAAAGCTGGGCGTGGCTCGCGTGAGCTTGGGGTCCGGCCCCATGCGCGCGACCCTCGGGCTGCTGCGGCGAGTAGCCGAGGAACTCAGGACCTCCGGGACGTACAGCGCGATGGAGGGAGCTGTGCCTTATGACGAGGTGAATAAACTGTTCGACCGTTAAGCTGCATCCATCGGACCGCGTGGGGACAGGCTTCGCCCAGTCTAGGCGGGGCAAAGCCCCGCCTCCACACAAGCCTACTTCTCAACCGTTGACTAGGTTCATCATGTGTTCCGGGTAACGCAATCCCGACGCCGCACCGGACGGAAAGACTTCGCTTAAACGGCGCAAGTCTTCGGGAGTCAGTTTCAAGTCCACCGCGGCGATGTTTTCCTCGAGATACTTGCGACGCTTCGTGCCGGGAATCGGGACAATGTCGTCGCCCTGCGCCAGCACCCATGCGAGCGCCAATTGTGAAGGCTGACATTTCTTTTCGCGCGCAATCTCTTGAACTCTCTTCACGAGATCGAGATTCTTCTGAAAGTTTTCGCCCTGGAAACGCGGCGAGAAACGGCGATAATCATCGGCCGCCAGGTCTTCGAACTTCTTGAACTGGCCGGTAAGAAAGCCGCGTCCCAGCGGACTGTAAGCGACGAAGCCGATGCCGAGTTCGCGGCAAGTCGCCAGGATTTCGTGTTCGGGATCGCGCGTCCAAAGCGAATACTCCGTCTGCAACGCCGCGATGGGATGAACCTTCACTGCACGCCGCAAAGTGCTGGCTGAAGCTTCTGACAAGCCGATATGGCGAATCTTGCCTTCCTTGACCAATTCCGCCATGGCGCCAACCGTCTCCTCGATCGGAGTCTTCGGATCGACGCGGTGCTGGTAGTAGAGGTCGATGTGCTCGACGCCCAGCCGCTTCAGACTGGCTTCGCACGACCTCTTCACATAGTCGGGCTGGCCGCTGACGCCGCGGATGGCAGGGTTGCTGGGATCACGCACGATGCCGAACTTCGTGGCCAGCACGATCTGGTCGCGCTTGCCCTTGATTGCTTGTCCGACGAGTTCTTCATTCTTGTACGGTCCGTAGATATCGGCCGTGTCGAGAAAGTTGATGCCGAGTTCGAGCGCGCGATGAATGGTCGCAATCGATTCGGCGTCATCACGTCCAGAGTAAAACTCCGACATGCCCATGCAGCCCAGGCCGAGGGCGGAAACTTTGAGACCGGAACGTCCAAGATTGCGGGTTTTCATTCGAGGATTCCTTTCGCGGAAACAGAAAATGGCTATATTTGAAAGCTAATAGTCCACGATTTGGGAGTATAGATGCAACCGCTGCGGAGAAGCTCTGTCGGCGCGGAAGTGTTCCACGAATTGCGTCGCTGCCACTTCGTTTGGCATCTTGTAGGAAGACATAATTCTTGATTTGCCCGCAGCCATGAACCAACCGCCGATTTGGTTTGAAAGGAAGTTCGACTTCACGTTTCCGGTGGAGCAGCATCCGAACTTGTGCGCGCGTTTGCGAGGCACGCCGGGCCGGTTGGAGGAAATCGTTCGCGGCACTGATCGCAACGGTCTGGTTAGGAAGCCGCGCGAAAACGAAAAGTGGTCGGCCCAGGAACATGCCGGGCACTTGCTGGACCTCGAACCTCTATGGATGGCGCGCGTCGATGACTACCTGACGAAAGCATCACAGCTTACTGTGGCTGACTTGAGCAATCGGAAGACGTTCGAGGCGCAGCACAATCAGCGCCCGATCGATGAGATCGTGGCCGAATTCCGAAGCGCCCGCTCACGACTGGTGAGCAGAGTGGAGAAGATCGAGCCCGCAGTTTTCGCCCGCGTCTCTCTCCATCCGCGGCTAAAAACACCCATGCGGCTGGTGGACCATCTGTATTTTGTGGCGGAGCACGATGACCATCACCTGGCCCACATCTGGGAATTGATTAATCAAAGCCGAATGCGCTAAGGAAACTCTGATCAAGTGTTGGCGGAAAGCATAAACCACAGGGTACACAGGGGTGCACAGAGGCCCCCAGGAACTTAATCAGAACTTCCCTAATCAAGAAGTGACTTGGATTAGAGGTTTCGTGCGCGGTATCACCTCGCCGATTTCTACGGCAGAAACACCAGCATTCTGCAGCGCGCGGGTGAGCGGTCCAGAGTCTTCGGCGGAAACCGAGATCAGCAGGCCGCCGGCGGTTTGCGGGTCGAAGAGCAGCGTGCGAATCTCGGCGGGCACCGACGGATCGTAGCCGACTAAGCATTCGGCAAAGTCGCGATTCGCTTTGAGTCCGCCGGGAATGTAGCCGGCGCGGATGCAATCGAGCGCGCCTTCAAGGACCGGGATGCTGGCGGATTGGAAGACGAGGCTGACGTTCGATGCCAGCGCCATCTCGCGAGCGTGGCCGATAAGGCCGAAGCCGGTGATGTCGGTGAGGGCGTGGACGGCAAAGGCGTCGTTGGTCATTGGTCGTTGGTCGTTGGCCGTGCCACTCGCTGCCGAGCTTCGCTCGGCTGGGCGGGCGGGGTCGCCCGTCCCCACACGAGCAGTGGTGATTACTTCGGCCGCGATCTTGTTCAGCGTGGTCATCGATTTCACTGAGGCTTCGATCCACACCTCCTTGGCTACGCCCCTTTTTATTGCGGTTGAAATTACTCCTGTACCTAGCGCTTTGGTGAAGAGCAGCCTATCGCCGGGTTGCGCGCCCTGATTGGTCAGCACGCGTTTGGGATGAATCACTCCGGTCACCGAGTATCCGAATTTCGTTTCTTCATCGCGGATGCTGTGGCCGCCGACCACGGTGCATCCGGCTTCGACCATCTTCGACAAGCCGCCCGCGAGAATACGCTCGAGGATGTTGAGATCGCCTTTGTCGGGGAAACAGACGAGAGCGAGCGAAGTCAGCGGCTTTCCACCCATGGCGTAGACATCGCTGAGCGCGTTGGTCGCGGCGATCTGGCCGAAGGTGTAGGGATCGTCCACGATGGGCGTGAAAAAATCCACCGTCTGCACGAGCGCCGTCTCGGGCGTGAGCAGATACACGCCAGCGTCGTCGGCGTGATCGAAGCCGACTAGCACATTCGGGTCCTGTTGCCGGGCTAATTTCCCAAGCACCGTGTCCAGCGCCGCCGGACTCAGCTTGGACGCTCAACCCGCGGCTTTGACGGACTCCGTGAGACGGAATGGTTTTACGTCAGGCACGAGGCCATTGTAACGGAGCAGCGAGGCCGCAGCCGGCGGGGCAGTTTTCTGGGTTGCCCGGGCCCGGTCAATGCCGGGCAGGGATTGGCAATTTGCGAAAGGGCGCTAGTCGTCATCGGGGTCGGTGGCGCGGACGCTTGTCGTTGATGAAGTGGGCGGCATCGAGCGCCGCAGGAATCTGTCTGAAAGGTGATGGGCGTCTGGGTGAGGTCGAAGCAGTCGGAAAGGTCGTCGGCCTGAGCGTCGGCATAGCCGAGCGAGGGCAGATTGAAAGTGGTCTCGATGAATTTCAGGATGCTGCCGAAGTCGTGTGTGACGTGAGAAATGTAAGCGGCTTTGGCGTAGGGTGAAACCACGATCAGCGGAACGCGAAAGCCGTAGACATATCCCGATCCCCAGCTGACGCCGTCGTTGATGACCTTCGGGTGCGACATGATCGTACCAGCCGCCCCAATCGTCCCAGGTGATGATGATGGCGGTGTTGGCCCAATACGGGCTATTGCCAATCGCGTTGACAATCGAAGCTACCCAGGAGGGTCCGCTGCCGTCGTTGCTTTCGGCGTGATCGGAATGCGTGCCATCGGGAATGACCCAGCTCACTTGCGCGAGTTGGCCGTTGGCGATGTCCGTCAGGACTTGCGATTGCGGGATGATCACGTTGTTGGTCCAAATCGGTGCCCGGTGCAGGTGAGCGTGCCGTTGACGGTCTGCTGGCTGGCAGATGTGCTCAATGGCGTCGGGCGCGGTCCAGATGGAACCAGCGGAGGGAGCGTAGTAGCGCCAGGTCAGACCCTGCGGCGTCGAGCAGGTCGGTCAGGGTGGGATGCTCGAAACAGGGATACTGGGGCGGCGGACTCGTTTCGCTCCCGGCGGCATTGATCATGGTGACCGTCGTCGTCCGGCGTGGCGATGCAACCCGCGATGCTTCCCACGCTGCAGATTCTCGGACGCGAACAGGGGGCTGGTCGCCGTCGGGGCCGAAGTGCCGGAAATGATGAACTGGTGCGCGGGAAAGCTGGGGCCTTCGTTGGTCTGAAACATGCGGTCGCCGAAAGTGTATTGCTCGGCCATAGCGAAGTAAGGCTGAACGTCGGACGGCATGACGTACATGAATTGCGGATTGGGATGCGCATTGGGAGGGCAATTGGCGGCGGGCGAGCATGGGATCAGGTCTGCCCCGTCCATTTTGCCGCCGTCGTACATGGCAACGAAGGCGGAATGGGCGTGGCGAGATCGTAATTCTGAGGATTGGAGCCGGCTGTGCCCAGGTCGATGGGGCTGAGCGTAATCGTCTGGCCCAGTGAATTCACGCCGCTGCTCGCGATGTCCGCGCCGCGGGCGATCAGCACTGGATCCTGGAAGAGATTGTCAGGGGTGCGGTTCTCCTGAAAGATGACCACGACGTGCTGGATCACGCGCCGCCGTCGTCAGGGTCAGCGCCTGAGGGCCGTTGCTGGGAGCTAAGTTGTTGGCGTCGCTTCCGGTGACGGTGATGGCGTAGCTGCCGCCGGGTGTGCTGCTCGTAGTGGACACCGTCAGCGTGGCAGTGCCCGGAGTGGTGCCGCTGATCGTCATCGGAGACGGGCTGAAGGAGCAAGTGGGAGCCGGGGTGCCTCCGCTGATGCTGCTGCACGAAAGAGCTGACGCTGCCGGTATAGCCATTGGCCGGAGTCACGGTGATGGTGGAAGTGGACGCGGCTCCTGGCGTGACTGAACCTGGATTCAACGCTGCGGCAGTGAGTGCGTAGCTGGGCACTGGACCGGTTGAGGTTCCCGGCCCGGAACTGCCACAAGCGCTGAGGCTGAGCAGAAGCGCGCTCACGAGAACGGGGCTGGAGACTAGCAAGAGACGACGGCAACCATGGGAGGAGCTCCTTGTCACTGCCGGATTGTGTTCTGCCGAATAGTAACCCGGATGGAAATGTTTCGACTCGGGCGAAACACACTTTTTCATGAGCCGCACTTGACACATCAGATCGTCGCGACCAGGAGCTAAGCCGGCATCAATACTCTTATGCCGTAAGGTTCGATGCTGATGGGATCTGAAACTGCCCCATGGTCGTGATAATCCTGATAATTGCCATGGACATGAACAGATTGCGTCTGCGCGGTGTGATTGAGCAGATAAGTCCATGCCTGGAGATCGGCGCGGCGGGTGGCGACCTCCACCCCGGGCGGCGCCTGGATTGGGCGAGTCACTCCGCTCATTGCGATCAGGGTGAGAAGGACCCTGGCGAGCTCGGCAGGTTCAAGATGAGCGCCGATGTAGATCGCTTTTCCCTTGCCGAAACTGTTCGAGGTGATGGCCGCTTTGCCGGCGTGATCGCCGCCGGTGTAGGAGGCGAGAACCTCAGCCTTCCGCGGATCAAGAATATCGGCCCAGATGTGGCAGTCGGCATTCGCTCCCGCCAGTGGTCCAGCGAACTGCACGCTTTGCTTCTCCGAGTAGATCGGTTGATAGTCGATGACCTCCACGCCCAACACATCGCGCAGCAGGCCAGGCAATGGCGTATCGACGATACGGCTGTGCTCATCCTTCACGCCCAGACGAAAGCCTGCGATGAAAGTCCCTCCGGCTTCGACGAAGTGGCGGATACGGCCGGCCTGTTGCTGGGAGACGACATACATCACCGGCGCGCAGAGGACCTTGTAACGGGAGAGATCCTGGGTAGCGTCGACGATGTCAACGCCAGCATGGGAGGCGGCCATGGCACCATACCAGGGTAGTATCTCGGAAAGGTACTTGAGCTTGGGCTGACCGGGTTGGATAGCGAGCGCCCAGTCCGAGTCGGAATCGAAGCAGAGGGCAAGGTCGGCATCGTATCGCGCCGTCAGTGCGTCGCGGCCGAGAGACTTAAGTTCGCGAATGGTCTGCTGGATTTCATCGAAGCCGGGGCTATGCGAACGGTCGTGTCTGAGCAGGCCATGCCAGTACTCCTCGGCGCCGAAGTTGGCGGTATCCCAACGGAAATAGTTGATGCCCATGGCGCCGTGCGCAACCGCCTGATACGACCAGAGGCGCAGCTGCCCTGGTTCAGGTTGAGGAGAGAAGGTCGGTTGCCCGGCCTTGCCGGACTGCTCTTCCATGATGAGGAATGGCTCGCCGTCCTTCGCACTGCGCATGAAATCGTGGCTGAACGAGGCCATTGCGGCTATAGCTTCTGCCGGAGCGCTGACGCCCGAATCCCCGCCGTCGTGAAAAATTGCAAAAAATCCGGGATAGTTGTCGGAGGAGACGAAGTCGAGATTGCGATAGAGATCGCGCAGGTCGATGGTGTCGACGAGGCCACCGACATTGTTGGTGGTGATGAAGTGCGCCGGACACAGCTTGCGGAGCAAGCGGAGTTGCTCTTCAAGGAAAGTAACGTTGGCGTCGCTCTGGTAGCGGTCATAATCGAGCGCCAGCCCCGGATTTGGCGGAGCTCCAGATGGAAGGGGCACGGGCACCTGAGAAAAGTCGGAGTATGTATTGCTCCAAAAGACGGTGCCCCAGGCCTGGTTGAGAGTATCGAGCGAGTGGTACTTGCCGCGCAACCAACGCTGGAATCCCTCGCGGCAGAAACGGCAGTAGCAGCGGGCACTCTCTCCCAGAGTCAGTTCGTTGTCGATCTGCCAGCCGATGACGCCGGGAGTCGAGGAGAAGGCGTGGGCCATCTCGGTAGCGACTGCGAGGGAGAGGCGGCGATAGGTGGCATTCGTTGGACAGGTGAAGCGGCGGGTACCAGGGCTAAGGGTAACGCCATGGTCATTGACCATCAACACTTCGGGATACTTCTGCGTGAGCCACGGAGGGGGCGCCGCGGACGGTGTGCCGAGAATTACGGATATCTTATGGGCATGCAGAATACCAACGACACGCTTGAGCCAGTCAAAAGTGAAGCTGCCTTCCTTCGGCTCCATCAGTGCCCAGGCAAACTCGGCGATGCGCACGTTGGTGATGCCCGCGCCTGCCATCGCGGCGGCGTCCTGTTCCCAGAGGCTCTCCGGAGTCTGGTCAGGGTAGTAGTCGGTTCCGAACAGGAGTGGCAGTTGGCCGGGAACCCGCGTCAGGGAAACTCTTTCCTTCTCAAGCTGCGAGAAGGCCATCGTGTTTTTCACAGCCAACAGACTGGCCAGGCTGGCGCTACCTAGGGCGATAAAATCCCGTCGATTCATGCTGGTCCATCCTTCGCTGAACTTTATACAGCAGAAGGATACGGTTACGCCATGCGAACTCCGTCTGACATTGGAATCTTGTCCACGAGTCCGGCAGCGAGGTTCTTACTTTAACGTAACCTGCGTGATCTGCAGATCCGGATAGGCATGGTTCCATTGGGCGGAGATGTTCTCGAAGGTCAGGCGGAAGGGTTTGCTTTGCCCGGGCGCGAGCGGTGAGAGGTTGAGATCCACGGCTTCGTCGTACGGTCCGCCGGTGCGCAGAACGCGTATGGGGAGTTCTTCGCGTTGCGCCGTCTGTCCCATGTCGTCCTTGAAGGTGACCTGCACTACCGCGTGAATGACCGTTTTATCGCCGGTGTTGGTGATGTTGCCATCGAGATAGTTGACGGTCGCGCCCACAAAATTTTGCGCGGCGCTGGTCTGCATGTCTGAGAACTTCAGATTCGCGGCGTAGGCTGGAGGCGCAGCGGGCTTTTTCTGCTCGGCGCGGAAGATCAGCGCCAGAACGCCAACCACAATGCCTACGATAACGATCCCAATAAGAATCGGACGGAAGCCGGACTCCTGCGGCTCCGTCGTGGGGTTTGCGTTCGGCTGGATCAGGCTGCCCATGGCGGGATTGTACTACCGGCAATTGCTTATGTGATGGGCACTGTAAGCAAGGCGAGCTGAACTCGGCTTGGACGGCCGAGGGCGGCCGTCCCTACGTAATCTAGCGGGCTCCCACGCCGGGAGACGATGGGGAGTTCCCTGGCAGCCGCGAATCCGTGACCTGGTAGTTGCTGTATTCAATCGTCAGCGTGGCGCGCCCGCCGAGACGTATGTAGCTTACCGACTGGTTGCGCCGAGGAAGCCAGAAATCCTGCACCTTCATGTACTCGTGACGAATTTCATTTTTCTTGGTCCAGAAGGAAGGATTCTGGGCGGGCTCCGCTTCAATCCTGGTCACGGCGAAATCGGTTGCGTCGACCCACACTTTGCCGCGATAGACGTACTTGCTCTTCTCCTTCGGATAGACGGCGAGCACGTATTGGCTGTCCTGGTCCGGGGAATTGACGCCCGAAGAATTGACGCCCGGGGGCTCGAAGCCAATCAGCGCGAAATCGTAATTGTCGCGGTTGAGCAGCGTGCGCCGGTGCATTTGCGGCTCGGCGGCCTCTTTTTCGCTTTCCAGCAGGCGTTTGAACACGCGGTCGATGATCAGCTTCGATCCGGTTTGGGAGGTCACTTTAAAGCTCTTGGTCGAAGGGCTGTCATAGGTAGCCTCGACCGTCATTTCGGCGTCGCGATCGCCGGGGAATCCACGATAGGAAAGGTGATACACACGGGTGGATTCGTAGTGGCGTAGAGCCTGCGCCCGTTCTACATCTCTGCGGACAAGGTTGTCCACGACCTGGTCGACCGAGAGTGGCGCCGTAGTGATGGAGGGCGGAAGCGAAGTGGAATCAGCGGCGGCCGCGGAGGCGTTCGCCAGTATGACCATCGTTAGTATGGCCGTCAGTAAAAGTAAAAGTCTGATCGTGCTCTGCATCAAACTCCGCGTTCAACTCGAGATTAACCGCCTGCATCATTCCGCCGAAGGCCTTAGCTTATCACCATCGTTGGGCGCGCACCCGAGGGTTGGGCTCGCCTGACGGCGGATCGGCTGCACGTGCCAGGATTTCGGCACCGGGTTTTGGCAACAGCTGCGCGTTTTTTTGGTGCATAGCGATTTCACCCACCTTGAGCAAAAGCGGGTCACGCGTCGGGGTAATGCAGTCAATAACTTGCGGAAGAGAACAAACGGTCACATAATTGCTTCTGATCAAGCGAACAAGGAGCCCTCCCCCATGTGGATCCGTGAAAGTGAAAGGTGTATCCATTGGAACTGGATTGCGATCTTCTCCTACAGCGCGTCGCTGGTTGTCAGCTTGGCGATCTGGAGAGGTCTGTTCCGGGCCGTGGCGTACCTGGTAAAGTGAGCGAGTAAGAAAAGCAAGACGGAATCTGAGCGGTGGCAAGCGCGGGGCCCGACTGAGCCCGGAAGCCGCCGCTGTCAAGCCGTGCCGTCACCTTTTCGAGATTGCCGGTCGTTCATAATCACCGATCATAAGTGTTGCATTACCGGTCATAGTGCAGCAGCGAGAACACGTTATACTTCGCCAGTTTCTCGCGCCCTTTCAGGAAGTCTAGTTCGACCAAAAACGCCAGCCCCGCAATCTCCGCGCCCAGGCGGCTGGCCAGTTCGGCGGTCGCGGCTGCCGTTCCGCCGGTGGCTAGCAGGTCGTCCACGATCAAAACGCGCTGACCCTTTCTGATGGCATCTTTGTGGACCTCCAGCGTGTTGCTGCCGTACTCCAAGTCATAGCTGACGTTCACCGTTTCGGCGGGCAGCTTTCCCGGTTTGCGCACGGGAACGAATCCAGCATTCAACCGGTAGGCGAGCACGGGAGCGAAGATAAACCCGCGCGCCTCCATGCCCAGTACCAGGTCGATGTTCTGGCCGGCATAGTTTTCCGCGAACGCGTCAACCAGCCGCGCGAAGCCGAGTTTATCTTTGAGCAGCGTGGTGATGTCGTAAAACAGGATGCCTTTCTTCGGGAAGTCGGGCACCTCCCGGATCAACTTTTTCAATGCTTCGCAATCTACGGGTGCGGTCGGCATCTCGGTCGGCATCTTAAAGTTAAGCTCCTCGAACTTGAAATGAATTGAGTCCCGCGACCAGATCGGCCTCAGACTCTTCCACATCATCCACGCGCGCCGCCTGCGGGCCATCCTGCAAGCGCGACCGCAATCCGGCCAACTGGTCGCGCGTTCCCATGGCCAGCACTTCGACGCTGCCATCGTGATTGTTGCGCACCCATCCGGCAATGCGGAGAAGGTGCGCCTCACGCTCCACAAACCAGCGAAAGCCCACGCCTTGGACGCGTCCCCGCACCAGAAAGCGGCGAGCCAGAGCGCGAGATTGATCGTTAGCGGAAGCCATGATTTGATTGAAGAGGTCAGAGGTCAGATTGCAGAGCTAAGAGCCCGCGGCTTGGGTTTCACCTCTGCAATCTCACCTCTAACCTCTGACCTTGCTGCTGACCTCATTGCGCCCGCGACAGATACGTTCCTTCCGCCGTGTCGACCTTAATTTTCTCGCCTTCGTTGATGAACGGCGGCACCTGCACGATGAGGCCGGTTTCGGTTTTCGCCGGCTTGGTCACGCTTGATGCGGTGGCGCTTTTCAGTCCGGGCTCGACCTCCGTCACGGTCAGCACCACGGTCTGCGGCAACTCGATCCCCACCGCCTTGCCATCGAAAAACTCGACCTTGATCTGGAGGTTCGACGTCAGGTAGTCCACCGCGTCGCCGAGGATCTCGCGGGTGAGGTGAGTCTGCTCGTAATTTTCGGTGTCCATGAAGTAGTAGCTGTCGCCATCGGCATACAGAAACTCCATGTTGACCTCATCCACGTTGACTTTCTCGATGGGGTCGGGAGAGCGGAAACGGTGCTCGAACATGGCGCCCGTGCGCAGATTGCGCAGTTTCGCCTGGATGAAGGCGCGCAGGTTGCCCGGCGTGCGGTGCTCGACGCTGAACACGGAGTGCAAGTCATTATTGTGCTTGATGATCATGCCGGGACGGAGTTGGGTTGCTGGAATCGACATTGCTGGTTTACATCTCCTTCGCTCTGCTAGGAATTCTGGGCAGCCGGGCAGGTCCGGGGTCCCCGGCGGGCCCGCTTTTGGCCTGCTGGGGCGGAGGTCGCCGGGCTCCCGCCGCATTTGAGATCAAAAGTTCATTTTACACAGGCGCAGAGGGTTCTGGGAACTGGGGCGACGCTGAGGAATTTGTAATTTGGTAATTTGCAATTGGTCATCTACGCCCTAAGGAAGTCGCCAGATTTTCAACCACCAATTACAAATCACAAATTACCAATGCAGTATTCGGGTCTAGAATAGAGCTTGATCGGGAGGTTTCTATGCGCATCGGAAAATACGAGAGTTCGGAAGGTACGGTCGGGACAGCAGTCACTTTTCTGCTGATCGGGCTTGGCGTCGGCGCCGCCCTCGGCTTGTTGCTCGCTCCGAAGAGTGGGCGGCAGCTGCGGAAAGACCTGCGGGAATCCTATAACGACGCTCTGGAAACCGCCTCGGAATGGACGGAGGAAGCCAAAGACCGCATCGAGGAAGTGGCCGAAAAGGGCGCCGATCTCGCCGACGAACTGCGGACCAAGACCAAGCCGCTGAGCGATTTTCTGCGCCGCTCGTAGCACTGTGGCTGTCGGCAGAGGATTGCGGACAAAGCTCGCGGACGGAATTATCACTGACTGCGAACGCGTCGCTTGAGTTTCGCTCACGCCCGTTAGTCGATGGCGTTCGCTGCCTGTGTCACCGCGCGACCCAGCTACAGCGATGCTCAACTGCCTCCAGGTGGCTCCCAGATCCTAAAAGTAGTGCGTTGAAAATAGCGATGGTTATGTTTCGTCTCGATCCGATATGAAGTTTGGTGTTTGACGAGGAAGTCAAAGGCTTTAACCACGGGGGGACACAGAGGATCACCGGGAAGTCAGCGAATCATAAACGTCGATCTGTTTTGACGCACTACACTAGGGTGCGGCATCAGTTTCATCTTCGAGCGTGCGCTTCTTCTTGTGCACGTTGCGGATGACGATGCCCACCGAGAAGCGGAAGTTGTCCTGCTTCTTCTTCGCGAACGTGGGAAACTGGGAACCGGTCTGGAAATAATCGGCTTTGAACCGCAACGCGAAGCGCTCATTGATTTTGCGATCGAGCCCGCCGCCAGCCACCAGCGCCCGTCCGGTGCCGATTTCCTTGAACGTAGCACCACCTCCGCTCGCCTGGCCGCGCGTGCCCTGATGTCCATACAGGAGCTCACCAAACGGCGTCCAGAGTTCATACCTGCGGCGGGCAAACTGCGCGCCGAAAAGAAAGTTGTACTCTCGCGTCGTCACGTCGAACGTGGGATAAGTGCCCGGGCAGAAACCGTTCTGCCCGCCACACGGAGGAAATGGCTCCGGGGTGTCTGTCGGAATCTTTGACGTTCCGAAGTATTGGCCCCCTTCCACTACGATTCCGAACCAGCGGGCCGCGTTCAGGCCGAGAGAAGCGTCCCAGCCGGGCAATCCCGCCCAGTGTCCAGCATTGAAAAGACCGGCTTCGGCATACGTACCGCCAGCAAAGAGTTCGAGACGCGGATATGGGCGGGCGGGGGCGGGGTTGGCAGCCGGAGTGGGAATCGGAAGTGGCTCTGGAGCTGGGGCCGGAGTTTGATCTGGAGGCGGAGCCTGGGCCGGAACTTGTGCCCACGACATCACACACAGCGCCGCCATGCCGGCCAAAACTCCCAGGTATCTCCTCACGATTCCTCCTTGAAATGCAGTTGCCAGTTGCCAGTAGCCAGTTGCCAGTCCGGCAACCACTCGCGCCCTCTGCCTTAGTCTGAAGTCTGGTAAACGGGGAACACCATCTGCCGTTTCAAGACTGGCTACTGGCAACTGGCTACCGGCAACTGGTTCTATTGGATGCGTCCGGCAAACTATTGAGTATACCGTGCCTAGCCGATGGAAAGCCGGGCGTCCCTTCGACAAGCTCGGGGCAGGCTCTTGTCGTCGCTCCATCGTTCTGGCGACTCGGTACAATGAATAAGATTTATGGAAATCAAGCTGACGGAAACCGAAGTCCGCGTGCTGGGGGCGCTGATCGAAAAAGACATTACCACGCCGGAATACTATCCGCTGTCGCTGAACGCGCTGGTGAATGCGTGCAACCAGAAGACGAACCGCGATCCGGTGATGCAGTTGGACGAAGATGCGGTGCGCGATGCGCTGGAGGGTCTGCAGCAGCAGCGCATGGCGGGCCCAGCGCGCGGCGCCGACAGCCGCGTGACCAAATACGAGCAGCGGTTGCAGGAAGTGTTTAACTTCACGCGTCCGGAAATTGCCGTGCTGTGCGTGCTGCTGCTGCGCGGCCCGCAGACTCCCGGCGAACTGCGCGGACGCGCCGAGCGCATGTTTTGCTTCGAAACGCTGGAGGATGTGCAATCGGCGCTGCAGAAGTTGATGCAGCGCGAACCGCCGCTGGCGAAGGTGCTGCGCCGACAGCCGGGAACAAAAGAATTTCGATATGCGCATCTGCTTGCCGGGGATGTGGTGGAAGCGGAAATGCCGGTGCAGGCGGGCGCGACGGCTGAGCGCAATCCAGCGGATGCGGAGCGCATCGCTCGACTGGAGGAAGAAGTGGCGGAACTGCGGCGGGAAGTTTCGGACGTGAAGGACCAGTTGGGGAGATTTCGGAAGCAGTTTGAATAAGTTTCACCGCCGAGACGCCGAGAAATTCAATAGGCTGTGGACACGGGTTGAGCCCGCCCTGGAGAGATCAGGGAAACGTGCCGTCTGCCACTAGGTACCATTCTCTTCCTCCTATTCTCCCTTTTTTTCCTTTTCCCAGAATCCAGACAAGTCCAGCGCCAATAATGCCAAGCAGAACACACCTACGATGCAACTCAGCCAAGGAGAACTGGGTCGTTGTATGTCGAAGAGTACAAGGCTAGTGTTCAAGTCTTTCGGGTCATAAGCGATCTGGATTGTCGTACCAGGCTTGTGTTGGGCAATAAAGTCGTATCCACTCGGCCAACAAGTAAAATCAAAAATCGAATTACTCCCTTGATAGTTGATCCCAGCGATGGAGTAGCTGTAGCGAAGTTTGGGGCAACAACGATAGCCGCCCCAATGGACATCTTTCCAAGATACAGAAGTCGTGTCAATAACAGCCTCTGTGACAGGCCATCTGTGAATCTCCTGATACATGCGCTCGGCTTTTTTCTCCATGCCCATCGCCTTAAAGCAGTACCACGCCACGAACAAGACAAAGATACGACGACCAAAAACCCGCACCTTCTTTGATATAAGTTGTCTAAACAAATCTCTATTCCCCCCTTGGCGGATGGCGCACATAATGCAGGGAGTATAACGCGGGTTTCTCTAAAGTGCCTCCAACTTACGGCTGCGTAGAGCAGAGCCGTCAGTTCGGCGGGCCACTTCTCGAAAGGCACGAGAAGTGGCGCACCCCCAGCCGGTGGAAAGCTTTACAACACCCGTTCCTGCGTATATCCCGCCGCGCCCAGGGCTGAGATGATTTCGGCGATGTGGTCGGGGCCGCGAGTTTCCATGGTGATTTCGATTGCGGTCTCGCCGAGGCCCACGCCGTGGTACGCGCGGTCGTAGTCGGTCTCGACGATATTGGCGCGATGCTGCGCCAGAATCGATGTCAGGCGATTGAGCGCGCCGGGATAGTCGGGCAAGTGGACGCGCAGGCGCACCAGGCGTCCGTCTTTGACGAGGCCGCGCTCGATGATGCGGGAGAGCAGGGTGACATCGATGTTTCCGCCGCAGACCAGCACGGCAACTTTCTTTCCGACGAAAGGCAGCTTGCGGTTGACCAGCGCCGCGAGGGCCGCCGCGCCCGCGCCTTCGGCCAGAGTTTTTTCGCGCTCCAGCAGCAGCAGGATGGCGTTGGCGATTTCTTCTTCTTCGACGGTGACGATGTCGTCCACGTACTTCTGAACCAGCGGCAGGGTGCGCTCACCGGCGCGCCGCACAGCGATGCCGTCGGCGATGGTGGACGACGCCTGCAGCGTCACGGGCTTGCCTTCGGCGACGGCCACTTTCATGGAGGGCAGGCGCGAAGGCTGAACTCCGAGAACTTGAATTTTGGGATTCGATTCTTTCAGCGCGCAGGCGATGCCGCCAATCAGCCCGCCACCACCGATCGGGACGACGACGGCTTCGAGGTCGGGATGCTGCTGGAGGAGCTCCAGGCCGATCGTGCCCTGACCGGCGATGACGACGTCGTCATCGAAGGGATGGACGAAGGCGAGATGCTCAGCCGCACCGCGGCGGAGCGCCTCTTCGCAAGCTTCATCGTAGTTGGCGCCGTGCAGGATCACGTCCGCGCCGTAGCCGCGTGTTGCCGAAACCTTGATGAGCGGCGTGGTCAGCGGCATGCAAATCTGGGCTCGGATGCCGAGCTTGCCGGCATGGTAGGCAACTCCTTGGGCGTGATTTCCAGCCGAGGCTGCGATCACCCCCTGGGCCCGTTCTTCGGCGCTGAGCGAGAGCAACTTGTTCAGTGCGCCGCGCTCTTTGAAGGAGCCGGTGCGCTGCAAGTTGTCGAGCTTCAGATAAACCTGGTTGCCGGTGGACTCGGAAAACGTCTCCGAACGAGCGCAGGGTGAAAGATAGATAGAGTTGCGAATGCGGCCCAAGGCCGACTGGATGTCGTTGAGAGTGATCATGTTCTAGCTTGCGGCTACCCGTGCCAACGATGGCAACATCTTACCTGAACGCAAACCAGCGGAGGTAGAAACGCGAGTCCATACGAGTTTGATCGAGCCGTCGGCGCACCGCCGAGAAACGAAGGGAGTAGGAGTAACCGCTCCGAGTACAACTTCCGTAATGGCACTTTAGGACAGGGACCAGGCCCCTTCGAAACCTATGCAACCGTGAGAAAGCCCGTCAGAATAGGCTTTTAGAAGGAGTTCATCCCCTGGGACTCATGCCTATTTCGACTGGTACCGTTCTCACCCCTATTCCCGTGCATCGAAAGACGGCTGCCCGCGTCGCGCTATTTGACTTACCCGAGGCGTCTGCGCAGATGTTGACGGAGTGCTTCCGTCAATCTGGAATCGAAACGGTTTCGATTGGGCGCGAACACATGGACCGGCTGCAACACGAGAAGTTCGAAGCCTGCGTTTTAGCGCTGGGAGAAGCAGCCGGCAGCATCATCGAGCTGGCGCGAGGATCGGCTTCCAACAGCCGAATCATCATTTACGGGCTGGGCGGGTCGGCACAAGACGCCATGCGCTATTCGAAGCTGTGCCTCAACGCGGTGTTTCACGAACCGCTGGAGCGGTCGGCGGCGATGAAACTGGTGCGCTCGACGCGAATGTTGGTGCTGCACGAATTCCGCCGCTACGTGCGCATTCCGGTGATGACGGAGGTCGGAATCGTGATGACCGACGGCGCCCGCATCACCGCCACCAGCCAGGAGATCAGTTCGGGGGGGATGTCGCTCAAGGGCACTCATGTGCCCGAACAAGGAAGCCAGGTGGAAGTGTCGTTTTCTCTGCTGACGCTGCCGCGCGTCTGGGTGCGCGGGCAGGTCTCGTGGAAGAATCCCAACAAGAGCTTCGGGATTCGCTTTGACTCGACCGACGAGCGGCGGCAACGGTTACGCGAGTGGATCGTGGCATATCTGGAAGCGTAGGGGCCCCGCTTTCAGCTCTCAGCTTTCAGTCGTCAGTTAAACCTTCCCTTCCCGGCTACAATATCGGCGTGAGTTCTTCTTCAGCTGCGGTCGAGCCGGAACAGCCCTCTGTCTTGGAAACGCCCCGCTTCTCGTTGCGGCAAAGAATTCTTTTGTGGCTCATCAGTTGGGCTAGTTATCTGGCGATTTCGCTGATCGGCCCGACACTCCGCTATTCCATATCGTGGGAAGAGCCGCCTTTGCCTCCGAACGCGACTTACGAAAAGCGGGTGATCTATTCTTTCTGGCACCGGGCAGTATTCGCCAGCGCCTGGTTGTGGAGAAAGACCGGGATCGCGGTGATGGTGAGCCGCAGCTTCGACGGGGAATACATTGCTCGGACCATTGAAAAGCTCGGCTTCGTCGCGGTGCGCGGATCGAGCAGCCGCGGCGGCGCGCAAGCCCTGCTGGGATTGAAAAGCCAGTTGGAACAGGGGAACCTGGTGGCGTTTACGATTGACGGTCCGCGGGGACCAAAATACGTGGCCAAGCCCGGCCCGGTGCTGCTGTCGCGAGCCAGCGCTTTTCCCATGGCGGCGTTTTATGTGGCGCTCAGCCATGCCTGGGTGCTGAATACATGGGATGCGCTGCTGATCCCAAAACCATTTTCGAAGGCTCTGGTGCGCTTTAGCGCCAAGATACAGGTTCCCGCCGACGCCGATGATGCGCAAATGGCGGAGTTTCAGCGGCAGTTGCAGGCCGCGCTCGAACGCGTCACCCGCTTCGCCGAGGCTAACGTTGCCCGAGTCGGATCGGCAGAGTTTCCCATCGTCAAGAACTAAAGTGGAGAGCCGGGCGTCTCCGCCCGGCCACCCGACCTTTCGATCGCTCCGGGCAGGCTCGCGAGACGCCCGTCGCTCCACTGCCGTTTGACTTTTTCTCGGACTGCCCGGTAGATTTGCAGGGCTGCTGCTTTTTGTTCTTTCTAAAAATTAGGTTCGCGCATGATCGTAGGCCAGCGACACGCTGGCGCTATGGGAAGCGGGTGTAAATCCCGCGCTGCCGCGCAACTGTAAGCGAGGAAATCGCAACCGGTCACTGGGGCTGCCCAAACAGGACAACCCGGGAAGGCCGGTTGTAGTAGCCGGATGCTGGGCTGAAGCTCATTCGAGCGAACGCTCACGTTCTGACTCGCAAAGCCAGGAGACCGGCGTGAACCGCCCACACCAACCCCTTTCGCGTGATAAAGGAGACGTGACATGCGGTTTTCTCGTATATTCGCCAGTATATTTTTCCTCTTGGCCATCGGTCTGGTGGCTGCCGCTTCCGCCGAAATCAAAATCAAGGTTGTCGATCCTCAAGACGCCGTCGTCACCGGCGCCGAAGTGCAATTGCTCAAGCTGGGGAAGGCCGTTCCCGCCGCCGTGCAAAGCACATCCGCCGAAGGGCTGGTGATTTTTCGAGTGGAAGCATCGAGCTCTTATCGGGTCCAGGTGCTAGCTCCGGGCTTCGCGCCAGAGACGGTGGACCTTTCCCCAACTGCTGACGTCATCACCATCAAACTTCGCCTGGCAACGGCAGCGGAAACCGTGGTCGTGACCGCGACCCGCACTCCCGTTCCCAGCCAGGCCGCGGGCGCCGACGTTGACGCGCTGAGCAGCCAGCAGTTGGAAGCGATGCAACCGGTGGCCGCGGACGACGCCATGCGCTTCCTGCCGGGCGCGGTCGTGAATACGGCGGGGCAGCGCGGCGGAATCTCGTCTCTGTTTGTTCGCGGCGGCGAGTCCACTTACAACAAAGTGATTGTCGATGGGGTTGCGGTCGACACCCCGGGCGAAACGTTTGACTTTGGCACCCTGCCGCTGGCGCAAGCGGACCGTGTGGAATTTGTGCGGGGCGCGCAGAGCACCTTGTACGGTTCCGATGCCATGACCAGCGTGGTGCAGGTGTGGACGCGCATCGGAAGCACTGCGCAGCCGGAGCTGCGTTTTGGCGCCGACGGAGGAAATTTCGGAACGGCCAACGGCTACGCGTCTCTTGCTGGCGCTCACGGCCGTTTCGACTATAACTTTTTTGGCGACCAGTTCAAC